>CAILCI010000026.1 GCA_903832625.1 uncultured Burkholderiales bacterium | reverse complement strand
TTGCAGTTCAAAGACCTGACGGCCGTGGTGTTTGGTCGCGGGCCGGGCGCTTTTACGGGCTTGCGCACGGCGTGTTCGCTGGCACAAGGTTTGGCCTTTGGTGCAGAGATTCCCGTCTTGCCAATCGACACCTTGCTGGCTGTGGCCGAAGAAGCCCGTTTCAACAGCACCACGCCCGTGAGCCAAGTGTGGGTGGTGCTCGACGCCCGCATGGATCAGGTCTACACCGCTGCCTATGTCTACCAAGACGGCGTTTGGCAAGAAGCCCAAGCCCCGCAATTACAAAGCCCGCAAGACGCCACGCCACCCGCCGCTTGGGGCGCAAATTTTGTCTGCGCAGGCAATGCGTGGCAGGTCTACGCTGGCCGCTGGCCTGACCAGTTGCCCGAAGAAAAAATCTTGCTTGGGCCGACTGCCGCCGCCCTCACGCGCTTGGCCGTGCAGGCGTGGCAACAAGGTTTGGCCGTCGCGCCCGAATTGGCGCTGCCCTTGTACATCCGCGACAAAGTGGCGCAAACCACCGCCGAGCGCGAAATCGCCAAACAGGTGGCTGCATGAACGCCGTGCTCCAACCTGAAGTTCGGCTAGAACCCGTGCATGAAAACATGCTCGACGCGGTGGTGAGCATTGAGCAGCGTGCTTATTCGCATCCGTGGACGCGGGGCAATTTTGCCGACTCGCTCAAATCGGGTTACCACTTGAGCGCCTTGTGGGCGGACAAAGAATTGCTGGGCTATTTTGTCGCCATGCAAGGCGTGCAAGAGGTGCATTTGCTCAACATCACCGTCGCGCCCGCCTACCAAGGCCAAGGCCTGTCGGTGCTCATGCTCGATGCGCTGCGTCTGTGGGCGCGTGGGCAGCAAGCGGACTGCATTTGGCTTGAAGTGCGCAAAAGCAATGCCCGAGCGATTCAGGTCTACAGCCGTTACGGCTACAGTCGCGTGGGTGAGCGCAAAAATTACTACCCCGCCCACCAAGGCCAACGCGAAGACGCGGTGGTCATGTCTTTGAAACTGTGAACCCAAGCCCCATGACTCTGAACCTCGACACCCGTCAACGCGCCATGCTGGCCGAGATGGGCGTGCGCGTCTGGTTACCGCAGAGTTTGGAACCGGTTGAGCTTGCGCACGTTCAAGTCGCAAGCCAAGAAGCATCTGCCAGCCCAGCTCCCCAGCCTGTTCGCAGCCAAACCGCAGCCCAAGCCCTAGAGCCGGTCTTGGCGCAGTTCCAAGCCCTCGAAGGCGTGGCGGAGATGGATTGGCCAGCCCTGCAAGCCAGCGTCGCCGAGTGCCGCGCTTGTGGCCTGTGCAACAGCCGCAAAAACACTGTGTTTGGCGCGGGTGTGGCGGCAGACGCAACACCGCAAGCCGTCGATTGGATGATCGTCGGCGAAGTCCCCGCCGCCGCCGAGGACGAACAAGCCACGCCCTTTGTGGGCGATGCAGGCGTGTTGCTCGACAACATGCTGCGTGCTTGCGGCTTGTCACGCACGCCTGATGCTGAGAAAGAAAGCGGTCGCGAAAAGGGCAGCGTTTTCGTGACCAATGTCCTCAAGTGTACCACGCCGGGCAACCGCAACCCCAAGCCCGAAGAGTTGGCGCAGTGCTTGCCGTATTTGCAGCGTCAAATTGCGCTGGTGCAGCCCAAAATCATTGTGGCCATGGGACGCTTGGCTGCCAACGCTTTGCTGCAAGCCACGGTCAGCGATGTGCAAAGCCTGCCGCTGGGCAAGTTGCGCGGGCAAGTGCATCGCTACAACAACACGCCGGTGGTCGTCACCTACCACCCCGCCTATGTCATGCGCAACTTGCCCGAAAAAGGCAAAGTCTGGGCCGATTTATGTTTGGCAATGGCGCATTTGCAAGCGCTTTAAGCTGACTGCCGCGACGGCCACAGCACCGATGCAATCGCCACCACCATGAGCGCCACGGCTGCCCAGTCTTGCCAGTGCAGCACCTCGCCCAGCCAAAAAGCGCCAGTAAACACCCCCAGCACTGGAATGAACATCACGCTCAAGGTAGAGGCCACAGGCGGCAAGCTGCGCGCCAAAGTCAGCCATGCGGCTTGTGCGAAGGCAAACACGCCCACGGCGTTGTAGACAATCGCCCAAAACGTGGTGGGTTGCGGCAATTGCCAGCGGTCTTGCTCAAAGCACACGGCCAGCGTGGTCATCATGGCGGTGGTGAGGACGGTCATCCAAAACGCGATGGTCAAGGTTGGCACAGGAATGGGCGTATGGCGCAAGCGTTGTGTGCCGTAGCCCCAAGTGGCTGCCGCAAACAAGACCATGGCCACCGCCAAGGGCTGTCCCGCAAAGCGCGACAACTCATTCCACAGCAACAGCAACACGCCCAAAGCGGCTGCGCCCACGCCGCACCAAGCGCGCGCCTTGAGTGGCGCTTGAAACCACAGCACGCCCCAAACGGCTGAAAAAATTGGCATGGTGTAGCCCAAAATGGCCGCGCGCCCGCTGGAAAGCATGGGCATGGCCAAAATCACCAGCACATGCCAAATCATCATGTTGAAAAACGCCAGCACAAACATTTCGCGCCAGTAAGCGCGTGAAATCACAAACGGCACTTTGAGCAAGCGCAAGGCCAGCGCCAGCAGCGGCAAACCCGCCAGCATGGACAAGCTGCGAAACGTCAGCGGCGCAAAGCCGGTGATGCCCAGCTTCATGATCGGCCAGTTCCAGCCCCACACGACGGTGAGGGTGATGAGCGTCCACAGTTGTTGGCGTGTGAGTAAGGGCATAGCCACACATGGTAGCGGCAGCAAGCTTTGTATCTTGTCGCCAAGGTGTGCTGGAGGCGCAGGCGCGGCTTAGCGCCCGGCCAGCGGGCACTTTTACAATGTGTGGATGAACTTCATCGACATGCTCAGCGCCGCCGAGCGCCACAACGCTTCCATGCTGTGCGTGGGGCTAGATCCCGAACCCACCAAATTTCCCGGCCGCTACAAAGGCGACGCCAACAAGATTTACGATTTTTGCGCCGCCATCGTGGACGCCACGGCAGACTTGGCCATTGCTTTCAAGCCGCAAATTGCCTACTTTGCCGCCCACCGCGCCGAAGGCCAATTGGAGCGCCTCATGGCGCATATGCGTCGCGTGGCGCCTCAAGTGCCCATCATCTTGGACGCCAAGCGCGGCGACATTGGCTCGACTGCCGAGCAATATGCCATTGAGGCGTTTGAACGCTATGGCGCAGACGCCGTCACCCTCTCGCCCTTCATGGGCTGGGACTCGGTGGCGCCTTATTTGAAATACCACGACAAAGGCGCGTTTTTGCTCTGTCGCACCTCCAACCCCGGTGGCGACGACTTGCAAAACCAACGCTTGGCCTCCATCGACGGCCAGCCTTTGCTCTACGAACATGTGGCGCAACTCGCCCAAGGTCCGTGGAACTTGAACGGCCAATTGGGCCTGGTCGTCGGCGCAACTTACCCCAAAGAAATTGAGCGTGTGCGTGCACTCGCGCCCACCTTGCCCTTGCTCATTCCCGGCGTGGGCGCACAAGGCGGCGATGCGGTGGCCACCGTCAAAGCGGGTTTGCGCGTGGCCGATGGCGCAACCACTGGCCCCATCATCGTCAACTCATCTCGCGCCATTTTGTATGCCTCAAGCGGCGACGATTTTGCCCAAGCCGCGCGCAACGTGGCGGTGCAGACGCGCCAGACTTTGCAGGATGCGCGGGCTGGGGCTGCGTCATGACCTTGAGTGTGGAGCACCTCCAACGCACCGTCGCCACCTTGGAGCAAGCGCTGGCAGCGATTGAGCGACATCCAGCTTCTGCCGATGACGTGATGTTTGACCTCTACCGCAATGCGGCCATCAAGAGCTTTGAGTTGTCGCTGGAAACTGCGGGCAAGCTGCTGCGTAAAGCCTTGAAATTTTTTGAAGCCACGCCGCGCATCGTTGACGCTTGGGTATTCAACGATGTGTTGCGCCACGCTGGCAAGCACGGATTGCTCAACATGGCCGAGGTAGAGCGTTGGCTGGCCTACCGTGCCAATCGCAACAACACAGCCCATGACTACGGAGAAGGCTTTGCCAACGACACCTTGCGCCTCTTGCCCGATTATGTGCAAGATGTGAAGAACTTGGCGGTGCAATTGCAAAGGGTTTTCAATGCCAGCGCTTGATGTGTCGGTGTTGGACTTGCCTGCACACCACCTTCGCAGTTTGCAAGGATTGCTTGCAAAACACACGCCAAATGCGCAAGTATGGGCCTATGGCAGCCGCATCAACGGTGATGCGCACGAAGGCAGCGATTTAGACCTCGTTCTGCGCAACCCCGTCGATTTGACCCAAGATGTTGCGGCTTGGTTTGAACTCAAACAGGCGCTGCAAGCAAGCGCCTTACCCATCTTGATCGATGTGCATTTGTGGTCGCGCTTACCAGTGACTTTTCAGGAGAATATTGAAGCGGCTTATGTGGTGCTTCAAGAGTGAGCTGTATCGGGTGAGAAATACAGAAATTAATCACGAGCAACCAAATTCAGCTTGATTGCGGGCGCGGCTTTGAGAGTTAGTCCCAATTTGTAATGAGGCCAAGCCACGCCTTGCGGCCATTCCAAGCTAAAGCGTTGTAGCAGCATGACGGCCATGATGCCCATCTCAAGCAGCGCAAAGTGCTGCCCAATGCAAACATGCGGACCTGTGCCAAAAGGCAGCCAACTGCCACGCGGTATGTCGGGTGCGTTTGGCAAAAACCGTTCAGGCTTGAAGGCTTGGGGATCGGCAAACCAACGTTCATCGCGATGAATGACGTAGGGTGAAATGCTGATCAAGTGACCTTTGGGAATAGTCCAAGGTCCTGCGTGAATATCTTGAAGAGCGCGACGCGAAAACAATAGCGCTGCAGCTGGATAAAGTCGTAACGCCTCTTTGAGGCTGGCGTTGAGCCAAGGCAGTCGCCGTATTTGCTCTGGAGTTGGCGCATTGCCTTGCAAGACGGAATCAATTTCAGATTGGACTTTTTGCGCAACGTGAGGATGGTGCGCCATCAGACCACACCACCAGCTCATGGCGGTAGCTGTCGTTTCATGCCCTGCTTGAAACAGCGCCATGATTTGATCGAATACCTCTTGTTGATTCAACCCTTTCGTTGGATTTTCAGGGTCTCGCACTTGTTGCAGCAGGCTCAACAAATCATCGGCGTGTGCCAAAGTACCGTGGTTTTGAATTTGGCGTTTCACCAATCGGTGTAAGGCGTTGCGTGCTTGGCGTGCGCGTTGTACCTTGGGTAGGGGCATCCACATAGGCCATGAAAAAAGCGTGAAAGTTTGTTCAAACCCATACGAACTCAGGTATTGGTTGGATTGCCCGATACGGCGTGCGTCGTGCAGATCGTGGTGACTAAAGAGCGTGCGCAAAATCACATCCAAAGTCATGTCAGTCATGAGCTCATCCACATCAATCGGCTCAGCTTGGTTTAAATTGTTGAGTGCTTCGGTGGTGGCAGTCACCATCAATCGAGCAAAACCATCAACGCGCTTGGGGGTGAACCCGGGCTGCAGCATCCGACGTTGTCGTTGCCATTGAGCACCATGCGTGACCAATACGCTCTCACCCATAGAGGTGCTGAATATGCGAGTGATTTTTTCCCAGCGGTGTAATTTCTCAGCTTGTTCGACCAAAATTTCTCGAACCAAGTCAGGATGAAACACATGAACGATGTTCTCGTTGAGAACACGAATATGTGCGAGATCGGGATGTAACTGTTTGAGCGTCGCGATAAAGCGTAATGCATCAGGGCGGATAGCTTGCAAGTGGTTCAGTCCCAACCAGCGAGAGTCTGAACCGGGCAGCTTTGAATACTGAAAGTGTTTAGTCATGTGGAGATGTTGATCGCAATTCACACGTTTGTCTTGAATCAAATCGACATCTCGGGGGTATAGAGGGTTTTGTAAATTGGCACTTTTATACTGAGTTCATGCAAGCCATTTCCACGACCGAGCTATCTGCCGTTTACAGAAGCCTTCCACCACTGCATTTGTGTGAATGTATTTTCATGGTGATGGGCGCAGTAGAGTCGAAGTCAGTGCAAGCCAAGGCTGGGCACTGGTCTCATTTTCCTGTGTCAATCACTTGCACTATCAGTTGGATTTTTCAGGGTGAAGTTGAGGTGGTGAAGGGTGATTGGTTTACACAGCCTGACGCGCAGCGTCAGCGTATGTCGCGTTTGATCGTGAGTGGACCACAGACACAGCCTTGCACGACATGGGATACAAAGGGAACACGCGGTTTGATGGTGATGTTCTATCCCGACGCTTGGCAAGAAATCACAGGCGTTACTGTGGAGTCTTTGAAGAACCAAGTGCGCGACGCGAGCACTGTGCTACCACCTTGGCTATTGGAGCGTTGCGAGCGTTTATTCAGCATGACAACGGACGAAGCGCGTTTGAATGACTTGTATGCCAGTGTGGCCGAAGTTTGGATGCGTCGATCCTCAAATGGATTTTCTCTGTCGGCGCATGCTGTGGCAGCGAAGCGCTTGGGTCACTGGACACAAGCTTTGGCGCTGAGAGCCCTCACCTCTGGCGCCGGGCGAAGTTTGCGTCAGTCCGAGCGACGCATCAAGCAATGGACAGGCTGGTCTATGCGCAAGCTCAATGGATTGGTTCGCGGAGAAGCGACACTTTTTGCCGTGCTCCAAGCCATGTCTGAAGATAAATTAGATTGGGCTCAAATTGCTCTCGATTTAGGTTTTTCTGACCAAAGTCATTTGGTGAGAGAGACCAAACGCTTGACAGGTTTTAGCCCCGAGGCTTTGCGGCATGGCTTGCTTTACGAAGAATCCTTTTGGGCTTATCGTGCTTGGAGCCAACTGTTGAATCAGCCGTAAAAGTCGCTTTGTTAACTCAACAACCGCTTCAAATACCGCCCCGTAAAACTCTGCGCATTCTCAGCTAACTCTTCTGGCGTGCCCATGCCCACGACTTGTCCGCCGCCCGAGCCGCCTTCGGGGCCCATGTCTATGAGCCAGTCGGCGGTTTTGATCACATCCAAGTTGTGCTCGATGATGACGATGGTGTTGCCCGCATCACGCAGGTGTTGCAGTACTTTGAGCAGCAAGGCAATGTCGGCAAAGTGCAAGCCGGTGGTCGGTTCGTCCAAGATGTAGATGGTGCGGCCTGTGTCGCGTTTGCTCAGCTCTAGGGCGAGTTTGACGCGCTGCGCTTCGCCGCCCGACAGCGTGGTGGCCGACTGGCCGAGTTGGATGTAGCTCAAGCCCACGTCCATCAAGGTTTGCAGCTTGCGGGCAATGTTGGGCACGGCGTTGAAAAACAGCAGCGCGTCTTCCACCGTCAGCTCCAAAATTTGCGCGATGTTTTTGCCCTTGTACATGACTTCCAAGGTCTCGCGGTTGTAGCGCAAGCCGTGGCAGACATCGCAGGGCACATAAACGTCTGGCAAAAAGTGCATTTCCACTTTCACCATGCCGTCGCCTTGGCAGGCTTCGCAGCGTCCACCGCCTGAGCTGGCGGGCACGTTGAAACTAAAGCGTCCCGGTCCATAGCCGCGCTCGCGTGCGCTGGGCACTTCGGCCAGCAGTTCACGAATGGGCGTGAACAAACCGGTGTAAGTGGCGGGATTGCTGCGGGGTGTGCGGCCAATGGGCGATTGATCGACGTTGATGACTTTGTCGAAATAGTCCAGCCCCAAAATTTCATCGTGCGCGGCTGCTTCTTCGTGGGCGCGGTGAATGGTGTGCGCCGCTGCGGTGTAGAGCGTGTCGTTGACCAAGGTCGATTTGCCCGAGCCCGAGACGCCGGTCACGCAGGTGAGCAGGCCGACAGGAATGTCCACCGTCACGTTTTTCAGGTTGTTGCCCCGCGCGCCTTTGATGCGAATGACTTGGTGGGCGTTGGCGTTTTTGTCCATCAATCGCTGCGCAGCGAGTTGCTCGGGCGGCACAGGCAAAAAGCTGTGACGCTTTTCGGGCACATCAATGCGCAGACTTTGCGACAAATACTTTCCGGTCAGCGAGCGTGGGTTGGCTTCAATTTCAGCCGGCGTGCCCAGCGCCATGACGTGGCCGCCATGCACGCCTGCGCCCGGGCCCATGTCCACGCAAAAGTCGGCGGCGCGAATCATGTCTTCGTCGTGTTCGACCACGATCACGCTGTTGCCAATATTGCGCAAGTGCTTGAGCGTGTCGATGAGGCGGTCGTTGTCGCGTTGGTGCAGGCCAATGCTGGGTTCGTCCAGCACATACATCACGCCCGTCAAGCCAGAGCCAATTTGCGAGGCCAAACGAATGCGCTGTGCTTCGCCGCCCGACAAAGTGTCAGCGCTGCGATCAAGGCTCAGGTAATTCAAGCCCACGTCGTTCAAAAACTTCAGGCGCGACGCAATTTCGCGCACCACTTTGTCGGCAATCTCAGCTTTGGAGCCGACCAATTGCAAGCTGTTGAAGTACTCAAAGCAATCGCCCAAGGTGCTGTGGCTGATCTCGAAAATGCCGCGCATTTGCGCGTCTTCGCCAATGCGCACATGGCGGGCTTCACGGCGCAAACGTGTGCCTTCACAGCTGGTGCACGCGCGGCTGCCACGGTAGCGCGCCAGGTCTTCGCGCACCACCGAGGAGTCGGTCTCGCGGTAGCGCCGCTCCATGTTGACCATGATTCCTTCGAAGGGATGCTTCTTGCTGAGCTTTTTGCTGCTCGCATCTAAGCTGTAGTTGAACTTGATTTCTTCCTCGCCCGAACCGTAGAGCAAGACTTGTTGCACCTCGGGGCTGAGTTCTTCAAACGGGGTGTCGATGTCAAAGCCGTAATGCTTGGCAATGCTCTCCAACAAGTTGAAGTAATGCGCATTGCGTCTGTCCCAGCCTTTGATGGCACCGCTGCCCAAGCTCAGCGAGGGAAACGCCACCACCCGCGTTGGGTCGAAGAAATCTTGATGCCCCAAGCCGTCGCACGCTGGACAAGCGCCCACGGGCGAGTTGAACGAAAACAAGCGTGGCTCTAATTCGCTGATGGAGTAATTGCACGAGGGGCAAGAAAACTTGGCGTTGAAGCTGTGTTCTGCGCCGGTGTCCATTTCTAGCGCAATGGCGCGTCCTTCGGCCAAGCGCAGCGCGGCTTCAAAACTCTCGGCCAAGCGCTGGCGCAGGTTGGCGGGCAAATTGGCGCCAGCGGTGGGGTTCATGGCCGCGCTCAACAATTCGTTGGCGCTGGGCGTGAGGTCTTCTTCACGGCGCACTTTGATGCGGTCAATCACCACGTCAATGTCGTGCCTTTCGGTCTTTTTCAAGACCGGCAAATCGTCGTATTCGAACACTTTGCCGCCAATGCGAAAGCGCACATAGCCCTGGGCTTGCAGGTTGGCAAATACCTCGCTGTATTCGCCTTTGCGGTCGCGCGCCAAAGGCGCGAGCAACATGATTTTGGTGTCTTCGGGCAGCGCCAACACAGCGTCCACCATTTGCGAGACGCTTTGCGCTTGCAGGGGCAAATTGTGGTCAGGGCAATACGGCGTGCCGGCGCGGGCAAACAGCAAGCGCAGGTAGTCGTGAATTTCAGTCACCGTGCCGACGGTGGAGCGCGGGTTGTGGCTGGTGGCTTTTTGCTCAATGCTGATGGCGGGCGAGAGGCCTTCGATCAAATCGACATCGGGCTTGTCCAAGCGTCCCAAAAATTGGCGCGCATAAGCGGACAGGCTTTCCACATAGCGGCGCTGACCCTCGGCATACAAGGTGTCAAACGCCAAGCTCGACTTGCCCGAGCCCGACAAGCCGGTGATCACCACCAACTGATTGCGCGGAATATCCAGGTCAATGTTCTTGAGGTTGTGCGTGCGAGCGCCTCGGATGCTGATGTTTCGCATCGCGGAGGGGTGATTCATGGCTTGGCCCAAATAGGTGCCGTCAGAGGGTGCGTTCACAGGTCAATCACTTCTAGGGCAACCCGTGATGATAGCCCCCCACGATGAAATTGGCATGGAATGGGGGACAATCAAATTTGTGACGACTCAAACCCCCCTTTCCTCCCTCCCCAACGACAGCCTGACCATGAACCCCACCGAGCGTCGCGCCAGCGCGACCTTGGCCTCAATTTTCGCCCTGCGCATGTTGGGTTTGTTCTTGGTGTTGCCCGTTTTTGCCTTGGAAGCGCGCAAATATCCCGGCGGTGATGACCCCGTGCTGATTGGCTTGGCCATGGGCATTTACGGTTTGACGCAAGGCTTTTTGCAAATTCCTTACGGCTTGGCTTCCGATAAATGGGGACGCAAACGCGTGATTGTGTTGGGCTTGCTGATTTTTGCAGCAGGCAGTTTGCTGGCGGGCTTTGCAGACAGTTTGATGGGTTTGCTTGCAGGCCGCGCCCTGCAAGGCGCGGGCGCTATTTCTGCCGCCGTCACCGCTTTGTTGGCCGATCTCACCCGCGACGCTGTGCGCACCAAAGCCATGGCCTTGGTCGGTGCAAGCATTGGGCTGATGTTTGCGGTGTCCTTGATCTTGTCGCCTTGGATGGCCAGCTTTGTGGGCTTGTCGGGCTTGTTTTTGATCACTGCCGCTTTGGCTTTGCTGGGCGTGGGCGTGGTCATTTGGTGGGTGCCACCTGAGCCTGTGCTGCATACCGACGTGCAGCGCGGTGGCTTGTTGTCAGTGCTCAAAAACCCAGCTTTGATGCGCTTGAACCTTGGCGTGTTTGTGTTGCATGCCGTGCAATTGGCCATGTGGGTGGCGATTCCCGCTTTTTTGGTCAACGCCGGCTTGGGCAAAGATCAACATTGGCAAATTTATTTGCCCGCCGTGTTGGGCTCGTTTCTCTTGTTGGGTGGCTTGTTTGCCTTGGAGCGGCGCGGCTACTTGCGCGCTGTGTTTTTGAGTGCCATTGGCCTGATTGCCTTGGTGCAATTGGCCTTGCTGTGGTTGACCTCTGGCGCGCCCAGCATTGCCCAAATTGGCTGGGTGCTGTTTGCGTTTTTCTGCGGCTTCAATGTGTTGGAGGCCACGCAGCCGAGCTTGGTGTCAAGGCTTGCGCCCGCGAACTCGCGCGGTGCAGCGATGGGGGTGTACAACACCTTGCAGTCTTTGGGTTTCTTTGCGGGCGGCTGGATGGGCGGACGCGTGGTTAAAAGTTTTGGTTCGCAAGGGCTTTTCTTGACTTGCGCGGCTTTGATGGTGCTTTGGCTGCTCGTGGCTTGGCCCATGAGCGCACCGTCTCGGCAGACGTCATAATTAGCGCTTCTCTGGAGGAATTTTCATCATGGCATCCGTCAACAAAGTCATTCTCGTCGGCAACTGTGGCCGTGACCCCGAAGTGCGCTACTTGCCCAGCGGCCAAGCCGTGGCCAACGTCAGCGTGGCCACATCGAGCCGTCGCAAAGACAAAAACAGTGGCGAGATGATCGAAGACACCCAATGGCACCGCGTCACGTTCTACGACCGTTTGGCCGAAATCGCGGGTGAATACGTCAAAAAAGGCCGCCCCATTTACGTCGAGGGCCGCTTGAAATACGGCGTCTACACCGACAAAACCACGGGCGTTGAGAAAAACACGGTAGACATCATTGCCACCGAACTGCAACTCTTGGGTGGCCGTGAAGGCATGGGCAACCCCAACTCAGGCGGTGGCGAAGAGGGTGGCTACAGCCGTCCAGCCGCCGCCCCACGTGCCGCCGCTCCCGCAGCGGCGCCACAACGTCAAGCTGCCGCGCCTGCGCGCAGCAACTTTGACGACATGGATGACGACATTCCGTTTTGATTAAAACCGAACTTGATCAGAAGCGCGCCGTGAGCGAGAAGTTCACGCGCTGCTCGTGACTCACGCTCTTGTCCTGGCCGTCACGCTTGCCATAAGCCCATTCAGCGCCCGCCTCAACAGACTTGTTCAGCGCCACAAAGGTGTTGATTTGGTATTGGCTCAAGCGCTTGTTGTTGACTTGGTTTTCCAAGCTTTTGAGGGCTGGCACGACTTGGTCGTCAAACAATACATAAGAGCGGTTGAAGTTGGTACGAACCTTGTCGTTCCACTTGTGGGTGTAGCCGTAGTGGTAAGAGCTGGACTTGAAGGTCTGCACTTGGTTGCCATCGTCAAACGCCGCTTGGTAGGTGGTGCCCCATTGGTAACGACCCGCTCCCGCGCCACGGTAGACGCCATACACTAACTTGTCATTGGCCAACTTGAAACTGCCCGACAAACCCATCAGGCCGCCCGTGTTGGAGCGTGTGCTGATGCCGTTGTCAAACACATAGTCGTGTGTGAGCGCGATGGCCGAGAGGTGACCCCAGTCGGCAGTGTGTGTGGCGCGCAGCACGATGTCGGGTGTTCTAGAAGACGCCGTGGCTGTGGCGGTGGTGACCGTTGCGGCTTGGGATGTGTTCGCACTGGCGGGGTAGACCGCTGGGTTTTCCAGCGACAGGCTGAACATGGCTTGAGGCGACAAGTCGGTGGTGTAGCGCACTTGGGCTTGGCGCACGCCGCCCGAGGTCAGCTGTGAAGATGTGTCTACGCTTTCCAGCGATGCGCCGGCGTCAAATGCATTGCTCCAAGCTTGACCAAAAAGCCAAGAACCCGATTCGACATAGGCATGGCGCAGACGAAATGCCGTGGATGCGACCGGGCGTGTCACGTTTTCGTTGTTGTTGCCGTGAAAGTCGGCTTCCAGCAGAAATGATGTTTCGCCGTCAGGAAACTTGCCTTTGAGACCCAGACGGGAGTTGCGAGCTGTTAAATAAGCGCCGCCACGGGGTTTGCTGTCTGCGGGTTGTCGCGCCAAATTGGTGTACCAAGTGCTAGGGCTTTGTGGGGTGATGTCGTACACACCGTTGAGTTGCAAAAAGCCGTAAGCCGTGGCCGAGCCTAAGGTCGTGGGGACTTCATGCGCCCAAGCGCCAGAAGTGAATGCCAATGCAGCCGAGGCGCAGGCGCCGAGTTTCCAAAATTTTTTCATTCCTCAAATCCGATCAAAAGTCAAAAAAGAACACGTAAGCAGCACCAAAGTGTTACTTAATTGAAACTTTAAATGGATTTAATGAATACTTTATTACGTATAATTGCGAATGAAATTGATAAATTTCATTGGTTTAGCAAATCACCCCACCCCCCAAACACACCTCTCCGTCATACACCACCGCCGATTGCCCCGGTGTGACCGCCCATTGCGGGTCGTCAAAATGCAGTTGCAATTGGCCTTGCGCATCGAAACTCAAGGCACAGGGCGCATCGGCTTGGCGGTAGCGGGTTTTGGCCGCGTAGCGACCCGCGGCGGGGGCGGCGGGGGCGCACCAGCTCAAGTCGTTGGCGCTCAAGGCGGGCGAGAGCAGCCACGGATGGTCGTGGCCTTGCACCACGGTCAGGGTGTTTTTGGCCATGTCTTTGCGTGCCACAAACCAAGGCGTGTGCTCGCCGCCGCCGCGTTGTGCGCCTTTTTCTTTGACGCCGCCAATGCCTAAGCCTTGGCGTTGGCCGAGGGTGTAGAAGCTCAAGCCCACGTGGGTGGCGAGTTGGCGGCCACGTTCATCCAAGATGGGGCCGGGTTGGTTGGCGATGTAGCGGTTCAAAAATTCGCGAAACGGACGCTCGCCAATGAAGCAAATGCCGGTCGAGTCTTTCTTTTTGGCATTTGGCAGGCCAATCTCGCTGGCAATGCGACGCACTTCAGTTTTGTGCAACTCGCCCACTGGAAACAAGGTTTTCGCGAGCTGGGCTTGGTTCAAGCGATGCAAAAAATAGCTTTGGTCTTTGCTCGGGTCCAAGCCTTTGAGCAATTGAAACGCACCATCGACTTCGCGCACGCGGCAATAGTGGCCCGTGGCAATTTTTTCTGCGCCCAAGCGCAGCGCATGGTCTAAAAAGGCTTTGAACTTGATTTCCGCATTGCACAAAATATCTGGGTTGGGTGTGCGTCCCGCTTGGTATTCGCGCAAAAACTCGGCAAACACCCGGTCTTTGTATTCGGCGGCAAAGTTGACGTGTTCAATTTCAATGCCCAGCACATCGGCCACGGCGGCGGCATCGACAAAATCAATGTTGGACGAGCAGTATTCGCTGTCGTCGTCATCTTCCCAGTTCTTCATGAAGATGCCGACCACGTCGTAGCCTTGTTGTTTGAGCAAATAGGCGCTGACCGCAGAGTCCACACCGCCGCTCAAGCCCACCACCACGCGCTGTTTGTGTGTCATTGGTAAATCATTCCCAAACACTGGGGTCGGTGTAGATGGCAGACAAGGGCAAGCGTTGTCCGGCCAAGTGGTCTTGCACGCAGCGCAACACCAAGGGGCTGCGCAGGCGGTGGCTGTTGGCGGCAATCTCTTCGGGCGTCATCCACAGCGTGCGCACAATGCCATGGTCGAGTTGTGCGCCTGCCACTGCTTCGCCCAAGTCGCCGCAAAAGGCAAAGCGCAAATAGGTGATGTCTTCCGCCTCGCGCTGGGCAGCGGCTGGGCGCTGAAAGCGCGACATGTAGACGCCGACCAAGGCCGTGGGTGTGAAGCGGTGGGTGGTTTCCTCCAAGGCCTCGCGGGCGCAGCCGTCCACGATGGCCTCGCCTTCGTCCAAGTGGCCAGCGGGGTTGTTCAGGCGCAAGCCTTCGGGCGTGTGCTCTTCGATCAGCAAATAGCGTCCGTCGCGCTCAATGATGGCGGCCACGGTGACACTGGGTTTCCAACGGGTGTTCATGGTCTGATTATCGCAATGGGGTAAGCCCAGCCCTGAGCGAGTGAACATTTGGTGTAACCTTTCGTTAATCTGACACGGCGTCAGACCCATCAGCATCAGGAGACAGTTCATGCTCATAGGCGTTCCCAGCGAGACCCTTGCTGGAGAAAACCGTGTCGCGGCCACGCCCGAAACGGTTAAAAAATTCATCGCGCAAGGCCATACCGTGCGCGTACAAAAAGAAGCCGGCCTGCGTGCCAGCGTTCCCGACGAGGCCTATGCCGCCGTCGGCGCGCAGTTGGTCGATGCCGCCGCTGCATGGCAGTGCGATTTGGTGCTCAAAGTGCGCGCCCCCAGCGCCGACGAAGCACCGCACATCCAAGCCGGGAGCACCGTCATTGGCATGTTGGAGCCCTTTAATGCCGAGGGCTTGCAGCGCTTGGCCAGCGCTGGCGCCACTGGATTTGCGCTTGAAGCCGCACCGCGCACCTCGCGGGCGCAAAGCATGGACGTGCTCTCCAGCCAAGCCAACATCGCGGGCTACAAAGCTGTCATGTTGGCGGCAGACAAATACCAGCGCTTTTTCCCCATGCTCATGACGGCGGCCGGAACGGTCAAAGCAGCGCGTGTGGTCATTTTGGGCGTGGGCGTGGCGGGCTTGCAAGCCATTGCTACCGCCAAGCGTTTGGGCGCGGTGATCGAAGCCACCGACGTGCGCCCCAGCGTGAAAGAACAAGTCGAGTCGCTCGGCGCCAAATTCATCGACGTGCCGTTTGAGTCACAAGAAGAAAAAGACGCCGCCGAAGGCGTGGGCGGCTATGCCCGTCCCATGCCGCAAGCATGGCTGGAGCGACAAAAAATCGAAGTTGCTAAACGCATTGCACAAGCCGATGTGGTCATCACCACAGCACTCATCCCCGGCCGCGCAGCGCCCGTGTTGGTGAGCGAAGACATGGTCAAAGCCATGAAGCCCGGCGCGGTGTTGGTGGACATTGCTGCAGGCAAGGGGGCAGACGGCGTGGGTGGCAATTGCCCGCTGACCGAAGCGGGCAAAACCGTCATCAAGCACGGCGTGACGCTGGTGGGCGAAACCAATTTGCCCGCACTGGTCGCGGCTGACGCGAGCGCTTTGTACGCCCGCAACTTGCTCGACTTCATGAAACTCATCATCAACAAAGAAGGCGCACTGCACATCGATCTCGAAGACGACATCGTGGCCGCCTGTTTGGTCACACGCGATGGCGCGGTGGTGAAAAAGTAAATCAAGGATTGCACACATGGAAGCTGTTTCACACACCCTCATCAACCTGACCATTTTTGTGTTGGCCATTTATGTGGGCTATCACGTGGTCTGGAACGTCACGCCTGCATTGCACACGCCCTTGATGGCGGTCACCAACGCGGTGTCGGCCATCGTCATCGTGGGCGCTATGTTGGCTGCGGCCATGACACAAACCCCGCTGGGCAAAGTCATGGGCGTGGGCGCGGTGGCGCTGGCGGCGGTCAACGTCTTTGGTGGCTTCATGGTCACGCGGCGCATGTTGGAGATGTTCCGCAAGAAAGACAAAAAACCTGCAGCTCAAGGAGACGCCAAATGATCGACGTCGTCTCTAGCTTGAGTTTTGTCAGCATGAACTTGGTGACCTTGATGTACTTGGTCGCCAGCGTGTGTTTCATCCAAGCCCTCAAAGGCTTGAGCCATCCCACCACTTCGATTCGTGGCAACTTGTTCGGAATGATCGGCATGACCATTGCCGTGCTCACCACAGCGGCACTCATTGTCAAGCTGTCGGGCTCGACCCTGGGCATGTCTTGGGTGTTGCTGGGTTTGGTGGTGGGCGGTGGTTTGGGCACGGTCATGGCGCAACGCGTTGAAATGACCAAAATGCCCGAGCTGGTGGCCTTTATGCACAGCATGATTGGCTTGGCTGCGGTGTTCATTGCCGTGGCAGCGGTGGCTGAGCCTTGGGCTTTTGGCATCACGCCCATGCCCCAAGAATTGGTCGGCGCCGTGCAAACTGGCGCAGGTTTGGTGGTGGCCGACATGATTCAGCGCTTGCCGATTCCGGGCGGCAACCGCCTCGAATTGTTCTTGGGCGCGGCCATTGGTGCCATCACGTTCAGCGGCTCCGTCATTGCGTTTGGCAAACTGTCGGGCAAATACAAATTCCGTTTGTTCCAAGGTGCGCCCGTCAGCTTTGCGGGTCAGCACATGCTCAACTTGGTGTTGGGTTTGATCACCGTGGGCTTGGGCTTGTTGTTTGTCGCCACAGAAAACTGGTCGGCCTTCATGGGCATGATTGCTTTGGCTTTTGTGATGGGCGTGCTCATCATCATCCCAATTGGCGGTGCAGACATGCCCGTGGTGGTGTCCATGCTCAACAGCTATTCAGGCTGGGCAGCGGCGGGTATTGGCTTTTCGCTCAACAACAGCATGTTGATCATTGCCGGCTCTTTGGTCGGCAGCTCGGGCGCGATTTTGAGCTACATCATGTGCAAGGCCATGAACCGCTCGTTCTTCAGCGTCATCTTGGGTGGTTTTGGCGCAGAAGCGTCAACCACAGCCACAGGCGGGCAAGAGCAACGACCCGTCAAGAGCGGCAGCGCAGACGATGCGGCGTACATCTTGTCCAATGCGGAAACCGTGGTGATCGTGCCGGGTTACGGCTTGGCCGTGGCGCGGGCTCAACATGCGGTCAACGAGTTGGCTGAAAAGCTGATGCACAAAGGCATCAACGTCAAATACGCGATTCACCCTGTGGCTGGGCGTATGCCGGGCCACATGAACGTGCTTTTGGCCGAAGCCGAAGTGCCTTACGACCAAGTGTTTGAGATGGAAGACATCAACGGCGAATTTGGTCAGGCCGATGTGGCCATCATCTTGGGCGCCAACGACGTGGTCAACCCCGCAGCTTTGCAAAAGGGCAGCCCCATCTACGGCATGCCGATTTTGGAGGCCTACAAGGCCAAAACCATCATCGTCAACAAGCGCTCTATGGCGGCTGGCTACGCAGGGCTGGATAATGAGCTCTTTTACATGGACAAAACCATGATGGTCTTTGGCGACGCCAAAAAAGTGGTCGAGGACATGGTGAAAGCAGTTGAATGAGTGTGAACGAGCGACCTTGGCTGAATGCCTACACCCCAGGCATTCCAGCCGATATTGATCCCGATGCCTACCCCTCGCTGGTCGCGTTATTGCAAGAGTGTTTTGAGACCTATGCCGATCGCAGCGCCTTCACTTTTTTAGGCCGTGATCTGAGCTATGGCGAGCTTGACCGCATGAGTCAAGTGTTTGCGGGGTATTTGCAAAACTTAGGTCTGCAACGCGGGGATCGCGTGGGCATCATGTTGCCCAATGTGATGCAGTATCCGGTGGTGGTCGCTGCGATTTTGCGGGCAGGCTTGGTCATTGTGAACATCAATCCGTTGTACACGCCGCGCGAGTTGGAGCATCAGCTCAAAGATTCGGGCACCAAAGCGGTGGTGATTTTGGAAAACTTCGCCGCCACGCTGCAAAGCTGTTTGAACAAAACGCCGGTCCAACATGTCGTGTTGTGCGCCATGGGCGACTGCGTGGGATGGTTCAAAGGCGCACTGGTCAATTATGTGGTGCGGCGCGTCAAAAAAATGGTGCCGCCATTTCATTTGCCCAAAGCGGTGCGCTTTGCCAAAGCCATGAGCATGGGCGAGCGCAGCAGCTTCACAGCGCCAACAATTGCGCCCGACGACTTGGCGGTGTTGCAATACACCGGCGGCACAACCGGGGTGGCTAAAGGTGCGGAATTGCTGCATCGCAATTTGGTGGCCAATACCTTGCAAGCCCATGTGTGGAATTTGCCCGCCATGCAAGCTCACCCCAGTGAAGAACCGCTGCAGTTTGTGTGCGCCTTGCCGCTCTATCACATCTTCGCATTTACTGTGAACATGATGCTGCCGCTGCGCATGGGTGCACGGGTCATTTTGATTCCCAATCCGCGTGATTTAGATGCGGTCATCAAAGAGTTGTCCAAGCACCGCATTCACATTTTTCCAGCGGTCAATACCTTGTTCAATGCCCTGCTCAATCATCCGCAGTTTGACAAAGTCGATTGGTCGCATTTGGCCGTGTCTTTGGGGGGCGGCACGGCGGTGCAGAGTTCGGTGGCCAAGCGTTGGCTGGAGCGCACGGGCTGCCATATTTGCGAGGGCTACGGTTTGTCCGAAACCAGTCCGGTGGTGAGTTGCAATCTGGTGATGGATCAAAGTTTTTCGGACTCGATTGGCCTGCCCATGTCGAGTACCGAGATGAAAATCATCGACGACGAAGGCCGTGATGTGCCTGTGGGGCAACCCGGCGAAATTGCGATTCGCGGTCCGCAAGTCATGGCGGGCTATTGGCAGCGCCCCGACGAAACGGCTCGCGCCATGACGCCAGACGGCTACTTCAAAAGCGGTGACATCGGTGTGATGGACGAGCGCGGTTATTTCAAGATCGTGGACCGCAAAAAAGACACGATTTTGGTGAGCGGCTTCAACGTCTACCCCAGCGAAATTGAAGATGTGGTGAGCGAACTCGACGGCGTGCTGGAGTGCGCCGTGATTGGCGTGCCCGACGAACGCACAGGAGAAGCTGTCAAACTGGTGGTTGTCAAAAAAGACCTGGCTTTGAGCGAAGCGCAGTTGCGCGAACATTGCCGCCTCAATCTCACCAATTACAAAAATCCGCGCTACATTGAGTTCCGCAAAGACCTTCCCAAAACCCCGATTGGCAAAGTGCTGCGCCGCGAACTGCGCGCCAAGCCCTGAACCCAGTTCTTCACCAAAACCATGAACCGCATCGCCTTAGTCAGCGCCATGCATGAAGAGTTGGCCGCCGTGCTGGCTCTCATGCCCGACGAACACAAAACCGTTCATGCAGGCCGCGATTTTTGGTGCGGCCACTGGCATGGTCACGAGGTGGTGGCGGTGCTCTCGCGTATTGGCAAAGTCGCAGCAGCCACAACGGCCACGGCTTTGATTGAACATTTTGGCGTGAACCGCATGGTGTTTACCGGCGTGGCGGGCGGCTTGGCCGCACAGGTCAAAGTGGGCGATGTGGTGGTGGCGAAAGATTTTTTGCAGCATGACATGGATGCCTCGCCCCTATTCCCGCGCCATGAAATTCCGCTGACTGGCAAAAGCCGTTTTGTGGCCGATGCAGCCTTGAGCGCAGCATTGCATCAAGCCGCGCAAGCCGCCCTGCTTGATGTGTGCCTGCAACTGCCGCATGAACAAAGGCTTGGCATCGACTTTGAAGCCGCGAAAGTGCATCAGGGCTTGATTGTCAGCGGCGACCGCTTTGTCAACCAAAGCCGCGAAAGCGCCGAGCTGCAACAACGCTTGCCCGACGCCTTGGCCGTGGAAATGGAATGCGCCGCCATGGCGCAGGTGTGTGCCGACTACGGCGTGCCTCTGGCGGCGGTGCGCGCCATTTCGGATCGCGCCGACGACGCGGCGCACCACGACTTCCCGCGCTTTATCCAACACATCGCCAGCCGCTACAGCGCGGCGGTGCTGGAGCGTTTGCTCATCGCGCTGCCCGTGTGACGTGGGCTCAAAGCGGCCGCAGACAAAAACGGTTTATTTCAACCAACCGCGACGGCGGAAATACCACATCGGCACCAACGCGCTGGCAAGCATGAGCGCCAAGGCAAACGGATAGCCCCAGCTTTGGCGCAATTCGGGCATGTTGGCAAAGTTCATGCCGTAAATGCTGGCGATCAAAGTCGGTGGCAGCAAAGCCACGCTGGCCACCGAGAAGATTTTGATGATCTTGTTTTGGTTGATGTTGATGAAACCCACGGTCGCATCCATCAAGAAGTTGATCTTGTCAAACAAAAACGCGGTGTGGTTGTCCAGCGATTCAATGTCGCGAAGAATTTGCCGCGCTTCTTCAAACTGGTCGGCATTCAACATGCGCGAGCGCATCATGAAACTGACCGCACGGCGCGTGTCCATGACGTTGCGCCGAATGCGTCCATTCAAGTCTTCTTGGCGCGCAATCGCGCCCAGCACTTCGCCCGCCAATTCGTCGGTGACATCGCCCGACAGCACTTTTTTGCCTGCAATTTCAAGCTGGTCGTAAATCGCCTCCAGCGTGTCGGCGGAGTATTCGGCATCGGCGTCAAACAGCTTGAGCAGCACTTCTTTGGCGTCTTCGATCAAACCCGGCGCACGGCGCGCACGCAAGCGCAGCAGGCGAAACACCGGCACGTCTTCGTCGTGGATAGAAAACAGCACGCCGTGGCTGCGCAGCGCATCGTTGTTTTGGTTCAAGATAAAGGCCACCCGCACGGTGCGTGGCTCGTCTTCGTTGGCGATCAAAAAGTCGCTGCGAATGTGCAATTCGCCGTTGTCTTCTTCGTAAAAACGCGCCGATTCTTCGATGTCTTCGTCCATCGCGTCTTCGGGAATGGACAAGCCGTAATACTGCTTGATCCAGCGTTTTTCTTCGAGGGTGGGCGACTCTAAATCGACCCAAATGGGCTGAAAGCGTGAGAGCTCTTCCAGCGATTCAATTTCTTCTTGAAACAGCCGACCATTGGCCAGCGAAAAAATATTGAGCATGGCATTCCTTTCGCGAGGTGCGCGTCAGTTCGAAAAATAGGCAATAAGTACGCTTTCGAATCTGAACCGCCTGCGAGCAGCCACTTTAAGACCCGAAAGCTACCGACTAGGGTAGGTTTCCAAGGAGATTGCTCCAGAGTTGAGTTGGACTGGATTATGGCATTGAGAACAAGTCTGGGTGGGTTGTCCCTAAGTAAATTTTGAGCAATTCTTGAGCTTAGGCCATTGCTTTTTAGGAACCACCAAGGCATAGTGAAACTGCCATTCACAACAAGGAGGGTTTTATGAACTTGACGATCAGCGGCCATCACTTAGAAGTCACACCCGCATTGCGCAGTTACGTCACAGACAAACTCGATCGCATCACACGGCACTTTGATCAAGTGGTTGATGTGCGTGTGCTCTTGAGCATCGAAAATCAAACCGAGAAAGAAGGCCGCCAAAAAGCCGAGTGCAATATTCACGTCAAAGGCAGCGACATGTTTGCCGAAAGCGCCAATGCCGATTTGTACGCAGCTGTAGACGATTTGGTAGACAAACTCGACCGCCAAGTCGTGCGCTTCAAAGACCGTCAAAAAGACCACCACCACACAGGCCACAAGCGCTTGATGTGAGTTGCGTTTCGCAGCAAAAAAACCGCCAGCACGTCTGGCGGTTTTTTTTCGCGCCCCATCAAATTGGTCGTCATTTTGGTAAGTTTTGCGGCGGGTGCATAATCTGCGGCCAACCATGAATCGACTTGCCGCCATCCTTCCACCAGAACAAGTTCTGGTCCATCTTGAGGTCACAAGCAAGAAACGCGCTTTTGAAGAAGCGGGTCTTTTGTTTGAAAGCCTTCATGGGCTCAACCGTGCCTTGGTCGCGGACAGCCTGTTTGCGCGCGAGCGTTTGGGCTCCACGGGATTGGGTCATGGCGTGGCGATTCCCCATGGACGCATCAAGGGACTCAAGGCGCCCATGGCCGCGGTGTGTCAACTGGCAGCCCCCATTGGCTTTGACGCGCCCGATGAGCAACCTGTGAAGTTGCTCATTTTCTTGTTGGTGCCCGAAGCTTCGACACAAAAGCATTTAGAAATTTTGTCCGAAATTGCCGAGTTACTTAGCGACAGCGGCTTGCGTGAAAAAATCAAATCTTGCGACGACGCGGTGGAGCTGCATCGCACCATCGCACACTGGAATTCGGTGCAACAAGCGTGAAACACAACGTCATCAGCGCAGATGTCTTGTTCGAGGAATTTCGCGCCAAGCTGCGCTGGCAGTGGGTGGCGGGCTTAGGTGCTTCAGAGCGCCGCTTTGACGAACTGGCTGTCAAGGCCGCACGTTCAGGTGCTGACTTGGTGGGCTACTTGAACTACATCCACCCGTATCGGGTGCAAATTATGGGCGAGCGAGAAGTCGCCTATCTGTCCAACTGCAACAGCGCCGATGCTGCCAGACGTATCTCGCGAATTGTTACTTTGGAGCCACCTGTGTTGATCTTGGCCGATGGCCAAACTGCTCCTGATGAGCTGATCGCGATGTGTGAGCGGGCGCAAATCCCCATGTTCTCCACCACCGAGTCTGCTGCGTTTGTGATCGACGTTTTGCGTGCGTATTTGTCCAAACACTTTGCCGATCGCACCACCATGCACGGCGTGTTCATGGACATTTTGGGCTTGGGCGTGATGATCACCGGCGAGTCAGGATTGGGCAAAAGCGAGTTGGGGCTGGAGCTGATTTCGCGCGGCAACGGCTTGGTGGCCGATGATGCGGTGGATTTGTATCGCATCAACCAAACAGCTATCGAAGGTCGTTGCCCCGAGTTGCTGCAAAACTTGCTCGAAGTGCGCGGCATTGGTTTGTTGGACATTCGCGCCATTTTTGGCGAAACGGCGGTGCGCCGCAAAATGCGTTTGCAGTTGATCGTCCATTTGGTGCGCAAAGAAACCTTGGAGCGCGACTACGAGCGCTTGCCACACGAACCCTTGAACCAAGATGTCTTGGGTGTGCCGGTGCGCAAAGTGGTGATTCAAGTGGTGGCCGGTCGCAACATAGCGGTGTTGGTGGAAGCGGCGGTACGCAACACAATTTTGCAGCTGCGCGGTGTGGACTCTTACCAAGAATTTATTGCGCGGCATCAACGCGCTATGTCTAAGTCGTAATTTATTTGCGCTCGCGGTGTGCGCAGTCTGATTTGCGGCAATGCGCGTAAATGCTCAAGGCGTGGTCGGCTATCTCGAAGCCTTGTTTCTTGGCAACCTTGATTTGCAGCGCTTCAATTTCGGCATCATGAAATTCTTCTACCCGCCCGCAATCGAGGCATACCAAATGGTCGTGGTGTTCGCCTTGGTTGAGTTCGTAGATGGCGCGATCGCTCTCAAAGTGGCTGCGCGACAAAATGCCCGCTTGCTCAAACTGCGTGAGCACGCGATAAACCGTGGCCAAACCAATGTCAAGGTTTTGCGACAAAAGTTGGCGGTAGACGTCTTCGGCGGTGAGGTGGCGCTGCTCACTGCGTTGAAAAAGCTCTAAGACTCTCAACCGAGGTAGGGTGGCTTTGAGACCAATGCTTTTGAGTTCGTTTGCGTCAGCCATAGGGGTGCTTAGGGTTGAATGAGACTTGCACTCGGCAAGTACAATCGCCAGATCATAGCGTTATAGCGGCTTTTCCCATCATGTTTGTCTTTTTTCGTCATGTCTGCCAAATCGGCTCCAAGCGCCAGTTCAGGTGGGCCGCATTGTTGGGTTGGGTGGTGATCGCCGCCTCGGCTTGTTCGTTTTCGCCCAAAAAATTCGAACCCTACCGCGCTGAAGTGGTGCAGGGCAATTTCGTCTCGCGTGAACAGGTGCAGGCTTTACGGGTGGGAATGCCACGCAATGTGGTGCGCGATATTTTGGGCACGCCTTTGGTGAGCAGCGTGTTCCATGACAGCCGCTGGGATTACGCCTTCACCATTCGACGCCAAGGCGCAGAGCCGCAGCAGCGGCACATGAGCGTGTTTTTTCAAGGCGACGTGTTGGTCAAAATTGAAGGCGATCAAATGCCCAGTGAAGCGGAGTTTGCCGCTCGATTGGATACCCGCAAATTGCCAGAAATTACACCGCCCTTGAAAGCCTCTGAGGATCAGTTGGCCAAAGAATTGGCGCAATACCCCAGCAAGACAAAGGCTGCATCGAGCACCAGCACCTTGACGGATGCGCCCAATCCTAAATCGTATCCGCCGCTGGAATCTCCCTCACACTGATTTTTTGCAGAAAGCACTTTGACATGGCGCATACCTCTGAACCCGTAAAAATTGCTATTGCTGGCGCCAGTGGACGCATGGGTCATATGCTGATTGAGACGATTCGTCAGTCTGACAACTGTGCGCTCTCCGGTGCCACCGATGTGCCCTCGAGTCATGCCATTGGCAATGACGCCACTGGCTTTTTAGGCCAAGCCAGCGGCGTGGTGATTGAGTCCGATGTCCGCAAAGCCTTGGCGCACAGCCAAGTCCTGATTGACTTCACCCGTCCCGAAGGCACGATGGCGCACCTCAAAGTCTGCCGCGAGTTGGGCGTGAAGTTGGTGATCGGTACGACGGGCTTTAGCGATGCGCAAAAAGCTGAAATTGCCGCTGCAGCCAAAGACATTGCCATCGTCATGGCGCCCAATATGAGCGTGGGCGTGAACGTGACGTTGAAGCTCTTGCAAATGGCAGCCAAAGCCATGCCCACGGGTTACGACATTGAAATCATTGAAGCGCATCACCGCCACAAGGTCGATGCGCCGTCAGGCACAGCGCTCAAGATGGGCGAAGTCATTGCCGAGGCAATGGGTCGTGACTTGAAAGACTGCGCGGTATATGAGCGTTTCGGTCACACGGGCGAGCGTGATCCCTCCACCATCGGCTTTGCCACGATTCGTGGCGGCGATATTGTGGGCGACCACAC
Organism: uncultured Burkholderiales bacterium; assembly: GCA_903832625.1. Classification (GTDB taxonomy): domain Bacteria; phylum Pseudomonadota; class Gammaproteobacteria; order Burkholderiales; family Burkholderiaceae_C; genus Limnohabitans. The sequence continues at coordinate 37,665 of CAILCI010000026.1, read as the reverse complement.
GGTCTTGTTCGCCGGTACCGGCGAGCGCATTGAAATTACCCACAAATCCTCTAGCCGCGCCACTTATGCGCAGGGTGGTCTACGCGCTGCACAATTTTTGAGCGGACAAACTCAGGGCTTGTTTGACATGTTTGATGTTCTGGGCCTGAAATGACGGAGGCTTTGTTTGCGCTCGCTCAAGGCGATGCGCTGAGCTTGTTGCTGGTGTTGACGCTGCTGGGCATGTCGGTGTTGAGTTGGACGGTGATTGTTTACAAAACTTGGTTGCTGCACCAAGTCAGCGTCGATGTGCCGCGTGGCCGGTCGGCGTTCTGGCACGCGCCAGATGTGGCGCAGGGTTTGCGGGTACTGCAATCTGTAGATCGCTGTGCGATGCTGCTGCCGCTGGTACAAGCCCTCAAGCTAGATCCGGTCAACACATTGGCTGCGCAGTCAGATGTGCGCACCCAGCGCACACGGGTGCTGCGCGACGCCTTGCACCTCGTGGTGCAGCGTTTGCAGCGCGGCCAAGTTGTGCTGGCAACGGTTGGCGCTACCGCTCCGTTTGTGGGCTTGCTGGGGACGGTGTGGGGCATTTATCACGCTTTGACAGGCATTGCGCAGGCACAACAGCTCACGATTGAGCAAATTGCCGGGCCCGTGGGCGAATCGCTGATCATGACGGCAGCGGGTTTGGCCGTGGCCTTGCCCGCGGTGCTGGCCTACAACGCCATGGGGCGCGTGGTGCAACGCTTGGAGCAAGAGCTCGAAGGCTTTGCTCACGATTTGCGGGCGCTGTGAATGGCATTCGGTCGCTTTGAGCGCTCTTCGACCCATGCGCCCATGAGCGAGATCAACGTCACGCCTTTGGTGGACGTGATGTTGGTGCTGTTGGTGATCTTCATCATCACCTCGCCATTGATGTTGGGTGCGATCAAACTCGATTTGCCCAAGGCACAAAACCGCCCTACCGCGCAAGCCAGCGTCGAGGCAGTGCGTGTCGCTATTGACGCCAAAGGCCAAGTGTTTTTGCACGACAAGGCGGTGGAGTTGGCCGATTTGGGCGCGCAACTCAAATCCTTGGCAGCCCAGGCGCTGAGTCAAAACGCGGCTGAATTGCCCGAAATTCAGCTCAAAGCGGACGCGCAAGTGCCGTATGGCCGCGTCATCGAGGTGATGGACGCTGCGCAACGCGCAGGCTTGAGTCGCATCGGCTTTGTGATCGAGTCCAAAGCGGCCCCCGCCAAGCCCTAAAATCGTCGGATTGACAGCACTCCGCCTCGGCGGGGTTTATTCGACGGACTCCATGCAAGAAAAATACAACCACACCGAGCTCGAACGCGCCTTGCAGGCCGCTTGGGTGCAACGCGACGTCTACCGCGTGCGCGAAGACGCGAGCAAAAAGAAGTTCTACGCCTGCTCCATGCTGCCCTATCCCAGCGGCAAGCTGCACATGGGCCATGTGCGCAACTACACCATCAACGACATGCTCACGCGCAATTTGCGCATGAAGGGCTACAACGTCTTGATGCCCATGGGCTGGGACGCCTTTGGCTTGCCCGCCGAAAACGCCGCACTCAAAAACGGTGTGCCGCCCGCCCAATGGACGTTTGACAACATTGCCTACATGAAGCAGCAAATGCAGGCCATGGGTTTGGCGATTGACTGGTCGCGCGAAGTCGCCACCTGCGATCCGAGCTACTACAAGTGGAACCAGTGGCTGTTTTTGAAGATGCTTGAAAAAGGCATTGCTTACCGCAAAACCCAAGTCGTCAACTGGGACCCGGTCGATCAAACCGTGCTCGCCAATGAACAAGTCATAGACGGCAAAGGCTGGCGCACCGGCGCGACAGTGGAAAAACGCGAAATTCCAGGGTACTACTTGGACATCACCCGCTACGCACAAGAGTTGCTCGACTTCGTGCAGTTCGACGACGCCAAAACCGCATCGGGTGGCGCGAACAAAAACACCTTGAACGGCTGGCCAGACAAAGTGCGTTTGATGCAAGAAAACTGGATTGGCAAATCCGAAGGCGTGCGCTTTGCGTTCACCCACAGCATTGCGGGCGCGGATGGCGCGTTGATTGGCGAGGGCAAGATGTATGTCTTCACCACCCGCGCCGACACCATCATGGGCGTGACCTTTTGCGCAGTGGCGCCTGAACATCCGCTGGCCTTGCATGCGGCGGCGAGCAACCCTGCGTTAGCCGCGTTTTTGGAAGAATGCAAAAGCGGCGGCACGACCGAGGCCGAGCTGGCCACACAAGAGAAAAAAGGCATGGCCACGGGCTTGTTTGTCACGCATCCCTTGACGGGCGCGCAGGTCGAGGTGTGGGTGGGCAACTACGTGCTCATGTCCTACGGCGATGGCGCGGTGATGGGCGTGCCAGCGCATGACGAGCGCGATTTTGCGTTTGCTTTGAAATACCAGTTGCCAATCAAGCAGGTGGTGGGTCTTGAAGGCGCAACGGCTTTTGACGACAAGCTGTGGCACGACTGGTATGCCACCAAAAATGGCGTGTGCGTGAATTCAGACGCCTTAGATGGCCTCACATTCAAAGCCGCTGTCCACCAAGTGGCAGAACAACTCGCCGCCAAAGGTTTGGGCGAGAGAAAAACCACTTGGCGTTTGCGCGATTGGGGCATCAGCCGCCAGCGTTATTGGGGCACACCCATTCCCATCATCCATTGCGATGAACATGGCGCTGTGCCTGTGCCAGAAAAAGACTTGCCTGTGGTCTTGCCGCAAGACTGCATTCCCGATGGTTCGGGCAATCCGCTACACAAACACGAAGGTTTTCATGCTGGCGTGACCTGCCCGATATGCGGCAAAGCCGCGCGACGCGAGACCGACACGATGGACACCTTTGTCGATTCGTCTTGGTATTTCATGCGCTATTGCGACCCGCACAACGCCGATCACATGGTGGCCGAAGGCACGTCGTATTGGATGCGCGACGCACACGCGGCCACAGGCGGCAGCGGCATGGACCAATACATTGGCGGCATTGAGCACGCCATTCTTCACTTGCTGTATGCGCGTTTTTGGACCAAGGTCATGCGCGACATGGGGCTGGTCACGGTGGACGAGCCGTTCACCAAGCTGCTCACCCAAGGCATGGTGCTCAACCACATTTACAGCCGTCGCACCGACAAGGGCGGCAAAGAATATTTCTGGCCGAAAGACGTGGAGCATGTGTTTGACGACACGGGCAAGATTGTGGGTGCCAAGCTCATCACCGCCGTGGGTAATTTGCCTGTGGGCACCGCCATCGATTACGAGGGCGTGGGCACCATGTCCAAGTCCAAAAACAACGGCGTCGATCCGCAAGACTTGATTGAAAAATACGGCGCAGACACCGCACGGCTCTACACCATGTTCACCGCGCCACCCGAAGTGACGCTGGAGTGGAACGACGCAGCGGTGGAAGGCAGCTATCGCTTTTTGCGCCGCGTGTGGAACTTTGCGTTCAAGCACCAAGATGCGCTCAAAGCCGGTGCAGCTTTGCCGAACGAACTTGACGCACATCTCAAAACCTTGCGCCGCGACATTCATACCGTGCTCAAGCAAGCCAGTTATGACTACGAGCGCATGCAGTACAACACGGTGGTCTCGGCCGTCATGAAGATGCTCAACACCTTGGAAGACGCCAAGCTGGACAACAGCCCCGCTGCCCAAGCCGTGTTGCGCGAATGCTTTGGCATTTTGCTGCGTGTGCTTTATCCGGCCTGCCCGCACATCACCGCGCATCTGTGGGCTGAGCTGGCTTACACCGCGCAACTGGGCGACTTGCTCGACGCGCCTTGGCCGCAAGTGGACGACGCAGCACTACAACGCGACGAGTTGGAGCTGATGTTGCAAATCAACGGCAAGCTGCGTGGCTCGGTGCTGGTGAGCGCAGCGGCGTCTAAAGCCGATATCGAACAAGCGGCACTGGCGCATGAGGCCTTCATCAAACAAGCGCAAGGCAACGCACCGAAAAAAGTGATCGTGGTGCCGGGTCGTTTGGTCAACATCGTGGTTTAAGGAAACACATGCACACAGCGCGTCGTTCTTGGTTGTTGGGCTTGGCCTTGGGGGTCGGCGCGTTGGCTGTGGGCAGCTTGTCGGGGTGTGGCTTTGAGCTGCGAAAAGCCCCGCACTATGCCTTCTCCAGCCTCTACTCCAACTTGCCTGAAAACGCGCCTATTGGCTCTAAGCTACGCCGCAGTTTGGAGATCAGCAACGTCGAGGTCATCCGCGATGTGCGACAAATAGAGCGCGCACAAGTCATCTTTGAGCAATTGCAAGAGATTCGAGAAAAAATAGTCGTCGGACGCACCGCCACTGGAGCGATTCGCGAGTACCAGCTGCGCCTGCGCTATCGCTTCCGACTGCGGACCTTGCAAGGCATTGAGCTGATCCCTGATACCGAAATTGCATTGGTGCGCGACATCAACTTCAATGAAACGGGCGCTTTGTCCGCGGAATCGCAAGAGAACTTGCTCTATCGCGACATGGAGATCGATTTGGTCGCGCAGTTGCAACGCCGCTTGGCCGCCGTGCAGCAGTTGTAACGCAGACCATGCAAGTCGCCGCCAACCAACTCGCTCAACATTTGCAGGCACAGGCCAGCAAGGGTTTGCGCAGTCTCTACACCTTGTATGGCGACGAGCCTTTGCTGCAGCAAGAGGCGCTGGACGCCATCCGCGCTACCGCTCGCACGCAAGGCTATACCGAGCGCAGCGTGTTTACTGTGGCGGGTGCGCACTTCGATTGGAGCGAGGTGTTGGCCGCAGGCGGCTCCATGAGTTTGTTTGCCGACAAGCAAATCATCGAAATTCGCATTCCCTCCGGCAAGCCTGGCAAAGACGGCAGCGTGGCCTTGCAGCACATCGCTGAACTCTCCGAAGGCAACGACAGCTGCCTTACCCTGATCGTGTTGCCGCGCTTGGACAAAGCCACGCGCAGCACCGCGTGGTTCATGGCGCTGGAGAACAACGGCATCAGCATTCAACTCGACCCGGTTGAACGCCATGTGCTGCCCACTTGGATTGCCAAGCGCTTGCAGCAACAAAACCAGCGCGTGGCCGAGGGCGAAGCGGGACTGCACAGCTTGCAGTTTTTTGCCGACCGCGTGGAAGGCAATTTGTTGGCTGCGCACCAAGAAATTCAAAAACTCGCTTTGCTTTATCCCGAAGGTGAGCTGAGTTTTGAGCAAATCGAACGGGCTGTGCTCAACGTGGCGCGCTACGACGTGTTCAAGTTGTCTGAAGCCGTCTTGAGCGGCCAACCCTTGCGCGTGCAACGCATGTTGGACGGCTTGAAGGCAGAAGGCGAGGCCGAAGTGTTGGTGCACTACACGCTGGCCGAAGACATCCGTGCATTGAAGCGCGTCAAAGACGCCGTCGCCGCAGGCAAAGCGCTGCCGATGGCCTTGCGCGAACAACGCATTTGGGGACCCCGCGAGCGTTTGTTTGAGCGTGTGTTGCCGCGTCTGAGCGTGGGCTTGCTCAACAAATTGCTGGCATCGGCGCATCAGGTGGACGGCATTGTCAAAGGCCTCAAAGTGGCCGATTGGCCAAGCGACAACTGGCAAGCCTTGCACCGCTTGGCCATGCGCCTGTGCCGCGCCTGCATGGCCAAAGCCGCTTAAAGGACAATACACCCATGAATGTTTCAGACCACATGCAAACACTGGGGCAACAAGCCAAAACCGCTTCTGCCTTGATGGCCAAAGCCTCTGCTGCTGTCAAAAATCAAGCCTTGCGCAATTTGGCGCAATTGCTGCGCGATAACGTGCAAGCGCTGCAAACCGACAACGCCAAAGACCTAGATCGCGCCAGCGCCGCAGGTTTGGACGCGCCCATGCTCGATCGCCTAAAGCTCACACCCAAAGTCATTGAAACCTGCGCTTTGGGCTGCGAACAACTCGCGGCCATGCCCGATGTGATTGGCGAAATCATTGGCATGAAGCAGCAACCCAGCGGCATTCGCGTGGGTCAAATGCGTGTGCCCATTGGCGTGTTCGGCATGATTTTCGAAAGCCGTCCCAACGTCACCATTGAAGCGGCATCTTTGTCTATCAAAAGCGGCAATGCCTGCATTTTGCGGGGCGGCTCTGAGGCCATTGACTCCAACAAAGCGCTGGCGCAGTTGGTCACGCAAGCCTTGGTTGCAGCCGGCTTGCCTGCTGAGGCCGTGCAGTTGGTGCAAACCACCGACCGCGAGGCGGTGGGGCATTTGATTGCCATGCCGCAGTTTGTCGATGTCATCATTCCGCGCGGCGGCAAAGGCCTGATCGAGCGCATCAGCCGCGACGCCAAAGTGCCCGTCATCAAACACCTGGACGGCAACTGCCACACCTATGTGGACGACCCCTGCGACATCGACATGGCCGTGACCGTGGCCGACAACGCCAAAACCCAAAAATTCAGTCCCTGCAATGCCACCGAGAGCTTGCTCGTGGCGCACGGCGTGGCACAGGTGTTTTTGCCCAAAATTGGCGCCGTCTATGCCGCCAAGGGCGTGGAAATGCGCTGCTGTCCCGTCTCCAAAGCCATTTTGAGCCAAGTCGCCGGAGCCAACCTCAAAGCCGCCACCGAACAAGATTGGTTTGAAGAGTACTTGGCGCCCATCGTCAGCATCAAAGTGGTGGCGGATTTGGACGAGGCCATTGCCCATATCAACCACTACTCCAGCCATCACACCGAATCTATCTTGACCCGTGACCACATGCACGCCCAGCGCTTTATGCGTGAGGTGGATTCATCCAGCGTCATGGTCAACGCCAGCACCCGTTTTGCCGACGGCTTTGAATACGGCTTCGGCGCAGAAATTGGCATCTCCACCGACAAATTCCACGCCCGTGGGCCGGTCGGGATTGAGGGCTTGACCTCGCTCAAGTATGTGGTGTTGGGTCAGGGTGAGGTGCGGAGTTAAGTCCAAGCTAGGTGAGTGCGCGAAAACAGCCGCTTTTTTGATTCGCCCACACCCAAGAAAAAAGCTCAAATCCAGAAAAAACGCGAAGTGTCCAATCGATTGGACACTTCGTGTTTTAGCATCTCGACAAAATTGATGAGATATGCTGGAAATGCGGTTCCAGTGCTTTTGACAAAATGGATCGACCGCAACGTCAAGCGCTATGGTTGAACCTCAAATTTAGGCGAGCGCGGGCCATAAAGCAAACCGCCCGGATGCGCGCTCAACAAACGTGCATTGGCAATGCCGCCAATGCGCTGACCGGGGTCGGACACGCTGTTGGCCACTTGTTTGATGATGCCTTGCACCAACAAACCAATCAGTCCGTTGTTGTTTTGCTGGCCTTCTGCGTCTGATGCTGAGGCCGAGCCTTGCCACAGTTTCACGCCTGATTGGGTGTCCACCAATTGGCCGTCCACCGTCACCACCACGGCGCTGCCCAGCAAGGCGCTGCCTGCGCCGTATTTGTTGACCGTGATGTAGAGCACGGCATCTGCGCCAAAAATTTCATACATTTTTTGCGGCGAGGCTTGGTGCATTTCGGCGGGGTTGGGCAGTCCGTTTTCTTTGAAGGTTTGATCTACCAAAGCCACCGGAAACACGTAATAGCCTGATTCGGCCAGCGGCCAAGTCACGGTGGACATCAGGCTGTAGGTGGCCCGCACATCGGTGGTGTTGTTGAGCGGAGGCAACACCAAAATAGATTTGGGTGGGTGTTGGCGAAATGCGGTGTAGTCCACATTGGGCTTTTGGGTGGCGCAGCCCGTGGCCAACAAGACCAGACCCACGAGCCCCCAAGCTTTGAAACATCGAATCATGGCGAGTCCTTATTGTTTTTTGATTTGAGCGATCAATCGGTTCATGTAAACCGTGGACTCTGGAAACAAAGCTTTTTCGGTGTTGAACGATTGCACCGCTTGGTCAGCCTTGCCTGACTGGAAATACAAATAGCCCAAGTGCGCATGAAAACCGGGCGGCACAGCCTTGTTGGCGCTGCGCGCTTTTTGGTAGTCTTCTTCGAGTTTGGCAATTTGTTCTTCGGGAGAAATCTTGCCAGGGTCGCTGTAGAGCGCGTAGACCTGCGGTTGGTAAGCGCCCCATTGGTAGAGGCTGGGTGTGGGTTGGGCGCAACCGACCAAGGTCAACAGCAGCGCAGCGCCACAGAGGGCGTAAAAGTTGCGAGACATGAGCGACTCAGTGCGCATCACTGCGCAGGTTTCCAGCTGCCAGAGTCAATGCCGTCCACCAAGCGGTTGACCGCTTCGCGAATGGCCAAGTCAAGCACCTTGCCGTTCAAGGTCGAGTCGTAGCTGGCAGTGCCGCCAAAGCCCACGATTTCTCGGTTGGACAACGCATATTCGCCCGCACCTTGGACTGAGAACACCACTTCGGAGGTGGAAATATTGACCACGTTCAAGCTGACTTTGGCATAAGCCACTTGGGTTTTGCCGCGACCCAGCAGGCCAAAGAGTTGTTGGTCGCCCACTTCTTTGCGGCCAAACTCGCTCACGTCGCCAGTCACCACGAAGTCTGCGCCTTTGAGTTTTTGCGCTTGCCCCTTGATTTGCGCTTCTTGATTGATTTCGCCAAGGTTGTCTCTGTCCACCACCACGAATCGATTGGATTGCTGCATGTGGGTGATCAAAATCGTCTTGGCTTGCCCGCCCAAGCGGTCTACACCGTCAGAAAACAAGCCGCGCATGAAACTGGAGCGGTTGTCAAATTTACCAACGGCCAGCGTGCTTTTGGGGCCGTAATAGGTCGATTTGGCCGAATTGACTTGTTGCGGGGCAACAGTTTGCGAGGTTTCTGTCGCGCACCCAACAAAAAAGACGGGCACAAGCGACAGCAAACACAGCCTTGAAATAAACTCTTTCGTCTTCATGTGTAACCCTTGGTTGATTCGAAAAACATACATCATATTCGTTGAATTGCTTGTTTAAAAGCTTTTCATCACCATGCACTAAAAAGAATCACTCCTTCGGGCGGCGATATGTGTCACCGCAAACTCCTAGAATCACATCTCATGCAAAGGACACCATGGTTCCCCACCTCATCACGGCACTGACTGGCCCTATCAACGAACTTGAGCAGCGTATTCTGGATTCCATGCCAGCCATTGAGCGCTGGTTTCGACTGGAATGGATGGAGCACACGCCACCGTTTTACAGCTCGGTAGACATTCGCAATGCAGGCTTCAAGCTCGCGCCTGTGGATACCAACTTGTACCCCGGCGGCTGGAACAACCTCACGCCGCAAATGTTGCCGCTGGCTGTGCAAGCCGCGATGGCTGCGATTGAAAAAATTTGTCCCGAAGCTCGCAACCTGTTGGTGATTCCCGAAAACCACACCCGCAACACGTTTTATTTGAGCAATGTGGCGCAGTTGCAGCGCATTTTCCGCATGGCGGGCTTGAATGTGCGCATTGGTTCGATCAACCCAGAGATCAAAGAAACCACGGCCATCGAATTGCCCAACGGCGACACCGTGGTGTTGGAGCCGGTGATTCGCGACAAACGTCGCTTAGGGCTGAAAGACTTTGACCCTTGCACCATTTTGTTGAACAACGATTTGAGTGCTGGTATTCCCGGTATTTTGGAAGACTTGCACGAGCAGTACTTGCTGCCCCCTCTGCACGCGGGTTGGAGCGTGCGGCGCAAAAGCAAGCACTTTGAGTGTTATGAAGAAGTTGCCAAGCGCTTTGGTAAGTTGCTGGGCATCGATCCGTGGCTCATCAACCCCATGTTTGAGCAATGCGGCGAAGTGGATTTTGCCGAAGGCGTGGGCATGGAGTGTTTGCGCACCAACGTCGATTCTTTGCTGACCAAAATCAAGCGCAAGTACAAAGAGTACGGCATCAACGAAAAACCATTTGTGGTGGTCAAGGCCGACAACGGCACTTATGGCATGGGCATCATGACGGTGCGCGATGTGGCCGATTTGGATGTGCTCAACCGCAAAACCCGCAACAAGATGAGCGTCATCAAAGACGGTCAGCAAGTCAACCAAGTGATCATCCAAGAAGGCGTGATCACCCACGAGCAACTCAATGACGCCGTCGCCGAACCCGTGGTCTACATGATGGATCGCTATGTGGTGGGCGGTTTCTACCGCGTTCATGCAGAGCGCGGCATTGACGAAAACTTGAACGCGCCAGGCTCGAGCTTTGTGCCGCTGGCATTTGAAGAAAGCGCGCACACGCCCCAACCCGGCATCAAGCCCGGTGCGAGCGCGCCCAATCGCTTTTACATGTACGGCGTCATCGGACGCTTGGCCATGTTGGCCGCTAGCTACGAGCTAGAGGCCACCGATCCCGAAGCAGAAAACTACGACTGAGGTCCATGATGGAAAAACACGGTAAATCTTCGCTCGCCGCATTGGCGCTGGGCGCCATTGGCGTGGTGTATGGCGACATTGGTACGTCGCCTTTGTATGCGTTTCAACAGGTTTTTGTCAGTGCACAAGTGCCGGTGACCACTGAAAACATTTTGGGCGTGCTGTCCTTGTTTTTCTGGACCTTGACCATCATTGTGTCGATCAAGTACGTGGCGCTCATCATGCGCGCCGACAACTTGGGCGAAGGCGGCTTGATGTCTTTGCTCGCGTTGGCGTCTCAATCGGTCAAAAGCAAACCGCGTGCTCATGCGGTGTTGTTGGTCGCTGGGGTATTTGGCGTGGCTTTGTTTTTTGGTGATGGTGTGATCACGCCGGCCATTTCAGTGCTGTCTGCGGTGGAAGGTCTTGAAATCGTCACGCCTGCGGCCAAACCCTATGTGCTGCCGATTTCTTTGGCCGTGCTGACCTTGTTGTTTGTGTTTCAGCGTCGTGGCACAGCCGACATTGGCAAGTTGTTTGGCCCCATCATGGTGGTGTGGTTTTTTGCCATTGCTTATTTCGGATTCATGGAAATCGTCAAAAACCCTTCGGTGATTGCCGCTGTTTCCCCCATCCACGCTGTGCGCTTTGCGATTGACAACTACGGTTTGGCGTTTGTGACTTTGGGCGCGGTGTTTTTGTGCGTCACCGGGGCTGAAGCTTTGTATGCCGACATGGGGCACTTTGGCAAACGCCCGATCCAATTGGCTTGGTTTTGGCTGGTCATGCCGGCCTTGATGCTCAATTATTTTGGCCAAGGCGCATTGGTGCTGGCTGACCCCAAGAAGGCCGAAAACCCCTTCTTTTTGATGATGCCTGACTGGGCCTTGTTGCCCATGGTGGCCTTGGCCACTGTGGCCACGGTGATTGCCTCGCAAGCCTTGATTTCTGGCGCGTTCTCGGCCACCAAGCAGACCATTCAATTGGGTTACTTGCCACGTATGCGCATCTTGCACACCTCCATCAAAGAGTCGGGACAAATTTATTTGCCTGCGGTGAATTGGGCGTTGTATGTGGGCGTGATTTTGGCGGTTGCTACGTTTGGCTCGTCCAGCGCTTTGGCTGCGGCTTACGGGATTTCGGTGAGCTTGGTGATGGTCATCACCACCGTCATGACGTATTTTGTGATCCGCCACCGTTGGCACTATCCGCTGTGGTTGTGTTTGTTGGCCACCTCGGGTTTCTTTGTGGTGGATGTGGGCTTTTTCATCTCCAACTCGCTCAAAATCATGCAAGGTGGTTGGTTTCCGATTGCCTTGGCCTTGGGCTTGTTCACCTTGCTCGCCACTTGGAAAGAAGGTCGGCGTTTGCTCAAAGAAGCTTTGCGCAGCAGCTCCATGGAATTGGAAAGCTTTTTGGATTCCGTTTTCACCCACCCACCCGTGCGTGTGGAAGGCACAGCGGTGTTTTTGACGGCTGAAAGCGGCATGGTGCCCAATGCCTTCTTGCACAACTTGAAACACAACAAAGTGCTGCACAAGCAAAATCTGTTTGTGACGGTGCGCAACCACGAAGTGCCATGGATTGATCGTGAAGTGCGCTTAGAGGTCAAAGATCTTGGTCACGATTGTTGGAAAGTGGTCATCAACTTTGGTTTCATGGACTTTCCAGATGTTCCCGAAGCCATGGAAATGGTCAAAGACCAAGTGGGATTGGCCATGGATCCGATGACCACCAGCTACTTCTTGTCACGCGATATCGTGGTGCCCACCGTGGGCGGCGGCATGTCGGGTTGGCGTGAAAAACTGTTTGCACAAATGCACCTCAACGCCAGTTCGGCGGCCGATTTCTTGCGCCTGCCCAATAACTCCGTGGTGGAGCTGGGCAGCAAGATTGAAATTTAAAACATGAACATTCTCTTTGTGGCCGACCCCTTGGCCACATTCAAAATCTACAAAGACAGCACCTTCGCCATGATGCGCGAGGCGCAGCGGCGCGGCCACCACGTGCTGGCCTGCCAAACCCAAGACCTGCGTTGGCAAAGCGGCTCGGTGGTGACGGCACGGGTGCAGCACATTCGCCTCACGGGCGAGGCCGATGCTTGGTTTGAAGTGCAGGCGGTGGACGCCGCATTTGCGCTGCACACTGCCGACGCCATCGTGATGCGCAAAGACCCGCCGTTTGACAGCGAGTTCTTTTACGCCACGCATTTGCTAGAACAAGCCGAGCGCGAAGGTGCGCGCGTCTTCAACAAACCGGCGGCCTTGCGTGACCATCCCGAAAAACTGGCGATTTTGGAGTTCCCGCAATTCATCAGCCCAACCTTGGTGACGCGCGATGCGCAGGCCATCAAAGACTTTCATGCCCAGCACCAAGACATCATCTTGAAGCCCTTGGACGGCATGGGCGGCATGGGTATTTTTCGGGTCAAGGCCGATGGCTTGAACTTGGGCGGCATCATTGAAACCTTGAACCGCGATGGCGCACAAACCGTCATGGTGCAAAAGTTTTTGCCCGCCATTGCGCAAGGCGACAAGCGCGTCTTGGTGATTGGTGGCAAGCCCGTGCCGTATTGCTTGGCACGCATTCCGCAAGGCGGCGAGGTGCGAGGCAATTTGGCGGCAGGCGGCAAGGGCGTGGCGCAAGCCATTTCCGCGCGGGACCGCGAGATTGCAGAAACACTCGGCCCCATCTTGGCGGCACGTGGTTTGCTGTTGGTGGGCTTGGATGTGATTGGTGATTGCATGACCGAAATCAACGTCACCAGCCCCACCTGTTTTCAAGAAATCTTTGACCAAACCGGCTGCGATGTGGCGGCTTTGTTCATCGATGCATTAGAGGCTGCGTTGCATTAAGGCAGCGACCGCCCATCCACAAACACTTTCAATTCACCGGGTTTGAACGCTGTCCACACCTCATCGGTGGTCAGCGGCGCGGTGACGATGACGGCCACGCGGTCGTCGGGCGTGGTGTATTCGGCGAAATTGATGTGCATGTCTTGATCGCTCAAGGTCGCCGTGGCAAATGGAAATTGGCGCTCCACATAATGCAAATGCGTCGAGGCGTGCGCCCACAGCGCTTGGCCGTTGGAGAGCAAATAATTGAAGACGCCGTGCTGGGCAATGCGTGGCGTGAGTTCTTTCAAAGTCAGCGTCAATTCGTCAATCGAAGGCATGTTGGCGTGCGATTTGGAGAGCTCTTGCATCAACCAACAAAACGCGCGTTCGCTGTCGGTTTGCCCCACGGGTCTGAAGCCGCCGTGCAAGCGCGGTGCGTAATTTTCTAAATTGCCGTTGTGCGCAAACACCCAATAGCGCCCCCAGAGTTCGCGCACAAACGGGTGGCAGTTCTCCAGCGAGACCACGCCTTGTGTGGCTTTGCGGATGTGACAAATGATGTTGCGACTCTTGATCGGGTAGCGGCGAATCAACTCCGCCACGGGCGAGGTGCTGGCGGGTGTGTGGTCGATGAAATGACGCAGCCCACGGTCTTTGTCGCCGCCTTCAAAAAAAGCAATGCCCCAGCCATCGGCATGGTGGTCGGTGATGCCACCGCGCTGCGCAAAGCCGCTGAAGCTAAAGCTCGCATCGGTGGGGTTTTTACAGTTGAGTGCTAAGAGTTGGCACATATCAGTCAGCCTTGGGATTTGTCAAACGCGGCTTGTCGGAACGGATTTGCCAAGCTGCCAGCAGCGCCAAAGCGCACACCGCCGCCAACCCTAAAAACACCTCGTCAAAAGCGGCCAAGCGTTGCAGCGACGGTTGCGGATTGCTCAACACGTCGCCATGGCTGGAGAGCCGCCACTCCAGCAAAATACCGCACAAACTCACGCCCGTTGCGCCGCCCAACATGCGCAAAAAGTTGATGGTGCTCGCGCCTTGCGGAATCAGCCGCGTTTCAATGGTGCGCATGGAGCCCATATTGAGCGACGGCAAAATAAAACCCAAACCCACGCGCCCCAATATTGCCAAGGCCACCAGCGCCCACAGCGAAGTTTCCAGCCCGACCCACACCATCAAACCAAACGACAAAGCCAACAACACCAAGCCAAAGCTGACAAACAAATGCGTGGGATGGGTGTTGGAATAGCGCGCCACCACGGCAATGGTCACAGCCAAAATCAGGCCTGCAGGCATCATCAAGGTGCCCACATGGCTGGGCGACAGGCCTAAACCCAATTGCAAAAATACCGGAATCAAATAGGTCGAACCAAACAAAGCCGTGCCGTAAATAAAGGCCACGATGGTGCCCATGGTGTAAGCGCGGTCGCCAAACAGCTGCAAGTTCATCAGCGGCGAACCGTCGTGTGCAAGCTGTCGGCGCTGCCACTGCACAAACGACACCAAACACGCCACAGCCATGGCCAATAACAGCCCGGCACTCACGAAGCGGCTGGCGTGAATTTCAATCAGACCATTGAGCAAACTCAGCGTACCTGCCGTGGCCAAGGCCAGTCCTAGCAGATCGAGTTTGGGTTTGTCGTGGTTGGCGCTGTGGCCACCTGGCGCGGTGACGGGCACAAAGTGCTGCGCCATCCACAGCGAGGCCGCGCAAAACGGCAGCACCATGAAAAACAAAGACCGCCAGCCAAACACATCGACCAACAAGCCACCAATGCTCGGACCAATGGCCGGCGCCAACACCACGCCCATGCCGAAAAAGCTGTTGGCGCGACCCTGCTCTTCGGTCTTGAAGGCGCGCAAAATGATGATGGCTGGAATTGGCTGCACCACGCCTGCTGCCAAACCTTCAGCCACGCGGGCGATGAGCACTAAGTTGAAATCGCTCGACAAACCGCCCGCCAGGCCCGCCAACGCGAGCAACACCATGCAGCCGCTGAAGGTGCGTCGATAGCCAAACCGCGCCAACAACCATGGCGTGGTCAGCATGGAGACGGTCATGGCCACCATGAAGCTCGAACTCACCCATTGGGCGCGTTCTTGGCCGAGGCTGAAGTGGCGGCTCATGTCGGGAATGCCCACATTCATGATGGTCGAGGACATGATGGCCGCCATGGAACCAATCATCACCGTGACCAGCAACAGCCAACGACGGCGTGTGCCGGTATGGCTTTTTAAAGTATCGCTGGCGCTGTTTTGATTCATTGCGCCAAGTGTACCTAGGCCGACCCTCAGCCGTGGCGGTGGACGTGTGTGATGTGGTGCGAAGCCTTAGAAGCGCACCCATGCAACTGCGGCCTGCCCCGCGTCTAGGATTTATTGCTCAGGTGCGGCTTTGACGCCCACGACAAAGTGCTCGGTCTCGCCAAAACAGCTGGGCAGGCCACGGTGTTGTTCGTATTCCAACACCACTTTTTGTCCAATGTGGGCATTGATTTGATCCACCACCGCGTTGTCACGCACGGTGAAAATGAATTTCTCTGGCACCGTGGGCATGTTGGACAAGGCGCGCAATTGCTCGCCTTCCCAAGTTTTGCAAACCCAGCCTTTGTAAGAGAGTTTTTGCACAAAACCCACGCTCTCGCCGCTCGAATACGTGAAATAGTAGGCAAACAGCAGGTAAATTCCCGAACCCACGAACACGGCAAATGCCACGGCCATCAGGCTGCGCAGAACAAACTGCTTGAGGGTTTGTGCAAACTCGCTCATGCTTGACCTGCTTTGACTTTCAAGCGCCAAGCGTGCAGCAGCGGCTCGGTGTAGCCGCTGGGTTGCGCTTTGCCTTTGAAGACCAAATCGAGCGCGGCTTGGTAGGCTGCGCCAGACGCATGGCCTGTCATGGGTTGGTACAAAGCGTCGCCTTTGTTTTGCTGGTCCACCACTTTGGCCATGCGCTTGAAGGTGGCTTTGACTTGCGCAGGCGTCACCACTTTGTGATGCAACCAGTTGGCAATGTGTTGGCTGGAAATGCGCAGCGTGGCACGGTCTTCCATCAGGCCGACGTTGTGGATGTCTGGCACTTTGGAGCAGCCCACGCCTTGGTCAATCCAGCGCACCACATAGCCCAAGATGCCTTGCACGTTGTTGTCCAACTCTTGTTGTTTGTCGGCGTCTTTCCATTTGTCTTTTTTGACCACCGGCACTTGCAGCAAGTCGTCCAAAATCGCGTCGCGTTGTTTGTCGGCGTCGATTTTTTCCAGCTCTTTTTGCACATCGCTGACCTTGATCTGGTGGTAGTGCATGGCGTGCAACACCGCTGCGGTGGGGCTAGGCACCCAGGCGGTGTTGGCACCCGCTTTGGGATGCGCGATTTTTTGTTGCAGCATGGCGGCCATCAAGTCGGGCATGGCCCACATGCCTTTGCCAATTTGCGCTTTGCCGCGCAAGCCGCATGACAGACCGACCAAGACGTTGTTTTTCTCGTAGGCTTGAATCCAAGCGCTGGTCTTCATGTCGCCTTTGCGCAGCATGGGGCCGGCCAACATGGCGGTGTGCATTTCGTCGCCCGTGCGGTCTAAGAAGCCGGTGTTGATGAAAGCCACGCGGCTGGCCGCAGCGGCAATACAGGCTTTCAAGTTGACGCTGGTGCGGCGCTCTTCGTCCATGATGCCCAGCTTGACGGTGCTGTCGGCCAAGCCCAACACTTTTTCCACGCGACCAAACAATTCGGCGGCAAAGGCCACTTCGGTGGGGCCGTGCATTTTGGGTTTGACGATGTAGACCGAGCCAGCGCGTGAGTTGCGAATGCCGTCTTTGCCGTGGCCTTGCAAGTCGTGCAAGGCGATGGCGGTGGTCACCACCGCGTCCATGATGCCTTCAGGAATTTCATGCGTTGCGCCGTCTTTGCCGGTGTACAAAATGGCGGGGTTGGTCATCAAGTGGCCGACATTGCGCAAGAACAAGAGCGAGCGGCCATGCAGTTTGACGGGTTGACCGTCTTTGCCGGTGTAGACGCGGTCAGGGTTCAAGCCACGGGTGAAAGTTTTGCCGTTTTTCTCGACCGATTCGGTCAGCGTGCCTTTGACGATGCCCAGCCAATTGCGGTAGCCCAGCACTTTGTCTTCGGCGTCCACGGCGGCCACGGAATCTTCCAAATCCAAAATCGTGGACAAGGCGGCTTCAACCACCAAGTCGCTCACGCCGGCGGCGTCGGTTTTGCCGATGGGCGTGTCGCGGTTGATTTGCAAATCCAAATGCAAGCCGTTGTGTTGCAGCAGCACACTAGAAGGTGCAGCCGCCTCGCCTTGGTAGCCCACCAGTTGAGCGGGTTTGGCCAGTGCGCTGGTTTTGCCGTCTTTGAGGCTGACCACCAATTCGCCTGCCACGATGGCGTAGCCCGTTGAGTCAATGTGCGAGCCTTTTTTCAGCGGCGCGGTGCGGTCGAGCACGTGGCGGGCGTATTCGATGACTTTGGCGCCGCGCACAGGGTTGTAGCCGTGGCCTTTTTCTGCGCCATGGGCTTCAGAGATGGCGTCTGTGCCGTAGAGCGCGTCGTACAACGAACCCCAGCGGGCGTTGGCGGCGTTCAAGGCGTAGCGAGCGTTCAAGATGGGCACGACCAACTGTGGCCCGGCTTGCAGCGCCAGTTCGGCGTCCACGTTTTTGGTGGTGGCCTTGACCTTTGCAGGTACGGGCACGAGGTAGCCAATTTTTTCCAAAAATTTGCGGTAGGCCTTCATGTTTTTGATCGGGCCGGGGTGGGCGCTGTGCCAAGCGTCCATTTCCAATTGCAGACGGTCGCGCTCGGCCAGCAAGGCGATGTTTTTGGGGGCGAGGTCTTGCACGATGGCGTCAAATCCTTGCCAGAACGATTCGGCGCTCACGCCGGTGTGGGGCAAAACTTCTTGATCAACGAATTGCTTGAGCGTGTTGGCCACTTGCAAGCTGTGAATCTGTGTGCGGCTGACGGATTGTTGGGTCATTGAAAATCTCACTTTAAAAACAAAAAACCATTCATGGCGAATCTTAGGTCAAACCGATGACGCGATTGCAACGGTAAATTTCTGGATGTCTTGACAAATATGCGTGTAATCAGCCCTCTGGCACGAGCAAAACCCCGTTGCGCAAGGCGTGCCAAGTATTGATCGTCAGCCCCACCACCACAAACGAGGTGGCAGCGCACAGCAAAGTGGCCGGAATCTGTAGCCAAGCGCTGCCTGAGTCGCGCAACACATCCAGCGTCAACACGGTCAAGGCGGCCAGCGGAAAACTCACGCCCCACAAGGGCAAGCCAAACGGTTGCGCCAGCACGGTGCGCAGTTGCGTCAAAGCCAGTGCCAAGAAAAACGCAGCCATGCCCCACAAGGCCCAAATCACGCTGTCTGGCGCGTTGAGCTGCATCAAGCTCAAGCCGACCAAAGACGGCGGCACGATGCAAATAAACACACTCGCGCTCATGCGATCCGGCAAGGGGCCCGCTTGCGCCAAGCGCACAAAAAACAGGGTTTGCAACACCAGCCACAACAACACGCCAATGCCCAGTTGGGCACTGGCCCACGCGCCCATGCCCATCGGCACGCCCGACACAGGTGCGAGCACATTGCCCACCACAGGAATGAACAACACGGGGGTGAAGTTTTTCCATTGCAAACCGCCTTGTTCAGCGGGTTGCAACCAGCGGCTGAGCACCCACAGCGTGGCGGCCAACTCCAGCACTGAGCCGCTCATCCAAATCATGCGCAACACCGTGTTGGCCAAGCTCGAGGTGTCCCAGAACAAGCCCTGCCCCAAGCTCGCCAGCAGCAACAAAGAAACAGGCAGCGCGCCCATGAAGGCGTGGCGCACCGGATGCAAGACATCCGCCTGCACCGCCAGCGGGTGGACTTGCAGCCGCACCACGCAGGCCACGCACAGCAGCACAAACAAAAGCACGGCAAATGCGCCCGTCACCAAGGCAATGCCCAATGCAATGTCGCCAAACACGCCCCGCGCGTGAAGCCATGTTTGCGCCAAGCCGCACCAGCCCATGACCAGCACAAACCAAGCGGGGGAGAGGTATTTGAGCGGGGCGATCCAGCGAGAGAAGAAGGTGGTGTGATTCATCTAGCCAAGTGTAGAGCCGCCGTTCATTCGAAGGAAAGACCAAGGGATAATGGCCGCATGGACAAAATCAAAGCCTTTGAGTCCTTTGTATCGGTGGCGCAAAAAGGCAGCTTGACCGCTGCTGCCAAAGCCGAAAACGTCGCGCCCGCCATCATGGGTCGGCGCTTGGACAGTTTGGAAGCCTTTTTGGGCGTGAAGCTCTTGGTGCGCACCACGCGGCGCATCACGCTCACGCACGAGGGCATGGCGTTTTTGGAAGACTGCCAACGCATTTTGGGCGACGTCGCCAATGCCGAGGCCAGCGTCAGCGCGGGTGGCTTGAAGGCGAGTGGGCATTTGCGCGTCACCGCGCCCGCAGGCTTTGGGCGACGCCATGTCGCGCCCTTGGTGCCCAAGTTTCAAGAGCTGCATCCTGATGTGAGCGTGTCGCTCAATCTGAGTGATCGGGTGGTCGATTTGGCCGCCGAAGGCTTTGACTGCGCGGTGCGCGTGGGCGATTTGCCCGATTCATCCTTGATTCGCGTGCGCATGGCTGACAACCGCCGCTTGTGCGTTGCCACGCCAGCCTTTTTGAAGCGCTATGGCACACCACAAGCGCCCAACGATTTGATGCGCTTTCGCTGCCTCACCTTGTCCAGCGACGCCTCGCAAACCCGAGGCTGGGCCTTTCGCGTGCCCACGACCGATGGCCATGAGGTGATTCATTTGCGCCCCAGCGGCCCCTTGGATTGCTCAGACGGCCAAGTGCTGCACGACTGGTGTTTGGCGGGCTACGGCATTGCTTGGCGCAGCACGTGGGAGGTGCAAGCCGACATCAAGGCCGGTCGTTTGGCCTCGGTGCTGGAAGATTTTGCGGCGCCACCCAACGGTATTTATGCCGTGTTTCCCCAGCGCAAACACCTGCCCTTGCGCCTGCGCTTGTGGATGGATTTCCTCAAAGAAAACTACGCCAAAGACAGTTATTGGAATGCGCATGAATGAATTGGCTGTGAAATCTGTCGTGGTCTGCGCCGACGACTACGCGCTCAACGCGCCGGTCTCGCAAGGCATTGTGGCGCTGGCGGTATTGGGGCGTTTGAGCGCCACCAGCGTCATGGTGTTGTCGCCACGCTGGCGCGAAGATGCTGCGTCCTTGCGCGAAATGCGTGGCCGCCTCGATGTGGGCTTGCATCTGGACTGGACCAGCGCGTTTGCACAACGCGACGGTTTTGGGCAAAGCCTGGGTGTGAACATGAGCCGCGCTGCCTTGCGTCTGGCCTCCAAAAAACGCATTCAAATCCAAATTGAACGCCAGTTAGACGCCTTTGAACAACACTGGGATGCGACGCCCGACCATGTGGACGGACATCAGCACATTCAGCAATTTCCGGTCTGGCGCGATGCCCTCATGGACGTGCTGGACAAACGCTATGGTGCATCTGAGCGCAAGCCGTGGTTGCGCATCTCCCGCGTGGCGCAACCGGGCTTGAAGGCGCGCATCATCACGCGCATGGGTGCGGACGAATTGGCGCTTTTGGCGCAAGCCGCGTTTTGGCCAGCAGTCGCGCCCTTGCTTGGCGCCTATGACTTTGACGGCAGCTTGAGCGACTATGCCCAGCGCATGAAAACATGGCTGCATCAGTTGCCCGCGCAAGACGCGCCGTCTTTGCTGATGTGCCACCCGGCGTTGTCGGCGCAGGCCGATGACGCCATTGGCCCCGCCCGCGCCCGTGAATTTGCCTACCTCGCAGGCACAGATTTTGTGCAGCATTTGATCGACGCCAACGCCCGTTTGGTGCGCCCTAGCGGCCTGCCCATCACCCATTTTTGAGAGAAGACCATGTTAGAAAACACGCGCATTCAGCGCTGGAGTTTGTGGCTGTTGCCGCTGTTGTTGCTGGTGCTGGCGGTGTGGCGTCCGCTGTCCATTCCCGACGAAGGACGCTACGCCGAAATTGGCCGCTGGATGCTGGTGAGCGGCGACTGGATCACGCCGCGCATTGACGGCATTGCCTTTTTCCACAAGCCCCCGCTCTTGTATTGGCTCGAAGCCCTGAGCTTGAGCATATTGGGCGTCTCGCCGTGGGCGGCGCGTTGCGTGGTGGTGTTGCAAGCTTGGGTGATGTGGGCGGTGCTCTACAACTGCGCCAAGTTCTTCGCTGGCGCAGAAGTCGCACGCCGCGCCACTTGGATGTTGGGCAGCAGCATGGCGTTTTTGGTCGCCGGGCAATACGTGAACCACGACATGATGGTGGCGACTTGGATAGGCGTGACGATTTGGTGTTTTGCGCGTGCTTTTTTGCATTCGGGTGAGGTGTCTGGCGCAAGCGTTCACGCAGGCTGGGCGCGAGCGGGCTTTGTGGCCAGCGCTTTGGGCGTGCTCAGCAAAGGCTTGATTGGTCTGGCTTTGCCGGGCTTGGTGCTGCTGATTTGGATTGCCTACACCGCGCAGTGGAAAAAAATTCTCGCGCTGCCGTGGGTCAGCGGCGTGAGTCTGTTTGTGGCGATTTCTGTGCCCTGGTTTGTGCTGGCCGAACGTGCCTATCCGGGCATGTTGAACTACATGTTTGGCACACAACAATTTGCCCGCTACACCCAAACCGAATTCAACAACGCGCAGCCGTGGTGGTTTTATTTGGCCGCCATTGCGCTGTTGATGTTTCCGTGGGTGTTCGTGGTGCTGGCGCAAGGCGTGGAAGGGGCGTGGACGCGCTGGATCAAGCGCAGCGCGTTGCACAGCAACCAAAACGCTGTCGACCCCGTCATTGCCTTGTGCTGGATTTGGTTGGTGGCCGTGCTGGGCTTTTTCTCCATTCCTAGCTCCAAAATCATTGGCTATGCCTTGCCCGTCATGCCCGCCTTGGCCTATTTGGCCGCGACGTGGTGGCAGCGTCATTGGGCGCACAAGCGCTGGGCTCAAATTTTGTTCACGGTGTTGGTGGCCGGCGCATCGCTGCTGGCCGTGGTGCTCAATCACAAAGCGGGGCAATTTACCCAAGAGCGTGGCATCGGCCAGATGGCCGATGTGGTGGCTTGCGCCATTGAACCCAACGAGCCTTTGGCGGTGATCGACGACTATCCCTACGACTTGCCCTTTTATGCGAAACGCAACCAAACCCTCGAAGTCATTCAAGATTGGGCGCATGAACGCAAAGTGGCCGCCGACGATTGGCGGCGCGAGTTGTTTGAAGGCGCAGACTTCGACCCCCAACCCGGCCATCTTGCACTACAACCCCTGAGCCGCCTAGAGGCCTTGAAAGCTGACCCCAACGCATGGCTGCTCGCCCCCAAAGCTGTGGGGGCTTACAGCAAGGGCGCGCACGAGGGTTTTGATGTGGCCTTTGAAACCGCTGCGTGGGTGCTCTATCGCCCCTCAGTGGCTGCGACGAAAAGCCCAGTATCGGCTCAGAATGAACGTTTGCGCCGCTGCAAAAACCAAAGCGAAAACCAGCGCTAACAGCGAGGGCAAACCCAGCCCGCGAAACAAGGCAACGAACATCAACTCGTTGGCTGCAAAGCCAGCCAATGAGGTCACGCCAAAGCGCAACAAGCTTTGCATCAGGGATGTGCCGGCATCTTGAAAACTCAGTCGGCGATGCCCAGCAAAGCTGACTGAAAATGCCACGCAAAAACCCGCCACATTGGCCAACTCAGGCAAAACATAGGGCGATACCCAGGTGAAGACGGCCAAGTGCGTCACCGCCGCGCTGGTGCCGACCACCAAGAACCAAAAACCAGTGCGCATTTTGTTAAACCGCTGGGTCATCATGGCTGTGGTCCGCTTCGATGGGAGTGGTTTTGGGTGGCGTCAATGCCAAGCCCGCGCCCCAGCGTTGACTGATTAAGTAATTGGGTCGGCGTTTGACCTCTTCGTAAATCCGCCCCACGTATTCGGCCAAGATGCCAATCGAGATGAGTTGAATGCCGCTGAAAAACATCATGCTCACCACCAAGGTGGCATAGCCCGGCACATTGATGCCGTAAATAAAATAATCCGCAATCACCCAACTGCCGTAGCCCATCGCCAAAGTGGCCAGCAGCAAGCCGCACAGTGTGAGCGCCCGCAATGGTGCGATGGAGAAAGCCAACATGCCCGTGAAAGCCAAAGCAAATGAGCCGCGCAGCCCAAAACTGCTCTCGCCTGCAGCACGGGGCAAAGGCTCGTAATCGATGGCCGTGCTGGAAAAACCCACCCAGGCGTACAAGCCTTTCATGAAACGGTTGCGCTCGGGCATGGCCTTGAGCGCCTCCACCACGCGACGGTCCATCAACCGAAAGTCGCCCGCGTGTGCTGGAATTTCCACCCGATTGCCCAAGTTGATGAGCTTGTAAAACAAGCCCGTCAAGCCCGCTTGAAGCAGCGACTGATCGTCACGGCTGCGCCGAATCGCATACACCACGTCAAAGCCTTCGCGCCAGAGTTTGAGCATATCGGCGACCAAGCCGACGGGGTGCTGGCCGTCCGAATCCATCAGCACCACCACTTCGCCGCGCGCGGCTTCGAGGCCCGCGGTCAAGGCGGCTTCTTTGCCAAAGTTGCGCGACAAATTGATGCCCACCACCTCACGGTGCGCTTGGCACAGGGCTTGGATGACGTGCGCCGTGTCGTCACGGCTGCCGTCGTTGATCAACACGATCTCGACTTGAGAGCCCAAGGCCTGCAAACTGTGCAGCACCTGCGGCACCAAATGAGCCAAATTTTTGCCCTCGTTGTATGCGGGCATGACGCACGACAGCGTGGGTGTGTATTGAAAACGGTCGGCGGGTGTGGGGGCTTCAAGGGCGTGCATAGGGGTAGATCATGCCAAAAAATATCAAAGCACCCAAAACTGTGCATGTCCGAATGATTGCCCTCACGAAATGGCGTCACGCCAGCAGCGACCTCTGCCCCGTAAAATCAGGGGATGCTTCAAGTTAAACAAGAATTGCTGGCTGCACTCAGCCAAGCTCTGGACACGCTTTCTCCCGGCGCGGGCGACAAGGCCGCGTTTGAGTCGCCCAAGGTGGCAGCGCACGGCGACTTCGCCATCACAGCGGCCATGCAGTTGGCCAAACCGCTCAAACTCAACCCGCGTCAGTTGGGCGAGCAATTGCGCGAGGCCTTGCTGGCCGCGCCCGCTTACCAACAATGGGTGCAAGACATTGATATTGCTGGACCGGGCTTCATCAATATCCGCTTAAAGCCTGCGGCCAAACAGCAAATCGTGCGTGAGGTGTTGTCAGCCAAAGAACAGTTTGGTTTTCAGCCCAGCACAGGGCATAAAGTCTTGGTCGAATTTGTCTCGGCCAATCCCACAGGGCCTTTGCACGTCGGTCATGGCCGCCAAGCCGCGCTGGGCGACGCGATTTGCAACTTGCTCGCCAGTCAAGGCCAAGACGTGTACCGCGAGTTTTATTACAACGACGCGGGCGTGCAAATCAACACCTTGGCCAACAGCACCCAGCTGCGCGCCAAAGGCTTCAAACCCGGCGACGACTGCTGGCCGACCGATCCCGACAACCCAGCCAGCAAAGCCTTCTACAACGGCGACTACATCCAAGATATTGCCAACGATTTTTTGGCCAAAAAAACAGTTCATGCCGACGACCGCCAATTCACGGCCAGCGGCGATGTGAACGATTTGGACAGCATTCGCCAATTTGCCGTGGCCTATTTGCGCCACGAACAAGACTTGGACTTGAAGGCCTTTGACGTCAAGTTCGACAACTATTACTTGGAGAGCAGCCTCTACAGCAGCGGCAAAGTGGCCGACGCTGTGAGCCGCTTGCAGGCGGCGGGTAAAACCTACGAACAAGACGGCGCCTTGTGGCTCAAATCCACCGATTACGGCGACGACAAAGACCGCGTGATGCGCAAAACCGACGGCACATTCACCTATTTTGTGCCCGATGTGGCCTATCACATCACCAAATGGGAGCGCGGCTTTGGCAAGGTGGTGAACATTCAAGGCACCGACCACCACGGCACGATTGCCCGTGTGCGCGCAGGCTTGCAGGCGGCCCATGTGGGCATTCCGCAAGGCTATCCCGACTATGTGTTGCACACCATGGTGCGCGTGGTGCGCGGTGGCGAGGAGGTGAAAATCTCCAAACGCGCAGGCAGCTACGTCACGCTGCGCGACCTGATTGAGTGGACCAGCAAAGACGCGGTGCGCTTCTTTTTGCTCAGCCGCAAGCCCGACACCGAATACACCTTCGACGTCGATTTGGCGGTGCAAAAGAACAACGACAACCCGGTCTATTACGTGCAATACGCCCATGCGCGGATTTGCTCAGTCTTACTCAAAGCCGCAGGCCATTCGGACGCGGCATTGGACGCGCTCAAGCAGTCTGGCCGAGCTGCATTGCAGCAACATTTGGCGGGCATTGCTGCTCAGTTGCAAACGGTCGATTTGTCCCCGCTGGACAGCCCCGCCGCGCAAGCCCTGATGCTGCAACTCTCCAAATACCCCGCCATGCTCAGCGCCGCTGCGCAAGACTTTGCGCCGCACGATGTGACGTTTTATTTGCGCGAACTCGCGGCCAGCTACCACAGCTACTACGATGCCGAGCGCATTTTGGTGGACGACGAAGCCATCAAACAAGCACGGCTGGCGCTCGTGGCCGCGACCGCGCAGGTGTTGCACAATGGATTGGCTGTGTTGGGCGTGTCCGCGCCCACCAGCATGTGAACAAATTTCGGAGTGAATCAATCATGAATCAGCAACGTGGCGGTACGCTGGTGGGCTTTGTCATCGGTCTGGTGGTGGGCTTGGCCGTGGCTTTGGGCGTGGCGGTCTACATCACCAAAGTGCCTATTCCTTTTATGAACAAAGCCGCCAACCGCGGTGCGGATCAAGACGCAGCCGAAGAACAGAAAAACAAAGATTGGGACCCCAACGCCCCGCTGTATGGCAAAAAAGGGGGCAAAGCTGACGCCGACGCCAAGCCTGAGTCACCAGCGCAAAGCAAACCAGAAACCAAACCCGACAAGGCCGCCAACATCGACCCCAAAAGCGCCGATCCGATTGGCGACTTAGCCAAAGCCAAGACCGCAGAAAACAAGGCGCCCGAGCCCAAACTCGCCGCCAGCGCAGAGACCAAGGCCGACGCCTTTTTCTACTTCGTGCAAGCCGGCGCATACCGCAGCACCGAAGAGGCCGAAACCCAACGCGCCAAGCTCGGCCTGATGGGACTTGACGCCAAAATCAGCGAACGCGATCAAGGCGGACGCACGGTTTACCGTGTGCGAGTAGGCCCCATCTACGACAAAGCCGAAGCCGAGCGCGTGCGCGGCAAACTCGACGAAGCGCATGTGGACTCCGCCATGGTGCGCGTGCAACGCTGAGCTGTTCATAGAATATTTTTGAATTGAGGTAATAGACATGAAACGTCGTGATTTTTCTCTGGCCGCCGCCGGCTTGACCGCACTCCACCTGCCTTTGTTGGCCAACGCGCAAACCAAAGCTGCTGCCAAAACGGCTCAAGCGCCTGCTGCTGCGCCTGCCCCCAAACCGCCCGTCGAGGGCACCGATTACCTCTCCTTGGACAAGCGCATTCCCACCGAAGTGGGTACGGGCAAGGTCGAAGTGATCGAATTCTTTTGGTACAACTGCCCCCATTGCAACGCCTTTGAACCCGCGTTTGAGGCCTGGGTCAAGGCTGTGCCTAAAGATGTGGTGGTCAAGCGTGTGCCGGTGCGCTTTCGCGACGATTTTGAGCCGCAGCAGCGCATGTACTATGTCTTGGAAGCCTTGAACTTGATCGACAAGCTGCACGTCAAAATGTTCAACGCCATTCACATGGAGCATCAAAAACTCAACTCGTTTGAGGAGTTGTCAGCTTGGGCGCAGACCAATGGCATTCCAGCCCAAAAGTTTGCTGATACCTTCAACAGTTTTGGCGTTGCTGCCAAGGCCAAACGTGCATACCAATTGCAGGAGCAGTTCAAAGTGCAGGGCGTGCCAGCTTTGGGCATTGCCGGGCGTTTCTATAGCGACGGCGGCTTGGCGGGCAATATGGAGCGGGTGCTGCAAGTCACCGACTATTTGATCAACGAAGTGCGCAAAGGTCGTTAAGCGCCTAGCTTTACGAACCGACTTGGGGCAGTGCTGTTTGGGGTGGTTAGAATGCCACTCATCATTCCCACAGCAATATTCGTGCCTTGAAATATTTTGCCTCTTTGTCCCTTGTTTGTTTGTTGGCCTGCCTGCCCTATGCAGCTTTGGCCGAAAAAGCCGACCGCGACAAGCCCATGAACATCGAGGCTGACAACTTGGTGCATGACGATCTCCAGCAAATCAGTGTTTTCAGCGGACGTGCCGTGTTGACCAAAGGCACCTTGGTGTTGCGCGGCTCGCGCATCGAAGTCAAAGAAGACCCAGATGGTTATCAATTTGGCGTGGTGTTTGCCGATGGCAACAAGCGCGCTTTTTATCGTCAAAAACGTGAAGCCTTGCAAGAGTTCATGGAAGGCGAGGCCATGCGCATTGAGTACGATGGCCGCGAAGACCGCGTCACTCTCATAGACCAAGCCGAAGTCAGGCGCTATCGCGGCGCAACGCTGGGCGATCAGATGAACGGCAAACGCATCGTCTACAACAACCTCACCGATATTTTCAGCATCGACGGCCAGCCTGCTGCGGATGGCAAAAACGACACCAAAACCGCCAATGGCCGCGTGCGTGCCACTTTGGTGCCGCGCAACACCAACAACCCAAGCTCAGACAAAAAGTGATCGCCACCCTGCCCGAATCCACTCGACACGACACAAGCGTGAGCCGCTTGGAGGCGAGCCATTTGAAAAAATCATATGGCAGTCGCACGGTCGTTCACGACGTCTCGATCTCGGTGCAAAAAGGTGAAGTGGTGGGTTTGCTCGGCCCCAATGGAGCGGGCAAAACCACCTCGTTTTACATGATTGTGGGCTTGGTGCGCGCCGATGCAGGCAGCATCACGATTGATGGCCAGCCCGTCACGCATTTGCCGATTCACCGTCGCTCGCGTTTGGGACTGAGCTATTTGCCACAAGAAGCCTCGATTTTCCGCAAACTCAATGTGCAAGACAACATCCGAGCGGTCTTGGAATTGCAGCGCGATGAGAACGATGAACCGCTGAGCGAAGAAGAAATTGAAAAACGCCTGACTGCGCTACTGCAAGAGTTGCGTGTTGAGCATCTGCGTGCTTCGCCTTCAGTGGCTTTGTCGGGTGGCGAGCGGCGTCGGGTCGAGATTGCTCGTGCCTTGGCCACCCAGCCGCGTTTTATTTTGCTGGACGAACCTTTTGCAGGCATCGACCCGATTGCGGTGATTGAGATTCAACGCATCATCGGGTTTTTGAAAGCACGGGGCATTGGCGTGCTCATCACCGACCACAACGTGCGCGAGACCTTGGGCATTTGCGACCATGCGTGCATCATCAGCGAGGGGCGTGTGCTGGCACAAGGCACGCCGCTTGAAATTGTTGAAAATGCCGACGTGCGCCGTGTGTACCTCGGTGAACACTTCCGAATGTGATGAAACAAGGACTCTCACTCCGCGTCTCACAGCATCTGGCACTCACCCCCCAGTTGCAGCAGTCGATTCGCCTGTTGCAGTTGTCCACCCTTGAACTCAACCAAGAAATCGAGCAAATGCTCGATGACAACCCTTTTCTCGAAAAAGATCTAGAAGCCGCAGAACGCGAAGAATTTGGCTTGGCCCAAGCCGATGCGCCCACACAAACTGATGACGCCGACCCCAGCCGCGAGTTGTCGTCTTTTGAGAGCAGTTCAGAAATTGCCGTCGACACCTCGGCCAGCGATGTTGAACCCGCCGTAGACGGTTTGGCCGAGAGCTGGGACGGCGACGGCAGCGTGGAGATGGCCGCTGACGACTCCGAGTGGGGAGGCGATGCGCCCGCCAGCAAAAACAACGACAGCGGCGACGAAGCCGATGCGACAGAGCTGGCGCGCAGCCAGCAATCGTTGACCGACTTTTTGATGCACCAAACCCTGCGTCTGCGCTTGAGCGAAACCGACCGTGCAGCTTTGCGCTTTCTGATCGAAAACCTCAACGACGACGGTTATTTGGAAGACAGCCTGCGCAGCTTGGCCGAAGGCTTGGGCGGTGACGACGAAGAGCAAATCGAAGAGCTCGAACACCGCTTTCAAGTCGCCCTGCATTTGCTGCACAGCTTAGAACCGGTGGGCGTAGGCGCACGCAATTTGGCTGAATGCTTGACGTTGCAACTCAAAGCGATGGAAACAGACAACGAAACCCTAGACGCCGTGCGTCATGTGGCGTTGTTGATTTGCAAACAGCCGCTGGAATTGCTGGCTAAACGCGATATCAAGCGCTTGGTCATTGCCATCAACGAAAACGATGTGCAAATCAAAGCCGCCATTGCTTTGATTGCGCGCTTAGAACCCAAGCCTGGGCGACGCTTCGTCGAAGTCGAGCGCAATGTGGTCGTGCCCGATGTACTCGTCACTCGCGTGGGCAAATCTGTCCCGCATAAATTTCGCGTGGTGCTCAACCCCGACGTCATGCCCCGCTTGCGCGTGCACGACATTTACGCCAACGCTTTGCGCGGCGGCAAAGGCGACAACCATGCGGGCTTGCAGCAGCGTTTGCAAGAGGCGCGCTGGTTCATCAAAAACATTCAACAGCGCTTTGACACCATCTTGCGCGTCAGCAACGCCATTGCCGAGCGGCAAAAAAACTTCTTCATTCACGGCGAACTCGCCATGCGCCCCATGGTGTTGCGCGAAATCGCCGAAGAGCTGGGCTTGCACGAATCCACCATCAGCCGCGTGACCACCAACAAATACATGAGCACGCCTTATGGCACCTTTGAGTTGAAATACTTTTTCGGCTCGGGGCTGGAAACCGAGAGCGGCAACAACGCCTCCAGCACGGCGGTGCGCGCGCTCATCAAACAATTTGTTGCCAGCGAAAATCCCAAGAAACCGTTGTCCGACAATCAGCTCTCCGACATGTTGCGCGAACAAGGCATTGAATGCGCGCGCCGCACCGTCGCCAAATACCGTGAGGCGCTGCGTATAGCGCCCACCACCTTACGTAAAACGCTCTGATGCAACTTCACCTCTTTTTGCCCTGCGCCGCAGGCGTCGAAACCTATTTGGCCGCCGAAGTGCGCCGTATCACCGGCGTGGGCGATGACGATTTACGCACCTTTCGCGCAGGCGTCATGGTGCGTGCTTCGTGGCGCGACGCGCTCTTGCTCAATTTGCACAGCCGTTTGGCGCAGCGTGTCTTGATCGAGCTTTCTTATACGCCGTATCGCCAAGAACAAGACCTCTACAACGCTGCGGCTAATGTGGCTTGGGAGTTGTGGTTCACCACCCGGCAGAGTTTCAAAATTGAGATCACCGCGCAGCACAGCCCGCTCAAGAGCTTGAACTTTGCCGCGCTCAAAATCAAAGACGCGGTGGCCGATCGTTTTCGCCACAAAACAGGCGTGCGCCCCGACGTCAACACCCAGTGGCCGGATGCCCGCATTTATGCGCACTTGACCACCGAAGACTGCACCCTCTACATCGACACCTCAGGCGAGCCCTTGTTCAAACGCGGCTGGCGCGCCGACAAAGGGGATGCGCCCCTGAAAGAAACCTTGGCCGCCGCCATGCTCGCCGCCAGCGGTTGGAGCCAAGGGGACGGCACAGCCGCCAACACCGATGGCCTGTGCGCCCAAGGCGTGCCGCTGTACGACCCCTGCTGCGGCAGCGGCACCATCGCCATTGAAGCCGCGCAAATTGCTTGCAACATCGCGCCAGGCTCTATGCGTCGCTTTGGTTTTGAAAAACTCGTACCCTACCAAGCCCATGTGTGGGAAGGTTTGCTCAACACCGCCCGGCAACAAGAGCGCGAGCCGCAAGCCGCCGTGTTTGGCAGCGATGTCGCCTTTCGCATGGTTGACTTTGCCCAACGCAATGCCGAACGCGCAGGCGTGGCTCATGCCGTGCAACTGCGCGGCGGCGACGCCTTACAACGTCTGCCGCCCAGTGAAGCGCCTGGCGTCATGTTGGTCAATCCACCCTATGGCGAACGCATTGAAGCGGCAGGCGTTGCAGGCGCTGCGCGGCGTGCCCGCTACTCGCCACCCACCGAATACGTCTCACCCTACGAAGACGAATTGCAAGAACCCGATGTGCCACGTTTTGGCGCACGCGAGATGACGCAAACCGAAGACGGTGGCGACTTCTTCGCCCAACTGGCCAGCCATTGGAAAAAGAACTATCCCGGCTGGACGGCATGGATGCTCACGCCCGACCTCAAGTTGCCCAGCCGAATGCGCTTCAAAGAATCGCGCCGCGTGCCCATGTGGAATGGCCCCATTGAATGCCGCATGTTCCGCTTTGATTTGCGGGCGGGCTCGATGCGCGACAAGCCTGCGGCGCAAGCAAAGGATTGAACTCCGTCGTGTCCGAAATCGTCACCACAGACACGCCGCAAGCTTTATCGCCTCAGACCGTGGTGCTCGACACCAACATCGTTCTCGACCTTTGGCTCTACCAAGACCCAGCCACACCGGCCTTGTTGCAAGCCTTGCAACAAAAAACAGTATGTTGGTTGAGCACCCAAGTCATGCGCGACGAATTAGAGCGCGTGCTGGCCTATGAACACATTGCCAAACGGTTGGCTATGGGCGGCTTGAGCGCCGAATATGTGCTCAATCAATTCGACGCCCACGCGCAATTGATGCCCGTCGCGCCCAAAGCCCAATTCATTTGCAAAGATGCAGACGACCAAAAATTCATCGACCTCGCCGCGCAACACCATGCCGTCTTGGTGAGCAAAGACAAAGCGGTGCTAACCATGCGCAACCGCATGGCGCGCTTGGGGGTGCAGGTGGTGAAGCAGGTTCAGTTTGACGGCTAACTGAAAGCTCAGTTGCAAAAAAATGGTCACGCTACTTTGGGCGTAAACCATGAAATTCAACAAAGAGCAGCGCGAAGGCGTTGCGCGTTCACTCGATACATTGGCCACTTCTTGTTTGATTGGTGCCACCATTGGTGTAACGGGGCATAGTGAAATCACTTGGTTTGAGTTAAGCTTATTGTTTTTTGCAACACCCTTGTTGTACAGTTTTTCTTTTTTGGTCAGGGGATTGAAATGATCACACCACTCGCCATCATCTGTGTCGTTGTTGTCACCCTTGCTGGCCTGCTCACTTGGTACATCAGCAAGAACTACGAATAAACGCCTAGCTCAGGCTCATGAAAGAAAAACCCAAAGACGCCATTCATCCAGAGTCGCGCCAACAGTTGCGCACTTGGTTGAGCCAGCACCACGGGCGAGAAGCAGGCTTGTGGCTGGTTTTTAACAAAAAAAGCTCGGGAAAAGCGGGGATGAGCTACAGCGACATCGTCGAGGAGTTGCTCTGCTTTGGCTGGATAGACAGCAAGCCCAATGCCTTGGATGAAGATCATTCTTTGCTGTGGATTGCTCCCAGAAAAGAAACCGCCAATTGGTCGAAGTTGAACAAAGAACGCGCCCAGCGCCTGATCTCTGCTGGGCAGATGACCGAGGTGGGATTACAAAAAATAGAACGCGCCAAACTCAACGGAACATGGACGGCGTTAGACACCGTAGAAGCTTTGGAATTGCCGCCCGATTTACAAAGTGCTTTGGCCGCATTTCCACAAGCACAAGAGAATTTTTCGGCTTTCCCTCGGTCTGTCAAACGCAATATTTTGGAATGGATTCAAGCCGCTAAAAAGCCCGAAACACGAAGTAAGCGCGTGCAAGAAACGGCGCAATTGGCGGCGCTGAATCAACGGGCGAATCAGTGGCGGGATGCGGGTAAACCTAAGCCTCAGACGTGAAATTCGAGTTGAATTAGTCCTTCGCTGGTTGTGCTCACCCCTTGATCAATTGCAGCATTGTTCGCAAGGCGTGTTGCGCGGTGGCGGTGCGAACGGCTGCGCGGTCGCCCTCAAAATGCATGCATTCGGTTTTCACCCAAGCGGTGTCAGCGCCGACGGTCGGGCCGCTGTCGCTGGGCAAGGCCCAGGCAAACCAAACTGTGCCCACGGGCTTGTCTTTGCTGCCGCCTGTAGGGCCGGCCACGCCTGTGACGGCCAAAGACACTTGGGCTTTGGAATGACGCAATGCGCCCAGCGCCATGGCTTGCGCGGTAGCCTCGCTCACCGCGCCGTGTTGGGTGATCAGCGCGTGGTCCACGCCCAACATGTCGTGTTTGGCCTCGTTGGAGTAGGTGACAAAGCCGCGTTCAAACCATTGGCTCGAACCTGCCAAGTCGGTGCAATATGCAGCAATCATGCCGCCGGTGCAGCTCTCGGCGGTGGCGAGCATCCAGCCGTGGTGTAGCAGCGCAGCGGCGAGTTGTTCGGTCAATTCTGAGTTCATACAAATCTCCACAAGGCAATCACCAGCAAGGTGCAAAACGCGGCCACCACATCGTCAAACAGGATGCCAAATCCGCCGCGCCAGCCAAAGCCTTTGAACAAGCTGTCGGCCCAGCGCACCGGGCCGGGTTTGGCGGCGTCGAAATAGCGAAACAGCACAAACGCTGCCAATTCGCCACCGAAACTTGTGGGTGTGACCAGCCACAAAATCAGCCAAAACGCGACCACTTCATCCCACACAATCGCGCCCGGATCGGCCACGCCCAAGTGCTGCGCACACACCGTGCAAGCCCACCAGCCGACCACAAACGACGCAGCGATCAGCCAACCCATTTGCAGCGGGGTCAGAAAAATTTGCAGCAATAAAAATGTTGCCCAAGCCCACAAAGTCCCCGCCGTGCCGGGCGCAAAACGCGACAGGCCTGAGCCAAAACCCAAGGCAATGAAGTGAGCGGGGTGGGCGCGCAAGAAGTGGGAGTTCAGCATGGTCTTTAAGCAAAATGATCAAACGAAGCAAACCGCCGACTAATGGGTTGCCCCTGCGGGTCTAACACCACCAAACCTGCCGCTTCGGTCATGCGGCCTATGCGCGTCACCGGTGTGTTGGCTTCCCACGCGGCGGCGTGAACCAATTCGCGTTGGTTTACGGGGGCGGTAAAGCACAGCTCGTAGTCGTCGCCGCCACTCAAAGCAAAGTCCAGCCGTTTGTTGAAGGGGAGTGCGGCCAATTGCGGTGAGATGCCTGCTGCTTGCCCATTACCAAAGGTTTGCGCGGCTTGCAGCCAGGTGGTGTCGATCTGTGCACCCAAGCCCGAGCGTTTCAAGATGTGGCCTAGGTCGCCTAGCAAACCATCGCTCACATCAATCGCGGCATTGGCAATGGCGCGTAATTCAATGCCCAGTGCTATGCGAGGCGTGGGCTTTTCAAGCCGCAGCCGAGCTTGCTCAAAGGCGGGTGCGTCCAGCGACTGCGTGCCGCGAAAAACTTCCAGCGCCAAGCGGGCATCGCCCAAGGTGCCGCTGACGTAAATGTCGTCACCCGCCTGTGCATTGCCGCGCAGGTGCGCGTCCCCCGGTGGGACTTCGCCAAACACGGTGATGCAGATGTTGAGCGGCCCCTGCGTGGTGTCGCCGCCAATCAATTCGCAGCCAAAGTCGTCGGCCAATTGCAGCAGGCCTTGCGAAAAACCCGTCAACCAAGCTTCGTCGGCGCGGGGCAGAGCCAAAGCCAAGGTGAAAGCCAGCGGCTGCGCGCCGCAAGCGGCCAAATCGCTCAGGTTCACGGCCAAGGCTTTGTGGCCTAAGCGGGCGGGATCGACCGTGCTTAAAAAATGCCGACCTTCCACCAACATGTCGCTGGAAATGGCCAATTGCATGCCCGCTGTGGGTTGAATCAGCGCGCAGTCGTCACCCACGCCCAGCACCGCTTGTTTGGCGGGGCGCTTGAAGTAGCGTTCAATCAGGTCGAATTCGCCCATGCAGCTCAGTGCCAGTGTTTGGAGTCGTGGTCGTCGCTCAAGGCGTCGAGCACGAACATGGGAATGTCTACATCGAATTTTTCGCCGTCTTCGGCCACACAAAAATAGCTGCCGTGCATGGTGCCGGTGGCCGTGCGCAAGCGCGTGCCGCTGGTGTATTGAAACGACTCGCCGGGCTTGAGCAAAGGCTGGTGGCCGACCACGCCCAAGCCACGCACCTTCTCGTGTACGCCGTTGGCGTCGTTGATGTTCCAAGTGCGCGAAATCAGCTGTGCAGTGACTTTGCCCACGTTGGTGATGGTGATGGTGTAGGCAAACATGTACAGCTCGGCTGAAGGATCAGACCGTTCTGAGATAAATTGCGGCTCGACATCGACTTTGAACTTGTAGCGTTGCATAAACCCAATTTTGACCCAAGCCAGCCCACCATTTGCAAACCCATGTTTTTAAGGGTGGAATAATCCGATCTATGAACAGCACACGCCCAACTTTTCGCATCGCGCCCTCCATCTTGTCCGCCGACTTTGCCCGCTTGGGCGACGAGGTGAAAAACGTCATTGCCGCTGGCGCTGACTGGATTCACTTTGACGTGATGGACAACCACTACGTGCCCAACCTCACCTTCGGGCCCATGATCTGCCAAGCCTTGAAACCCCACGCCAAAACCGCCGCAGGCTTGGCCGTGCCCATCGATGTGCATTTGATGGTCTCGCCCGTGGACGCCTTGGCCGCGTCGTTTGCCCAAGCAGGGGCAGACCTCATCAGTTTTCATCCCGACGCCAGCGCCCATGTGCACCGCAGCGTGCAGGCCATCAAAAGCCACGGCGTCAAAGCTGGTTTGGTGTTCAACCCTGCCGAGCCGCTGGACGTGCTGGAGTGGACGATTGAAGACATTGACCTGATCTTGATCATGAGCGTCAACCCCGGCTTTGGCGGTCAAAGCTTTATCGATTCGGCCTTGCGCAAAATCGAACAAGCCCGCAAGCTGATTGACGCCAGCGGCAAAGACATTCGCTTGGAAGTGGACGGCGGCATCAAAGCCGACAACATCCGCCGCGTGGCCGATGCGGGCGCAGACACTTTTGTTGCCGGCAGCGCTATTTTTGGCAAACCCGACTACAAAGCGGTGATTGACCAAATGCGCACAGCGCTGGCGTGATGCCGCGAATGAGTTCACCAACTTCATGAGCGCGCATACCGTATGACAGCCATTGATGCGAGCTACCTCCAGCGCATTGACACCTTGCTGTCTGGCGGCCAGCGGCTGCTGTTGGGCATTGTGGGCGCACCCGGCGCGGGCAAATCCACATTGGCGCAAGCCCTGCACGCCCACTTTGCGGACATCAGCCAAATCGTACCGATGGACGGATTTCACTTGGCTCAAGCGGAGTTAGAACGCTTAGGCCGCGCCCAGCGCAAAGGCGCGCCCGACACCTTTGACAGCGCAGGCTACGCCGCCTTGTTGCAGCGTCTGCGCCAACAACCCGCCGACGAAGTGGTCTATGCCCCAGACTTTCGGCGCGATTTGGAGGAGCCCATTGCGGGCGCTATTGCGGTGCATCCGCACACCACGTTGCTGATTTGCGAAGGCAACTACTTGCTGCTCGACGAAGGCCATTGGGCGCGCATTCCTGCCTTGCTCGATGAGGTGTGGTACGTTGATGTGCCAGATGCGCTGCGCCGTGAACGCTTGGTCAACCGCCATGTGCAATTTGGCCGCACTCCAGAAGCTGCCATGGCTTGGGTGCAAGACACTGATGAGCCCAATGCGCGGCGGATTGCGCAGGGGCGGGCGAGGGCGGATGTGGTGTTTGTGTGGGGCTAATCAACCCGAATTAGCCCGAATTAGCCATGGCCACCGCTGCAAACAAGAAGCAGCCTTTTGACCAAACAAAGCTCTATGCGGCGTGAGCGGGTTCATCGCCAAAATGACTTGGTAGAGCAGTTCAAAACCATGGGGTGCATAGACCTCTTTCGGGTTCATTCCAACGCAGGTGGCAGGAATCAAAAAACGATCAATGCCATCTTTGGCACACATCAGTTGTGGGTAGGACTGACCAAAATAAAAATGTCATAGTCTTTGATGTCTGTATCAGGCGTTTGGTTAGAAATGCCATTCCAAACCGTTTGAAACAAACAGCCCGCCACCAACCAAGCATCAGGCAATTCGAGCGCTTGCCAGCGTTGCAAAATGACGGCGTTGTTGGGGTTGCGCAGGATGTCGGTGGTGAAGGTTTGTTCAGTCAAGGAGGAAAGCATATGGCGCAAAAATGAAGCAGCAAGTAGCCAAAGATTAAACAGACAATAGTTGCTTGACAAGTCTTCACTTCAAAACAAACTCAAACTCATATGTCAATGAAATCTATCCAAGCCGCCATGATCGACCTAGACGGCACGCTGGTCGACACCTTGGGCGACTTCGAAGCCGCGCTCAACCGGATGTTGGCGGACCTCGATTTGCCCGCTATCACGCGCAGCTTGGTTGAGCGCACGGTGGGCAAAGGTTCTGAGCATTTGATTCGCTCGGTGCTGGCGCATCAACTGGCCTTGCCTGAAGTGGTCAACGCCAAGCGCCTCTGCCAAAACACCACGGCCGATGTGTTGTATCAGCCTGCTTGGCAGCGTTACCAACACCATTACGCCAAACTCAACGGTCAGTT
>CAILCI010000025.1 GCA_903832625.1 uncultured Burkholderiales bacterium | reverse complement strand
TCAGCGAGCTCTGTTTTCCCCATTTGTAAACGTTGTCCCACTTGAGAATATTAGAACTTGAGGCGTTCTTTGAATAACTGCTAGAAGTCCCAACTGGATAAGTGTTTCCATCTGCCACGGCTTTGGGGTCATAAACCTGTGAATCGATTGAATTGAAATAAGCATTTGTCAACTCCAAATGAGTTTTCCAATCTGCATTGATTTTTTTATTCAAAAATATAGTGACATCGTTCTTTGCAAATAAGTTCAACGATATATTAGTCGGACCAGTTCCGTCATCATTTTGAAAACGCGAACTGGAATGAAACTCGCGCAAACCCAATTCCAAACCCTGCCCAACATCTTTGCTGATTGCCCCAGTAAAACTCTTGATTTGAGAAGCACCGGCATTTTGATTTGAGGCATAAGGAGCACCCCAATAGTAATTATTTATAGCCAAAGCTTGAGTGGCGTTGAAAGGTGCAATTCCCGAAGCACTCATTTCGGAAAAAGCTAAATTAAACCTAACACCTTCAACCTGCCCCCCGTAGCCAGCCGAAGTATCAATGGTGTTATGAGACCCCACCGTAGTGGTTGCATAAAACTTAGGATCACCGCCACTGCCACTCCGCGTATGTATATCAATCACCCCACCAATGGCAGCTTCACCGTATAAAGCACTGACATTTCCGCGCAATATTTCAATGCGTTCTACCAACTGTGGCGCAGGTAATGCGGAGGTTTGTAAAGTACCAAGCCCATCGGTTTGAATACGAACCCCATCCACAAATATCACCAAGCTTTTCGCATCTTGTCCGCGCATGAAGAAAGAAGCCGACGCCCCGATTGAGCCATTTCGCGCAAACTCTATGCCAGGCTGACCCATCAATACATCTTCAATGACGATCGCTTGCGAGCGCTCAATATCCTCCCGCGTTATGACAGTGACGGAAGGAATCACCTCGGACAACGGCTGCTCAACCCGAGCTGCGGAAACAACCACAGGATTAAAAGAGGTGACGATTTGCGCAAAAGCTGGATTCAAAAATACCAATGGCAACACTGCTGCCGCATGAGACAAACGTGGTTTCATGAAATAAAACTTCAACCAGAAAACCCCTCACCGCCTTCCCCGACAGTGCTTGGGTAAAGCCACACGTATCAACGTGCAGCCGCCTTGTTGGCCGGTATCCGGGCTGGCGAAGACAACCTCTGTCGCCTTCCCAGTCGCTTGTTCAAGGCGTCCAGTGGCTTAATTGACAGAAGCGAAGCACAAGGGCTTGTTCGCTTGACCGTTGCGGGGGCAGCGCAGGTTGAGCCTTGTCGAGCAAGCGACGTAGCTTTCCTGCTTCCCGTTGAACTGCGGCATGTGAACCACACCGCGAGCACCAACATGGTTGATTTTAGCAATCAAGCTTTCACCTACCTTAAAATGATCAGTTATGCCAGACCAAACGCTGATTGACCAAATTGCCGAGCGCGTTGAGCGCTTGCTCGTGCGCCACGAAGAACTCCAGCGCACCAACGCTTTGCTCAATCAGCAAGTTCAGGAACTCGCGCTGGAGCGTGACTTGCTCAAGTCGCGCCTTGGCGCAGCCCGCCAGCGCATCGATTCATTGATTGACCGCTTGCCCGAAAACAACGCAGTCAAGGACGCCTCATGAAGCAAATCGAAGTGCAAATCATGGGTCAAGGTTATGTTTTGGGTTGCCCCGAAGGCGGCGAAGCTCGCTTGTCTGAGGCTGTGAGTCGGGTCGATGAAGCCATGTGCAAAATTCGTGATGCAGGCAAAATCAAGGCGCGTGACCGTATCGCTGTTCTTGCCGCCCTCAATTTGGCCTTTGACTTGGCCGATCGCTCGCAAAACCATGCTGCCGCAAGCGAAGCCTCAACACGCAACCCTTCAAGCGCCAACAGCCACAGCACCCAAGGTGTTCAAAGCAACCAGTTGCAGCTCTTGGTGCAGCGCTTAGACCATGTACTCGCAGGCGACAACAAGCTGATCTGAAGCGCCTACAATCCACAAAGTCTGCTGGCCCTTGGGACTTTATATTTCTTGAACCAATGCTCATAGAGCTCGGGCTTGGAACATCGTTTGATGAGCGTGATCGTCTCGCGTCAGATGAACCCAACGTCAATCTGACCTCGCCCACCTGAACCCCGGTTCAGGATGCCGGTCTTGGGGTAACCAGCAGACACCTTCTTATTTCTCACCAAAGCGTCGCATGGACATTCAACCCCAACTCATCGTTGAGCTTGCCTTTTTGGGCATTTGCACAGGCTTTTTAGCAGGGCTTTTAGGCATTGGCGGGGGCATGATCATGGTGCCGTTTATCACCATCATGTTGTCTCACCGAGGTGTCAGCCCCGACTTGGCGGTCAAGATGGCCATCGCCACGTCCATGGCAACCATCATCTTTACCTCTGTTTCTAGCGTGCGTGCCCACCACAAACGCGGTGCAGTGCGCTGGGATTTGGTCAAGGGCTTAGCCCCTGGCATTGTCTTGGGTGGCGCGATTGCCAGCATGGGCGTGTTTGCGTTTCTCAAGGGCTCTTCTTTGGCGGTGTTTTTTGGTTTGTTTGTGGGCTTTTCAGCCACGCAAATGTTTTTAGATAAAAAGCCCGCGCCCACGCGTCAAATCCCTGGCACTGCGGGCTTGGTGGGTGCCGGCGGCTTGATTGGTTTTTTCTCAGGGCTGGTGGGCGCTGGAGGTGGCTTTATCAGCGTACCCTTCATGACTTGGTGCAATGTGTCCATTCACAACGCCGTTGCCACCAGCGCAGCTTTGGGCTTTCCAATTGCTGTGGCCAATGTGGCGGGCTACGTGATCAGTGGCATGTCTGTTCAAGGCCTTCCTGATGACGCCTTCGGCTATATTTGGGTTCCCGCTCTGGTTGTGATTGCTGCTTGCAGTGTATTTACCGCCCCTTTGGGTGCCAAAGCTGCGCATAAATTACCCGTTAAAAAACTCAAACGGGTGTTTGCAAGCATTTTGTATGTGTTGGCCAGCTACATGCTCTATAAAGGCCTGAACAGCTGATCAGCTTTGCGGCACCAAGCACCACGGCGCTTGGTATTCCACCAAACCCATCCAAAGCGCCCAGCCTGCACTGGCCATGAGCGCCGCACCCGCCAGCCGCACGCCCCAAGCACCGCTGCTAGCATTTTCAAATTTAGCACCGCGCAAACGCAACCAAAGCCAAGGCCCCAAGGTCAACACGACCGCGCTGCCCAGAGCAAACAACGCCATCAGGCCTGCGCCTTGCGCTGGCGAATTACCCAATGCAGCCACCAACAAGGCAGCGTAGAGCAAGCCACAAGGCATGAGCGCCCACAAAAAACCCAGCAACAACAAACCCCCATTGCGCAACTTGAGGTGCGCAGTCAGGGCCTGCACTCTTGCCCAAATGCTGCGGCCTAGGCCCTCCAACCACAGCGGCTGCTCGGCGCGCAACAGCAAAAGAACGCCCACCAAAAACGCAAGAATGTGAAAGAAGGTCCAGACAGGGCGAAAGGCTGCAGACTGGGTGCTCAGCCATCCCACGCCCTGCATGGTGCTGGCCGCTAGAGCTCCCAAGGCAGAGTAGCCTGCCATGCGACCGAGTTGAAAAACCAGCAAAGCCTTGGTGGCAGGCCATTGGCTTTGTCCGGGCATGGCCACTGTTTTTTGTGCGGCTCGTCCAATGCCCGCACAAGCAGCGCCGCACATGGCCAGACAATGCGGCCCACCGGCGAGCCCCATGAGCAATGCGGTGAGTGCCAAAGTAGAGTTCATCAGATGATTTTAGAGAATCTCGCTCGGTTGCGGTCAGCTTGAAGATATTTGTCAAAAACCATCGCCACACCACGCACAAAGAACCAACCCAATGGCGTGACCTCAATGCCATGCGCATCTACACGCACCAAACCTTGCGCTTGCATAGGCTCCAGCGCTTGCAATTCTTGAGAAAAATATTGTTTAAAGTTCACCCAATGCGAAAGTTCGATGGATTCAAATAAAACACGACCCTGACACATCAAGGCCATGATGACGGTACGTCTGACCAAGTCATCGCGGGACAAACCCATGCCGCGTTGAATGGGCAAATGATCTTGGTCAAGCAAATCGTAGTATTCCTCCAAGGTCTTGACGTTTTGACTGTGGGTCGCACCCACGCGACCAATGGCTGAGACGCCCAAACCTATCAAATCGCAATCGGGTTGCGTGCTGTAGCCCTGGAAATTACGGTGGAGACGTCCTTGCCGTTTGGCAATGGCAAGCGCATCTTGCGGCAATGCAAAGTGATCCATGCCCACGTAAACATATCCTGCTTGCATCAAGGTGCGCATGGCGTTGGACAACATGAGCACTTTGTCTGAGGCGCTTGGCAAATCATCGGTATGAATGCGTCGTTGAGGTTTGAAGCGCTCGGGCAAGTGCGCATAGGCATACAAGGCAATGCGGTCTGGGCGCAAATTCAGCATCTGCGCCAAGGTGCGCTCAAAGCTTTGCGGTGTTTGTTTGGGAAGGCCATAAATCAAATCGGTGTTGATCGATTCAAACCCCAATCGACGCGACTCGGCAACCAAGTCAAACACTTGCTGTTCAGGCTGAATTCGGTGCACTGCTTTTTGCACAGCCGCGTCAAAGTCTTGCACACCAAAACTCAAACGGTTAAAGCCCATTTCAGCCAGAGCGGATAAGCGCTGAAGATTCACAGTTCGTGGATCCACCTCAATCGAGTACTCACCCTCGGGCGATAAGACAAAGTGTTCTTTCAGCATCTGCATGAGTTGGCGCAGCAGCGCGTCGCTCAAAAAAGTGGGGCTTCCGCCACCTAAGTGCAATTGTGAAACTGTTTTGCCTTTTCCCAAATGCGCCGTGTTGAGTTCGATCTCACGCTGCAAGTAACGCAAATATTCCACGCCGCGTTCATGATGCTTGGTGATGATTTTGTTGCAAGCGCAGTAGTAACAGAGTGACTCACAAAACGGAATGTGCACATACAAAGACAGCCCAAGCGCATTGCCTGCAAAGAGTCCTTCGCGGCATTGCGCCAAGGCTTGTAAATAATCGGCCTCGCCGAAAGCTTCGACAAATCGATCCGCAGTGGGATACGACGTATAACGCGGCCCCGCAACGTCATAGCGCTGGAGCAACTCGGGTTGGATGTGATCGATGGGAGAGGACATAAGTACACACTGCTGTAGACGTCCCATAATGTGCCTTATCACCTGCTTTTGAGATTTGACTTGAATCAACCTTTACACACTGTTTATTTCACATGATCAGCCAATCCATCAAAGTCGCTTGCTCCAACTGCAACCTGCGCGAGCTGTGCATGCCCTTGGGTCTGAACTCAGCTGAAATGCAACGCATTGACGAGGTGGTTTCTCAACGTAAAAAAATCAGCAAAGGTGATCGACTCTTTAGAAGTGGCGATAAATTCAATGCACTTTTTGCCATACGCACGGGGTTTTTCAAAACCTGCATATCTTCAGAAGATGGCCGTGACCAAGTGACAGGGTTTCAAATGGCAGGCGAAATCATGGGGCTCGATGGCATCGTCAGCGACCATCACACCTGCGACGCCATTGCGCTGGAAGACGCCGAAGTCTGCGTCATGCCGTTTGAGCACATTGAAGAGTTGTCGCGTGAAATCAATGCGCTACAACACCACGTGCACAAAATCATGAGCCGCGAAATTGTGCGCGAGCACGGCGTGATGTTGTTGCTGGGCAGTATGCGCGCCGAAGAACGCTTGGCGGCGTTTTTGTTGAACTTGGTGCAACGCCTTCATGCGCGGGGATTTTCTCAATCGGAGTTGGTGCT
Organism: uncultured Burkholderiales bacterium; assembly: GCA_903832625.1. Lineage (GTDB taxonomy): Bacteria > Pseudomonadota > Gammaproteobacteria > Burkholderiales > Burkholderiaceae_C > Limnohabitans. The sequence continues at coordinate 6,255 of CAILCI010000025.1, read as the reverse complement.
GCGCATGACGCGTGAAGAGATCGGCAGCTACTTGGGGCTCAAACTAGAAACGGTGAGCCGAACATTTTCAAAGTTTGCAGAGGACGGCCTCGTGGAAGTCAAGCAACGTCATGTTCGGATTTTGAACCCCGATGCTCTCAAAACTTTGGTCAACAACCCCAGCTGCCAGACGCCTTAGCTAGCAGCCAGGGCTTGATCGGTGCAAGTCTCTTGTTTGGGACAGCCATCAGGGCGCACCGTAGGCTCTAGCGGGCAACGGTTGACCTCAAAGGGCGACATAGACAACAAGGTCGTCAACGCGCTCGAGGCAAAAGTACAAGCCCAAAAGCCAAAGAACGCCAAGGTATAAATGGCTTGGTTGGACAACTCCAGCGGTTGTCCGAACCATTGAATGTCTTGCGGGTCCACCAAAGCGAACACCAACATTTCTAAAACGCCTGCCACCAAAAAGGCAGGCCATGCAATCCACATCATTCGTTGAGCCAACATCGAAATCTCCTTCGATCTGTGTAACAAACAGTTTAGACCCAATAACCCTAGAAATTCATGGGGTTTTCATGGGGGCGATTGCGTCAAAGTCGCCGCATGGTTGCGGGCTTGCTCGGCGGGCAACATTTGCTTGCGCCGATCGGCGTCCAAGGTTTTGTTGATGTTCAAGCCGTTGTTGTAGTAGTTGGCATCGATCACAGGATCGGGCGAGCGAATGGCAATGATGGCTGTGGCAATAGCCGCCACCACCACCACGGCGGGGCCGCCCAGCACCATCCAGACGTAACCATTGCGCCACCAAACTTGAGAATCAACAGAAGCGTTTTGCATAGTTACCTCGGGACAATAAAAACAGATTTTTCAACCACCGTGTCATCCGTGCCAACGGCTTGGATTTCGAATTGAATTTTGTGCGAACCCGCCTCTACCGAGCCATAGGGCACATCGGCGCGCAACACCACCCAGCGCGATTGCGCGGACTCAACCATGACCTCGGTGTCAGTCTCAATGCGCAAGCCCGCCAATCCATGAACCAGCAGCTTGTACTGCTGCGCCTTTTCGGAGGCATTCATGATTTGCAGACGATAGACGTTCTCTAGCGTGCCGTATTCCGTGATGCGCGCCAGCGAAGCGCGGTCACGCGCCACATCCACCTTGAACGGCGTGCGCAAGCCCAAAGACACAAACAAACCAATGATCAGCGCAGCAAAAATCATGGTGTAGATTTGCACACGCGGGCGGCGCAAGCGGCGCAGCATTTGCTCGGTGCTCCAGTTGTTCTCAATGGCGTTTTGCGTCGAGTAGCGCACCAAGCCACGGGCATAGCCCATTTTGTCCATCACGGTGTCGCACACATCGGCGCATGCACCGCAGCCAATGCACTCGTATTGCAAGCCATTGCGAATATCAATGCCTGTGGGACACACCTGCACACACAGCGTGCAATCAATGCAAGCGCCCAACGCCAACGTGCCTGCATCGGCCTTGCGCGAGCGCGCACCGCGTGGTTCACCCCGTTGTTCGTCATAGGTCACGATCAAGGTGTCATGGTCAAACATGGCACTTTGAAAACGCGCATACGGACACATGTATTTACACACTTGCTCGCGCATGAAGCCTGCGTTGCCATAGGTGGCAAAGGCGTAAAAGAAAATCCAAAACGTCTCCCACGGCCCCAAAATGGTGTGGAAAAACGCCATCGTCAACTCATGGATGGGCGTGAAATAGCCCACAAAGGTAAAGCCCGTCCAAATGGACAAGAAAATCCAAATCGTGTGCTTGTACCATTTTTTGACCAACTTCTCGATGGAGAAATCGGCGTCATCCAAGCGAATCCGCGCGGAGCGGTCGCCTTCAATTTTGTGTTCTATCCACAAAAATATTTCGCTGTACACCGTTTGCGGGCAGGCATAACCGCACCACAAGCGCCCCGCCACTGCGGTGAACAAAAACAAGCCCAAGGCGGCGATGACCAACAAACCCGTGAGGTAAATGAAGTCTTGCGGATACAAGACCAAGCCGAAGATGTAAAAACGCCGCGCACCCAAATCAAACAACACGGCTTGCCGCGTGCCCCACTCCAGCCAAGGCAAACCGTAAAAAATGAGCTGCGTCAGCGCGACAAAAAACCAGCGCCAATACGCAAACACACCCTGCACCGAGCGCGGGTAGATTTTTTTGCTGGAGACGTAGAGAGACACCTCATCCCCATCGTCCGCCTCGGGCGAGGCCGCAACAATGGGAATGGTTTTTCTGACGCGCGTTTCTTCGGTGTTCAAAATGATTTACTTCGCTTGAGGCGCAACTTCTGGCTTGTTCGAGAAGCCCCACACATAAGCCGCCAACACATGGATTTGCGAAGGCGTCAGACGACCTTCTTGCGCAGGCATTTGGTTGACCTTGCCGTTGTTGATCATGGCGGTGATCGCTTCTTCGCCCCAGCCATGCAGCCAAATTTTGTCGCTCAAGTTGGCCGAACCAATGGCGGTGTTGCCTTTGCCTTCGTTGCCATGACAAGCAGCACAAGCGCCGAATTTGGGTTTACCCAAAGCGGCGCGCACCGAGTCGTGCGGGCTGCCTGAGAGGCTCAACACATAATGCGCCACATTGCGCACATCTTCAGGCGTGCCAACAGCAGCGGCCATGGGTGGCATTTGCCCGATGCGGCCTTTGGTGATGGTCTCGGTGATCTTCTCAGGCGAGCCGCCGTGCAACCAATCACCGTCGGTCAAGTTGGGAAAGCCTTTGGAGCCCCGCGCGTCGGAGCCGTGGCACTGAGAGCAATTGTTCATGAACAAACGCTCGCCCACAGCCATGGCTTTGGCGTCGCCTGCCAATTGTTCAACGGGTTGTGCATCAAAGGCGGCATACAAGGGTTGCAGGGCTTGGTTGGCTTTGGCCACTTCGTTGTCGTACTGACCTGCCGAAGTCCAACCCAACTTGCCGCCAAAGCTGCCCAAACCTGGGTAAGCCACCCAATACACCACAGCAAAAACAATGGTGATGATGAACAAGCCCAACCACCAAAGCGGCAAGGGGTTGTTCATTTCGACCAAATCTTCGTCCCAAACGTGGCCCGTGGTGCCGTCGTCGCCCACATGGCCGACATGAATTTTGGCTGAAAACCACAGCAAAAAGACGCAATACACCAAGCCAAGCAAGGAGATAGCGGCCACAAAAATCGACCAAAAACTACTTGTGAAATCACTCATGATTCAAATCCTTAAACGGGCTTTGTCGGGCCTCAGTCTTGATCGAAGGGCAGCCGCGCTGCCTCTTCAAAATCTTTGTTATTACGTTTTGAGAAAGCCCAAACCATGATGCCGATGAAAATCACAAAGGAAATCACGGTGGTTATCGCACGCAGGTCATTGACATCCATTGCCCTCTCCTTATTTGAGTGCGCGACCCAAAGACTGCAAGTAGGCAATCAAGGCGTCCACCTCGGTTTTGCCTGCGACATCTTCTGGCGCTTTGGCAATTTCTTCGTCGCTGTAGGGCACGCCCACTTTGCGCAGTGCTGACATGTGCGCAGCAATGCTGGTGTCATCTACCTTGTTGGTCAACAGCCAAGGGTACTCAGGCATGATGGATTCAGGCACCACATCGCGTGGGTTGTTCAAGTGAACACGCTGCCATTCATCGCTGTATTTGCCGCCCACACGCGCCAAATCAGGACCCGTGCGTTTGCTGCCCCATTGGAAGGGGTGGTCATACACCGACTCACCCGCCACCGAGTAGTGGCCGTAGCGCAGAGTTTCGGCGCGGAAGGGACGAATCATTTGCGAGTGGCAGTTGTAGCAGCCTTCGCGAATGTAGACGTCGCGTCCTGCCAATTGCAGTGCGGTGTAGGGCTTGACGCCTTCGACGGGTTCAGTGGTCGATTTTTGGAAGAACAAAGGCACGATTTCAACCAAGCCGCCAAAGGCGACGGCCAGCAAAATCAAGACGATCATCAAAAAGTTGTTGGTCTCCACGCGCTCGTGGGAAAGACCTTGGGTTTTGTGTTCAGACATGTGGTTTTCCTCAAGCAATGGCAGAACCAGCAGCGGGCGCTGGAATCGAGACGAGTTTGGGTGCGCCGCCGATGGCCGTCATCAACACGTTCCAAAGCATCATCAACATGCCGCCCAGATAGAGCAAGCCACCCAAGGTGCGAATCACGTAGAAGGGATGCGCCGCTTTGACAGACTCCACAAAGGTATAGGTCAAAGTACCGTCTTCGTTGATGGCACGCCACATCAAACCTTCCATCACACCTGCAATCCACATCGAAGCGATGTAGAGCACGATGCCAATGGTGGCCATCCAAAAGTGAATCTCAATCGCTTTGACGCTGTGCATTTGTTTGCGGCCAAAGAGTTTGGGAATCAGGTAATACAACGAGCCCATAGACACCAAGCCTACCCAACCCAAAGCGCCTGAGTGCACATGGCCGACCGTCCAGTCGGTGTAATGGCTCAAGGCGTTGACGGTTTTGATCGCCATCATGGGGCCTTCGAACGTGGACATGCCGTAGAAGGACAAAGACACGATCAGGAAACGCAGAATTGGGTCGTCGCGCAGCTTGTGCCAAGCGCCAGACAAAGTCATGATGCCGTTGATCATGCCGCCCCAGCTCGGTGCCAACAACACCAGCGAGAACACCATGCCCAAGGACTGCGTCCAATCAGGCAAGGCGGTGTAATGCAAGTGGTGAGGACCCGCCCACATGTAAGTGAAGATCAGCGCCCAGAAGTGAACAATCGACAAACGGTAAGAGTAAACGGGGCGTTCTGCTTGTTTGGGGATGAAGTAATACATCATGCCCAAAAAGCCAGCCGTCAAAAAGAAGCCCACCGCATTGTGGCCGTACCACCATTGAATCATGGCGTCTTGTGCGCCCGCGTAGGCGGAATAAGACTTCATCCAGCCCGCAGGCACTGCCGCGCTGTTGACAATGTGCAGCAAGGCCACGGTCAAGATGAACGCGCCAAAAAACCAGTTCGCCACATAAATGTGCTTGACCTTGCGCTTGCTGATGGTGCCAAAAAACACGATGGCATAACTCACCCACACGACAGCGATCAAGATGTCAATCGGCCATTCCAACTCGGCATATTCTTTGCCTTGGGTAAAGCCCAGCGGCAAGCTGATGGCCGCAGCCACGATGACCAACTGCCAGCCCCAAAACGTGAAAGCCGCCAGCTTGGGCAAAAACAAAGCCGCGTGACAGGTGCGCTGCACCACGTAATAGCTGGTGGCGAACAAAGCACAGCCGCCAAACGCAAAAATCACCGCGTTGGTGTGCAAGGGGCGCAAACGCCCAAAAGTCAGCCAAGGAATGCCAAAGTTGAGTTCGGGCCAAGCCAGTTGGGCGGCAATGAACACACCCACCAACATGCCAACCACGCCCCAGACCACCGCCATGATGGAAAACTGCCGTACAACGGTATCGCTGTAGACGGCCTGCTGTGATGAGTTCATCGGTCACCTTTCATTTTTAAACCAGTATCGTCAAGAAGCATTGAAGGCTTCTTGATTCAAATCAATCATCGTGAAGAATGCGCTCACCTTCTTGCTCAACGCTGTCAAATTGACCGCTTTGCACAGCCCACCACAGGCCACCCAAGATACAAAGTACCAAGAAAACCGACAGCGGAATCAGAACATACAAGGTATCCATCAGCTCACTCTCGATAAACGCAGTGCATTCACAACCACCCACAACGAGCTGCAGGCCATTCCCAGACCTGCCGCCCACGCGGGCAAATATCCCAAAGCCGCCAATGGCACACACACCAAGTTGTAGCCCGCAGCCCATGCCAAGTTTTGGCGCACCACACGCAGGGTGCGTTTTGCCAGTTTCAAACTCTGTGCCACGGCGCCCAAACTCGCACCCATCAACACAAAGTCTGATTGGGACTGCGCCAATGCAGCCGCTTGCCCAAAAGCCATCGACACATGCGCGCCCGCCAAAACAGGACCGTCGTTGAGGCCGTCTCCGACCATCACCACCCGATGCCCTTGGGCTTGCAAAGCTTGCAAATGCGCCAGTTTTTGCTCGGGAGAACAGGCGCCAAAAGCCTCTTTCAAGCCCAATTGGCTCGCCACTTGGCTGACCGCCTGGGTTTGATCGCCGGAGAGCAACTGAACGCGCACACCCATGTTGCCAAGGGTTTCTACTGTGTCCAAAGCATCTTCGCGGACATCCTCGCTGAACACCCAAGAGGCCAGCCAGCGGGTTTTGTCACACAAATGCACCTGTGCATTTTGGGAAAACCTAGG
>CAILCI010000024.1 GCA_903832625.1 uncultured Burkholderiales bacterium | reverse complement strand
GTGGGCGACCCAACTCAGTTGTTTTTAAGCACCCGACTCAATGGTGTGCAAGTTCAGCACACCCAAACAGACGATCTGATTTTTGATATCCCCTCCTTGATCAGCTACATCTCAAGCTGGATGCCCCTGTCGCCTGGGGATGTCATCTCGACAGGTACCCCTGAGGGTGTGGGCTTCACGCGAAAGCCACCGCTTTGGCTCAAACCCGGCGACACCTTAGAGGTTGAAATATCTCGAATTGGTTTGTTACGCAATACAGTTGTCGCCGAATAAGTTGGCGAAACTCGAGGTGATCAACCTTCCAATTTTGCCCAAGCTTCTTTCTTGTTGAGCTTGCGGACCGCGGCGATCGCTGGCAATTGACTGGCACGCGGGCGTGATTTCCCGGCTTCCCAGTGGTACACCGACTGTGCAGAAACCCCAACCAGGTCAGCCATCTCGTGAGCTGTTAAACCAAGCTTTTTCCGCAACGATGCAAAGCCATCCGCCCTAAAGCGCAAAGCGACACTTGTTTCTTCCTGGACTTGATTCTTGTGGGTGACCGGCTGCTTGAGCAGGCGTGCCAGCGATGATTCAAGGCTTGCAATGCGACGCTTCAAAGCAGCAATTTCAGCGCGGTATTGGGCAGATGCTTTTTTAATTTGCTTGGAGTCTGCTCTGCTTTCTTTTCGCGCGATACGTGCAATCTCATTTTTGAGTTGTTCTGCAAAGGTAGACATGTGTTCCTTGTAGGTTGAGCACAAATGATGATACTCAAGATGAATAACCTTATTCGACTTTGAGCCCCGCCTCCACCGTCAATGCCTCCCACTTGGGCCCTTCTTTGTCAAAGAAGTCTTTGGCCTCTATTGGGGTGTTGAATGTTTTCGCCATTGACCCATCTTTGTCTAATCGTTTGGTGTATTCCTCGGATGTCACCACCTTGTTGACTTCACGTATCAACTGCTCCACCTGGCGGATAGGTGTGTTGATTGGCGCGTACAGAGCCACAAATCCGATGATGCTTGGGTAATTGGCAATGACCTCATTGGCTGCGGGGATCTGCGGCAAGGTTTTGTTTCGCGTGTCTCCTGAAACAGCCAACGCTTTGAGTCGCCCCTGCGCAATCAAAGGCAATGAGCTTTGCACCGACATGATGGCCATGTCCACTTGCTTACCGCCCAGGGCCGTCAGCAAGTCAGGGCCACCTCGGTAGGACACAGGTGTGCCTTTGATCTTTTCTGAGCGTTCCATCGCAACGCCCAAGAAGTGTCCTAAGGTGCCGTTGCCACCAAAGGCCCAGCTCACCGACCCAGGTTGAGCGCGTAACTGGGTGGTCAGCTCTTTGATGGTTGCGTACTTGCTGTCACCCGGCACAACAAAGATGTAAGGAAAGGAGCTCAGATAAGCCACAGGCGCAAAATCTTTGTAGGGGTCTTACCCAGAGTTTTTCACCATGACAGGGTTGGCGTAGTGGTTCACGCTATTGACCAACAGATACAGCGTGTTTGCATTGTTGGACTTAGCCACATAGTTGGCTGCAATGTTGCCGCCTGCTCCCGGTTTGTTTTCCACGGTGACTGACAAACCCATGTTGCGTTGCAAGCCATCCGCCAAACCACGCGCCAAACTGTCCACACCGCCGCCGGGAGAAAAGGGCGCGACCAGTCGAATTTGTTTGCCACTCAGTGGCGAGTCTTGAGCCCAGCTGTTGGCGAATAAGCTGCTCAAACTTGAGGCGGCCAATGTCAACACCACGCAGCGACGCTTGGATACGACAGAATATTTTTTGATTTGCAACACAGTCTCCAAACAAAAACCAAACGGCACATGCTTTGTCACTTTCAGGTCACCCCCTATAGGCACTGACCAATACAAACCTCACAATGTGCATCTTGATTAAACCACCTTGCATAGACAAACGACAGCAGGATAAACATGGATCTCGATCTTCATCAAAAACACATTCTTATCACTGGCGGCAGCAAAGGCATTGGCTTGGCATG
>CAILCI010000023.1 GCA_903832625.1 uncultured Burkholderiales bacterium | reverse complement strand
GGCGATTGCCAAGTATGAATTCACCGGCAAAGCTTTTTTAACCACCTTGGTGGACTTGCCGTTTTCGGTCTCGCCTGTGGTGGCGGGGCTCATTTATGTGCTGATGTTTGGCGCACAAGGCTGGTTTGGCCCGTGGTTGCAAGCGCACGATGTGCACATTATTTTTGCTGTGCCGGGCATTGTGTTGGCCACCGTGTTTGTCACGTTCCCGTTCATTGCGCGTGAACTCATTCCACTCATGCAGTCGCAGGGCAATGACGAAGAACAAGCTGCGCTGGTGCTGGGCGCGACGGGTTGGCAAACCTTTTGGCATGTCACCTTGCCCAACATCAAATGGGGTTTGGTGTATGGCGTGATTTTGTGCAATGCGCGTGCCATGGGCGAGTTTGGCGCGGTGTCGGTGGTGTCGGGTCACATCCGTGGGCAAACCAACACCATGCCGCTGCATGTGGAGATTTTGTACAACGAATACCAATCGGCTGCGGCATTTGCAGTGGCTTCTTTGTTGGCGCTGCTGGCTTTGGTGACCTTGGTGTTGAAGTCGGTGGTGGAGTGGCGTCACGCCCGCGAATTAAAAAATACGAGCACGAATCATGAGCATTGAAATCAGAAACATCCATAAAGAATTTGGCAACTTCCAAGCCTTGGGCGATGTCAGCTTGGACATTCATTCAGGCGAGTTGATCGCCTTGCTCGGCCCCTCGGGTTGCGGCAAGACCACGTTGCTGCGCATCATTGCGGGCTTGGAGTCGGCAGACAGCGGCACGATTTTGTTCAGCGGCGAAGACACCACGCATGTGCATGTGCGCGATCGACAAGTGGGTTTTGTGTTTCAACATTACGCGCTGTTTCGCCACATGACGGTGTTTGAAAACGTGGCGTTTGGCCTGCGTGTCAAGCCGCGTCACCTGCGCCCCAGCGAAGCACAGATTCAGCAAAAAGTGCATGACTTGCTCAACTTGGTGCAACTCGATTGGTTGTCAGACCGCTACCCGTCGCAGCTCTCGGGCGGACAGCGCCAACGCATTGCTTTGGCGCGGGCTTTGGCGGTGGAGCCCAAAGTCTTGTTGCTTGATGAGCCTTTTGGTGCCCTCGACGCCAAAGTGCGCAAAGAACTGCGCCGCTGGTTGCGTCATTTGCACGACGACTTGAATGTGACCACGATTTTTGTGACCCACGACCAAGAAGAAGCGCTAGAAGTAGCCGACCGCGTGGTGGTGATGAACAAAGGACAAGTGGAGCAAATTGGCTCGCCGCAAGATGTTTGGGAACATCCCGCCAGCCCGTTTGTGTATGGATTTTTGGGTGATGTGAACTTGTTTCATGGTCGCGCACACGAGGGCGAAATGCACATTGGCTTGAACGAGCAAAGCGTTCGCGTGGCCAGCCCTGAGTTTCAAGATGCGCAAGATGCCAAGGCTTTTGCCTATGTCAGGCCGCACGACTTTGAAGTACGCCGCTATGTGGCGGGCGAAGCGGGCTTGCGGGTGCAACTCAGCCGTGCGATGGTGGTCGGGCCCATTGCGCGTTTGGAATTGCAGGCGCAGAGCACTGAAAGCAACGGCGTTGCAGAAAAAATCATTGAAGCGCAAATTTCTGCGCACGAGTTTCAGACCCAAGGTTTTGTGCAAGGCGACGATTTGTTGCTCACGCCGCGCAAAGCGCGGGTGTTTGTGGCGTAAGCCGCCCTAGCTCACCCGCGCCGCATACGGACAATGCCCTGATTTGGGGCTGACTTGCGGATGCAAACGACAGGTGTTGGGACGCAATTCGTACACGGTGCAGCGTCTGGTTTTGGCATCTAAAAACTGGCAGTCTCCGCTGGCGCGACGTGCCAAGGTGAAGATGCTGTTTTTGAAATTGAAGTGGTCAATCAAGCCCGCTTTGCTCAGGCGTTTGGCAATTTGTTTGGGTTCTTCGTGTTCGGCTTCAAATGCGTCGACCAGTTGCAGGCGAATCAAATCGGGCAATTTGACTTCGACCGGCATGGTGCAGCAGTTGGCCACGCAGGTCTCGCACATGCCCACTCGGTAGCGCGACCAAGTTTCCAGCCTGTCCACATCGGCGTGGCGAACGGGGAGTTTGATGGGCGCGGGCATTTAGCTCTGGTCTTGGTGTTGCGCCACGGGTTCGAAAACAATGGTGTTGGAGGCGTACAAAATCTCCACCAAATACAGCACACACGCGCTCACCAAAGCCAAAAAGCTGCCAATAAACGTGATTGGCACCCAGCTCGATAAATGCAGTTTTCCGGGTTCGACGCTGACGGTAAAAAACAGCTCAATCACCGTAAAAGCCACCAAAGCCGCAGACAACACCAAAAACGCCGTGGCGCAGTTGATGATGACCTGACGGTGCTGCAAAGACACCAACTCATCTTGGTAGCGCTTGATGCGTTCGGGTTTGAGCGTGCCGCTGTCGCTGGCGTCTTCGAGTAATGACTGAACATTTCTGGCGCGGTCAATCACACGCGCCAATCGGTTGCCCAACACATTCAAAATACCTGCCACGCCGGTGAGCAAGAAGACGGGCGCGGTGGCCAAGCGAATGGCCTCGGAAATAATGTTCAAGTCCATGAAAAGCTTTGATGTGTGTGAATTATTGGTCGATTCTAATGAAAAACCTTTTAAATTGTGTGCAATTTAATTGTGCAAGATAATTCACCCATGAAATTCAACGAGACACATTCAGACGCAGCCTTGTTTTTGGACAACCAAGTTTGTTTTGCTTTGTATTCCACATCGTTGGCCATGACCAAAACCTACAAGCCCTTGCTCGCCAAGCTGGGTTTGACCTATCCGCAGTATGTGGTGATGTTGGTGTTGTGGCAGGCAGACGGTGTGATGGTGTCTGACATTGGTGAGCGTTTGTTTTTAGATTCAGGCACGTTGACGCCTTTGCTCAAACGCCTGGAAGCGCAAGCCCTGATTGCCCGCGTGCGTGATGTGGACGATGAGCGGCGCGTGCGCATTCAACTCACCGCCAAAGGCCGAAAACTCAAAGACAAAGCACGCAACATTCCTGCCTGCGTGTCTGACAAAGCCCAGTGCGACATGCAAGAGCTATTGGCCTTGCGACAACAACTCCAACATTTGCGCGACCGATTGGTGGCGTGAGTCGTTTTTTAACCTGTCATTTCAACAAGGAAACACCATGACAACTCAACTCCAACAAGTTTTGTACACCGCCCATGTGCACACCACCGGTGGGCGCGACGGACAAGCCAGTTCTGACGACGGCTTGCTCAACGTCAAACTCTCCCCCCCACCCGGTTTGGGCGGCAAAGGTGGCGCGACCAACCCTGAGCAATTGTTTGCTGCTGGCTATTCGGCGTGTTTCATGGGTGCGCTCAAACACGTGGCCGGTATGAAAAAAATCGCCGTGCCTGCGGACGCCAGCATTGACGCGAGTGTCGATCTGGGCCCGATTCCCGCAGGTTTTGGCATTGCAGCGCGTTTGACCATCGACTTGCCCGGCATGGACCGCGCTGTAGCGCATGACTTGGTGGACACCGCGCACCAAGTGTGCCCTTATTCCAACGCCACACGCGGCAATATTGATGTGACGATTGCGTTGAAGTAAGTGTGGGGCCACGGCACTGTCGTGGCACTTTTCGCATTTCGGTGGCGAATTTAGAGAGATGCTAAAAACCGAAGTGTCCAATCGATTGGACACTTCGGTTTTTAGCATCTCGACAAAATCAGCAAAATCTAGCTCTCATGATAATATTTTGCGGG
>CAILCI010000022.1 GCA_903832625.1 uncultured Burkholderiales bacterium | reverse complement strand
GCGTGTGCGTTGCTGAATTGGGCTTGGTTGATTTGCAGCGACACATCTTGCCCCTGAATTTTCCAAGCCATCTGAGCCTGCGCAGCGTTGAAAGACAGCACTGGTTCGTCCAGACCTTTGGGCACGGTCAAATGCCCGTCTTTGATGGCCAAGTTGGCTTGTCCACCGTTTTGGTTGAGGTCAAAGACGATGTCTGCGCCATCGACGCCTGGCACGCTGGCCCAAGCGGCATGGGTCGGGTCTTGTGTCAGACCGAAGTCGTGCAGTTGGCCTTTGGCTGAGTAGTCATAGTTCAACTCGCCTGATTGGGTTGCTTGTGCCTTCCAGCTGGCTTCGAGTTTGGCAATTTGTCCTTTGGGCTGCAAGCTTTGCAAGCCCGTGTGCAGCGTTGCGGGCAACGGTAAGCGTTGGCTGATTTGCGACAAGGCCGATACATCCAGCTTGTCGGCTGAAAGCGTGCCCGATCTGTAGTCTTTGCCTTGCCAGCCAATGCGCAAATCGCCGCCCGGCCAGTGTTCGCCCTCTTGTGTTTCAAAAACCAAATCGTGGCTGTTGATCTCCACCGCATCGCCTTGCCACTTGGCGCCCAAGCTGCCTTTGATTTGGCGCAAACTGAGCTGACGAAGCTCTTCCCCCAAACGAACATCCACTTCGTCCAAGGCAACATCGGCGTTGATGCCCGTCCACTCGCCCTTGCTCACGTCTGCCCATAGCCTGAGTGCGCCACGCCCCTGTTGTAGCGACATGCCTTTGCCCAACGTGACCCAGTGTTTCAGACTAGAGACATCGACCAGCGGGAGATCGGCAAACAGCTCGCCGCTCCAGCTGGCAAATTCGCCCGCATCGCGCCAAGGCAATTGGTGAAACTTACCGCGCAAAGAAATAGGCTCGCCCCATTGCGCAGGAGGAGTGAAATCCAGCCGCACTTGGTGCGTGTTGGCTGGATTTTTCATGGAAAAATTCACTTGGGTGAGCTGCAAGGTTTCGCCATCTGAGCCGCCCCGGGTCTCGTCCCGCCAGCGCACCAAGCCTTGTGAGACGACAAACTCTGGTTGGGAGAAAAACCAATTCGCTCCTTTGCCGTCAGAGGGCGATTGGGTGCTCAAGCCCGCCACCCAAATTTGTCCCTGCGCGTCTTTTCGAATGTCCAGTTCTGGGCGCTCAATGACCAAGTGTTCAAATTGCGCTTGCACCAGCGAGTGCGGTGAGATGGCGGCCAACACGCGCGGCAAGCGCAGGGCTTCTTTGCCTTGTGCGTCTAGCAACACAATGTCGGTGACCTCAAACCAAGGCACCCACCAGCCGCCTAGCGCTTGGACATGCCCGATGCGAACCTGTAACCCTAAGGCTTGCGAGGCTTGCGCTTGGATTGTCTGCTTGTAATCGTCGATTCGCGGCACAATCAACCAATGCAAGCTTGTCCACGCCAAACAAATCAGCAAACTCACACCGATCAACGTCCACAGCAAAGCTGTGCCGCAACGTTTGAGCAGCGAAGCTAAGGGGTGTGATGAAAAAGAAAATCCTGACACTGCAGCTTTGTATGGGTCATTGAGCAATATGAGTGGAATTATCCCCCCCTCTTTGGATGATTTAAGCGCGTATTCACGTTTTGTTCAGCGCATTCGTCGTCGATATGCGGCCGAACTGTCAATTTTGTCAGTTGGTCAGCCCAGTCGAGCTTTATTAGAGGCGTGTTTGGGCGCTTTGAGTCAGCGTCACGTTTTGCCAGATGCGCTGCGCATCTTGCGTCAACTGCTGGTCGAGCGCTTGGCAAAGCTCGACTGCGGCCAACACATCACTCTCACCCATGTCACGCAGGCCATGACTGACTTGGCCGAATTGAGCTTAGATGCCGCCTACAACGCTGTCATCCAGCAACTCGATGCGCAACATGGCCAAGCGCTGGCGCCAACCGGCGAGCGCGCCAACTTGTGGATCATTGGCATGGGCAAATTGGGCGCGCGCGAGCTCAATGTCTCCAGCGACATCGATCTGATTTACGTCTACGACCATGATGGCCAAACCGCGGGATTGGCCGATGGGCGTGGGCGCATCAGCAACCAAGAGTATTTCGCCAAAGCCGTCAAGCTCATGTACAGCTTGATCGGTGAGACCACAGAGCACGGTTTTGTATTCCGCATGGATTTGGCGCTGCGCCCCAACGGCAACTCTGGCCCGAGCGCCTTGTCTTTGGAAGCCTTGCAAGAGTATTTCTGGGTCCAAGGCCGCGAATGGGAGCGCTTTGCTTGGCTCAAATCCCGGGTAGTGGCGCCTGCGGCTTCGCAAACCAGTGCGCTGCGCTTGCGTGATGCGGTGCTGCCTTTTGTGTTTAGACGTTATTTGGACTACAACGTGTTCGAGTCCTTGCGCGTGCTACACCAACAAATTCGCCAGCACTCGGCCAAACGTCACGCGGGTCGGCCAGAACGCGCCAATGACGTCAAACTCTCGCGCGGTGGAATTCGTGAAATTGAATTCACCGTGCAGTTGTTGCAAGTCGTGCGCGGTGGTCAATATCCAGAATTGCGCACGCGCGCCACCTTGAGCGCCTTGGAGCGTTTGAGCACAGCCAAACTCATGCCGGTTGAGACCGCGCAAGAGCTGAGCGCGGCTTATGTGTTTTTGCGTCAAGTCGAGCACCGCATTCAGTACTTGGACGACCAACAAACCCATGCGCTGCCCACCCAAGACGAAGACTTGCATTGGCTGGCGCTCACACTTGGGTTTGGCGATGCCTCAGACTTTTTGAGTCAGCTCGACGCCCACCGCGAGCGGGTGGCCCAAGAATTTGATCGCTTGCTAAGTCAAACCAGCGCGCCCGCCAACGATGCGCCCACAACGGGCTGCAAAACCTGTGGCCAAGCCGCTCAGCCGCAATGCTTGGACTTTGAGAGCCTGCTGCCTTGCCTGGATGTGGGGCTGCAGCCCTATGTTTTGGCTTGGTCAGAGCATCCGCGCATTGTGAATTTGCGCGAAGACGCCAAGCTGCGCTTGATCCGCTTGATTCAGCGCACCCAGTTTTTGGTCTGCGAAGGGCAAGCCAGCTTGGTGGCGGCGCAGCGCTGGTTTGATTGGATGGAGCCCCTGCTGCGACGAGAAAGCTATTTGGCGATGCTGACTGAGCGCCCCAAAATTCACGAACAACTGCTGCGTTTGTTGGGGACTGCGCGTTGGCCGGCGCGCTATGTGCTGCAACATCCCAGCGTCATTGATGAGCTGGCCAGCTCGGACATGCTCAGCGAGCGCTTTGACGCACAAGCCTTTGCAATTGAGCTGGAGTCACGCCGCAAAGCGCTCATCAGCAGCGGCCAAGCCGACGAAGAAAACCTCTTGAATTTGCTGCGCCGCGCTCACCACAGTGAAACATTTCGCACCTTGGCGCGGGACGTGGAAGGTCGCTTGCGCGTAGAGCAAGTGGCCGATGACTTGAGCGCTTTGGCCGACACATTGCTCGACATCACCTGCCGTTGGTTGTGGCAAAACTTCAAGCAACGCCATCGAGACGAGGCACAGCTAGCCGTTGTGGCCTACGGCAAATTGGGCGGCAAAGAACTGGGCTACGGCAGCGACCTAGATATCGTCTTTGTGTTTGAAGATGACCACGAACAAGCGGGCGAAATCTATGCAGCCTTTGTGCGACGTCTGATCAATTGGCTCACCGTCAAAACCGGCGAAGGCGACATGTACGAGATTGACACAGCGCTGCGTCCCAATGGCAACTCGGGCTTGTTGGTCACCAGTTTGCAGGCTTATGCCGATTACCAAACCCAACGCGGCAGCAACACGGCTTGGACTTGGGAGCATCAAGCCATGACGCGCGCGCGCTGTTGCTTGGGCTCGCCTGCGCTGCAGCAACAGTTTGAAGTGATTCGAAAAGCCGTGATTCACGCCCCGCGCGACAAAACCGCACTCGCGCAAGAAATCATCAGCATGCGACAAAAACTGCGTGCCGCCCGACCCGTCAAAGCGGGCTTGTTTGACGTCAAACACAGCCCTGGCGGGATGGTGGATGTCGAGTTTGCGGTGCAGTATTTGGTGCTTGCATATTCGGCCAGCCATGCGGGGCTGAGCGACAACGTGGGCAATATCGCCTTGCTCCAGCGCGCCCAGCAGTGCGGTTTGTTGCCTGCCGGCGTCGGCGACGCGGCGGCCGACGCCTATCGAGAGCTGCGCAAAATTCAGCACCAAGCGCGCTTGGATGAGCAGCCCACGCAGGTAGATGCTGCGCGGTGCCTGCACGAACAAGCGGCGGTTTTGTCACTGTGGCAAAGTGTGTTCGACGCGCAACCTTGAATCATGCCCCTTGGCGGATTTTTTGTACCAAGGCCGTTGTGGAGTAGCCGTCAACAAATGTGATGGCCCTCGCTGTGCCGCCCCAAGATTGCACCAATGCGGTTTCGGCGAGTTTTTGCATGTCGTAGTCGCCGCCTTTGACCAATACATCAGGGCGCAACTCGCCGATCAGAGCCAAGGGCGTGTCTTCTTCAAACCAAGTCACAAGGCTGACCGATTCCAGCGCAGCAATAAGTGCTGCGCGGTCAGCTTCGTTGTTGAGGGGGCGCTCGGGGCCTTTGCCCAACCGTTTGGCCGATGCGTCGCTGTTGATGCCTACGATCAAGCTCGCGCCCAGCGCCCGAGCTTGCGCCAAATAAGTGGCGTGACCGCGATGCAGCACATCAAACACGCCATTGGTAAACACCACCGGTCCCAAAGTTTTCAGAGCAAGAACCCGCTGAGCGGCTTCGCTGCGGTGGCAGAGTTTGTTGAAAAAATGTGGCAGCGTTGCTTGGGCTTGGAGGGAATTCATAGTCAATCGATTTTAGGCGGGCTCAGTGCGCCTGGCGCCATTGCTCAAGTGCGCCGCCAATGTGATCGAGGTCGTTGAGCACCAAGGCGTGCGACTGCTCGCGCCGCTGCAACACCGGGTTGCGCCCGCCTGCCCAAATTTGGACTTGCGGCGTGAGCAATTGACGCAACTCCATCAAGCCACTGAGCACCTGTTTGGGATTCATGTTGGCACTGAAACTCAGAGCCACGATGTGCGCTTGATGCGCCAACACTGCATGGGCAATATCTTGCAATGGCATTTGCGTGCCCAATGACACGCAGCGTGCGCCATGCAATGCAAACATGCACTCGGCCATCAACAAGCCCAATCCATGCGGTTCTTGTGCAAAGGTGGTCAATAAAACGGTGGGCGTGCCGTGCGGGCGAGTGTCGATCAAGTCGTTGAGCACGCCGCGCAGCACGCCCGTGATGCACTCGGTGAACAAATGCTCTTCAAAAACTGCGAGTTCACCGCGCATCCAAGACTCGCCCACCATTTGTGTCAACGGTGCCACCACTTGGTTGATGAAAGCGGCCAGTCCCATGTGAACCAAGGCTTGGCTCAGGCTGTTGCGCAAATCTTCTGGCGCATGTTGACGCAGCAAATCCATGTAGTTCAACAAGTTTTGATGCGCATCGTGGGTTTGAATGTTTTGGCTGGGGGTGTTTTGTTGAGCGCTCAGAGCCAGTAATTCTGATAACTCAAGCGGGACGATTTTTCCTGGACGCAAGCCCGCGTTGAGTAAGCGTTTGATGACGCGCAGTTTTTCGACCTGATCCAGCGGATAAGTGCGCTCGTCATAGGCGTCTCGGGTGGGTTTGGGAAAGCCGTAGCGACGTTCCCAAACACGCAAAGTGTCTTTGCCCAAGCCGGTGTCGCGCTCGACAGCCGCAATCGAAAACTGAACGCTAGAACCTTCTGCACGCATGTTCATGTGAAGATATCCCTCGGGAAGAGTGGTTTTTATTGTATGTGTCCTAGACAAAATCTCCGTATTGGTGGATCATGCACTACTATGAAAAACAAATCAATATTTGCTTTTGCAAAAAGTTTTGCAAATAGTGGGCTTCTGCCTCGTTGGGTGGCGCTGTGGGCGCTGGCTGTCAGTTCAATGTGGGTCGGCGCCGCTGAAACCACATCCGCTGCGCCCGCTTGCCCCAAAATCTTGCAACAAACGGTGTTGCGACTGCAAGACGAAAAGCCACAAAATTTGTGCCAATATGCGGGCCAAGTGGTTGTGGTCGTCAACACTGCCAGTTTTTGCGGTTTTACGCCGCAGTACAAAGGCTTAGAGGCGCTCTACAGCAAATACAAGGACAAAGGCTTGGTGGTGTTGGGTTTTCCTTCTAACGATTTTTCGCAAGAGCCCGAAAACAACGCCAAAATTGCCGATTTTTGTGAAAGTACTTACGGCGTGAAATTCCCAATGTTTGTCAAAACAACTGTGCGTGGATCAGATGCTGCGCCCTTGTTTAAACAATTGGCGCAAACAACTGGAACAACGCCGAAGTGGAATTTTTACAAATACATCATCAGCCGCGATGGCAATAGCATCAAAAGCTATGGCTCGGTCAGCAGCCCAGACAGCAAAGATTTTGTCAATGAGGTTGAAAAACAGCTCAAAGCAGGCGGTGGCGCATGAGTTTGCGGGTAGCGATTATTGGCTCAGGCATCTCGGGTTTGTCGGCTGCGCATCATTTGCGTGGCAAAGCGCATGTCACTTTGTTTGAGGCGGGCGACTATTTCGGTGGTCACACGCACACCGTTGACGTGCGTCTGCCCACACCTACCGGCATTCAAAGCTTTGGCGTGGACACCGGATTTTTGGTCTTCAACGAGCGCACTTATCCAGGCCTGATTGGCCTCTTGGCTGAGTTGGATGTCAAAACCGTCAAGTCCGACATGTCGTTTTCAGTGCAAGTGCCCCAGCCCCATGGCAAACGCGCTTTGGAATGGAATGGCGCGACGTTGAATACCGTGTTTGCCCAACGGCGCAACGTCTTCAAGCCAGGCTTTATCAAGATGCTGCGCGAAGTGCTGCGCTTTAATACCTTGGCCAACGAATTGGCCGAGCGCAACCAAGACCAAGAGTTGTCGCAGCCCTTGCGAGAGTTTTTAGAGCGTTACAAATTTGGTGCTGAGTTTCGCGATTGGTATTTGCTGCCCATGCTGGGCTGCATCTGGAGCTGCCCAACCGATCAGATGCTGATGTTCCCTGTGGCCACCATGATTCGGTTCTGTCACAACCATGGGCTGATTCAAGTCAGCCAACGTCCGCAGTGGTACACGGTTTATGGCGGGGCAAGACATTATGTTGAAAAAATCATTGCGTCGGTTGACGATGCGCGACTGAACACGCCCGTACTCAACATCGAACGCACAGACCACGGCGTGAGTGTCAACACCGCCCAATCCCGCGAGCAGTTTGACCATGTGATTTTGGCCACGCACACCAACACCTCCTTGCACTTGCTGGCGCTACCCACAGAGCAAGAGCAACGCTTGCTCGGCGCCATTCGCTACCAACCCAACCGTGCGGTGCTGCATACAGATGTGTCGGTCATGCCGCGCAAAAAACGAGCATGGGCAGCATGGAATTACGAACGCACCGCCCAAGCCGACAGCGAGGCGGCCAGCGTTTGCCTTCACTATTGGCTCAATCTTTTACAGCCATTGCCGTTTTCGCAGGACGTGTTTGTTTCGCTCAACCCGCTTAAGCCCATTGACCCGACGTTGGTGTTGGGTGAGTTCAGCTATGACCACCCCGTCTTTGATTTGTCAGCAATTCAGGCACAGGCTCGCATGAGTTTGCTCCAAGGGCAGCAACGCACTTGGTTTGCGGGCGCATGGATGGGCTATGGTTTTCATGAAGACGGTTTTCAATCAGGGCGTGCAGCTGCACAAGGGGTCTTGTCCGCATGACAGTGGCGACCTTACCTGCGCAGGTCTTTCAATCCAAGGCTTTGTTGAGTTCGGGGGTTGTTCGCCACGAGCGCTTGC
Organism: uncultured Burkholderiales bacterium; assembly: GCA_903832625.1. Taxonomy (GTDB): domain Bacteria; phylum Pseudomonadota; class Gammaproteobacteria; order Burkholderiales; family Burkholderiaceae_C; genus Limnohabitans. The sequence goes on along the minus strand of CAILCI010000022.1, from coordinate 9,148 downwards.
GTCCGCGCGTGCATCGGTTTGCTTACCCCACTAATTTTTTACTTTTACCGATGCGCAGTTTGGCGCAAGGAATGCCAACCGAACTGCCTATCAACCGTTCGGCTTGGATGAGTTTTTATGACGTCGATCATGGCGATGGCCGCAGCCCGCAACAGGGCGGCGCTTTGGCATGGTTGCAAGAAGTCTTGGCGCAGCAAGGTATTCAGGGCGCAGACGGTGAAATTTGGTTGCAATGCTATCCGCGCGTGTTGGGTTATGTCTTCAAGCCCGTGAGTTTTTGGTATTGCCATGCGCAAGATGACAGCTTGCGCGCCATTGTGGTGGAGGTCAACAACACCTTTGGTGAGCGCCATTGCTATGTCTTGGATAAACCGCAATGGGGCCAAGAGCTCACCACAGACAAGGTGTTTCATGTATCGCCTTTTTGCGGTGTGCAAGGCCGCTACAGATTTCGTTTCATGCGCACTGCGCAGCGTGTGGTGGCGCGCATCGAACATGACGATGCGCAAGGCGTGCTCCTCAAAACCAGTGTGAGCGGTGTGTTGCAAGAGGCCACATCCGAGCAATGCCGACGGGCGCTTTGGCGTCACCCCGCGGCCTCTATGGCGCTGATCTTGCATATCCATTGGCAAGCTTTGCGTCTGTGGCTCAAGGGCGTGAAGTTCTACACCAAACCCAAGCCTCCCGCAGAATTTGTGACCCGTTGAGAAAGACCAACAGATGAGTGGCTCCGTACAAAGCTTCAGAAACCATGAAGACACCCGTCAAACTCTGACGGGCATCGCCCGTCGCGTGAGCCAGTTGTTGGAGAAAATCCAGCACGGCACCTTGAGCGTGCAGTGGCCCGATGGTCAACTCACCAGTTTCGGGCATCACAATCCAGAGCACCCGGGCTTACACGCTTTGCTGCATTTGCACAATGATCGACCTTTGCGCCAAGCCATGAAATCTGGCGATATTGGGTTTGCTGAAAGCTTTATTGCGGGCGACTGGACGACGCCAGATTTGTCGGCTTTGTTGCAAGTCTTGATTGCCAATCGCCGTGCCATGGAAGACGTGATTTACGGGCATTGGTTGGGGCGTTTGCTGTATCGTCTGCGGCATTTGCTCAACCGCAACACGCGCAGCAATAGCGCCAAAAACATTCACGCACATTACGACTTGGGCAATGCTTTTTATCAGTTGTGGCTTGATCCGACCATGAACTATTCCTCGGCCTTGTTCGACGGAGATTTCAGCCAAGACTTGAGCACTGCGCAAAACGCCAAAGTCTGGCGCGCTTTGCAAGAGGTCAAAGTCACAAGTGGGCAGCGCGTTATGGAAATTGGCTGCGGCTGGGGTGCCTTAGCGCAAATGGGTGCACAAAAAATCGGCGCTCACATGAGCGGTGTGACCTTGAGCCATGAGCAACTCGCCTACGCGCAAGCACGAATGCAAGCTCACGGCTTGTCAGACAAAAGCGACTTGCGCTTGCAAGATTACCGCGACATTGAAGACGGCAAATTTGACGCCGTGTGCTCCATCGAAATGATGGAGGCCGTGGGCCTTGAGTATTGGGACACCTATTTTGAGACGATTTATCGCATCTTGAAGCACGGTGGTCGTGCTTGCGTGCAAACCATTGTGATTGATGACGCTTTGTTTGACCGTTATGTCAAAAGCACCGACTTCATTCAGCAATACATTTTCCCGGGCGGTTGCTTGCCCAGCTCTAGCGAATTCAAACGACGCGCGCAAAATGCCGGATTGCACCTGACCAACGAAAAAGCCTTTGGTCGCGATTACGCCGAAACCTTGCGACGCTGGCGCGATGCCTTTTTGGCACAACGCGAGCAAGTCTTGCAACTGGGCTTTGACGACCGCTTCACCAAAATTTGGGAGTTCTATCTCAACTATTGCGAAGCTGCGTTTGAGCAAGGCAATATCAACGTGGTGCAGTACACGCTCTACAAAATCTGATGAAAAAAATCGACTGGTCAGGCAAAAGTGTGTGGCTGATTGGCGCGTCCAGCGGCATTGGCTTGGCGCTGGCAAAAGCGTTGCATGCCCGAGGCGCGCGGGTGGTTGTGTCGGCGCGGCAGTTGCCGTTGTTGCAAGAGTTTGTGTCCGCACATCCCAAATCCACCGCCCATGCACTAGATGTGAACGACCTTGAGCAAATGCACGAGGTGGCGCAGCAAATCAAGACCTACCAAGGCTTAGACATGGTGGTGTACTGCGCGGGTTATTACAAAGCGCAACGTGCCCACCACTTCAGCGTGGACGAAATGCGCAGACACAACGCGGTGAATTACTTAGGCGCAGTCAACATGCTCGACGCGGTGTTGCCCGTGCTGCAAAGCCAAGGCCATGGGCATGTGAGCCTCATTTCAAGCGTTGCGGGCTTTCGCGGCCTGCCCAATAGCTTGGCCTACGGTCCCACCAAAGCGGCGCTCACGCATTTGGCGGAGGTGCTCTATCTTGACCTCAAGCCCCAAGGCATTGACGTGAGCGTGATTCATCCCGGCTTTGTGCAAACACCACTGACCGCGCACAACGACTTTGAAATGCCCGCCATCATCACGCCAGAACAAGCAGCGAAAGATATTTTGCAAGGCTGGAACAAAGGCGAATTTGAAATTCACTTCCCCAAGCGCTTTACCCGTTGGCTCAAGCTGATTCGATTGCTGCCAGACGCTTGGTATTTCGCGCTTATTCACAAAGCAACCAAACTCTAAAGGCCGTTCATGGACACACCACAAGCTGGCATACAACGCGCACTGCATTATTTTGAACACATGCAGCCCTCAGACTTGGCTTTGTTGGGTGAGGTCTATTGCCGCAATGCCCAGTTCAAAGACCCTTTCAACGAGGTCGAGGGTTTGGCTGCGATAGAAAAAATATTTGCCCACATGTTTGCCAGCATGACCGCCCCGCGCTTTGTCATTACCCAATGCGTGCAGCAAGACGCTGAGTGTTTTGTGGCGTGGGATTTTTTGTTCAGCTTGCCCAGCTTGAAACAAGGCGCAGAGCAAATCATCAAAGGTGCGAGCCACTTGCGTTTTGCGCAAGAAGATGGCCAGTGGCGCATGGTCTTGCACCGTGATTATTGGGATGCAGCCGAAGAGCTGTACGAAAAATTTCCCGTGCTGGGCAGCTTGATGCGCTGGCTCAAACGTCGCGTGAACAGCTAATCACCCTCAGCCCCAAGTTGTGAGCCAAGCCTTGCAACGAATTAAGTAATCAGGCACATAAGCAAACACAGCAGCGCTGACTACTGCGTTGGCTAAACCAAGCCATAAAAACACCTCGGGTGTGCTCAAGCCTGCAGACAACATGGAACCGGCGATCAAAGCGCTGGCAATCATGAACAAGGCATTCAAGATGTTGTTGGCTGCAATGATGCGCGCGCGGTGCGTGGCCAAGCTTCGCGACTGAATCAGCGCATACATGGGCACGCTGAAAATACCTACGCTCAAAGACAGCAAAAACAAATCGAGCAACACGCGCCAATGCTGAGTTTGCGACAAAAACTCAGACACGCCCATCAGCGCCACAGCAGGCAGCGCATGGGTCGAAAAATACACATCGACCGCAAACACACTCATGCCCAATGCACCCAAAGGCACAAGGCCAATTTCAAGCTGTTGACCGCTGAGTCGCTCGCAACACAAAGCGCCCAAGCCCACGCCCAGAGAAAACACCACCAGCATCAAGGACGCCACTTGCGCGTTGCCATGCAAGCTGTCTTTGGCAAAGCTGGGAAATTGGCTCAAAAACACAGCGCCAAAAAACCACATCCAGCTGATGCCCAAAAGCGAACGAAACACGACCAAGTCTTGCCGCGCCAACATCAGGTTGCGCCACGTCTCAGACAACGGGTTCCAGTTGATCTGCAAACCGGCGTCGGACGCCTTGTGCGACGGCACAAAGCCCGCACACACCCGTCCAAGCACAGCCAAACTAAGGCAGGCCATACAGGTGAGCGTCGCGCCTATATTGGGCACAGAAATCAACAAACCGCCCGCCACATTGCCCAACAAAATAGACACAAACGTGCCCATTTCCACCATGCCGTTGCCGCCCGTCAATTCGTTGTCGTCCAGTACCTGTGGCAAATAAGCAAACTTAGCTGGCCCAAACAAAGCGGAGTGCGTGCCCATGAGAAAAATACACGCCAGCAACACCACGACCTGCCCGCTGAGCAAGCCAACAGCGGCCAGCGCCATGATGGCAATTTCAAGGTTTTTGACCCAGCGCATGATGCGCGCCAAATCGAATTTATCTGCAATTTGCCCGCTGGTGGCGCTTAAGAGCAAAAACGGCAGGATGAATAAGGCGCCAATCACCAAGCCTGCCAACTGCGTGGGCAACCAATCCACCGAGAGTTGATAAGTCACCAACACCGTAACCGCAAACTTGAACAAGTTGTCGTTGCCCGCGCCTAAAAATTGCGTCCAAAAAAACGGTGCAAAGCGGCGCTGGCCGAGCAAGCTGAATTGATTGGGGGAGCGCATGGTGGTTCTTCCCCAATGTGGCTGTGTTGCTCAGGCGAGTTTAATGAGGCGCGGTTTCAATAAAGCTCGGGCGTTGCGCCAAGCGTTCATACAAGGCCTGCAAATTAGGATGTGCGCTGCGCCAGTCGATCTGCGGGAAGCGGAAATCCAAGTAACCCAAGGCGCAGCCCACCGCAATGTCGGCCAAGCTCAAATGAATGCCCATGCAAAACGTGCGCTCGGCCAAAGCGCGGTCCATGGCGGCCAAGCTGTCGGTGATTTTTTTGAGCTGGCGATCAATCCAGGCTTGGCTGCGTTCGCTGTCTTTGCGACCCGGCCACGTGGCTTCAAGGCGCGCCAAAATCGCGGCGTCTAGCAAACCGTCGGCCAAGGCTTCCCAAGTTTTGGCTTCTGCGCGGTCTCGGCTGCCTGTGGGGATGAGCTTGCCCACGGGCGACAAGGTGTCCACATATTCCACAATCACGCGCGAATCAAACAATGCTTCGCCGCCTTCCATGATCAGGCAAGGCACTTTGCCCAAGGGGTTGGAGTCGCTGATGGTGGTGTCGTCTTTCCAGACGTCTTCAGTGACAAATTCGAAGTCCAGCTTTTTCTCAGACATGACGATGCGCACTTTGCGCACATAGGGGCTGGTGATCGCGCCAATAAGCTTCATTTGTTTCGTACCGTTTGTGTAAAGAACCATTTTATCGATCTTCTTGAGAAGCATTTTTTGTGTGTTCATGCCCTCACTTAAAATTGTGGGATGACTACAACACAAGTAACGGCTTTGTCGCCGCTCGATGGCCGCTACGCCGCCAAACTTTCTGCCCTGCGCCCCCTGATGAGCGAGCAAGGCTATATGCACCGCCGTGTGCAAGTTGAAATTGCATGGTTCATCGCTCTGAGCGATGCGGGCTTTGATGAATTCAAGTCGCTGAGCTCTGCCTCGCGCCAGTATTTGCAAGGCTTGGTCACCCAATTTTCGACCGACGATGCGCTGGCCATCAAAGAAATTGAAAAAACCACCAACCACGACGTCAAAGCCGTGGAGTATTGGCTCAAAGACAAATTCAAAGGCCACGCCGAGTTAGAAGCGGCGAGCGAATTCGTGCATTTCGCTTGCACCAGCGAAGACATCAACAACACCAGCCATGCGTTGCAACTCAAGGCGGGACGCGATGAAGTCATCTTGCCTGCCCTCGACCAACTCATTGACAAACTGCGCAGCATGGCACACGACTACGCCGATGTCGCCATGCTCAGCCGCACCCATGGCCAAACCGCCAGCCCCACCACGGTGGGCAAAGAAGTGGCCAACGTCTTGGTGCGTTTGAGCCAAGCGCGCCAAAAAATTGCCAGCGTCAAAATCATGGCCAAAATGAATGGCGCTGTGGGCAATTACAACGCGCACCTGAGCGCTTGGCCGCAGTTCAATTGGGAAGGCTTTAGCCAGCGCGTCATCGAAACCCAAGAGCCCAACGGCTTGGGGCTGTCCTTTCAAGCTTACAGCACCCAAATTGAGCAACACGACTACATGGCCGAGTTGTTTGACGCGGTTGCGCGTGCCAACACGATCTTGATTGACTGGTCGCGCGATGTCTGGGGCTATGTGTCACTGGGCTATTTCAAACAACGTTTAAAAGCGGGCGAAATTGGCTCCTCCACCATGCCGCACAAAGTCAACCCAATTGACTTTGAAAACGCCGAGGGCAACCTCGGCCTGGCCAACGCCGTGCTCAAACACCTGAGCGAAAAACTGCCCATCAGTCGCTGGCAGCGTGATTTGACCGACTCCACCGTGTTGCGCAACATGGGCGTGGCCTTGGGCTATGCAGCTTTGGCCTATCAATCGCTCAACGTTGGTTTGAACAAACTCGAACTCAACCAAGAAGCGCTGGATGCCGATTTGAACGCTGCCTGGGAAGTGCTCGCCGAGCCCATCCAAACCGTGATGCGCCGCTACGGCGTGCAAGGCGCATATGAAAAGCTCAAAGAGGTCACCCGAGGCAAGTCGGTCACCAGCGACGCGCTGCACGGCTTGATTCGCGCCTTGGACATTCCCGAGGCTGAAAAACAGCGCTTGCTGGCCATGACGCCCGCGAGCTATGTGGGCAAAGCCGCCGAACTCGCACGTCGCGCTTGACGACGGCGCGTTTGTATGGCGATCAAATCCACCATCTTCAAGGCGAATGTCCAAATCGCCGACATTGACCACAACTACTACGCCGACCATGCGCTGACCTTGGCGCGCCATCCCAGCGAAACCGACGAACGCATGATGGTGCGCTTGGTCGCGCTTTCGCTGCAAGCGCATCAGCTGCAAGATGTGTGCGGTGGCGACGGCGTGCTGGCGTTTGGCGCGGGCTTGTCCGACCCCGACGAGCCAGACGTCATGTTGCGCGACTTCACAGGCCGCACCCGCTTGTGGATTGAAGTCGGTCAGCCCGAAGACAAGCCCTTGCTCAAAGCCTGCAACAAGGCCGATGAAGTGCAGTTGTATGTGTTTTCACATTCGGGCGAGGTGTGGTGGAAGAGCATTCAAACCAAGCTCACCCGACCCAAAAACCTGCAAGTCTGGCGCATCCCCAGCAGCGCTTCACAAAGCTTGGCTGCTTTGGCCGAGCGTAGCATGCAGCTGCAAGCGACGATTCAAGAAGGTAGTTTGATGATGAGCAATGGCCGCGACACAGTGGATATTGAGTGTCAGCGCTGGCTTTAGGTGCGGGCTGCCCGTTCGGCGTATTTGTTGAAGCGCCAAGCCGTGTCTTGCACAGTGATGCGCCGCCAAGTGCCTCTTTTTTGGGCGGGCGTCATCTCCGGCCAGCACTGAACCTCGTCAAAACTGCGACCACAGCCTTTGCAATGCGCATCGCCTTGGCTGGTGGAGCAAATGGCGATGCAGGGCGTGTCAGGTGTGGTTTGGTACCAAGTTAGCCAAGCCGCCATGGCTTTGGGGGGAAAGCCCTTTTCGGCTACTTCGTCTTCGCGGTGATAGACCATCAGCGCGTACACCTCCGCCAAAGCCCGAATTTCGGGCGCAAGCGTGACGCCATCAGGCGAAGGATGCTTGTCGCGCCAAAAATTAATGGCCGATTCGATGTCGGTGATGTGGATGCTAGCCATGACGTGGTAATCAAAAAAACAAGAAGCGGAGTCCCCGCTGGGCTGTGGATCATAGCTGGGATGCTATGCTGGGGCTATCTATGAAACTTATTGCAACTTGGGTACTCCATGCTACGGCCTTGTTGGCATTGGCACACTTGTTCAAAGGGATTGAAATCTCTAGCTTTGGCTCGGCCCTGATGGCGGCCTTGGTGATTGGACTCTTCAACCTGATTGTTCGCCCGATTTTGGTGGTGTTGACGCTGCCCGTGACCCTATTCTCATTGGGTTTGTTTTTGTTTGTCATCAACGCCTTGCTGTTTTGGTGGGCGGCAGATTTGTTGGACGGGTTTTACGTCAGCGGTTTTGCCTCAGCGCTGATGGGTTCGCTGGTGTATTCGGCCTGCGGCGTGGTGATTGACTCAGCGCTGGAGCGCTTGTTCGCGTCTTAATTCCTCTAACGCGTGTAGCCGAGCGTCAATGATGGAGGCTTCCATTTGGCTGGCGTTGTCTAATCTGCCTTGTCGGCTTAGATTGCGGACCAGTTCTTGAGCGGCTTTGAGGCGATCGACGGCGCCGCTGAAATCATATTGCACAGCGCGCACCTCGGCTTGTGCCCGCACAGCCCGCAGCGTATCGCCCTGAACTTCAAAAGCCAAGGCCAGAAAAGACCAAGCCAAGGCATCGTTTGGATGTTCGCTCAGCCAAAGCTGCATGTCGTCTCTGACGAGTTGCGCCTCAGCCGCTTGACGACTTTGAATGCGTGCCTGAGCCAGCATCAAATGAACAGGGCGAGAACGTGCTGCTAGGTTCAAGGCCTTGGAGTCAAGAAGGCGTAAAGCCTGTGCCCCCTCACCTTTGGCGATGAATAGCTCAGCGCTGAGCAATTGAACCGCCGACTTGCCCGCCGCATCGAGCCCCGGCAGGGCTTGCAGCCGAGTCAGGTGCTGACGCGCGCTGTTCCATTCACGCATTTTGATATCCGCCAAAGTGGCTGCATACAGCGTGTTGATTTGTTTGGAGGCGGAACTTTGGCTCCAGCCGCTTTGTTCGGGCAAGCCGCTGATGTTTCGCAGTCCATCAATGCCGGGATTGACCAACACGGAGGCGCGCGCAGCCATCATCGCGTGCAGCGATGTTGTGACTTGCTGGCCTTTAGCGGGCAAGAGTTGTTGCCTTGCCTGAGCGTCGGCAATGCGCTCGGTGGTCATGGGGTGGCTGCGCAAATATGGAAACCCCCCGTTATCGTTGAGCCGTGACGCTTGTTGGAGTTTTTCGAACATGGTCACAAAACCTTGCGGCTCGTAACCTGCATTGGTCATGACGCTGTAGCCAATGCGATCGGCTTCGCGCTCCATGTCGCGAGAAAAATTCAATTGGCTTTGCATCGCCGCAGCAGGGCCACCCACCATCAGGGCTTGGGCTGCATTGGCCGCATTGAGGCTGCCGCCAGCGCGGGTAGCGACCAAGGCGCCAGCAATCATGGCGCCGATCATCAAAGGGCTTTGGCGGCTTTGTTGCCCAATAGAGCGGGCGATGTGGCGTTGGGTGATGTGGGTCAGCTCGTG
>CAILCI010000021.1 GCA_903832625.1 uncultured Burkholderiales bacterium | reverse complement strand
GGCGATGTCGGCGTGGCCTTGGTCACCTCAGGTCCGGGCGTCACCAATGCCGTCACAGGTATTGCTACCGCGTACATGGACAGCATTCCCATGGTCGTCATCACCGGTCAAGTGCCTACGCACGCCATTGGTCTCGATGCGTTCCAAGAATGTGACACCGTGGGCATCACCCGCCCCATCGTCAAACACAATTTCTTGGTCAAAGACGTGCGCGATTTGGCGCTGACGCTCAAAAAGGCCTTCCATATTGCACGCAGCGGCCGCCCTGGCCCCGTGGTGGTTGACATTCCAAAAGACGTGTCGTTCAAAAAAGCGCCATTTGAAGGCTATCCAGCTGACTTGCAAATGCGCTCTTACAACCCGGTGCGCAAAGGCCACGGCGGTCAAATTCGCAAAGCCCTGCAGTTGTTGATGGCGGCCAAGCGTCCCTACATTTACACAGGCGGCGGCGTGCTCTTGGGCAATGCCTCGCAAGAGCTGCGCACCTTGGTGGACATGTTGGGCTATCCCTGCACCAACACCTTGATGGGTTTGGGCGCTTATCCCGCCAGCGACCCCAAATTCTTGGGCATGTTGGGCATGCACGGCACGATTGAAGCCAACAACGCGATGCAAAATTGCGATGTGCTTTTGGCCGTCGGCGCACGTTTTGATGACCGCGTGATTGGCAACCCCAAGCACTTTGCGCAAAACGAACGCAAGATCATCCACATCGACATCGACCCCTCCAGCATTTCCAAGCGCGTCAAGGTGGACATTCCCATCGTCGGCGATGTCAAAGACGTGTTGAGTGAAATGATAGAGATGGTCAAAGAATCTGGCTTGAAACCTGACGCCTCGGCTCTGGGCGCTTGGTGGGAAACCATCGACGGCTGGCGCAAACGCGATTGCCTCAAATACGACCGCGGCAACACCACCGTCATCAAACCGCAGTACGTGATCGAAACGCTGCACAAGATGACCCAAGGCACGGACACCTACATCACCTCTGACGTCGGCCAACACCAAATGTGGGCAGCGCAGTATTACGGCTTTGACGAACCACGTCGCTGGATCAACTCGGGCGGTTTGGGCACCATGGGCGTTGGCATTCCTTACGCCATGGGCATCAAATTGGCCAAGCCTGACAGCGAGGTGTTTTGCGTCACGGGCGAAGGCTCGGTGCAAATGTGTATTCAAGAGTTGTCCACCTGCTTGCAGTACAACACGCCCATCAAAATCATGGCCTTGAACAACCGTTACTTGGGCATGGTGCGCCAGTGGCAAGAGATCGAATACTCAGGCCGCTACAGCCACAGCTACATGGACGCTTTGCCCGACTTTGTGAAGTTGGCCGAGTCTTATGGCCATGTCGGCATGTTGATTGAGCGTCCTGAAGACGTCGAGCCCGCACTGCGCGAGGCACGTCGACTCAAAGATCGCACGGTGTTCATGGACTTCAGAACCGACCCCACCGAAAACGTGTTCCCCATGGTGCAAGCCGGCAAGGGCATCACCGAAATGCTGCTTGGCAGCGAAGAACTGTGAGCGGGAGGGAAACATCATGAAACACATCATCTCCCTCATGCTTGAAAACGAACCCGGCGCTCTGTCGCGCGTGGTCGGTTTGTTCTCTGCCCGTGGCTACAACATCGAGTCGTTGACGGTGGCTCCCACCGAAGACGCCAGCCTCTCGCGCATGACCATTCAAACGCACGGCTCGGACGACGTGATTGAACAAATCACCAAGCACCTGAACCGTTTGATCGAAGTGGTCAAAGTCGTCGATTTGACCGAAGGTGCCTACACCGAACGCGAATTGATGATGGTCAAAGTGCGCGCCGTGGGCAAAGAGCGCGAAGAAATGAAGCGCATGGCCGACATCTTCCGTGGCCGCATCATCGATGTGACCGAGAAGAGCTACACCATTGAGTTGACGGGCGACCAATCCAAGAACGATGCGTTCTTGGAAGCGATTGACCGCAGCGCAATTTTGGAGACTGTCCGCACAGGTGCCTGTGGCATCGGTCGCGGCGAGCGCATTTTGCGCGTTTGATTTTTAACCCACTGACAAGATTTTTTCAGGAGAGAGACCATGAAGGTTTATTACGACAAAGACTGTGATCTGAGCCTCATCAAAGGCAAAACCGTGGCCATCATTGGCTATGGCTCACAAGGTCACGCACACGCCCAGAACTTGAATGACAGCGGCGTCAAAGTGGTGGTGGGTTTGCGCAAAGGTGGCGCTTCATGGGACAAAGTCGGCAAAGCCGGCCTGACCGTGATGGAAGTCAACGATGCTGTGAAAGCCGCTGACGTGGTTATGATTTTGTTGCCCGACGAGCAAATCGGCGAGGTCTACACCAACAACGTCGCACCCCACATCAAGCAAGGCGCATCCTTGGCCTTTGCCCACGGCTTTAACGTGCACTACAACCAAGTCGTGCCCCGCGCCGATTTGGACGTGTGGATGGTCGCCCCCAAAGCGCCTGGTCACACCGTGCGCAACACCTACACCCAAGGCGGCGGCGTGCCTCACTTGGTGGCTGTGCACCAAGACAAGAGCGGCAAAGCCCGCGACTTGGCGTTGAGCTACGCCATGGCCAACGGTGGCGGCAAAGCCGGCATCATCGAGACCAACTTCAAAGAAGAAACCGAAACCGACTTGTTCGGCGAACAAGCCGTGTTGTGCGGTGGCGCCGTTGAATTGGTCAAAATGGGCTTTGAAACCCTGGTTGAAGCTGGCTACGCCCCCGAAATGGCCTACTTCGAATGCCTGCATGAGTTGAAACTCATCGTCGACTTGATCTACGAAGGCGGCATTGCCAACATGAACTACTCCATCTCCAACAATGCGGAGTTTGGTGAGTACGTGACCGGCCCCGAAGTGATCAACGAAGAAAGCCGTGCCGCGATGCGTCACGCCTTGAAACGCATCCAAAACGGTGATTACGCCAAGATGTTCATCCAAGAAGGTCGCTTGAACTACCCCAGCATGACCGCACGTCGTCGCAACACCGCCGATCATCAGATCGAAGTGGTGGGCGGCAAACTGCGCGCCATGATGCCTTGGATCGCCAAAAACAAATTGGTCGACCAAACCCGCAACTAAGCCACGCGCTGGATTGCACTCAAAGGCCACCTCGGTGGCCTTTGGTGTTTCTGAGTTCCCCGCCCAGCCCGACTACACTTGAGGCTTGGTTTTTTGGAGTTACTGCATGTCAGACATTCACGACGGTATTGAGGATCACACGCCTCACAAACCGCGCAAGGGCATTTATGTCTTGCCCAATTTGTTCACCTTGGCTGCATTGTTTGGTGGTTTTTACGCCATCGTCATGGCCATGAATGACCGCTTTGACATGGCGGCAATTGGTATTTTTTGCGCCATGGTGCTCGACAGCTTGGATGGCCGCGTGGCACGCATGACCAACACCCAAAGCGCCTTTGGCGAGCAAATGGATTCGCTGGCCGATATGGTCTCGTTTGGCGCAGCGCCGGCTTTGATTTCCTACGAATGGGCGCTCAAAGGCATTGGCCGCTGGGGTTGGGTAGCCGCTTTTGTGTATTGCGCCTGCGCAGCGCTGCGTTTGGCGCGTTTCAACGTCAATACGGCAGTGGTGGACAGGCGCTTCTTTCAAGGTTTGCCGTCACCCGCTGCGGCGGCTTTGGTGGTGGGCTTTATTTGGTTGGTCAACGACATGGGCTATGTGGGCTCAGATGTGGTGTGGTTCATGTTCGCCCTGTGCTTGTACGCGGGCTTGACCATGGTCACCAACTTGCCGTTTTACAGCTTCAAAGACTTGCAAATGAAGCGCAGCGTGCCGTTTGCGGTGATTGTGTTGTTGGTGTTGGTGATTGCCGCGATCAACATCGAGCCGCATTTCATGCTGATGATTGTCTTTGCTGTCTACGGCTTCAGTGGCTACTTTTTGTACGCTTGGCGGCGCGCCAAAGGTTTGCAGACCAGCGTCATCAGCACCTCGACCGATGAGCCCGATGAACAAGGTTTACACAAATAAAATGGGGTTAATGAATTTTGTGCTAAATTCCACCCATGACATTTTTTGCGCTGCCCCTACTGCTTCTATCCCCCAACGGGCGGAGTTGGTAGCGCACGCGTGATTCCAAACAAGGCCCGTATGCACTTGCAGCGGGCCTTTTGCTTTGGGGCTTCACCACAAACGTTGCAGGTTTTTCAAGATTCAAGGAGTTCTCACCATGACTGACAAGCTCATCATTTTTGACACCACATTGCGTGACGGCGAACAGTCGCCCGGCGCCTCGATGACGCGCGACGAAAAGCTGCGCATTGCCCGTCAATTGGAGCGCCTGAAAGTCGATGTGATCGAGGCTGGTTTTGCCGCCAGCTCCAATGGCGACTTCGATTGCGTCAAATCGATTGCTTCCGTCATCAAAGACTCCACCGTGTGTTCGCTGGCGCGCGCCAATGACCGCGATATTGCTCGCGCTGCCGAGGCGCTCGCGCCCGCTGCCAATGGCCGCTTGCACTTGTTTTTGGCCACCAGCGCTTTGCACATGGAGAAAAAGCTGCGCATGACGCCCGAGCAGGTGTTTGAGCAAGCCAAACTCTCGGTGCGCTTTGCCCGCAATTTGATGGGCGACATCGAGTTCAGCCCTGAAGACGGCTACCGCTCAGACATGGACTTTTTGTGTCGCGTCTTGGAGGCTGTGATTGCCGAGGGCGCCAGCACCATCAACGTGCCCGACACCGTGGGCTACGCCGTGCCTGAGTTGTATGGCAACTTCATCAAAACCTTGCGCGAGCGCATTCCCAACTCGGACAAAGCCATTTGGTCGGTGCATTGCCACAACGATTTGGGCATGGCCGTTGCCAACTCTTTGGCGGGCGTGAAGATTGGCGGCGCACGTCAGGTTGAATGCACCATCAACGGCTTGGGCGAGCGGGCGGGCAATTGTTCGCTGGAAGAAATTGTCATGGCGGTCAAAACCCGCAAAGACTATTTCAATCTCGATTTAGGCATCGACACCCGTCAAATCGTGCCCGCCAGCCGCATGGTCAGCCAAACCACGGGTTTTGTGGTGCAACCCAACAAGGCCGTGGTGGGCGCCAATGCGTTTGCTCACGCCTCGGGCATTCACCAAGACGGCGTGCTCAAAGCGCGTGACACTTACGAAATCATGCGTGCCGAAGATGTGGGCTGGAGCGCCAACAAAATTGTCTTGGGCAAGTTGAGTGGCCGCAACGCTTTCAAACAACGCTTGCAAGATTTGGGCGTAGAGATGCAAAGCGAGGCCGACATCAATGCCGCATTTGCCCGTTTCAAAGAATTGGCCGATCGTAAAAGCGAGATTTTTGACGAAGACATCTTGGCCTTGGTCAGCGAAGAAAGCGTGGTCAACGACAACGAGCAATACGCTTTTGTCTCCTTGAAGCAACACAGCGAAACTGGCGAACGTCCCTTCGCCAGCGTTGTGTTCACCGTGGCCGGCAAGGAAGTGCTCGGCGAGTCAGACGGCAACGGACCCGTGGACGCATCGCTCAAAGCCATTGAATCGCACGCCAAAAGTGGGGCGGAAATGGTGCTTTACTCGGTCAACGCCATCAGCGGATCGACTGAAAGTCAGGGTGAGGTGACGGTGCGCTTGCAAAACAGCGGTCGTGTGGTCAACGGCGTCGGTTCAGACCCGGACATCGTGGTTGCATCTGCAAAAGCCTATCTCAGCGCCTTGAACAAGCTGCAAAGCAAGTCTGACCGGGTGGCGGCTCAAGGCTGAGCTTTACGACACTTTGTTGTATTTATCAACTAAACCATGCAAGTCTTTGATCTTGCATGGTTTTTTATTTGTTACACTTATAGAATATTCGTTTTAGGCAAAAGGAAAAAATTTTGAAACAATTCTTTCTGATGACCGCTTTGAGTTTTTGTTGTGCCTTTTTGGTGACGCCTACGCAAGCCGCAGCACAGAGTCAAAAGACTTCCAGTTACAAACTGAAGTCCAGTGTGGTTAAAACTCACTACCGTCGCAAAGTTGAGAGAGTTGTTCCAACACGTCCATCTTTTGGACAAGTTGCTGGCCTACATGCCACCGCCGATGAGCTAGCGCTCAAATCCAGCGTAGCCTACGTGATCGACCAAGACACCCATGAAGTCTTGTTGAGCAAAAACGATCAAGCTGTTTTACCAATTGCTTCCATCACCAAATTGATGACGGGCTTGCTCATCAGCGAAGCCAAGCTGCCGATGGATGAATCCATCACCATCACGCAAGATGATGTAGACACCGAAAAGGGCAGCAGCTCGCGTCTGCGCCCTGGCACTACTTTGACACGAGGCGAGTTGCTGCATTTGGCTTTGATGGCCAGTGAAAACCGCGCCGCCCATGCCTTGGGCAGAACCTTTCCTGGTGGCTTGTCTGCCTTTGTGGCGATGATGAACGGCAAAGCCAACCAACTCGGCATGCATGACACGAGTTATGTGGAGCCCACAGGCTTGTCGAGCAAAAATCAATCCAGCGCCAAAGACTTGGCCACGTTGGTGAACTTTGCCTACAACGACGCGCTGTTGCGTGAGTTGTCTACCTCACCCAGCTACGAGGTGGAAGTGGGCAACCGCACCTTGCAATATCGCACCACCAACCGTTTGGTGAAAAATCCCAATTGGGACATTGGCTTACAAAAAACAGGCTATATCTCTGAAGCCGGTCAATGTTTGGTGATGCAAGCCAAAGTGGCTGGGCGCAAGCTCATCATGGTGTTTTTGGATTCAGCGGGCAAACTCAGTCGCATTGCAGATGCCGAGCGCGTGCGTCGTTGGGTGGAAAACAACCACGCTGCACGTCCACAAACCTGATTCGTTTCAAACGCCTTTAACAAGGCGAACACAAAAAAGCCAGCGAAGAAGCTGGCTTTTTTTATGCGGTTTGAACTTTGTAGCCCAAAGCCTGCGAAATGCTTTGGCTGGCCACTTGCAGCTTGGCAAGCCAGTTTTCGTCCATGCGGTCTGCGGGGGCTGAAATGGACAGACCAGCAATCAAGCGGCCTTGGTCGTCGTAAATGCCGCTGGCCACACAGCGTACGCCCAACTCAAGTTCTTCGTTGTCGCGGGCGACGCCGTATTGACGCACCTTGCTCAGTTCACGCTCTAGCACGGCCAACTGCGTGATGCTGTTGCGGGTTTGACCACTCAAGCCCGTGCGCGTGGCATAGGCGCGAACCCGCTGCGGATCATCGGTGGCTAAAAACAACTTGCCCACCGAAGTCAGGTGCAAGGGCGCGCGCCCGCCAATGGCACGCACCACTTGCATGCCGGAGCGCTCGCTGAAGGCGCGCTCGACATACACAATTTCATCGCCTTGGCGCACACTCAAATTGATGGGTTGCTGGATCAATTTGTGCAGCTCACGCATGGGGCCAAAAGACACATCGCGCAAATTGAGGCGATCTTTGACCAAATTGCCCAACTCCAGCAAGCGCATTCCCAGTCGGTAGCTGCCAGCTTCTGGTCGATCCACGAAACGACCGACTGTGAGGTCATTCAAAATACGGTGGGTGGTGGAGAGATGCAGCCCTGTTTTTTCGCTGATTTCTTTGAGCGACATGGCATCTTCGCGCGAGGCCAAGACATCAATGAGCGCGAACATACGCTCGATCACTTGGATACTGGGCGTTGCTGGAACACTGGATTTGCGCATAGGGAGATTTTACAGGGTGAAATTACATTTCGCACCATTGCCCGTGACGCAATCGTTCATTCGGTTGGAAATTGGCTTTGTAATTCATTTTGTCGCTTTGTTCTATCCAATAACCGAGGTACGCGTAGGGCAAACCGAGTTGGCGGGCTTGTTCGATTTGCCACAACACGTTGTAAGTGCCGTAGCTGGTGGCCGGCTCCGGCTCGTAAAAGGTGTAAACGGCGGACAAACCGTCGTTGAGCACATCCAGAATCGAGACCATTTTCAAGGGCCCTAAGCCGCGTGAGTCCGTGCTGGGCTCTCGAAATTCGACCAATCGGGAGTTGACGCGGCTTTGCAAGAGAAATTGCGTGTATTGCTCGATGCTGTCTTGGTCCATGCCGCCGCCGCTGTGGCGCAGAGTTTGATAGCGTTGATACAGCTCGTAGTGTTCGATTTGGAAATTCAGTTCGAGCACCCGCGCTTGAAGATGTTGGTGTTGCTTCCACGCACGCTTTTGGCTGCGCGTGGGGGAAAACCGAGCGGCGACAACGCGCAGCGCCACGCAGGCTTGGCATTTGTCGCAATAAGGCCGATAGGTGAACAAACCACTGCGTCGAAAACCTTGCTGCACCAAGCTCGAATACATATCGTTATGGATCAAGTGGCTGGGCGTTGCTACTTGGGAGCGCGCTTGTTTGTCATCCAAATAGCTGCACGCATAAGGCGCAGTCGCATAGAACTGGAGCGCTTGGAGAGGGAGCTCTTTGAGATGGGTCACGACTCAAGTGGAGGAGGGCAGTATGTGTTTCCAGTATATCGGCCTAAACTCCCATGGCGGGCTTGGGAGAGACGAGCCCAAAGCCACGAGCTCAATGAATTGATCTCTGGGCATTTCTTTTGCGCCCAGTGATGCCAAATGCTTGGTGTTTTGTTGGCAATCGATCCAAGGCATTTGTTGTGATTTTGCAAATGTTACCAATGCTGCCAAAGCGATTTTTGAGGCATCGGTTTGATGCGAGAACATCGATTCACCAAAAATACAACGACCTAAGTTGACGCAGTACAGTCCACCCACCAATTGACCGTCTATCCAAGTCTCAACGCTGTGGGCAACGCCCGCACGGTGTAGCGCAACATAGGCTTGCCGCATCTCTTGCACGATCCAAGTGCCATCTTGACCCGGCCGAGCTTGCTGTGAACAGTTGGCAATGACAGATTCAAATGCGGTATCAAAGCGAATTTCGTGATTTTTCTTGAGAATAAAGTTTTGAATGGTTTTGCGAAGGGAGCGATGGAGCTTGAAATCGGCAGTTTGCAGCACCATGCGAGGATCGGGCGACCACCACAAAACGGGTTGGCGTTCGCTAAACCAAGGAAACATGCCTTTTCCATAGGCCTCTTGCAGGCGCAATACGCTCAGGCCTCCACCTGCAGCAATCAAACCGTCCAGTGGTAATTCGATCACAACGCCTTTGTTCAGCGTCGGCAGAGGATCGTTCGGTGTGAGCCAAAGCAGTTCAGGGTTCTTTTTCATTTTATTTTGATAAAATATATATTCTTTGTAAGATGGCTTTTTGCTTAATATAAAGTAGTCAATACGATTTAATAGAAAGTCAATTGTGAAATCGCGTATTGCTCAAATTTTTGAACTCCATACAATGGTCTTTTTTGAGTTGGACTTTTGGGTCTAACAATTCACGCTCGGAGTCTTCTATGCAGTTGATGTGGGTAGCGGGGCCCACCGCCTCAGTCAAAACAATTTCAATCACGTTGCGCAAGGTCATGATTAGTGCATGCGTTACTGCGACTTTTTTGGTCCTTTTTGGGGTGTTGTTGCATTTCATTGGCTTTCGCATTGCCATTGAGGTCAGTCCGAGTTTAGCCAGAAGCCTAGGCGGTGTGACAACAGAGGCTGAGCAGCATAAGCTAGAAGCCATTTATCGTGAGCGTTTGGAAAAATTGCGTGACAACTTGTCTGCAACGGTGCAAGAAATCCGACAACTCGAGTTGTTGAAAAATCGCTTCATGGAAATGGCGACCCCGATCAACTTGCGCGACAAGATCAGCAAAAAAGATGAAGGTCGAGGCGGGCCTTGGATTGCCCCTCGACTGCAAAACAACGCCACAGGTGCGCTCAGCCAAGATTTAGATTTTGCGATTGATGATTTTTATCAAACCAAAGATGCGATCAAAAATCTCAGCAACACATGGGCGACCCAACTCAACTGGCTCAATGCTTTGCCCACCGGACTTCCTCTAGGCAAAGATTTTCACATCACGAGTGGTTTTGGTATTCGCAATGACCCTTTCACTGGGCAATTGGCCATGCACGAAGGCTTGGATTTTGTGGCCAGTGTGGGTAGCCCTGTGTATGCGACAGCCGGTGGCACGGTCACGCGTTCAGGTTGGGATGGCTCTTACGGCAATGTCATTGAGGTGACCCATATCGAGGGCTATACCACTCGCTATGCGCATCTGGAAAAACGCTTGGTGGAGCAGGGTGTGGTGGTGACGCGGGGTCAACAGCTCGGCTTGTTGGGAACAACGGGTCGATCGACGGGGCCGCACTTGCACTACGAAGTCATTTACCGTGATCGGGTGATCAACCCGACGCAGGTCTTGGTTCAGCAAGCTGCCGTCTCAACTCCTTGAGGGGCGCATAATGCAAGGAAAACCTATGTTCGAAAAACTCAAAGACAAAACACTGGCTCCCTCTCAAGAGCGGTTTGACACCATTGTGGGTAGAACCACGCAAATCTATGGTCGTCTGGTTCTTTTGGACAGCGTGCGTATCGATGGCAAAGTGGTGGGTAACATCGAAACGACAAAGGACAACAAGGTCACGGTAGCCATTGGTGTGACTGGCGAGGTTTCGGGAGACATCACTGCACATCGCGTGATGGTGGCGGGCAAGGTAGAAGGCAATATTTATGCTGCCGAGCGAGTTGAATTCCACAAAGATTCAGTGGTTCAAGGCGATATTTCGTATGGCTCAATTGCCGTCGAGCACGGGGCTCGGTTGCTCGGATTGGTGATTCAAAATCCTAGTAGCGCAGCAGCTTCGTCAAGCAATATCGATGCGAAGAATGTGATTCGTAAAGCGCAGGAAAGCAGTTAAATCGGATGGTGCTCGACATGCAGCGCTTTGAGCAAGTCGTCCTTTAGCGTTGAATAGTCCAGAATTGCTGTGTGTGTGTCAAATTTGCATTCGTAGGTGTGAATGTGTCCATTCACAATTTGAACAGTGCAATCGAAGAATCTTTCATAAATCCGAATCAAGATGACCTCATCGATCGTGTTTTTTTGTAGATCACCGATCAAGCTTTTCCGCGCTAAGGGTGTCAACTCTTGATTCATAGGTTTGCGTGGTTGTTTGGGTGAACGTTTGTATCTTGCACTGGTGAATGCATTGGTATTATCTAAAAATAATGTCCTGACGTAAGGTTTTTCTTTGATTTTGTTAGGATTTGTCTCAATAAAGCTTAATTTTGAAGGTCTCTTGTCATTTTTTAATCCTTTGATATTGACGCCAGTCGAGATATCTTTTTTAGCCTGTTGTTTTCTTGTATCTATCAGCGTGTAGATCAGTGAACAAAACAACAAACCAAAGATCAAGAGATACGCATTGATGACCTTGGCTTGTGCAAAGCGGGAGTTGTTTTCTTTCACGATCAGAAATAGCACCCCCATCAAGCCGAAAAATAGCATTCGCGCTCGTCGTGAAATTTTGAATTTGGGGAATTTCATAGGTGAAGTCTAAACCCGCGTTTTGAAATATTCATTACAAAATTACCATTTTAATCAATAAACCTGTATTTTTTAATAATAAATAATCACAATTAAGATTTATTGTCTGAGCAAAGGCCTTTCGCCATCGTTGGCGTTGCACAAGGTGGCGAGAGCTACCATCTAAAATAACTGTCATTTTGTACAGTATTATTGCTTTTATGCAAGCAAAGTCATTTTTAATTCATCAGCCCATCGCTGTCGACGCCGTTGCGCTTTGGCTGGATGTGTGTGGATGGCAGGTGTCGGCAGGTTTTCCTTCGCCTGCGGCAGATCATGCGCAAGAGCGCATAGATTTGAATCAACAGTTAATTCGCAACAAGGCTGCGACTTACATTTTTCGCGTCAAGGGAGATTCGATGACTGGCGCGGGCATTTATGAGGGAGATGTGCTGTTGGTCGATCGCAGCATGGATCCTAAACACAACCACATTGTGGTGGCGCAGTTGAACAACGAGTTCACTGTTAAGCGGCTTTATCGCCGAGGTGGCGTGGTGAAGCTGCTGGCCGAGAACCCGATTTATCCGCCGCGACTCATCAAAGAAGAGGATGATTTTTTGGTGTGGGGTGTGGTGACCAACAATATTCACAAACTGTGCTGAGTGATGATGCGACCTCTCGCTAACGCGCTTGCGCACCAGATAGATGCAGCCAGTCTTGCGGCTTTGCCGCGCACGGCAGGGGTTTATATTTTCAAAGGGCAAGGTCAGTTGCCGCTCTACATTGGTAAAAGCGTTGACATCCGTAGCCGTGTCATGAGTCATCTCAGAGCGCCCGATGAGGCCGCTATGGTGGCTCAGACGCGCCGAATTGATTTCATTGAAACAGCCGGGGAAATTGGCGCCTTGTTGCTAGAGTCGCGCATGATCAAAGAGCAAATGCCTTTGTTCAATCAACGGCTGCGGCGTATCAAAACACTGTGTTCTTTGAGATTGACGCACACGGAGGACGGGTTGATTCCTGAGGTTGTTGACAGCCGGCAGGTGAACTTTGGCGTCACGCGGGGCTTGTATGGTTTGTTTTCTTCTGCGCATGCTGCTGGCGTAAAACTCAGGGAGTTGGCGCAACAGCATAGGCTATGCCTGTCGTTGCTGGGCTTGGAGCGAGCCTCTCAGCGCGGGTGTTTTGGATGGCAGATCAAAACGTGCTTAGGTGCTTGCGTGGGCAAAGAAAACAGGGGCGCGCACGACCAGCGGCTGTTGTCGGCGTTGGTGGATTCGCAAGTCGAGGTCTGGCCTTTTCAAGGCGCGATTGAGGTGGTTGAGCGATCAGCCGATTGGGTGCAACGTCACCGAGTGAACAACTGGGGCTATTTGGGAACGGCGTGTTCTAAGGCGCATCCAAGTGATGCATGGGGGCCGATTCAAACCCAAGGTTTTGATTTGGACAGCTACAAAATATTGGTCAAACCCATCATGCTCAAGACTGTGGAAATTCAAATCGTTGACGTATGACGGCGCAAATTGCTTTGGTCGATTGCAACAACTTTTATGTCAGTTGCGAGCGTGTTTTTCGGCCTGATTTAGCCAAGATTGCATTGGTTGTCTTGTCCAACAACGATGGCTGTGTTGTTTCACGCTCTAACGAGGCGAAGGCTTTGGGCATTCGTATGGGGCAGCCTTGGTTTGAATGCGAAGCGCTGTCCCAAGCGCATGGTATTTTGGCCTTGAGCTCGAACTATGCTTTGTATGCCGACATGTCCAATCGCGTGATGTCCATTTTGAGTGACTATTCGCCACGGCACGAAGTCTATTCAATTGATGAATGTTTTGTCGATTTAACGGGCATGCCTGAGCTCAAAAAGCTCAGCTACGACATGCGCTCGCGCGTGATGGCATGGACGGGCATTCCGGTGTGTGTGGGCATAGGTCCTACCAAGACCTTGGCTAAGTTGGCGAATTTCATTGCCAAAAAGCATCCCAAATCCAAAGGTGTTTTCAATTACAACGACTTAACTCCAGCACAGCAAATCAAATTGCTCAGTGCCATTGAGGTGAGTGAAGTTTGGGGCATTGGGCGCAAGCTGTCTGAGCGATTAGCGCATTACAACATTCACACGGTGCAAGATTTAAGAGCTGCGCATTCGCCCACTTTGAGGGCTGATTTCGGCGTGGTACTTGAGAAGACGCAGCGCGAGCTCCAAGGGATTGCATGCGTCGACTTGCAGCAGGCGTTGGCGGACAAAAAGCAAATCATTTGCAGCAGATCTTTCGGTCAAACGGTGACGGAGGTGGCCGTGCTCAAAGATGCGATGAGCACCTTTGTGGCGACTGCTTGCGCGAAATTACGTTTGCAAGGCTCGCATGCTTCGCTGCTGCAAATTTTCTTGCGCACCAATCGCTTCAGAAAGGATATGCCGCAGTACAACCCGTCGATGACCGTGCCGCTGCCCCAGCCGACGAACGACAGCCTGGTCGTTAACCGCTGGGCCGATCACTTGGTAGACCTGTTGTACAGGGCCGGCTATGGGTACAAAAAAGCCGGCATTATGTTGGGGGAGATTGCGCCTTTGGGCTGCTATCAAAACGATTGGTTGGAGCCTCCGCAAGCGACCAATACGCGGCTCATGGACGCGCTTGATGCGTTGAACAAACGATTCGGGCGAGGCACTGTCAAAGTCTCCACGCAAGGTGCTTATAAACAGTGGCAGATGAAGCAAGAAAGAAAGTCACCCAGTTACACCACGCAGTGGGAGGAGATGCCCGGAGTCTGATGCCTTGGTGACAATTAAAAATCAATTTCAGCGCCGTGATGTTTTCTATGCAAACACATCATTCAACCTCTTATTCGCCCATGTTTCAACACACCTTGGGCGATTTGTTACGGCGCACCAGCAAGCGCTATCCTCACAAAACGGCACTGAGCTGCGGCGATGTGACGTGGACGTATGCCGAGTTTGAGGCCATCACCCAAGCCATGGCTGGCGGACTGGCGCAACATGGGGTGAAGTTGGGCGATAAGGTGGCCGTGATATCGCGCAATTCACATGCGTTTGCGGCGCTGCGGTTTGCGCTTGCCAAAATGGGCGCTGTGTTGGTGCCTATTAATTTCATGCTGAGCGCAGCTGATGCGCACTATATTTTGGAGCACTGCGGGGCCAGCGTGCTGTGCACCGACGCTGAGTTCGCCCCACTGGGCCAACAAGCGGCGCACAACACGGCGGTTCAGACCTATGTCTGGCTGCCAAGCGAAGGGCCTTCAAAAATTCCAGACGGATTTTTAGATTTCCATGCGTTACTCAAAGCCCCAGCTCTTGAGCCGCAAGCGTTGGACGCGTCGCTGTTGGCGCAAATTATTTACACCAGTGGTACTGAGTCTAGGCCCAAGGGGGCGATGCTCACGCACAGCGCTGTGATCGCTGAGTATGTTTCTTGCGTGATTGATGCGGAAATTTGCGAGCACGATGTGGTGTTACACGCGCTGCCGCTCTACCATTGTGCGCAGTTGGATGTATTTTTTGGTCCAAGCATTTACGTAGGTGGCGAGAACATCATCACCGGTGCGCCCACGCCGGACAATTTACTGCGTCTGTTGTCTGAAAAGAAAATCACTTCTTTCTTTGCGCCGCCTACGGTATGGATTGGCTTGCTGCGCTCAGATCAGTTTGATCGCACCGATTTGAGCCATTTGAAAAAGGGCTATTACGGTGCATCCATCATGCCCGTTGAAGTGTTGAAAGAAATGCAGCAACGCCTGCCCCAAGTCAGACTTTGGAATTTATACGGACAAACAGAAATTGCCCCTTTGGCCACCGTGTTAAAGCCCGAGGACCAACTGCGCAAAGCAGGCTCTGCCGGACGCGCCACCTTGAACGTGGAAACGCGTGTGGTCGATGACGCCATGCAAGACGTCCAATCGGGCGAGGTGGGAGAAATTGTGCATCGTTCGCCGCAGCTTTTGAGTGGCTACTACCACGACGAAGAACGCACCCAAGCTGCGTTTGAAGGCGGTTGGTTTCACAGCGGAGACTTAGGCATCATGGACGAGGAGGGCTACATCACGGTCGTTGATCGTAAAAAAGACATGATCAAAACCGGCGGCGAAAACGTGGCCAGTCGCGAGGTGGAGGAGGCGATTTACAAAATTCAAGCGGTTTCTGAAGTGGCCGTGATCGGCTTGCCTGATGCCAAATGGATAGAGGCGGTGACCGCTGTGGTCGTGTTAAAACCCGGTCATGTGTTGAGCGAGGCAGATTTTTTCGCGCAATGCGCGGGTTTGCTCACGCATTTCAAAGCGCCCAAGCGCGTTATTTTTGTGGATGCTTTGCCCAAAAATCCCAGTGGTAAATTGCTCAAGCGTGAATTACGCCAGCGGCTTGGAGCGCAATAATTCAAACGCCGCATTCACAGACAAATAAATGCGTCCTGCGAGGTTCTCAAACAAAGCGGTGTTCATCAAGCGGTCTTGCACGGGGCCTTTGACTTCGGCCATGTGTAAATGAATGCCGCGTGTTTGCAATGCCAGCAGCACTTCGTTGAGTGACTCCAGCGCCGTGACGTCCATGTGGTTGACCGCACTCATGATGAGCACCACATGTTGGGTTTGCGGGCGCTGGCCGATTTCACGCATGAGGCGATCTTCAATGGCTTTGAGGTTGCCAAAAAACAAACTCTCGTCAATGCGCATAAAAATGGCGTTGGGCAAAGTTTCCACACCGTGGCGTTCAATGTTTCTGAAATGCTCTGTGCCCTGAATGCGCCCGACCACCGCAATGTGAGGTGAGCTGGCTCGGTAGAGCAAACTGGCGAGTGACAAAAAGATACCCAAGGTGATGCCCATTTGCAAATTCAATGCAATAACACCCAAAGCCGTGCCTAAAAACGCAATTGCATCTGCGCGGTCGTAGCGCCATGCGCGGCGCAGCCCCGCAAAGTCAATCATGCCAATGGCGGCCACCATGATGCTGGCGGCCAAAATGCACAGTGGAATAAAAGAAAACCATTGCGTGCCCAACAACACAATACTCAGCATGAACAGCGCAGACACAATGCTGGCCAATGGGCTTTGTGCGCCACTGGCTAAGTTGACCGCAGAGCGCGTCAAACCTCCGCCCACCGGCATTCCGCCACAAAACGCCGTCACGAAGTTGGCCATGCCCAAGCCCATCATTTCTCGGTTGGCATCCGTGCGTTCATGCCGTTTCATGGCCAAGGCGTGCGACATGGTGATGTTTTGCACCGCGCCAATAAATGCCAACACCAGTGCGGGCGCTAAAAGCATTTGCAGGTCTGCAAAAGTCGGCACATCGAAACCGATGGTGGGCAGCTCGCTGGGCACATGTCCCACCAATTGCATGCCGTATGTTGGGTTGAAATTGAGCGCGACCGACAGCGCAGTGGCCACCATGACGACCAGCAAAGGCATCACACGCACGGCCATGGCGGCACGGCTTGACGCCATGCCCCGTTGCACCAACCAAGGCGCCAAGAAATAACGCGACCCAAGCAAAACAATAAAACCAATACCCCCCAAAGCCAAGGTACTGACGTGTGCGAGCGGGAGTTGCTCTACGATTGAAACCACTTGTCCCCAGTTGTCTGTGGCGCTGACTTGAATGCCCAAAACAACCTTAATTTGACTCAACAAGATCAACAAGGCTGAACCTGAAATAAAGCCACCGACCACGGGGCGACTCAGCAAATTGGACAAAAACCCGAGTCGCAAAAACCCAAAGCCCAGCACCATCAAGCCCGACAGCAAAGACAGTGAGGCGGCCAATACCAAATAATGTGCAGAGCCGGGTGTTTCTAACGGACTGAGCAACGCAAAAGTCATGATGGCCGTGATGGCGACAGGCCCCACGGCTTGGATCATGCTGCTGCCGATCAAGGCATAAATGAGCACCGGAAACACACTCGCATACAAACCCAACTGCGGTGGCAAGCCCGCCAAAATGGCATAGGCCAAGCTTTGTGGCAACACCAAAATTGTGACCAAGACGCCAGCTATCAAGTCGTCGCTCAGATGTTCGCGTTTGTAATTGCGTATCCAGTCAGGCACAAGAGAGTTGAGTCGGTTCATAAGGTATTGGGTGTGGTTTTATCGCGGCGACGTTAACGCTGCGGCATGTCTTTGACCGAATAGCCCAAACTCACTGTGGCGCGACAAAGGGTTGTTTGAGGGGTTGCTCCATGGTCTCACCCAAAGAGCGCGCCAACAACACAATGGAAGGAACGCCCAGTGGAAAGCTTTCAGCGTGTGCTTGATCCGGTATCACACTGAGCATACTGAAACACGCCAAGGCTAGTAGTGTGCGAAGGGCTAGAAAATGAAAACTCATGCTTGGCGCGCCGATTCCTCGGTATAGGCCGTACCGCCAATTTTCAAAGCCGAATGCTCACGTTTGGATTGCAGCAGCGGGAAAAACATTTGATGTTCCCAATGCTCTTGACCAAACAGTTCGTCATCAATCAAGCCCACTTTGGCAGGATATTGGCGTGTGATGAGGGCGCTGCCGAACATCAAATCCCAAATGAACAGCATATTGCCGAAGTTGCCCTTGTAGTGCCCAACGCCGTCATCGTTGGTGATGGCGTGATGCGCCCAGTGCGTGGCCGGCGTTGAGATGACTCGCTCCAACACCCAAGCCAGTGGTCGCAATGCGGGCACACGGTACATCGCTTCGTCCCAACGCCAAGCGCAATGCGCGCCCAAAATGATGGTGAGCTTTAAAACGATGTACACCGCATACACCATGCCGCCGACGCCCAAATACAACAGACTTCCCGCCAACCACAGTCCTGGCATCATCAAGTAATAAAAGAAGTTGTTTCTGAATGTGACGCGAATGCTCATGTATTGCGCGGAATGGTGCGCGCGATGGAGCGGCCACAACAGCGGCGAATGCGAAATGCGATGCCACCAATATTGGGTCAGGTCATCCACCAAAATGAGCAAACCAAACATCGCCCACCAAGGCCAGTCGGCCAGCGCGTTTTTGTAGTCGGGTGCAAGCCATGCGCCCAATTTACTGGTCATAAAAATGGCAAATGGCTGGGTGACGGCCAGCAAGCTCACGAACATGAATAGCTCCAACTTGGTGTCGTTGGCCGTGGCGTTGACATTCGCTTTGTAGCGACGGGAGATGAACTCCATCGCTGCAAAACCCAATATCACGCAGAGTAAAAGTATGTTTTGTAGTTGAGCTGCATTCACTTTTTTGTCTCCTTTTTAATCGTTGATCGACGCGATCAATACACAGGCCGATTTTTTTCCAAACTCTCTATCACTTGCTGCGACAGTTCAAACCCATCACCATACTGCGCGGCCAACTCTTGGCAGCGTTTGGCAAATGCGTCCACGCCTTGCCCATAAATGAACTGCAAGGCGCCACCCGTCCACGCTGGAAAACCAATGCCAAAGATGGAGCCAATATTGCCATCCAGCACCGAGGTCAACACACCCTCTGACAAGCAGCGTGCTGTCTCGACGGCTTGGCGATACAACAGTCTATCTTTGATGTCTTGGTGATTGCAAGGGGCGTTGGACTTTGCAAAATGGCTGTGCAGCCCCGCCCACAGTTGTTTGCGCTGTCCCACGGGGTAATCGTAAAAACCACCGCCGCTGGCTCGGCCTGCGCGTTTGAGTTCTTTGACCATGCGTTCGACCAACAATTCACCCGCTGAGGGGGTGAAGGTCTTGCCCTCATTGGCAAAGTCTTGGCGGGTTTGGTCAAGCACATGCACGGCCAGCGAGAGCGATGTTTCGTCGAGCACTGCCAGCGGTCCGACGGGCATACCGACTTGCATGGCGAGGTTTTCAATCAGGGCCGCAGGCACGCCTTCGCCCAGCATGGCTGCGCCTTCCATAACGAAAGTGCCAAAGGTGCGGCTGGTGTAGAAGCCGCGTGAGTCGTTCACCACAATCGGCAGCTTGCCCAAGGCCTGCACATAGTCGTAGGCGCGGGCAATGGTTTCGTCGTCGGTATGTTCGCCGCGAATGATCTCCACCAGCTTCATTTTGTCCACGGGACTGAAAAAATGGATGCCGACAAATTTTTCCGCACGAGCGCTCGCTTTGGCTAATCCGCTGATGGGCAGGGTGGAGGTGTTGCTGGCAAAAAAACCGCCAGCGGCCAGCATGGGCTCGGCCTCTTGGGTGACTTTGGCTTTGAGCTCGCGCTGTTCAAACACCGCTTCGATGATGAGCTCGCAGCCTTGCAAATCCGCTGCTTGGTCGGTGGCGTGAATCAGGGACAACAAGGCGTTTTGCTTGTCTGCGCTCATGCGGCCTTTGTCCACCTGCTTTTGGGTGAGGTGTTGGCTATAGGCTTTGCCTTTGTCGGCGCTGGCTTGGTTCACGTCTTTGAGCACCGTGGCGATGCCGCGACTCGCTTGCGCATAGGCAATGCCCGAGCCCATCATGCCCGCGCCCAAAATGCCCACTTTTTGCGGCTTGTATTTGGGCACTTGCGCAGGACGGCTGTGACCGTCCTTGATGCCATTCATGTTGAAGAAAAAGGTGTTGATCATGTTGCGCGCCACTTGGCTGGTGACCAGCGTTGCCAAGTAACGGGTTTCAATGCGCATGGCGGTGTCAAAGTCCACCAACGCGCCTTCCACCATGGCGGCCAGTGCTGCTTCAGGCGCAGGATAAAGGCCGCGTGTTTTTTGCTTGAGCACCGCAGGCGCGACCGACAACATGCCCGCCAAGCTCGGGCTGGAGGGTGAACCACCGGGCATTTTGTAGCCCTTGCGGTCCCAGACTTGCTGAGCCATCTCAGCTTGGCCTTGGGCTTGGTGGATATAGGCCAGCGCTCGGTCTTTCAGTTGATCAACCGTCTCCACCAACTCATGCACCACGCCCAGCTTGAGGGCTTCTTGCGGGTTGAAGAGTTTGCACTCCAACAGATACGGCTGCGCAGCCAGCAAGCCCAAGATGCGCGTCATTTTGGTGATGCCGCCTGCGCCTGGAATCAGCCCCAAATTGACTTCAGGAAAGCCGAGTTGAATTTTGGGGTTGTTCACTGCAATGCGGTGATGCCCGACAAATGCCAACTCCAAACCGCCGCCCAAAGCCGTGCCGTTGAGGCAAGTCACCACGGGCACGCCCAAGGTTTCCAAGGTACGAAAACAGCTTTTGATGCGCTCGATTTCTTCAAACACGCGCACACCATCTTGCGCTGTGGAGCGCATGACGGCTTTTAAATCTGCGCCTGCAAAAAACGTGGTTTTGGCTGAGGCCAGCACGATGCCCTTGATTTGCGCTTTGTCGGCCACCACTTGGGCGGTCACCGTGGCTAAATCGTTTTGCCACTGCACGCACATGGTGTTGACGGGCGAGCCTTGTTCGTCAAAGGTGAGGGTGGCAATGCCGTCTTGCAGCGCGTAGTTCAGGGTGTGAAGTTGCATGGAGTGCTCCGAATCAAACACGTTCAACAATGGTGGCAATGCCCATGCCACCGCCCACGCACAAGGTGGCCATGCCATAGCGCAGTTGTCTGCGGTGCAGCTCGTCAATCAAAATGCCCAAAATCATGGCGCCCGTCGCGCCCAAGGGATGGCCCATGGCAATGGCGCCACCGTTGACATTCACGCGGTCGTGACTCACGCCCATCTCTTGTATGAACTTCATAGGAACAGCGGCAAAGGCTTCGTTGACTTCAAACAAATCGATTTGATCGATGGTCATGCCCGCTTTGGCCAGTGCTTTGCGCGCCGCTGGCATGGGGCCGGTGAGCATGATGGTCGGGTCTGCCCCTGAGAGCGCTGCGGCCACAATGCGCGCGCGGGGTGTGAGACCGTGGGTGTTGCCAGCCGCTTCTGAGCCGATCAACACCGCTGCTGCACCGTCCACAATGCCCGACGAATTGCCTGCGTGGTGTACATGATGAATGGTCTCCACTTGCGGATAACGCTGCAAAGCCACTGCGTCAAAGCCCATGCCACCGAGTTGCTCAAAGGCAGGTTTGAGCGCTGCCAAGCTTTGCACCGTGGTTTGGGGTTTGATGAACTCGTCTTGCGCCAAGATGGTTTGCCCCAGCGCATCGCGCACAGGCACGAGCGAGCCATCGAAATAACCTGCACCTCGCGCATGGTGGGCGCGTCGTTGTGATTCAACGGCAAAGGCGTCTACGTCTTCGCGACGAAAACCGTTCAAGGTGGCAATCAAGTCAGCGCCTATGCCTTGCGGCACAAACAAAGTGGCGCTGTTGGTTTCAGGGTCTTGCGCCCATGCGCCGCCGTCTGAGCCAATGGGCACGCGGCTCATGCTTTCCACGCCTCCGGCGACCACGAGTTCTTCCCAACCGCTGCGCACTTTCATGGCGGCCAAGTTGACCGCCTCTAGACCCGACGCGCAAAAGCGGTTGATTTGAACGCCCGAGCAGCGCCAATCCCAGCCTGCTTTGAGGGCAGCCACTTTGGCAATCACCGAGCCTTGCTCGCCAATGGGCGAGACCACGCCCATGACCACATCGTCAACCGCAGCGGTGTCAAAGTCTTGGCGCGCTTGCAGTTGCGCCAAGACGCCTGCCAACAGGTTGACGGGTTTGACCTCGTGCAAGCTGCCGTCTTTTTTGCCTTTGCCACGCGGCGTGCGAATGGCGTCGTACACAAATGCTTCGCTCATGAATGTCTCCTGCGCTCAAGCTGTTGGAGCTTGGTTTGTGTGAGTATACTTTTACCAAGCGCTTGCTTTGTGAAAATAAACGCTGTCTTATATGAGAGGAATCCCCATGATCGAGCGATCACTTTTTAGCCCCGAACAGGATGCGTTTCGCGACAGTTTTCGCCGTTTCATGGACAAGGAAATAGCGCCTTTTCACGAAGCATGGGAAGAGCAGGGCTATGTGGATCGCGCCGTGTGGCGCAAAGCGGGCGAGAATGGCTTTTTGTGCATGACATTGGCCGAGGCGTTTGGTGGCGCGGGCGTGGACAAATTGTTCTCGGTCATCCAAATGGAAGAATTGGCGCGCGGGGGCTTCACCGGCATTGGTTTTGGCTTACACAGCGAAATTGTGGCGCCCTACATTGCCCACTATGGCAGTGAGGAACAAAAGCAAAAATACTTGCCCAAACTGGTCTCGGGCGAGTGGATTGGCGCCATCGCCATGAGCGAACCCGCCGCAGGCTCAGACCTGCAAGGCTTGAAAACCACAGCCATTGAACAGCCAGACGGCTCGTATTTGCTCAACGGCAGCAAAACCTTCATCACCAACGGCTGGCATGCCGATTTGGTGATTGTGGTCGCCAAGACCGACCCCTCGGCAGGCGCCAAAGGCACCAGCTTGTTGTTGGTCGAAAACGGGATGCCGGGTTTTCAAAAGGGCAAACGTCTGAAAAAACTCGGCTTGAAAGCACAAGACACGTCTGAGCTGTTCTTTGACAACGTGCGCGTGCCAGCCGACCACTTGCTGGGCGGCAAAGCCTTTGAAGGTCGAGGTTTTATTTGCCTCATGGAGCAATTGCCTTGGGAGCGTTTGCAAATTGCCATCACTGCTGTGGCCGCAGCACAGGCCGCCATCGACTGGACGGTGGCTTATGTCAAAGAACGCAAGGTGTTTGGCCAGCCCGTGGGCAACTATCAACACACGCGCTATACCTTGGCCGAATTGCAAACTCAGGTGCAAGTAGCGCGCGTGTTTGTGGACAAATGCTGTGAGTTAATTTGCCGCAACCAACTCGACACCGAAACCGCGAGCATGGCCAAATACTGGTGCTCCGATTTGCAATGCAAGGTCATGGACGAGTGTTTGCAACTGCACGGTGGCTATGGCTACATGTGGGAATACCCCATCACCCGAGCCTTCGCCGATGCGCGGGTGCAGCGCATTTACGGCGGTACCAACGAGATCATGAAAGAAGTGATTTCGCGCGGCATGGGCTTGTCGGGACGCTGAGGCATGAGCGTTGTACAAGCCAAACGCGCACGCGGGCGTCCCAAAAAAACCGAGTCTGAAAAAGACGAGGGCAACCGCCGGCAGGCCTTGATTGCGGCTGCTGGCTATTTGTTCAAAACCCAAGGCTTTGATGCCACCAGTACCCGAGAAATTGCCACGCGCGTTGGCATGCAAGCCGGCTCGCCTTTCTACCACTTTGGTAACAAGCAAGACCTGTTGATGGCTGTGATCGTGGAGGGCTTGCAGCAGGCCATTGTCAGCCAACATGTGGCCTTGCTTTTAGCGCAAGAAGACGAGCCTTGGATGAGCGAGCGGCAACGCTTGGGCGTGTTGATTCGTCACCACTTGAATGTGCTGCTCGGACCCAATAGCGATTTCATTGGTGTGATGCTGTATGAGGCGCGTTCTTTGACCCAAGCCCATCGCTTGATCGTCCATCAACTCTCCGACGAGTACGAAGCAGCGTGGATTCCAGTGCTCGATAAACTCAGCCAGCAAGATCAATTGGCTGCGCCTGTCAAGGCGGCGCGGTTGTTGATTTTTGGTGCACTCAATTGGACTGTGCAGTGGTTTGCCATGCCCCCATCGGCGTCCAAATCGAAAGATACTCAGCGTTTAGGCTTGGATGAACTGGCTGATGCCGCCCTTCAATTGTTTTTAAAACCTGTTTGAAAGCAGACACCATGACACACAAACATTGGCTCAAAAGTTACGGCACCATTGCGCACGAAATAGATCCGAAGGCCTATCGTTCAGTGCTGCATTTGATGGAGTCATCGATGCAGCGTTTTGCTGATTTGCCTGCCTTGCGCTGTGCAGGACAAACCTTGACGTATGCGCAACTCGATACGCTTTCCCGTGACTTGGCAGCGTATTTGCAAACTGAGTTGGGCATTCAAAAGGGGGATCGCGTGGCGGTGATGACGCCCAATTTGTTTGCTTTTCCTATTGCGCTGCTGGCCATCGTGCGTGTGGGTGCTATCCAAGTCAACGTCAACCCTCTGTACACACCGCATGAGTTGGAGCACCAACTCAATGATGCTGGAGCGAGCAGCATCATTGTTTTCAGCGGTGTGTCGGCGACAGTGGCGCAGGTGCTGGATAAAACCCAAATTAAAAACATCATTGTCAATGGCGTGGGCGATGGCAGCGCGGTCAATCTTCCCAGTCCACCTGTCGATGCGCGATTGGCGGACTGCATCACGATGGTGGAAGCTTTGAAAAAAGGCGCAACAATGGAATTCAAGCCTGTGAACATCGAATCACAGGATGTGCTGTTTTTGCAATACACAGGCGGTACTACGGGTTTGTCCAAAGGCGCAGCGCTCACGCACGGCAATTTGGTGGCCAACACCCAGCAATTCAAAAGCTTTATGCCCAATGCCATGAGGCCAGGGCAAGAGGTGATTGTGACGGCCATTCCGCTCTATCACATCTTTGCGCTGATGGTGAACTTCATCACCTACTTTTCTGTGGGCGCAGAAAATTGGCTGGTGCCTAATCCGCGCGACATGGATAGTTTTGTGGCGGTTTTAAAAGCTGCGCGTCCCACCGTGTTCATGGGCGTCAACACTTTGTATGCGGGCTTGGTGATGCACCCCAAAATCAACGAAGTTGATTGGTCAAGACTGCATTTGGCTGGCGGCGGTGGTGCGGCGGTGATTGGCGTGATCTCTGACAAATGGCAGGCCATCACTGGCACGTTTATTCGGGAAGGTTATGGTCTTTCAGAAACTGGCCCGGTGCTGAGTTTTAATCCGGCGCAAATCAACGCATTCAATGGCACCACGGGCTTGCCATTGCCTTCGACAGACATCAAGTTGCTGGACGATCAAGGGCAGGAGGTGGCCTTGGGCGAATCGGGTGAGATCTGTGCGAAAGGCCCACAAGTCATGCCTGGGTATTGGAATCAAGCCCAAGCCAATCAAGAGGCTTTCACGCCAGACGGATATTTCAAGACGGGTGACATTGGCGTGTTCGATGCCGAGGGTTTCTTGAAGATTGTGGATCGCAAAAAAGACATGATTTTGGTCTCAGGTTTCAATGTCTTTCCCAACGAGATTGAGGCTGTGGCCACCAGTTGCAAGGGCGTTGCCGAATGCGCTTGCATTGGTGAGCCGGATGAAAAAACAGGCGAGGCCGTCAAATTATTTGTGGTCAAAGTCCAAGGTGCAAGCCTGACGCAAAGCGATGTGTTGGAGCACTGCAAAAAATATTTAACAGCTTACAAAGTTCCCAAAACCATCATATTTTTAGAAGCCTTGCCCAAGTCCACCGTCGGAAAAATTTTGCGTCGCGAACTTCGCCAAGTCAGGTAGCCCAATTTGCCTTCACTGCTGGAGCCTCACCACATGAACTCATTCCACCTCGCTGAAACTCACACCGTGCACAACGTGTCGCACGAACTGGTGAACTACAACTTGTTCACCCAAGATGCGGCCTTGCAAGAAGCGGTTGAGCGCGAAGGCGCGTCGTGGGCGCGTCAAGAATTGAGCGCTTTTGGCGAGATGCTTGGCACCTCAGAGTATTTGGAGTTGGGCACGCTTGCCAACCGCTACCCGCCGGAGTTGGACACCCATGATCGTTTTGGGCATCGGGTCGATTGCGTGCGCTTTCATCCGGCCTACCACCAGCTCATGAAAACCGCGATTGAGCATGGCTTGCATTCCTCACCGTGGCTTGCCCCGCGCAAGGGTGCGCATGTGGCACGAGCAGCGAAAACCTATATGCACACCCAAGTGGAAGCGGGTCATGGTTGTCCCATCACCATGACCTTTGCTGCTGTGCCAGCCCTTCAACATACGCCCTCGCTGGCCTCTTATTGGTTGCCCAAAATAATGGCCCATGTGTACGACCCGCGCAATGTGCCGGATGTCCACAAGACAGGTGTGACCATTGGCATGGCGATGACCGAAAAACAAGGTGGCTCCGATGTGCGCAGCAACACGACCCAAGCCCACCCTCTGGGCGCAGGCGGTGAGGGTCAAGCCTATGAGTTGGTGGGACACAAATTTTTTGTGTCTGCACCCATGTGTGATGCGTTTTTGGTGTTGGCACAAGCACCGGGCGGTTTGTCCTGCTTTTTGTTGCCGCGCTGGAAGCCCGATGGCAGTAAAAATCCGCTGCAAATCATTCGCTTGAAACGAAAAATGGGCAATGTCTCCAATGCCTCCAGCGAGACCGAGCTACGCGGCGCCTATGCTTGGATGGTGGGCGAAGAGGGGCGCGGCGTGCGCACCATCATCGACATGGTGGCCATGACACGCTTTGATTGCATGGTCGGCTCCAGTGCAGGTCAGCGTGCGGCGTTGTCACAGGCGCTGCACCATTGTGCGAACCGATCTGCTTTTGGAAAACCCCTCAATCAGCAGCCCTTGATGCGCAATGTATTGGCTGATTTATGTTTGGAAAGTGAAGGCTCTTTAGCCTTGTCCATGCGGCTGGCACGTGCTTTGGACAATGTCGGCGACCCACACGAACAAGCCTTGGTTCGGCTCGTCACCGCAGTCGGCAAATACTGGATTTGCAAGCGCACGCCCAACCATGCCTACGAGGCCATGGAGTGTTTGGGCGGCAGTGGTTTGATGGAAGATTCTGTGCTGCCGCGCTTGTTGCGTGAATCGCCCGTCAACTCAATTTGGGAAGGCAGCGGCAATGTGCAATGCTTGGATGTGCTGCGGGCAATGCAAAAAACGCCTTCGGTCATGCAGGTGTTTTTCGATGAATTGCACAAGGCTCGGGGAGCGAACCGACATTTAGACGCCTACGTGAGTGCTTTGCAAACCGAGTTCAAAGATTTAGACCAACTCGAATACCGCGCCCGTTCTGTGGTTGACCGCATGGCGCTGGCGATACAAGCCGCTGTGTTGGTGCAACATGGCCATGACGCCGTGGCCGATGCATTTTGTGCCTCGCGTTTGACCGCAATCGGGCATCACAACTACGGCGCTTTGCCCAAGGATCTCGATTGTGCGGCCATCATTGCCCGAGCTACGCCACAAGCCTTGACACGATAAGAATTGGAGAAAAGTGTGACGATCAAAGAATTCGATTACCTCATCATCGGCGGCGGCTCGGCTGGCTGTGTATTGGCAGGGCGCTTGAGCGAAGACGAGCTCACCCGCGTGGCCTTGTTTGAAGCGGGCGGTCAAGGTGACAGTTGGGTGGTCAAAACGCCTGCAGCGGCGGTGGCCATGTTGCCCACATCGATCAACAACTATGCGTTTGAAACCGTGCCGCAAAAAGGACTCAATGGCCGACGAGGGTATCAACCCCGAGGCAAGTGCTTAGGGGGCTCATCGGCCATCAATGCGATGGTCTATATCCGAGGTCATAAATCTGACTACGACCACTGGGCGGCGCTAGGCAACATGGGTTGGTCTTATGACGATTTGTTGCCCTACTTTCGTAAGAGCGAAAACAACGCCGAGTTCGCAGATGAATTTCATGGAACCGATGGACCGCTGCATGTTTCAGCCCTGCAAACCCACAACCCTTTTCATCACATTTATTTGAATGCAGCCAAAGAGGCAGGCTTTGCCATCAACTCCGATTTCAATGGCGCCAGCCAAGAGGGCATTGGCATTTACCAAGTGACGCAAAAAAATGGAGAGCGTTGGACAGCGGCACGCGGATATTTGCATCCGCACATGAAGACCCGCGCCAACTTGCATGTGCACACGGGTGTTCAAGTGGAAAAGATTGTGTTTGAAGACCGCCGAGCTGTGGGGATTGTCTACACACAAGCAGGTGTCAGGCATGAAGTGAGGGCGCGCAAAGAAGTGATCTTGTGTGCCGGTGCCATTAACTCGCCTCAGTTGTTGATGCTCTCTGGTGTGGGTCCTGCCGAGCATTTGAAAGCGCACGGCATCTCTGTGGTCCACGACTTGCCTGGGGTGGGGCAAAACTTGCAAGATCACCCCGACTT
The DNA here is from genome assembly GCA_903832625.1 of uncultured Burkholderiales bacterium. GTDB lineage: Bacteria > Pseudomonadota > Gammaproteobacteria > Burkholderiales > Burkholderiaceae_C > Limnohabitans. Next base: position 38,290 of record CAILCI010000021.1, on the reverse strand, counting down.
TATTTTTGGCTATGAAGCCAAAAGCCTTGATCTGATCGGCGTTTCGCTCGGCGGCGGAGCTCGCATTGCCAAAGAAATTTGGAAATACAGCCAAACCCGAAAGGGCATGATTTCCACCAACTTCGCAGAAGGCGGTGGTTTTTTAAAAACCGACCCGACGCTCATCGCGCCCGATGTACAGCTTCATTTTGTGGTGGCCTTGGTGGATGACCATGCGCGTAAATTTCGTACCGCCCATGGTTATTCATGTCACGTCTGTGTGCTGCGTCCCCACAGTCGGGGACAAGTGACGCTGGCAAGCGCAGACAGTCGCGACGTGCCCTTGATTGATCCGAATTTCTTAGGTGATGAACGTGACTTGGACACCTTGGTCAAAGGCTTCAAATTGACACGCCAACTCATGGACGCGCCGTCGTTTGTCAAAGTACGTCACAAAGATGTCTTTACCGCTGGTGTACATTCAGAGGCTGATATTCGTCACCTGATTCGGCAAAGAGCCGACACCGTTTATCACCCCGTGGGGACTTGCAAAATGGGGGCAGAGGCGATGGCGGTGGTAGACGCTCAGCTCAAACTGCATGGCTTGGCGGGCTTGCGTGTGGTGGACGGCTCCATCATGCCGACTCTGATTGGCGGCAACACCAATGCGCCCATCATCGCGATTGCAGAAAAAGCAGTAGACATGATTCGATCTTCTTAAGGACACCACGATGCAACTCAACATCAACGGCCAAACGGTCGAGCACGAACTGGATCCGCAAATGCCCTTGTTGTGGGTGTTACGCGATGTCATGAACCTCACTGGCACCAAGTTTGGCTGCGGCGTTGCCGCTTGTGGCGCTTGTACCGTGCATGTCAACGGACAGGCCACGCGCTCTTGCGTCACTCCTGTCTCTAGCGTGGCAGGTTCGCGCATCACCACCATTGAGTCATTGGGCAGTGCTGACAAGCCGCATGCCCTTCAATTGGCCTGGATTGCAGAGCAAGTGCCCCAATGCGGGTACTGCCAAAGCGGCATGTTGATGGCCGCTGCCGACTTGTTGGCACGCAAGCCCAAGCCTACGGACGAAGACATTGATCAAGCCATGTCCAACATCTGCCGTTGCGGTACTTATCAACGTGTCAAAGCAGCGATTCATCGCGCCGCAGGAGCCTCAGCATGAAACGCCGTCATCTTCTTTTGGGGTCCTTGGCCGCCACAGGCGCTTTGGTTGTGGGTTGGGGTGTTTTGCCCGCACGATCACGACTTGGCTCGCCCGACAACATGCTGCCCACCGAAGGCGACATCGCTTTGAATGGTTGGATCAAGGTCATGCCCGACGGCAAAATTGTGCTCGCCATGCACCGCAGCGAAATGGGGCAGGGCGTACACACCGCTTTGTCTATGTTGGCGGCAGAAGAATTAGATGTGCCGCTCTCGCACATCCGCTTAGAGCAAGCCGGACACGATTCGATATACGGCAACGTGGCCATGTTTGTGGGTAGCTTGCCGTTTCACCCCAGCTTGTCTGAAGATGGCAACAAACCCGCCACAGTTCGCACGGGTGAGTGGATGGTGGGCAAATTGGCACGTGAATTGGGCATCAACGTCACCGGTGGTTCTTCTACCGTGGCTGATGCATGGCAGCCTGTGCGCGAAGCCGCAGCTACTGCGCGAGCCAGTTTGCTGTCAGCCGCTGCCACGCAATGGCAAGTTCCTGTGACTGAACTGCAAGTGACCGCTGGCTTGATCAGCCATAGCTCCGGTAAAAAGGGTCATTACGGCGAGTTTGCCAAATCGGCGTCAAGCATCACACCGCCCAATGTTGCGACCAAAGACCCCAAAAACTACAAACTCATTGGTCAGGGCGCACAGCGTGTCGATATACCTCAAAAAACCAATGGCAGTGCTGTGTTTGGCATCGATGTGCGCCAGCCTGGTCTGTTGTACGCGGCTGTCGTTCAGTCGCCTTTGATGGGCGGCAGCTTGAGCCAGCTCGATGCCAAAGCTGCACTTGCCTTGAATGGCGTGCTCAAGTGCATTGAGCTTGACAGCATGAGCGGTTCAGCGGCTGGCTTTGCTGTGGTGGGAAAAACAACTTGGCACGCCAAACAAGCGGCCTTGGCGGTGACAGCTAAGTGGACACAGCCGCAACAAGGCGTTGTTGACACAGCCCGAATTGCCAAAGAATTGCAAGCCAAGCTTGACAGCGAATCGGGCTTTACCTTTTATGACTTAGGCGATGTGGCAAAAGCAGAGTCCAGCGCCAAGCGTTCGTTGGAGGCAACTTACAGCGCCCCATATTTGGCGCATGCCACGATGGAGCCGATGAATTGCACAGCGCAGTTCAAAAACGGTTTGCTCGAAGTTTGGGCGCCGACGCAATCTCCCGGTCAAGCCCGCGCCGCAGCGGCCAAAGCCGCAGGCATTGACGCGGACAAAGTCAAGATTCATGTCACCTTGCTCGGCGGCGGTTTTGGTAGGCGCTTAGAAGTTGATTTCATCACGCAAGCCACCAAAGTCGCGATGGCTTGCGATGGCGCACCCGTGCAAGTCATCTGGTCGCGCGAAGAAGACATGGCGCACGACTTTTATCGTCCCATGCATGTGGCGCAACTCAAAGCCAGCCTCAACGCGCAAGATCAAGTGCAGAGCCTGCGCATCAAATCGGCGGGTGACACGATCACGCCGCGTTGGATGGCGCGTACCTTGCCCGCACTTGCTGGTCCTGTGGACATGCCCGACAAAACCGCTTCAGAAGGCTTGTTCGATTTGCCTTATGGCTTTGCTAATCAGCACATGTCCCATGTGGCTACCCACATGGGCGTACCAGTAGGTTTTTGGCGCTCTGTGGGACATTCGCACAATGCGTTTTTCTCAGAGAGTTTCATCGATGAATTGGCGCATGAAACCAAGACCGATCCGTTGGACTATCGCGAAGCTTTGTTGACCCAAGCGCCACGTTATTTGGCCGTCTTGCAACTCGCTGCGCAAAAAGCGGGTTGGGGCTCAGCGTTATCCAAAGGGCATGCGCACGGCATTGCGCTGCATGAATCGTTTGGCTCCATCGTGGCGCAAGTGGCTGAGGTGTCGATGCGAGACGGTCAACCCCACGTGCATCGCGTGGTGTGCGCCATCGATTGCGGTACTGTCGTCAACCCCAGCATCGTTGCGCAACAAATGGAAAGCGCCGTGGTGTTTGCTTTGTCTGCTGCACTGTTTGGCAAGATCGACATTCAAGACGGCGTGGTGCAGCAAACCAACTTTCCCAGTTACCGAATGGTTCAAATGGCGCAAGCCCCCAAAGTGGAAACATGGATTGTGCCCAGCACCCGTCCTCCCGCAGGCGTGGGCGAACCGGCAGTGCCTCCTTTGGCGCCTGCAGTGAGCAATGCGCTGTTTGTGTTGACAGGTCAACGCAAGCGGGCTTTGCCCTTGTTGGCGTGAATATCCCCAGAGCGACTTGTTGAATCACAACTCCTGCACAATGCCAGCATTAAATGGCAGGAGTGGTGATGTACAAATTGGTGGCGTTTGACGCCTATGGCACCTTGTTCGATGTGTATTCCATGGGGCAATTGGCGGAAGAAATTTTTCCCGGACATGGCCAAGCGCTGGCCTTGATGTGGCGTGACAGACAAATTGAATACACCCGATTGGTCACCATGAGCGACCCCGATCCCAAAGGCAGCAAACACTATTTGCCGTTTTGGGATTTGACCGAGCGATCGCTGCGGTATGTCTGCAAACGCATGGGCTTGCATCTCGATGCTGCGTCTGAAAAGCGCTTGATGGACCAGTACGCCAAGCTCACGGGCTTTGAGGACAGCTTGAGTGTTTTAAAAACCCTCAAACAGCGCCACATGGCCACCGCCATTTTGTCCAACGGCAGCCGCGAGATGTTGGCCACGGTCGTTCAAGCCAATGGCTTGACACCCTTCCTAGACAAAGTGGTGACAATTGAAGACGTGCGTTTGTTCAAAACCGCGCCGCAAGCCTATGAACTGTTGTTGAAAAATTTCCCTGTGCAAAAGCACGAGGTGTTGTTTGTTTCCAGCAATGCGTGGGATGCGCTGTGCGCCAAATGGTTTGGCTATGACGTGTTTTGGGTCAATCGACTCGGGCATCCTTTTGAAGAAATTGGGGAGCGCCCCAATTACGAAGGCAAGTCATTGACGCAAGTGCTGGACGTGATTCAAGCTCACGCTTGAAATGATGATTAAAAGGAGCGACACATGATTGATCTTTATTACTGGACCACGCCTAACGGCCACAAAATCACCATGTTTTTGGAAGAGGCACAGGTGCCTTATCAAATACATGCTGTCAATATCAGCAAGGGTGAGCAATTCGACCCTGCATTTCTAAAGTTTGCGCCCAATAATAGAATTCCCGCCATTGTGGACAAAGCGCCGTTGGATGGTGGCGCGGCTATTTCGGTGTTCGAATCAGGTGCGATTCTTCTGTATTTGGCTGATAAATTGAAGAAATTTATTCCACAAGATACAAGAGGCCGCAATGTCGCGTTGGAATGGCTGTTTTGGCAAATGGGTGGCTTGGGGCCAATGGCCGGACAAAACCATCATTTTGTGCAATATGCGCCCGAGAAAATTCAATATGCCATGGATCGTTATGTCAAAGAAACTTCGCGGCTGTATGGGGTTTTGAATAAACATTTGTCTGATGGGCGTGAATATATTGCTGGCGAACACTCAATTGCAGACATGGCTTCATATCCTTGGGTTGTGCCGCACACCCGTCAGCTTCAAAAGATTGAAGAATTTCCGTATTTACAGGCTTGGTTTGAGCGTATCAAAAACCGTCCCGCCACGGTGAAAGCTTATGAATTGGCAGCCAGCATCAACGCTGTGCCTACGGTGATGAGCGAGGAATCAAAAAAACTGTTATTCGGACAAGATGCCAAAACGGTGAAATAGTCCAGGATGATGAATGAGGCGGTGGCTCTTACTGCCTCATTTGTTCGACATTGAAAGCGATCATTTTGAATTTTGAAATAAAACAAGCTCTGGCACAACGGTTTGAACAAACCAGGGCATTGACCGAAAGTTTGCTGGCTCATTTGTCCGAAGAAGACCAATGCGTGCAGTCCATGCCCGACGCCAGCCCTGCCAAATGGCATCTGGGGCATACCACTTGGTTTTTTGAGACGGTGGTTTTGTCTGCGCACTGCCCGAATTACAAAATATTCAATCCGCAATTTGCCTATTTATTCAATTCTTATTATGAGAGTCTGGGCCCGCGTCAACCACGCCCGCAACGCGGACTGTTAACTCGGCCTGCTTTGGCTGAGGTGATGGAGTATCGCGCGCATATTACGCAAGCTTTATTGGATGCGTTGTTAAACAGTACGGTTTTCGATCACAACAAGATTACGTATTTGATTGAGCTTGGCATTCACCATGAGCAGCAGCACCAAGAATTGATCGTGACCGATGCGCTGCATTTGTTTTCTTGTAATCCCTTGCTGCCTAAATCGGGTTTGAATTTAACTTCATACAAGGGCCAGCAAGACATTGACTCAGCACCGCAGTGGATTCAATTCGATGCGGGTTTGAGCGAGTTTGGTCAAGCCTCGCATCAGTTTGATTATTTCTCTTTTGACAACGAACAACCACGACACCAGCGTTGGTTAGAGACTTTTGAAATATCTTCTCAGTTGGTTAATTGTGGTGAGTATTTGGCCTTTATTCAAGACGGCGGTTATCAAAACTCAGCATATTGGTTGTCCGAGGGCTGGGCATGGTTGAGTCGAACAGAGCAAACCGCACCAGCTTATTGGCTTGCGCCGCATTCGGCTTTGAATGCGACGCCCCATTGGCATGTATTTGGCATAGATGGCGCGAATGAATTAGCCCTCAACAAAGCCGTGACGCATTTGAGTTTTTTTGAAGCCGATGCGTTTGCGCAATGGTCAGGTGCCAGATTGCCGACTGAATTTGAATGGGAGCGTGCTTTCAATCATTCCGACATGCATCACATGCTGGGCCAAGCCTGGCAATGGACGCGATCTGCTTATGAGCCTTACCCTGGTTTTAAACCTTGGGATGGCGCAATTCGCGAATACAACGGTAAATTCATGGTTGGACAGCAAGTCTTGCGAGGCTCGAGTTGGGCGACTCCAAGCGGTCATGCGCGCAATACTTATCGCAATTTCTTTGCGCCCCATGCCAGTTGGCAAATCACGGGTCTGCGTTTGGCGAGGGATTTGGCGTGATAAAAAATACCGAATTTCAAAGAGATTTAATCAGCGCTTTGTCACAAGCTCAAAAACATATTTCACCGAAATACTTTTACGATGCCAAAGGCTCGGCCTTGTTTGACCAAATATGCGATTTGCCTGAGTATTATCCGACCCGCACTGAGCTCTCGATTCTGGAAAAACATGCGCCAGAGATCGCTGCGCACATAGGCTCAAATGCTGAATTGATTGAACTCGGCGCAGGTTCATTGACCAAAGTGCGTTATTTGTTGCGTGAAATGAAATCGCCGATTTCTTTTTTACCGATGGATATTTCGGGCGAGCATTTGAATGCGGCGGTGGCTGAGTTAAAACGTGAATATCCAGCGCTCGATGTTCAACCCATTGTGGCTGACTACACCAAAGATTGGTTATTGCCAAAGCTTTCGCCACAAGCGAAGCGACGAATTGCTTTTTTCCCAGGCTCAACAATTGGTAATTTTTCTCCCGTCGAAGCACAAGCTTTTTTTGCCAATTGCGTGCAACATTTACCTTCGGGTGCGTTGTTGTTGGGAGTGGATTTGTTAAAAGAGCCCCGCGTAATTCACCAAGCTTATAACGATGCACAAGGCGTGACGGCTGCGTTTAATTTGAATCTTTTGACACGCGCCAATGATGAGGCGAATGCAGATTTCAAACTCGACCAATTCTCTCATTGGGCGTTTTATAACGCGCCTTTGAAACGCATTGAAATGCATTTGGTGAGTTTGAAAAAACAAGAAATAACCATTGCCGATCAGTCGTTTGTGATGGATGAAGGCGAAACCCTGCATACTGAAAATTCTCATAAATTTTCTATCGATGGTATTCAGCAGTTGGCAGCTTCTCAGGGTTTGCAAGCAGGTCCCGTGTGGACAGATGCTCAAAAGTGGTTTGGTTTGCTTTGGTTCAATATACCTGCTTAAGGGGGGTCGGCATGAAAGCTATTTGGAATAACGAAGTATTGGCGCAATCAGAAGCCACTGTGGTGGTCGAGGGAAATCATTATTTCCCAGCGGATTCTTTGAATATGAATTTTTTCAAAGCATCCGACAAACAAACCACTTGCCATTGGAAAGGCGTGGCGCATTATTACGATGTGTCCGTCAAGGACCAATTGAATGAGTCCGCAGCTTGGTTTTATCCAGCACCCAAACCAGAAGCCAAACAAATCAAAGATTACGTGGCGTTTTGGAAGGGCGTGCAGGTGGTCAACACTTGAAACTCGATCAACTGGTCACAGAAATACGGGCTTGTACTTTGTGCAGCCCGTATTTGCCCTTGGGGCCTCGTCCAATTATTCAGGTGAGTCAAAGCGCCAAAATACTCATTGTTGGGCAAGCTCCCGGCAGCCGCGTGCATGAGACGGGTATTGCATTCAATGATCCCAGTGGAGACCGCCTCAGAGACTGGATGGGCATCGATAAATCGGTGTTTTATGACGAGACGAAAATTGCGCTTGTGCCTATGGGTTTTTGTTTTCCAGGCACAGGTCAGTCTGGAGATTTACCGCCTCGTCCCGAATGTGCGCAGACTTGGCGCGACAAACTGCTCCAGCAATTGCCGCATATTGCTTTGACAATTGTGGTAGGTCAGTATGCCCAAGCTTGGCATTTGAAAAAACAGGCGAAAGAAAATTTAACAGAAACCGTCAGGGCTTGGAAAGAGTATGCGCCCTTGATAATTCCTTTGCCCCATCCGAGTCCTAGAAATAATATTTGGCTCAAAAAGAATCCTTGGTTTGAGGCGGAGATATTGAGTACGCTTCAAGCCAAAGTCAAATCTATTTTGCAGACTGCATAAAATACAAGGATGGGTATATGAGAAAACCACAAGTTACATTATTTGCTCTGTGTTTTCTCATGACATTCGTTTGCATTTCTGTTCCGGCGCAAAACCTATTTGGCAACCCAAGTTGTGAAGAATGGGGCAAACTTTCATATTTAAGCAAAAGTAATTGGACAAATGCTTTTCTTGCGCCTTTGAGCTTGACTTACCAAGGTATCTATAAATTAAATTCAAATCCATTTGTTAGCAACCCAAGCTCTGCTGAGCTTGCATCGACAAGCATTGACGGATTCTGTCAATTGCATCCCGAACAAGCGGCAGCAAATGGCGCTATGGTTTATTTGAAAAACCTCATGGGTTTTTGAGACGTGTTCATGCCCGTCTAGCTTTCATAGCAAGCTTTTTCAACTTTCAAGCATCCGCCGTAAACCCAATGGACTTGATGAGCGGAGCCCACAATTCTGTGTCTGATTTGAGTCGCGCTGCCAACTCCGCTGGTGTGGAAGATTGAGCAACCAAGCCCATCATCGCCAAGCCGTTGACGGTTTCGGGAGCAGCCAATGCAACACGCATCGCTGCGTTCAAACGGGTGATGATATCGACGGGAGTTTTGGCGGGGACATAAAAGCCAAACCACTCGTCGTACACAAAGCCTTTGAGGCCTTGCTCGATCAGGGTTGGGGTGTTGGGCGCAAATTGGCTGCGTTTGGCGCCTGAAGATGCCAGTAAACGGCATTTGCCTGCTGCGACGTGCTGGGTGAATTCGCCAATCGGGCCTGAGACGGCGGCAATCTGGCCACCTATCATGTCGAGGATGGCGGGCTGCGTGCCCCTGAAGCCGATATGTTTCAAATCGATGCCCGCGTAGTTGCCCATCAGGGTTCCAATGAAGTGCGGTGTTGACCCCGCAGCGGGAGATCCAAAGTTGGCCAGCGTCGGGTTGGCCTTGCACCATGCCAAAAAGTCTGGAATGTTTTTGACGCTGGCAGGAACCATGGGTCCCACCGCAAAACCAAAATCAAACACCGCGCCCAGCGTCACGGGAGCCAAGTCAGCCACAGGATCGTAGGGCAGTTTTTTGTAGATGTGCGGATAAATGCCCAGCATGGACATGGGTGTTTGCAACAGGGTCGCGCCATCGGCTGGAGCGGATCGCACGAACTGAATTGCAATTTGTCCACCTGCGCCGCTTTTGTTTTCCACCAAAGCGGTTTTTGCGTAGGTCGAGGGTGCGATTTTTTCTGCGACACGGCGACAAATCGCGTCAGAGGTGCCACCCGGCGTAAATCCTGTGACGATTTTTAGGCTTTCCAGGGGCGCGGCTTGCGCCCAAGCTTGTTGAGCGAGCACGCTCAAAAGAGTACTGACACCCGCAGCTTGCAAAACGTCACGACGCGAAATCGACATGGCTACTCCTCGGATATGAATCACAGCATTTTGAAGGTTTCCTCATGCGCAACGACTGAGGTTTTCCCTTGTGACTTATTCAATACGAATGCCTGCAGCTTTGACCAATTGGGCGGCAGACAGGGTCTCTGTATCTAAGTATTTCTCAAAGGCCTCTTGTTGCATGGGCATGGCCGACGCACCGAGTTTTTCGAGGCGTTCTTTCACATCGGGCAAGGCCAAGACAGTCATGAGCGCGGCATGGAGTTTTTGCACGATGGGCTTGGGTGTTTTGGCGGTGACAAACAAACCCACCCAAAACGTATAAGCCGCATTGGCAAAGCCCGCCTCAGCAATTGAAGGAACATTGGGAAGCAAGGGCGAGCGAGTGGGCGTGCTGACCGCCAAGGCTTGCAGGCGTCCACTTTGAATCAAAGGCAAAGCCGAGACCAGCGGTGCAAAAAACCAATCGATGCGTCCCGTGGAGGTTTCGGTGAGTGCCTCAGGCGTGCCGCGATACGGCACATGCTGGGCTTGCACGCCTGTGGCGACACGGAATTTTTCGGCATTCATGTGCGTGGCCGAGCCATTGCCTGCAGATGCGTAGTTGCAAGCACCGGGTTGTGCTTTGGCTTTGGCCACCAAGTCGGCCACGTCTTTGTAGCCTTTGCTGGGCGAGACCACCAAGACGTTGGGCAAGTTGGCCAAGGTGCTCACACCGTCAAAGTCTTTGAGGGTGTCATAACTCAGTTTGGGATAAAGCGCGGGGTTGACCACATGCCCTGAGCTGTGAATGAGCATGGTGTAACCGTCGGATGGCGCTTTGGCGACCAACGCCGCGCCCACGGTGCCACCAGCCCCCGTGCGGTTGTCGATCACGATTTGTGTGCCCAGCGCGGGGGCGAGTTTCTCGGCAATGGTGCGGGCAATCACGTCGGTGCCGCTGCCCGCGGTGAAGGGCACGATGAAGGTGATGGTTTTGTCGCGCGGCCACTCTGTTTGGGCCACACTGGGCAAGCTCAAGCTCGCCGCGACGGCAGGCGTCCATTGCAAGAGTTGGCGACGGGAGAGGGCACTTGAAAATAGTCCTGAAAGGCGTCGAGCGTTCATCGGTGTCTCCGGTGAGGATGCGTGTTCAAACCGCAGGTGGATCAAAAGGCATGGCCAACAAAATTCGGGCAAGTTGTTGGGTGTGGTTGATGATTTGGCGCTTCTCTCCGGGGGCAAAGCGACAAGAGTCAAAGGCTTTGAGCACTTCGCGAGTTTGCACGCCGTCAATTTCACTGACCAAAGTCAATTCGCCCTCTAGCACCACATAGTGTTTTTCGATGGGTGAGCCGTCCAGAGAGGTGTGGCCTCCGGGTTGCAAAATCGACATGCCCATCCACAGTTGCACCGCAGGTCCTGCTTCGCGGCCTTGTAGACGCAAACACTGCATGTCAAAGTGGTTGGGTGCCACGTATTCAGGGGCATTGGCTAATCGTGTGACATTCATGGGCGACTCCCAACTCAGGGGTTGAATACGATGCGACGGCTTGCACCTGCCAAGACTTCTTGGTAGACAGCCAAGGCATGGGCGAGCGAAAAAACCGCATCAGGGCTGACCTCAAAAGGCTTGAGCGTTCCTGCCTCAAATCCTGCGCACATGGCTTGCATCCGCTCATTGGTTTCGATGCAGTTGAGCGCCAAGGTGTCAATGCCTACATAGGTGTGCATGCCTCGGTAAAAAGTAAAAATATCAAACGGCACGGGGCGTTCCAGGGTCGATATAAAAATTTGTGTCGCACCTTTGGCCATGGCTTTGTTGGCCGCTTCAAAGTAAGGGCTGCCCACGGTGTTAAACACAATGTGCGCGCCTTTGCCCTCGCTGAGTTCTCGAATGCGAGCAGCAACATCTTCTGTTTTGGCATCAACGCAATGAATGCCTTGGGTCGGTCCTTGCCAAGCCGCACCACCGCGTTGAACGGCAATCACGTTGGCACCGGCTTGTGCGGCGAGTTGCACGGCGGCTTGTCCGACTTTGCCATTGGCGCCCATGATGGCGACGGTTTGGCCGCGCTGTGGCATGCCGCTGCGACGAAAGCCTTCAAACGCGGTGATGAAGGGCACACCGACCGAGCCTGCTTCTTCAAAGCTCAGGTTCTTGGGTTTTTCTCGCAAGGCGGCAACAGGCAGCACCAGCCAAGCAGCATGAGAGCCGTCGCGTGTGATGCCCAAATCGCCACCCGAGCCCCAGACTTCTTTGCCTATCCAAGCACTCGGGCCTTCCACCACAACGCCGGCAAAGTCCCGTCCTGGTGTGCGTGGAAAAACCGCTTGCGGCATGATGCCCAAAGCCGCCTTGACATCGCTGGGGTTGACGCCCGCACTGCGCACGCGCACCAAGGCTTGATCGGCTAGCAACTTGGGTGGCGCTTGTTCAGCCAAAACTGGCGCTAGCTCAGCGGCTGAAGCCACTTTGGTGGTGAGGCGAATGGCTTGCAAAATTTCTTGTTGTGTTGACATGGTTTGAGTTCCTTTGCACATCAGCTTCGGATGGGCAGATCAAGCAGGGCGCGGGCTTCGGTGCAAGAGGCCAGTTCACCGCCCAAATCTTCGATGAGGCGTTTGGCTTTGCGCACCAACTCTGCATTGCTTTTGGCGAGCACGCCTTTTTCTAAATAGATGTTGTCTTCCATGCCCACTCGCACGTGGCCGCCTGCAAACCAAGTTTGCGCAACGATAGGAAATTCAAAGCGACCAATGCCAAAAGCTGACCAAATTGCACCTGCGGGCAAGAGACTGCGGGCATACAAAATGGTTTCAGGCGAAGGCGAAAAACCGTACTTCACGCCCGTCACAAAGGTCCACATGCCGGGGCCTTGGAGTGTGCCGTCGGCAATCAGGTCGCGCGCCAAGTGGATGTCGCCCGAGTCAAAAATTTCCAGCTCAGGTTTGACGCCAGCTTCGCGCATGATGTGGGCCATGATGCGCACATTGCGTGGCGTGTTGATGACCACATCGCCACCCGAATTCATGGTGTTGAGGTCGAGTGAACATACATCGGGCTTGAGCACACGAATGTGCTCGACGCGCAACTCTGGTCGCACCAGCGTGGAATTGGGGGCGGCAATGCGAGGGTCTTCGATGCTGGGCACAAAGCGCCCGCCAGGCCCCGTGGTGAGGTTGATGATGAGTTGAGGATTCTCGCGTCGAACTTTGTCAAACACCTCGCGGTAGAGTTCCAAGTCCATGGAAGGTTTGCCTGTTTTGGGGTCGCGCACATGGATGTGAACGGCGGCGGCTCCGGCTTCGGCAGCGGCCAAACACTCATCGGCAATGTGTGTGGGTGTGACCGGCAAATACGGCGTTTGATCGGGCGTGGTGATGTTGCCTGTGACGGCGCAGGTCAAAAAAGTTTTGCTGTGCATATGAAAACTCTGCTGTTTCAAAGATGACGACCGCCGTCGACCACGATGCGTGTACCGGTGACATAGCGCATGGTGGTGGCGCAGGCTTGCACCACAGCGGCCACATCGTCCACCGTGCCTATGCGACGCAGTGGGATGGTGGCGGCGGCTTTGTCGTTGAAGTCAGCACCTCGACCGGGGACGAAGCTTGAATCGACCACGCCGGGCGAGACCGAGATGACGCGCACCTGCGGTGCAAAGGCTTTGGCCAAGGCGTCACCGACCACGTCAATGCTGGCTTTGGCGGCCACATAAGCCAAGTTGCTGCCTGTGCCGGTGAAGCCGGCAATGGAGGAGATGTTGACAATCAAACCGTCTTCAGATTTTTTGAGCAAGGGCATGAAAGCACGGATCGTGGCGATCACACCGCGAAAATTGACCTTCAAAATGTCGTCAATCAAGTCGTCACTCAAGGCCTCCAAATCGCCTGCTGGCACAGCCTTGGTATAGCCTGCGCTGTTGACCAAAATATGCACCACGCCGCAAATCTCGCCAATTTGCGTGGCCACTGCTTTGAGCGTTGCACTGTCGGTGATGGGTGCTTTGAAGCACAAATGCCCCGATCCCGCCAAGCTGGCGGCTTTGGCATTGGCAGACTCAGCGCTGTCCGAGTTGTAGAGCAAGACACAGCGTGCGCCCAGCTTGGCCAAGCGATGGGCGGTGGCCAAACCAATGGCACCTGTGCCGCCCGTGATGACGGCAATGCGACCCGTCAATGAATCCGTGGGTTGAAAACTTGCGCTCATAAATACCTTGCGATGGAAGAGGTTTCAGGGAATGGGAGGATGAGGAAAACTCATCTCACCTTCGATCAAATAAAAGTCGTGCGTTAATCGGGCTTGGGTGTGTCCATCGACTTCAATTTCTTCAAAATGGCTCACCAAAGGCGCGAGCACGCCAAACACGGGGTCGCTGGTGAGGTTGTTGTCACCATCGTCAAACACTTGCGTGACCATGACTTTGTGCCCCGGCGTGGACACCATGAAATGCAAATGCGCAGGCCGATTGGGATGCCGAAGCTGAGCGCGCAGCAATTCGCCACACGGGCCATCGGTGGGGACGGGGTAACCCGAAGGTCGCACGGTTTTGAAAAAATACGCGCCTTGCGCGTCGGTTTTGAATCTGCCGCGCAGGTTCATGTCAACTTGGTGTTCGTCTTGGTTTTCGTACAAGCCCACGGGGGAGGCGTGCCATACATCGACGGTCGCATCGGGCACGGGTTGTTTGTTTTTGTCGTACACCACGCCGCAAACTTCCAGCGGCATGCCTGGGGTTGGGCTGCGCACAATGTTTTCACCCGCTTCACAAAATGGTGCATTGGCGCGCCAAAACGGCCCCAAAAGCGCTGCATGCGAGGCGGCTTCAGCCAAGGCATGGGTGTTGCTGGGGTCGGCGGGGTTGTTCAACACGGCAATCAAGGTGGACAGCCCCAACAAGTCAGAGGCCAAAATGACCTCATTCGTTTTCTCATTCGTGGCTTTGCCCATGTCGATGATGAACTTGACCGCGCGTTCAAACTCGGGCTCGGTGACTTGTGTCTCAATGACAAACGCATGCAGATGTCGGGTCAGCGCCGCCATGAGTTCGCGCAAGCGGGAGTCGGGCGTGCGCGACATGGCTTGCAGCACCAAGGGCAAGATGGACGCAGGGGTGTTGGGCAGCGCGTCTTTGAAAGCAGGCATGAAAAACTCCAAGCCAACAGATGGCGAAAACGTATGGCAAAACAATGACAAGCGACATCAACTGGTGGCCATGATAGGCACAGTCGTCACCCCGCCACGCCTTGATTGAGCTTAACTTGTCGCCCGAGTGACCGAACCCAGCAAGCGCAAGGCGTTGCGGCTCTGTATGGCGGACAAGTCTTTTTCACTAAAGCCCATCGCGGCTAAACCTTTGACGTGGTCCAAAGCTGTGCGGTATGGAAAGTCTGTTCCAAACACCACTTGCGACACATCGACCAAATTCAGCAGCGACAGCAACGCGCCGGGATGCGAGGCTTGCGCGGTGTCGTAGTAAAAACGACGCAGGGTTGGAATCACTTGTTCGCTGGGCAAAATCTTGCCAAAGTTGGCATTGAGCTTGGGCAGCAGGGTGAGACGCTCCACCAAGAACGGCATGGTGCCACCTGCATGAGAGAAGATGAACTTGATGTCTTTGCAGCGCGTGGCCGTTCCACTGAACAACAAGCTGGTGATGGTGCGTGTGGTGTCGGTGGCAAATTCGATGGCCGAGCCCGGCACGCCCTCTTGCAAGTTTTGGCAGCACAAGGTGTTGGACGGGTGGGTGTAGACGATCAAGCCGCGTCGGTTGATGTCATCCATGATGGGTGCAAACTTGGCGTCACCCAGCCACAGGCCGTTGTAGCTGGTGAGCATGGCAATGCCATTGGCTTTGAGCACATCGCAGCTGTAGGCAATTTCGGCCAAGGCGCCGTCCACATCGAGCATGGGCAAGGTGGCAAAGAAGCCAAATTGCGTGGGGTAATCGCGGGCGAGTTGTGCGCCATATTCGTTGCTGACTCGCGCCATGCGGCGCATGGTGGCGACATCGCCAAAACCTGCGGCGGGTGTGGTGGGCGAGGTGAGGGTATAGGTCACGCCGGCTTGAGCCATGTCATCCAAGGTTTTGTTGAGTGACCAATTGCGAGCCGGAGGCTCGGCCAGTTTACGTGCTTCGAGTTCTTTTAAGAATGCAGGCGCCCACACATGGTGGTGCACATCCACCAAGGCGCGAGGCGATGGGGTTGTCCCATTGGCGCTGTTGCTCGTTGCGGCGCATCCGGGCAACACGGTTGCCGCCGTGGCGCTGAGTAAACCTGTCAAGAACTGACGTCTGGGTTGGCAGTGCGTGCATGAACCAGCGGTATGGGTGGAGTGCATGGCGTCTTCCTTGATGGATTTATTGGGTGAAATCGACCTTGGTGGCGAGCTTTTTGTTGATGGCAATTTCGTCGGCAATCACTTTGGCAAACTCTGCCGAACTAGAACCCACGGTAGTAAAACCTTGCTCCGCAAACGCTTGCTTGATTTGCGGGTCTTCCAAAAGTTTGGCGACTTCTTTTTGTAGTTTGTTCACTTGTGCGCTGGGCACACCAGCTGGAAACCAAAAGCCATACCAAGGCGTGTATTCAAAGCCTTTGACGCCCGCCTCGTCGATGGTGGGCACATCGGGCAATTCGCTCCAGCGTTTGCGTGAGGTGATGGCCAAAGGTTTGAGCTTGCCTGCTTTGATCAAAGGCAGCAAGGCCGTGGGCGCACCAATCACGAAGTCGATGCGACCCGCGACCAAATCGTTCAAGGAAGCGCTCACGCCTTTGAATGGCACGTGGGTGAACTTCACATCCGCGCTCACCGCCAAGAATTCGGCGGCAAAGTGCATGACGTTGCCCACGCCACCAGAGCCGAAGGTGACTTTGCCGGGATTGGCCTTGGCGTAGGCCAAGAGTTCTTTCAGGTTTTTCTCTTGCAAATCAGGCCGAGCAGCCAAAATGAAGCCCACGCTTTTGGCGACCAAGGTGATGGGCGTGAAGTCTTTGATGGGGTCAAAACTCAAATTGGGAGAAATGACAGGCAAGCTGGCATGGCTGGACGATGTGTTGAGCAATGTGTAGCCATCGGGTGCGGCTTTGGCGACCACATCGGTACCAATTGCGCCGCCTGCGCCTGATCGGTTGTCAATCACCAAGGGCTGGCCGAGGTCTTGTGCCATTTTTGGGGCCAAGCTGCGACCAATGAAATCCATGGGTCCGCCAGCCGCATAAGGAATGATCATTTTGATGGGGCGGTTGGGATAGTCCGCCGTTTGAGACACCGCGTGCAGGCAAGGACAGCACATCAAAATGAAGACCAGTTGTTTGAAACACCGCATGCTCATTCCTTGAAATTGCAAAATTAAATTCAATAGTAGCCAACCCACGCGCGGGTTTGAGTCGCCACGGCTACAGCACTTACCCTGCATTGTTTGATGTTTCGTAAAGACGTAGTCGCTTTTCTTCATGGTTATTGCTAATGCTGCACGGTTTTTAAATTTGTATGATGACCTGACAAATTTAACGGGAACTCTGCTTTCACATGTCCAGCGTTTTTCAAACCCTCAGCGCGACCGACAAGCTCTCCGAGCAAGTCGCAAGGCGTTTGACGGATGAAATTCGTTCGGGTCGCTTGGCACCGCTCGATAAGCTGCCGACTGAGGCCGTTTTGGTGCAGCAGTTCGGCGTGAGCCGCACCGTGGTGCGTGAGGCCATCTCCCAGCTCAAATCTCTGGGCTTGGTGGCTTCGCGCCAGGGCAGCGGCATGTTTGTCATGGCGGGGGCGAATTTTGAGCCGCTGAGTTTCAAGTCAGACCATTCTGCTTCGCGTGACGCGGTGATTCAAATCACCGAGGTGCGACGCGCCATTGAGGCGGAAGCTGCGCGTTTGGCCGCTGAGCGGCGCAGTGCCAAAGATGTGGTGCAGATCAAAAAAGCATTGAAAGCCATTGAAGTGGCGGTGAAAGCCGGACGTGATGGTGTGGCAGAAGATGTCGAATTTCACCGCTGCATTGCCCGCGCCGCGAACAATCCGTTTTTGTTGCAAACCCTCGATTACTTGTCGCAGTACTTGCGCGAAGGCACGCGCATCACCCGAGCCAACGAAGCGCGACGTACCGATTTCGCACAGCAAGTCAACCGCGAACACATGGGCTTGCTCGATGCCATTGAGCGCTCCGACGCCAAAGCGGCCATCAAGGCTGCCACCATCCACATGCAAAACGCTTCGAATCGCTTGCAAAGCGCTGACCCTGCGTTTTGGCAACAACACAAAGTTTTATTGGACTGACACATGAAACACGCACCACCCACTGTTGGTTTGATTGGCTTGGGCGCCATGGGCAGCGGCATGGCAGCTTCGCTCAGACGCGCTGGGTTTGATTTGCATGTATTTGATGTGCGCGCAGAAGTGGCACAAGCCTTTGCCGCGCAAGGCGGTCATGCCGCCTCCGATTTGCCCAGCTTGGCCGCTGCTTGCGATGTGGTGGTGAGCGTGGTCGTGAACGCCGCGCAAACCGAAGCTGTTTTGTTTGGCAAAGACAACGACGGCACAGGCTGCGCGGCGCACATGAAGCCCGGCAGCGTGTTTGTGATGTGCTCGACTGTGGATCCCAATTGGTCCATTGCGATGGAAGCACGCTTGGCCGATTTGGGCATTTTGTATGTTGACGCGCCCATTTCTGGTGGCGCCGCCAAAGCCGCTGCCGGCGAGATGACCATGATGACCGCCGCCAAGCCTGAGGCCTACGCCCAAAGCGATGCGGTGCTCTCGGCCATGGCTGGCAAGGTGTACAAGCTGGGCGACCGCGCCGGGGCGGGCAGCAAGGTCAAGATCATCAACCAATTGTTGGCTGGTGTGCACATTGCTGCGGCTGCGGAGGCCATGGCCTTGGGCTTGCGCGAAGGTGTCAACGCCAAAGATTTGTACGAAGTCATCACCCATAGCGCGGGTAACAGTTGGATGTTTGAAAACCGCATGGCGCATGTGTTGGCCGCTGATTACACGCCATTGTCTGCGGTAGACATTTTTGTCAAAGACCTGGGGCTGGTGCTCGATCTGGCGCGTGCCAGCAAGTTCCCGCTGCCGCTCTCCAGCACCGCGCATCAGATGTTCATGCAGGCGTCTGCCGCAGGTTTTGCGCGTGAAGACGACAGCGCCGTCATCAAAATTTTCCCCGGCATCGAGCTGCCTCAAGCAGCCGCCAAATAACCGAGTCCGTTCATTTTTTTCAAGGAGACAAGCTGTGAAATCTTCCCTTATTGCTTTGGCATTGTTTGGCATGGGCGTGGCCTCTGTGCAAGCGCAAACCGTGTTGAAAATTGGTTATGCCACTTCGGCTGCATCGCACTACGGTGTGGGCAGCACGGCTTTTTGTGACGACATTGAAAAAGGCACACAAGGTCGCTACAAGTGCCAACAATTCCCCAACAGTGCTTTGGGTGGCGAGCGCGAAATGATTGAGGCGGTTCAGTTGGGCACACTTGATTTTGTGAATACCTCAACCGGCCCCGTGGGCAACTTTGTGCCAGAAGTCAAGATCGTGGACATTCCATTTTTGTTCCGCGACTACGACCATGCCCGCAAAGTCATGGACGGCCCCATTGGGCAAGACATCTTGACCAAATTTCCTTCTAAGGGCTTGGTGGCGTTGTCATGGACGGAAAACGGTTTTCGTCACATGACCAACAACAAACGCCCCATCGTCAAACCCGACGATGCAGCGGGTTTGAAAATGCGCACCATGGAAAACAAAGTCCACATGGACGGCTACCGCGCCTTTGGCATTCAGCCCACACCGATGGCGTTTCCTGAGGTGTTTGGCGCATTGCAACAAGGCACCGTGGATGGTCAAGAAAACCCAATTCCGGTGATCTTGGCGTCTAAGTTCTCGCAGGTGCAAAAGTATTTGTCGCTCACAGGTCACGTGTATTCACCCGCTTTGCTCATCACCTCACCCCGCGTGATGAACAAGCTCAGCGATGCTGACAAAAAAGTGTTTTATGACGTCGCCAAACACGCGACCGTGGAGCAACGCAAAAAGGTCAACGAAGACGAAGCCAACGGCATTGCCCAGCTTGAAAAAGAAGGCATGACGGTGGTGCGCAAGGTCGATGGCGCAGCCTTTCGCAATGCTTTGCGTGACCCTTATGTCAACTACTCCAAAGAATTTGGCGCAGACAACATTCGCAAAATTCAAGACGTGAAATAAAGCGTCGGCAAACCATCAGGGCAACACGCCGTGCGCCCTTGTCCTGATGGCGACGATTCAACAGGTAAGCATCATGAAGACTTTTGAACGGTATTTTTTAGCGACCAATCGCTGGGTGTTGATTGTCATGTTGGCCGTTATGTCGGTCATTATTTTCACCAATGTGGTGTTGCGCTACACCACCAACCAGTCGATTGAGTGGGCGGAAGAAGTCTCGCGGCATCTCATGATTTGGCTCACCTTTTTGGGCTGCGGGCCAGTGCTGCGTTATGGTGGCCACATTGCTGTTGAAAACATGCAAGACCTCATGCCGCGCTCGGTGGCCATTGCCATGCGCTTGGTGATTGCAGTGTTGATTTTTGCCTTGTTTATTTTCTTGACATGGTTTGGTTTGGATTACATGGATCGCACCCAGTACCAACAAACGCCAGCGACGCAAATCTCGTTTGCCTATGTGTATGCCGCCTTGCCGATTGGTTCGGCCATGACATTGATTCATTGGTTGTTCATCGTGCGCGACTATGTGTTGGAGCGCAAATTTGCCTCGGACGAGCATTTCGATGCCACGGCCAGCGCCTCGCTTTGATTTGAAAGTACACCATGAACGCCAGTTTGATTTTATTGATTTCGGTTTGCGTGTATCTCACCTTGGGTGTGCCCGTGGCCTTTGCCTTGGGCTTGTCCACCATGACGGCCTTGTTGGTTTCGGGCAACTTCCCGATGCTGGTCTTACTCAAAGAGACATTCACCGGCATTGACAGCTTTCCGCTGATGGCCGTGCCATTTTTCATCTTGGCTGCCGAGTTGATGAGCGGCGGCTCTTTGACCGAGGTGTTGCTCAAATTTGCAGGCCAGTTTGTCGGCCACAAACGCGGCGGGCTGGGCTACACCAATGTGGTTGCACTCACGTTTTTCTCAGGCATTTCTGGCTCGGCCTTGGCCGATGCGGCGGGGCCGGGTTCCATGTTGATTCGCATGATGGACAAGGCGGGTTATTCACGTTCTTATGCGGCGGCCTTGACAGCCTCGACAGCCATTGTCGGGCCCATCATTCCGCCGTCCATCATCATGATCATTTATGCACTGGCCGACGACAACGTGTCGGTGGGGGCCTTGTTTGTGGCGGGCTTGATACCGGGCGTGTTGATCGCTGTGGCCATGTGCATCGTCAACTGGTACATCTCCAAGCAGCGCAATTACAAGGGCGATGGCGAAAGCCCCAAGCTCGATCAAATCATTGCCACCACATGGCGCGCCTTGCCCGCTGTGTTGTTGCCTGTGTTGATTTTGGGAGGCATGCGGGCAGGTTGGTTCACCCCCACTGAGGCCTCGGTGGTCGCGGTGTTCTATGCCTTGTTTTGCGGCAAGTATGTTTACCGCACCTTGGAGTGGAAGGCCGTGCCAGACATCTTGTCGCGCTCGGCTTTGCTGACCGCTTCGGTGTTGTTGATCATTGGCATGTCGGCCTCGTTTGCATGGGTTCTGACCATTGAAGGCGTGCCGCAAATTGTGGCGGGCTGGATTGTGGACATGCACTTGTCGCCCTGGATGTTCTTGATTGTCATCAATATCTTTTTGTTGTTGTTTGGCATTTTCATTGAGCCGCTGCCAGGCGTGATGGTGCTGGTGCCTATTCTCGCGCCCGTCGCGGCCAAAGTGGGCATTGAGCCGATTCACTTTGCGATGGTGGTGATCTACAACCTGACCTTGGGCATGATCACGCCACCCGTGGGCGGTTTGTTGTTTGTGACCTCCAATGTTTCGCGTGTGCCGCTGTCGGACTTGACGCGCGAACTCGTGCCTTTCTTGTGGGCGCATGGTGTGGTCTTGGTCATCTTGACCTTTGTGCCAGCCCTGAGCAATTGGCTGCCACATGTCATGGGATTCAAATAAACCATGGCACACCCTTTGCGTTTGGGCTGCATCGCGGACGACTTCACCGGCGCGACCGATCTGGCCAACAACTTGGTGCGCTGCGGTATGCGCGTGGTGCAAACCATAGGCACGCCGCCATCGCCCTTGGCTGCTGATGTAGACGCGGTGGTGATTGCGCTCAAGTCGCGCACCATTGCGGTAGACGATGCGGTGGCGCAATCGCTGCAAGCGCTGGCGTGGTTGCAAGCCCAAGGCGCGCAGCAAATTTATTTCAAATATTGCTCCACCTTTGACAGCACGGCGCAAGGCAATATTGGCCCTGTGACCGAAGCCTTGATGCAGGCACTGCACACCGACTTCACCATCGCCACACCTGCGTTTCCAGACAATGGCCGTACTGTGTTCAAAGGCCATTTGTTTGTGGGCGATGTGTTGCTCAACGAGTCTGGCATGCAGCACCATCCCTTGACGCCCATGACCGACGCCAACTTGGTGCGCGTCATGCAAAGCCAGTGTCAAGCCAAAGTCGGTTTGATCGATTTCAACACTGTGTCGCAAGGCGAAGCCGTCATCAGGCAGCGCATACAAGCCCTCAAGAACGAAGGCATTCGCATTGCGGTGGTCGATGCCCTCTCCAACGACGATTTGATGCGGTTGGGGTCTGCCTTGAAAGACCTGTCGTTGGTCACCGCAGGCTCAGGCGTGGCGATGGGTTTGCCGCAAAACTTTGGCATTCAACCCTCAGCCCAAGCCAGCATCTTGCCCGCAGCGCAAGGCTTGCAAGCGGTTGTGGCTGGCAGTTGTTCCAACGCGACGCAACAGCAAGTGGCTTTTTTCAAAGCCCAAGGCTTGCCCGCATTGGCGCTCGATCCTGTGCCTTTGCTCAAAGACAAAGCTTCGTACCAAGCCGTGGTGGACGCGGCGCTGCAATGGGCGGCGTCTCATCTTGCGCAATCGAGCGTGTTGATTTACTCCACCGCCACACCAGAGGCTGTGAAAGCCTTGCAAGCGCAACATGGAGTGCAACATGTGGGCGAACGCATAGAGCAGGCCTTGGCAAGCATTGCACAAGGCTTGGTGCGCTTGGGCGTGGGGCAACTCATTGTGGCGGGCGGTGAAACCTCGGGCGCTTGCGTGCAAGCCTTGGGCATCACGCAGATGCACATCGGCGCACAGATCGACCCCGGCGTGCCGTGGTGTCATGCCCAAGCCGCCAACGGCGGTGTGCACATAGCGCTCAAGTCAGGCAACTTTGGCAGCGAAGATTTTTTTGTCAAAGCTTTCACGCAACTCTCAAATGCAACTGCTTCATGAACGAAACCCACGCCCGTGACGAAATTTGCCGTGTCGGACAAAGCTTGTTTGCGCGTGGCTATGCCCACGCGACAGCAGGCAACATCAGCGTGCGTTTGGATGACGGCAGCTTTTTGATCACGCCCACCGATGCCTGTTTGGGTTTTTTAGAGCCCACGCAGTTGGCCAAAGTCAACGCGCAAGGCGAGCAAATCAGCGGCGCTAAGGCTAGCAAAACCCTGCATTTGCATCGCCACATTTATGCTGCCGCTTGCCAACACGATGCGCAAACCCGTTGCGTCATTCACACCCACAGCACGCATTCCGTGGCCTTGAGTTTGCGCAGCGCGGGGCAAGCCGAACTCATCCCGCCCATCACGCCTTACTTTGTCATGAAAGTCGGCCATGTGCCACTGCTGGCCTACCATCGCCCGGGTGACGCTGCAGCAGCTTTGGTTGTGGCGGACACCATTCACCGCTATGCTCAACAAAGCACGCCCATTCGCGCTGTGATGTTGGCACGCTTGGGACCCAATGTGTGGCACGACTCGCCCGCAGCCGCCATGGCCACGCTCGAAGAGCTTGAAGAAACTGCGCAATTGCTGTGCCTGAGCGCTGACACGCCCGCACCCTTAACCCTGACTCAAATTCAAGAACTGCGCGACACCTTTGGTGCTCGCTGGTAAACCAACATGCCTCAATTCGCCGCCAACCTGACCATGATGTATCCCGAGTTGCCTTTTCTCGACCGATTCGAGGCGGCGGCCAACGATGGTTTCAAGGCGGTGGAGTATTTGTTTCCCTATGCGTATGCCAAAGAAGAATTGGCGGCGCGCTTGCAAGACCACGGCTTGCAACAAGTCTTGTTCAACGCGCCACCGGGCGGCACAGATGCAGCCAGCATCGACCTGGCTTGGAACACCAATTCACGCGGAACAGCCAGCGTGCCGGGCAGGGAGGCTGAATTCAAAACTGGTTTTGAATTGGCGCTGCGCTATGCGGCTGTGCTCAAGTCGCCGCGCATCCATGTCATGGCGGGTTTGTTGGGCGAGGGGCAAAGCCATGTCAGCAATTTGTCTACCTACAAAACCAACTTGGCATGGGCTGCTGCGCTAGCCGCCAAAGACGGGCTGGATGTGTTGATTGAACCCATCAACACCCGCGACATTCCGCACTTTTATTTGAACCGCCAAGACCAAGCGCACCACATCATTGCCGAGATCGGCGCGCCCAACATCAAAGTGCAAATGGACCTCTACCACTGCCAAATTGTGGAGGGCGATGTGGCCATGAAAATTCGCCAGTACTTGCCCACAGGCCGCGTTGGGCATTTTCAAATTGCGGGTGTGCCGCAGCGGCACGAGCCGGACACGGGCGAGCTCAACTACGGCTATTTGTTCCAAGTCATCGACGAAGTTGCCGCCAGTTGTGGCTGGCAAGGTTGGCTGGGCTGCGAATACCGACCCCAGCAAGGCGGACAAGCCAACGGCACATCCTCAGGTCTGAGTTGGTTTGCGCCTTACCGTTCAACCTCTGCTTAGTACTTCGCCATGAGTCATTCCATGCACCCACACACCGCCAAACACTTCATTCATCACCAATGGGTCGCAGGTCAAACGGGCGAGACCATTGCTGTGATTGACCCTTCGACGGGTGAAACCTTTGACCAGTTGGCGCGTGGCAATGCCCACGACATCGACCAAGCCGTGCACAGCGCCCGCATGGCGTATGACGGCGCATGGGGCACATTGACTGCGGCAGAGCGGGGGCGCTTGCTCATGAAGCTGGCCTATAAGCTGCAAGACCATGCACACGAGTTGGCGCTCATCGAATCGCGCGACTGCGGTAAACCCCTGAAGCAAGCCCATGCAGACGCAGCAGCCGTGGTGCGCTATTTTGAGTTTTATGCAGGCGCCGCCGACAAACTGATGGGGCACACCATTCCCTACCAAAACGGCTACACGGTGTTGACGCTGCGCGAGCCGCATGGTGTGACGGGGCATATCGTTCCTTGGAATTACCCCATGCAAATTTTTGGGCGCAGCGTGGGCGGTGCTTTGGCCGCAGGCAATGCCTGTGTGGTCAAACCTTCTGAAGATGCCTGTTTGTCGTTGCTACGCATTGCCGAATTGGCCGCCGAAGTGGGTTTTCCAGCGGGTGCTTTGAACATCGTGACGGGTTATGGTCATGATGCGGGCGACGCCTTGGTGCGTCATGCTGGCATTGACCATGTGTCTTTCACGGGTTCACCCAGAGTGGGACAAATCGTGGTGCGCAATGCTGCTGAGCACTACACGCCTGTGACTTTGGAGTTGGGCGGTAAGTCGCCGCAAATCGTGTTTGCTGACGCCGACCTGGATGCCATGACACCCGTGGTGGTCAACGCCATTGTGCAAAACGCAGGCCAGACCTGTTCGGCAGGCAGTCGCTTGTTGGTGCAAGCCTCCATCTATGAGGCGGTGATAGAGCGCGTGGCGCAAGCTTTCAATCAACTCAAAGTCGGCCCTGCGTCTATGGATTTGGATTGCGGCCCTTTGATTCGGCAGACCCAATTGCAAGGTGTGCAGGGCTTTTTAGCGCAAGCCCACGCCGATGGTTTGAAAATTGCAGGGCAGGGCTCGGTGGTTTCTCAAGCGCCTGCGGGCGGCTTTTACCAAGCGCCGACTTTGGTGCGCGATGTCCCGCTGACGCATCGGTTGGCGCAACAAGAAGTGTTTGGCCCCGTCATCGCCGCCATGCCATTTGACGATGAAGTTGACGCTGTGCGCATGGCCAACGCCACCGACTACGGCTTGGTCGCCAGTGTGTGGACGCGCGACGGTAGCCGACAAATGCGCATGGCACGCAAGCTACGTTCTGGGCAAGTGTTCATCAACAACTATGGCGCGGGCGGTGGCATTGAGTTGCCTTTTGGGGGCGTCAAAGCCAGTGGCTGGGGGCGCGAAAAAGGCTTTGAAGCGCTCTATGGCTTCACCCTTTTGAAAACCATTTCTATCAAACACGATTGAGCGCAAGATGAAAAAAATCGGAATGATCGGCATCGGCATGATGGGGCATGGCATTGCCAGCAACTTGCTCAAACACGGCCACGCGGTGTCGGTGCTCGAACACGCAGGCAATCAGCCCTTGGACAGCTTGCTGGCTGCAGGCGCTGGCACTTTCAAAAGCGCCAAAGATCTGGCGCAGCACAGCGATGTCATCCTCTTGTGTGTGACCGGCTCACCGCAAGTCGAAGCCGTGCTGACCGGGCAAGACGGCGTGCTGCAAGGCTTGCAGGCGGGTACCGTGGTGATCGATTGCTCCACCGCCATTCCCACATCGACCGAGCACATGGCGCGCTTGGTGCAAGCGCAAGGCGCTAATTTTTTGGATGCGCCCATGACGCGCACGCCCAAAGAAGCCGCAGAACGCCGTCTGAATTTGCTGGTGGGTGGCGACAAAGCGCTGTTTGAAACATGCTTGCCCCTGTTGCGCTGCTTTGCAGAAAACGTGGTGCACGCAGGCGGCATTGGCGCTGGCCACCGCATGAAGTTGCTGCACAACTATGTTTCGTTGGGCATGGTCACGCTATTGGCCGAGGCTGCGGCTTGCGCTCAAACTTCAGGCGTCGATGCCCAGACTTTTGTGGATGTGCTCAGTGTCGGAGGCGGTTGGGGCGCAGCGCTGGAACGCCTCAAGCCTTATTTGCTGCAGGGTGACTCATCGGGATTGCGCTTTAGCATGGGCAATGCTTTGAAAGATTTGACTTATTACAAATCCATGGCGCAAGACGCAGGGGCAGACCACATGGTGGCAGGCGCGGTTCATCAGACCCTTGAAAGGGCTTGTCAACAAACAAACCCGCAAACTCTTTTGCCTGAATTGGTGCAGGTCATTGCCAAACGGCAATGAATACACTTGAGCCATGAATCTCCCTCTCCAAGACATCCGTGTGCTCGAATTGGGGCAAGTCATTGCGGCGCCCTTTGCAGGCGCCATTTTTAGCGACTTAGGTGCGCAAGTGGTCAAGGTCGAGCGTGTGGACGGTGGCGACGATGCCCGACGCATGGGACCCGCTTTTGTCCGTTCAGACGCCATGATTTTTCATGTCTTCAATCGCGGCAAGCAGTCGGTAGCGCTGGATCTCAAAAGCGAAGCGGGCATCCAAGCGCTCAAAGAATTACTGGCTCAAACCGATATCTTTGTGCACAACTTGCGACCTGGCGTGGTGCAGCAACTCGGCTTGGATGCTGCGACCTTGACCCAAGCCTTTCCTCGGCTGATCTATGCCGAAATATCGGGCTATGGTGCCAGCGGCCCTTTGGCGCTCAAGCCCGGCTACGAGCCTTTGCTGCAAGCCTTCAGCGGCATGAGTTCGCTCAATGGCGCAGAAGGCGACGCACCTGTGCGTAGCGCCACTTCTTTGTGCGATCAAGGCAGCGGCATGTGGGTGGTCATTGGGTGCTTGTCTTTGCTGCATCGCCGCCAAGCGACGGGGCAGGGCGGCGTGGTGCAGTCTTCGCTGCTCGAAACGGCCATGGTCTGGAATGCCCAAAAAAGCGATGCTTTGCTCAACGAAGGTCGGTTGCCCGAAAAGCACCGCTCAGGGCATCCAGGTTTTGTGCCCTATGAGGCCTTCGACACGGCTGATTTACCCTTGCTCATTTGCTGTGGCAACGACCGCTTGTTTGTCAAACTCGCCACTGCGCTCGGGCGCACAGCATGGAGCACCGACCCGCGCTTTGTCACCAACCGTGCGCGTCTTGCGCACAAAGCCGAGTTGATGCACGAGTTGATCCCATTGCTTCAACAACAATCGCATAGCCATTGGTTGGCGTTGCTGGATGCCGCAGGTGTGCCGTGCTCGCCAATCCATAGCTTGCAAGAAGCGCTGGAGCACGAACAAGTGCAAGCGCTAGAACTCATGCGCGAAGTTCCACACGATGGTTTTCGCTTGACCGCCATGCCGCTGCTCATAGACGGCCAGCGTCCCGCACCCACAGGACCCGCGCCCTCTTTGGGAGAGCACAATGGCTACTCCTTTGCCCCAACACCCCCACATCTGTGACTCATAGGAAATTGAAGATGCCTCAGCCTTTTCGTTTGCTTGCCCTGATCCTCGCATTTGGTTTTTTCAACACCACTGCCGTCGCGCAAAACTGGCCTGCCAAGCCCTTGCATTTCATCGTGCCGTTTGCTGCGGGCAGCGCCACCGATCAAATCGCACGCGCCTTTGGCGCCAAAGTGAGCGAGGCGCTGGGTCAGCCCGTGGTGGTGGACAACAAGCCTGGCGTCAACGGCATGATTGGTGCATCTGAGGTGGCTCGCGCAACTCCCGATGGCTACACCTTGCTGATTGGCACCAACAGCACCAATGCCGCGCTCAAGAGCTTGATGAAAAGCCTGCCCTACGACCAAGACACGGCCTTTGCGCCCGTCGCTTATTTGGGGCAGGTGCCCTTGATCATTGCGGTCAACAATGAAATGCCAGTCAAGACACTGAAAGACTTGGTGGACTTGGCCAAGTCCAAACCCAGCGGCCAGATTTTGTTTGCCAGCGCCAGCACGTCGCAATTGGTGTCGAGTGAAATGTTTGCCAACGCCGCAGGCATTCAAATGACCAATGTGCCGTTTAAAAGCGGGCCCGACGCCATGACCAATTTGATTGGCGGTCAAGTCATGATGTTCACCGCTGACTTTGCTGTGATGCTGCCTCAAGTCAAAGCCGGCAAGGTGCGAGGCTTGGCAGTAACTTCTGCCAATCGTTCGCCCGTGATCTCAGAACTGCCCACGGTCAATGAAGCACTGGGCATCAAAGACTATGAGTTGATTGCCTACTTTGCAGCCTTCGCGCCTGCGGGCACACCCAGTGCAGTCATCACCAAACTCAACCAAGCTTTCAATGCTGCCGCCAACAGCAAAGACTTGCAAGAAAAGTTTGTCAACATTGGTTTTGTGACCGAGCCCAGCACGCCCCAAGCCTTGGCGGATCGCACCAAACGTGAATCCGCCAAATGGGCGAAGGCCATTCGGGAAGCGCACATTGAGCCGCAATAAGCGAAATATGAAAAAATACTTCGCATATGCAGCAGCTTCGAGTCTCTCAAGGGCTTGAACGCCAGAAATTGATGTCACAATATTGAATCTTGGGCTCTTAGCTCAGTTGGTAGAGCAGAAGACTCTTAATCTTTTGGTCGCGTGTTCGAGTCACGCAGGGCCCACCAAGACAAGCAAAACCACCTTCGGGTGGTTTTTTTATCTATGTCCGAAAACTCAAAATCACAACGCAGTCGGCGTAGCAGCGGTGCCGTCACCTTGGCCGATGTGGCAAAGCTTGCAGGTGTGGCGCCCATCACCGCTTCTCGCGCATTAAATAAGCCTGAGCAAGTCTCTGCCGAAGTGTTGGCGCGGGTCAAAGACGCGGTCGAGCGCATAGGCTATGTTCCCAACACCATGGCAGGCAGCTTGGCCTCCGCCAAAAGCCGCATGATGGCCGCCATTGTTCCCAGCGCGGTCAGCTCAGTTTTTATGAACACGATTGAGAGCTTGAACAACAGTTTGTTCGATGCGGGCTATCAACTCATGTTGGGGCAGTCCGGTTATTCGACGCAGCGCCAAGAAATGTTGATTGAGTCTTTCATTGGTAGGCGAGCAGATGGTATTTTTCTGATTGGCCTCTTGAACGCAGGCAAAGGCCGAACCCGTTTGATGGCCTCAGGCATTCCGATTGTCGAAACTTGGGATTTGAGCGCCACCCCAATGGACATGCTGATTGGCTTCTCGCACACCGAGGTGGGCAAGTCGGTGGCGCAATACCTCTTGAAACAAAAGCGCACAGCCTTTGCGGTGATCAGCGCCAACGACCACCGCGCTGCTTTGCGACAAGAGGCTTTTTGCAAAGAACTCGCGGGGCAGGGCTTTGGCTCAGTGCCCGTGGAGTGGGTGGGCGAGAAAAGCACCCTTCTGTCAGGGCGGCTTGCCTTGCGACAAATTTTGGCGCGCCAGCCCCTCTCTCAATTCTCGACCCAGGCCATTTTTTGTAGCTCTGATGTCAGCGCATTGGGCGTTGTGACCGAGGCTCAGGCCTTGGGTATTCGCATTCCAGAGCAATTGGCGGTGGTAGGTTTTGGGGACACCCCGTTTGTGGCTGACATGATGCCAAGCCTGACCACGGTTCGGGTCAATGGCGCAGAAATTGGGTCATTGGCTGCGCAGTACCTGGTGCAACGCGCACAAGGTCAAGAGGTTACGCCACGCATTGTGGACATTGGCTTTTCCATCATCGAGCGCGAGACCACTTAGCGAGGGTAATTCCTAGTTTTAAGGGTTTGACAATCCGAAATGATAGCGCTACCATTTGGCTTGAATCGTAAAACATACGTCCTCAAACTGACGGAAAGACCCCATGACGACCCAACCCAACAAAGCCCCCATTGTCAAATCCATGCGCGTGATTCCCGTGGCGGGTCGCGACGACATGTTGATGAACTTGTCTGGCGCCCACGCCCCATTTTTCACGCGCAACATCGTGATCGTGCAAGACAGCGCAGGACACACGGGGCTGGGCGAAGTCCCCGGCGGAGAAAAAATTCGACAAACCCTCGAAGACGCGCGTGCCTTGGTGGAAGGGCAGTCGATTGGCAATTTGCAATTTATTTTGAATCAAATGCGCAACCAATTTGCAGACCGAGATGCGGGAGGCCGCGGGTTGCAAACCTTTGATTTGCGCACCACGATCCATGCCGTCACTGCGGTCGAATCGGCCTTGTTGGACTTGCAAGGCCAGTTGCTCGAGTTGCCCGTGGCGGCCTTGTTGGGTGAAGGCCAGCAACGCGATGCGGTGCAAATGTTGGGCTACCTCTTTTATGTGGGCGACAAATCAAAGACAAATTTGCCCTATGTGAGCGACCTCAACGAAGCCGATGACTGGAAGCGTTTGCGCCATGAGGTTGCGATGACACCCGAGTCGGTGGTTCGCTTGGCCGAAGCAGCACAAGCACGCTATGGTTTTCAAGACTTCAAGCTCAAAGGCGGCGTGTTGCGCGGCGAGGAGGAAATTGAAACCATCCGCGCCTTGCACGAGCGCTTTCCACGGGCACGCATCACACTCGACCCCAACGGCGGTTGGCTGCTCAAATACGCCATTCGCTTGATGAAAGACATGCACGGCGTTGTCGCCTATGCGGAAGACCCTTGCGGCGCAGAAGAAGGTTTTTCAGGACGCGAGGTCATGGCGGAGTTCAGACGCGCCACGGGCTTGCCCACAGCAACCAATATGGTGGCCACCGATTGGCGACAAATGGCGCATTCGCTGGCTTTGCAAAGCGTGGACATCCCACTGGCTGATCCGCATTTTTGGACCATGGCGGG
Source organism: uncultured Burkholderiales bacterium (assembly GCA_903832625.1). GTDB lineage: Bacteria > Pseudomonadota > Gammaproteobacteria > Burkholderiales > Burkholderiaceae_C > Limnohabitans. The sequence goes on along the minus strand of CAILCI010000021.1, from coordinate 7,194 downwards.
TTCGGTGCGTGTGGCACAAACTTGCCGAGATTGGGGTCTGACGTGGGGCTCGCATTCCAACAACCATTTTGATATCTCCTTGGCCATGTTCACGCAAGTCGGTGCTGCCGCACCGGGGCGCGTGACGGCCATGGACACGCATTGGATTTGGCAAGACGGTCAGCGCTTGACCAAGGAGCCACTGCAAATCAAAGAAGGCTACATCCAAGTACCGAAAAAACCGGGCTTGGGCATTGAGATCGACATGGTTGAAGTCGAGAAAGCCCACGCACTCTACAAGGCGCATGGCTTGGGCGCGCGAGACGATGCGGGTGCGATGCAGTTCTTGATTCCGGGTTGGAAATTCGACAGCAAACGACCTTGCATGGTTCGTTAATTTTTTTTAAAGATTGGTATTCCAACATGCGCACGACACAAAACGCTTTGGTTATTTCAATACTTGCTGCTTTGTCTGCAAGCTTCGCTGGCTCTGCGGGAGCGCAAGAGTGGTTGGTGAACAAAAATCTCACGCCTTCTGCCAAGGCTCAATTGCTGGTGTCTGCCATGAGCTTAGAGCAAAAAATGCAGCAACTCACGGGCGCTTTGCCTGAGCTGGTGAAGGAGTTTCCCGATTGTTTGGGCGCTAGACACATCACGGGCATTCCGGCCTTGGGAATTCCAACATTCCGCATCACCAATGGCCCCGTTGGGCTGGGGCAAAACGATTGTGTGGCTGCCGATCACAAACCTGTCATGGTGGCCTTGCCGACGGGCGGTATGGGCGATATCGCCGCTTACATGGACGCCAGTTCCGCAAAAGCCACTGCATTGCCTTCAGCGATGGCCGCCGCTGCTTCGTTTGATCCAAGGGTTGCAAGCGACTATGGCCGTTTGATTGGCGAAGAGATGAATAATTTGGCGCTGCATGTGTTTGAGGCGCCCGGAATGAACTTGGCGCGTTTGCCAGTGCTAGGACGCAATTTTGAGTACTTTGGCGAAGACCCATTTTTGACAGGCACGATGGCTGTGGCCGAAGTCAAGGCTCTTCAATCCAAAGGTCTGATTGCCATGGCCAAACATTTTGTGGGCAATGAGCAAGAAACCAACCGAATGACCATTCGTGAAGACATCGACCGACAAGTGCTGCGCGAGCTGTATTTGTTGCCTTTTGAGATGGTGGTCAAAGAGGGCAAAGTCAGAGCTGTCATGTGCGCTTACAACTACGTCAACGACAGTCAGTCGTGCGAGAACAAAGAGCTGCTCAACGATATTCTTCGCCAAGAATGGGGCTTCACGGGCTATGTGCAATCCGATTTCTTTGCGGTCAAAACAACGTCAGGACCGCTCAAAGCCGGATTGGATCATTTGATGCCAACACCCGGGCAGTGGTCAGCGGACAAACTCCAACAAGCCTTGAGCGAGCACAGCATCGACGTTGCCGATATCGATTCAGCTTTGCAGCACCGGTATGCGCAGATGTTTGAGGCAGGAATTTTTGATCGTCCTTTGGTGCAAACGCCTATTTCCTACACCGCCAACGGTGCCAAGGCTTATGAAATGGGTGTTCAGTCGGCAGTATTGCTGCAAAACAATGGCGCTTTGCCATTGAGCAAGCATGTAAAAAACCTGCTTGTGGTTGGCAAAGAATCGCAAATTTTTGCCCAGCAAGCCGTGGCCGGTGGCTCGGTGTTGGGTAAGGCCATGGGGGCAGGGGGTGGTAGCTCAGATGTTGTGCCAACCTACACCATCACGCCCGTGGACGGCCTCAAAACAGCTTTGCAAGAAGCAGGGCAAACCCATGCATCGGTGCGATTGATGTTGGTGGACGACAGCAACTCAACGGCCACTCTGGATGGCTCGCGCATGTCTTTCTCTGAGGCTTTGAAATGGGTCAAACAAGCCGATGCAGTGGTCATCATGGCCGGCACCATGTCGGAGGAGGGCGCAGACCGCGTGTCATTTGCTGACAAATCGGGCTTACAGCAAACAGGCATGGGTGACACCCTCGATTGGGCCAGCAAAAAGCCCAACACCATTGCCTCCGCTGACCGCGACAACGCTGCCACCCATACGCATACCGTGGACATGATCAAAGCCATTTTGTCCGCACAAGCTCGCATGAATACCAAAACAGTCTTGGTGCTCAAAGATAACGCGGGCGTATCGCTCAATCGTGAACTGGTCGGAAAAAATGGGCCTGCGATTTTGGAAGTGTGGTTCCCCGGGCAAGAAGATGGCCACATAGTGGCGGACTTGTTGTTGGGCAAGCGAAACCCATCGGGCAAACTGCCTGTGACATTTCCGATTGCGGGACGCAGCTTTTTAGACAATATTTCACAAGACCAATTCCCGGGCGTGATTGACAAAGAAGGCGCGCAACGGGTGAGCTATAAGGAACAGCTCAATATTGGCTATCGCTGGTATGACGCCAATGTCAGCGGTGCTTGTCAAGTCGATGCACAAGGCTTGAATCCTTGCGTGGCGTTTCCGTTTGGGCACGGTCTGAGTTACAGCAGTTTTCAACTCTCTCAACCCAACGTCCAACGTGTGGGTGACAGCTATGTGATTCATGTGAAGGTCACAAACACAGGCAAGCAACGCGGTGCTGAGGTGGTCCAAGCGTATGTATCCATTCCTTCTTCATCGCAAGAAATGGGTGACCGAACAGGCTTGGCCGTCGTAGAGCCACCCAAAAGACTGGTTGGTTTTCACAAAGTGAGCTTGCCCCCTCAAGCAAGCCAGACAATTGACATCAAGCTGAATGCTTCAGCGCCTAACCATCCTTTAAGCGTTTGGAGTCAAAGCCAGCACGCCTGGGTCGTGCCCAAGGGTGAATTTGCTTTGTGGGTGGGCACTTCGTCGTCGCTGGCTGATTTGAAGCGCATTGTGTTGCCCATGCCCTAAGCTATCTCAGTTGGTGTGTTCATCTTCAAAGCTTGGTCAGACATGACCACTTGTCGCACCAAGTCGATCAAATGCGCTTGATCTGCGTCGTGCAGAGGCATCAAAATTTCTTGTTGCAGTTTCTGCACGATGGGCAGCAAAGCCGTGCGAACGCTTTTGCCTTTTGCGGTGAGAGTGAGTTCGCGTGAGCGGCGATCTTGTGTGCTCACGACGCGGCGCACCCAGCCTTTTTTAACCATGCGATCAATCACGCCGCCAATGGTGGCGCGGTCGTAGCCAATCATCTCGGCTACAAATGCTTGATCGCAGGCGTGATGGTTTTCAATGGCATCGAGTGCAGCAAATTGAACTGGGGTGAGGTCAAACCCAGCCTCTAGTGTGCGCTGCGCAAAGATGGCCGTGGACTGCTGGTGCAGACGCCGAATGAGGTGTCCGGCCATATCGAGTACGTACATACAGGTTGTCCTCTGGGTAGATGGATTCAGCAGTGTTGCGCTTTGGAGACGTAAATTGTAATCATACGTACTATCTTGACAAATAATGGTAAGTGTAGATATCATTTGCTCGGTTTGATCAATACGCAGGAGACAAGCAATGCAGTTTTACAAAAACGGTTTCAGAGGTGGCAGCCCCGACATCAAACCCGCAGCGCCCAATCGGCGCAATCGCGGCATCAACGAGCCTTTGCCGGAAAAAGTGGATGTGTTGATTTCTGGCACGGGTCCAGCGGGTTTGTGCTTGGCTGCGCAGTTGGCGCAATTTCCAGAGATCGACACCATGATCATTGAGCGCATGTCCAGCAACATCATCAAGGGCAAGGCGGATGGCATCAACACGCGCAGCATGGAAATGTTTCAAGCCTTCGGTTTTGCAGACAAAGTCAAGCGCGAAACCTATTGGGTCAACCAAACTGCTTTTTGGATGCCTGACCCTGCCAAGCCTGATCACATCAAGCGCGTTGGTCGTGTCCAAGACGTGGCCGATGACAGCTCGGAAATGCCGCATATCTTGATCAACCAAGCGCGACTGCATGAGCTGTTTTTAGAGGTCATGCAAAACTCTCCCTCACGCTTAGTGCCCGATTACGGCTGGGAAGTGGTCGGCCTCAGCATTGATGAAACCACCCAAGATCATCCCGTGACCGTCACGCTCAAAGATGCCACTGGCATCAATTGGTGGGCTACGCGCACGGTGCGAGCCAACTATGTGGTGGGCTGCGACGGCGCTCATTCTGCGGTACGCAAAGCCATTGGCGGCCAACTGCACGGCGATGCGGCGCATCAAGCGTGGGGCGTGATGGACATTTTGGCGAACACCGATTTTCCTGACGTGCGTCAAAAGTGTTTGATCTCTTCCGCCAGCGAAGGCAATGTTTTGATCTTGCCGCGTGAGGGCGGTTATGTGTTTCGCATGTACGTTGAGCTCGACAAGCTGCGCCCCGACGAAAAAGCCGCACAACGCAAGCTCACCCAAGACGACATGATTGCAGCGGCCAATCGCATCATTCATCCCTACACGCTGGATGTGAAAGAAGTGGTCTGGTGGTCCATCTATGACATTGGCCACAGCATCACCGACCGCTTTGACGATGTGCCAGAAGGTGTTGATCGCGATCCACGCGTGTTCACCGCAGGCGACGCTTGCCACACCCATTCGCCCAAGGCTGGGCAGGGCATGAACGTGTCCATGCAAGACACCTTCAACCTCGGCTGGAAATTGGTGCATGTTCTGCAAGGTCGCGCCAAACCCAGCCTGTTGCGCAGCTATTCCAAAGAGCGTTTGACTGAGGCTAAGCGTCTGGTGGAAACCGATCACAAATGGTCACGCATCATGTCTGCTCCCACCACGCAAGCCGAGCGCGATGGCAGCGAAGAGCCGCGCATCATTCGTCAGTTCAAAGAAAATTTGGAATTCACAGGCGGCACTGCCGTCAAATACGACCACTCGTATTTGTTTGCTGCCAGCTCACATCAAACATTGGCACGTGGGCTAGAAGTGGGCAGACGTTTTCATTCAGCACCTGTGGTGCGCTTGGCCGACGCGAAACAAATGCAACTCGGCCATGTCGCCGAAGCCGACGCAAGATGGCGTATTTATGCCTTTGCCAGCAAAAACGATGGATCGCAGTCAGGGTCTGCCATCCACGCATTGGCCGATTGGTTGGAAACCCATCCCAACTCTCCCATCGTCAAACACACACGCAAAGGCGAAGACATTGACGCAGTCATCGACGTGCGTGCCGTGTTTCAGCAAACCTTCGACCAATTGGCCTACGAGCACATGCCCTCATTGCTCAAACCCAAGACCGGCAAACTGGGCTTGCAAGACCATGAAAAAATCTTCTGCGTAGACCACAAAGGCGTTGGCGATATTTTTGAGATGCGAGGCATTGATCGAGATAAAGGCTGCATGGTGGTGGTGCGCCCTGATCAATATGTGTCGCATGTGTTGCCGTTGGACGGGTTTGAGGCCTTGTCAGGCTTTTTTGCCAAGGTCTATGTTTGATATGGATGATTCGCATAGCTTAGAAGGAGCTCGAGATCAAAGGCTTCAAAAATCAATCTTTGACAGTCGATCTTCGAGCTTTCATGCCTCGCGCCACGACCTCAAAAGCAGCCTCAAACAGCAGCGCCAAGGCGGCTGCAGGCAATGCACCCGCCAGCAGCATCTCGTTGTCGTTCAAAGCAAGGCCAGTGACAATGCGTTCACCCAAACCACCCGCGCCTATAAAGGCCGCAATGGTGGCTGTACCTACTGAGATACTCGTCGCGGTTCGAATGCCCGCCAGCACCATGGGCAAGGCCAGCGGAAATTCAATAAGGTACAGGCTTTGCCAAGGTGTTAAGCCAAGTGCCTTGCCGGCCATCTTGAGACCTGTCGGCACCTCTGCCAATCCTGTGCAAGTATTGCGCATGATCGGCAGTAATGAATAAAGTGTCAGTGCCAGCATGGCGGGTAAGCTGCCAATGCGTTCAACCCATGAAATAAGCGCTGCTAGTAGAGCCAATGAAGGCACGGTTTGCAGCAAACCGCAAATACCCAGTAACAATCCACGCATACGCGCATGAGGCGCCACAAACATCGCGAGCGGTAGGCCAATCAAGCTTGCCAACCCCACCGATGACAACACTAAATTCAGGTGCTGCAAGAAAATGCGAGGCAAATCAGGGGCCCATAACTTTTCCCAGAAACCTTGCTTGCCAGTGACTGTTTTTAAACTGGGCAATAGGTGTTCATTCGCTATCACTTCAAAGCTTTTACCCTGTAGTTCGGCCTTGGCGTTCATTGAAATCATCGCTTTCTCATTGATGCTGCCGGTCAAACTTTTCAAATCTTGCCAAGCGTCAGGAAAGCGTTCAGGCAGGTCGAGTCTGTACAAAACGACCGCGTCATAGCGTGGGAAATATTCGCGATCGTCTTTGAGGACATTGAGGCCGAAGTGCTCAATCTTTGCGTCGGTGGTGTAGATGTCAATCACATCGGTTTGCCCGCTATTCAGTGCCTCATAAGCCAGACCGTGATCAAGACTGCTCGGTTGCTGCGATAGACCATAGTGCTTGGCTAGGCCTTGCCACCCGTCGGCGCGCCCAATGAATTCACTGCTTAGTCCCAAGCGAAGCGTGGGATGAGCTGCCAAGTCTGACAGCGTCCGCACACCTAAAGCTTGCGAGTGATCGGCCCGCATGGCAAGTGCATAACTGTTGTTGAACCCAAGGGGTATGTCAATGCCCACACCGAGGGGCTTGAGTTGCTCACGCATGACGGCCAAACTCGACGGCGTTTTGTTCTTGAGAATTTCTTGGTTGATGGTGCCAGCATATTCGGGATAGAGGTCAATGCTCCCAGCTTGTAAAGCTGAAAAAACGATCGCCGTATTACCAAGGCCTGTCATTATTTCTACTTTGCCTGATTGACCATTTGCTGAAGACCTTGCAGTTTGTCCCAACACGTGAGCCAATATATAGGACTCCGTAAAGCGCTTAGAGCCAATGCGTAAAACTTGATCCGCGCTCCAGCTTATTGTGCTGATAAGAAAAATGCCAATTGCCAACAGGTATTTATTGAAATGCATGAGACGGCTTGGATGAGCAACGCTTTGAGATCCAGTATTGCATAGTGAGATAGGTATTTCCTCATGAAACTTGACTGTCTCAACTCACCGAAAAGAGCTCAACGCGATAACTTTTTTGGGGCAAATAAAAAAAGCCCTTGTATTACTACAGGGCTTTAATTTGGCTCCTCAACCTGGGCTCGAACCAGGGACCTACGGATTAACAGTCCGGCGCTCTACCAACTGAGCTATTGAGGAAT
>CAILCI010000020.1 GCA_903832625.1 uncultured Burkholderiales bacterium | reverse complement strand
GCTTTGGGTGCTGCTGCCTTGGCTGAACTTGCCGCTTTCGCAGGCAGCTTGGGTGTTGCAGCTTTTTTCGCGGGCAGGGCTTTGGCTTTGGGCGCTGCTTTTGATGCTGCTTTTGATGCTGCTTTGGGCGTTACTTTTGGCGCCACCTTGGCTACCGCTTTTTTCACCAACTTTGCGACAGGTTTAGGAGCGGTTTTGGGTGGAGTTTTGGCTGCTGTTTTAGGGGCAGTTTTGGCAGATGCTTTGGCAGTTGCTTTTTTTGCCACCGGCTTGGCGGTTTTCACAGCTGCCTTTTTGGCAACGGGTTTGGCTTTGGGTGGTGCAACTTTTTTCACGGCGGCCTTTTTGGCGACTGGTTTGGCAAGCTTGGCTGTTGCTTTTTGAGCAGGAGCGGCTTTTTTAACCGTTTTTTGGACTGAAGCAACGGGTTTTGCAACCTTCTTTTTGCTGGCAGCGGAACGGGATGAGGCTTTCACAATATGTCTCCTTGCAGGCCTTGGCCGCACTGATGAATACCAAACCGCAGGGGAGCCCGTCTGGCGCGCGGGATTTTAACGACAAACCCTTGCAAAATGCGATTTTTATTTATTTAACAACATTCCATTAAACGAGAGCTTGCTCCAAACCCTGCAACAAAATGTCTTTTGGCAGATCAATGCCAATGAACACCATTTTGCTCATTTTCTCTTCGCCTTTAGCCCATTCAGGGCCTAAATCGCTTCCCATGAGTTGATGAACCCCTTGAAAAATCACCTTGCGGTCGGTGCCTTTCATGTTCAAAACGCCTTTGTAGCGGAGCATTTTGGGGCCGTAAATATTCACAATCGCGCCTAAAAAATCTTCCAACTTGGCGGGATCGAAGGCGCGTTTGGACTTGAAGACGAAGCTTTTCACATCGTCGTCGTGATGATGGTGGTGGCCGTGCCCATGCCCGTGATCATGGGCATGTGAGGGGTGATCGCAGTGCTCGCCATGTTCATGGTCGTGATGTGCATGATCTTGGGCGTGCGACGGATGGTCGCAATGCTCGCCGTGGTGGTGTTCGTGGTGCGCGTCGTCGCTCAAAAAGTCGGGGTCGATGTCGAGTTTGGCGTTGAGGTTGAAACCGCGCAGATCGAACACCTCGGCCAAGCTGACCTCGCCAAAATGCACCACTTTTTGCGGTGCGCGAGGGTTCATGTGTTTCAAACGGTGCTGCAGCGCATCGAGTTCTGCGGGCGAGACCAAGTCGGCCTTGCTGATGAACATTTGATCGGCAAAACCCACTTGGCGGCGCGCTTCTTGTCGGTCGTTGAGTTGCTGGGCGGCGTGTTTGGCGTCCACCAAGGTCAAGATGGAATCGAGCAAAAAGCTCTCGGCAATTTCGTCGTCCATGAAAAAGGTTTGCGCCACTGGGCCGGGATCGGCCAAGCCCGTGGTTTCGATGACCACACGCTCAAAGTCGAGCAAGCCTTTGCGCTTTTTGGCAGCCAAGAGTTGCAAGGTGGTGCGCAAATCTTCGCGGATGGTGCAGCAGACGCAACCATTGCTCATTTGAATGATTTGCTCATTGGTGTCGGAGACCAAAATATCGTTGTCGATGTTTTCTTCGCCAAACTCGTTTTCGATGATGGCAATTTTTTGGCCGTGCGCTTCGGTCAGCACGCGCTTGAGCAAGGTGGTTTTGCCCGAGCCCAAAAAGCCGGTCAAGATGGTGGCGGGGATCAACATACGAAAGCCTTGTCTGAATCAATCAACCTGATATTGTGGCGCTTGCGGGTTTTTCAAGCAGCGCCGCGCTTTTCATGACCACCAAGCCCTTGAGGTATTCGCCCTCGGGAAAAGTCAGTGTCATGGGGTGATCAGGTGCGCCCTGCATGCGCTCGCTGATGAAGCCGTCCACGCCAGCATCGGTGCCTGCGGAGGCCACTATTTTGTGGAACAGCTCCGCGCCAATGCCGCCGGAGCAACTGTAGGTGAACAGCACGCCGCCCGGCTCCAGCAGCTTGAAAGCCAGTCGGTTGATGTCTTTGTAAGCCCGCGCTGCACGGTCAGCATGGGCCGCAGAAGGCGCGAATTTGGGCGGATCGAGCACGATGGCGTCAAAGCTTGCGCCGTCTTTGATGAATTGGCGCAGCGAGGCGTTGACGTCGGCATCCATCATGGTGGTGCGGCTGGCGTCAAAGCCGTTCAAGGCCACATTGGCGCGGGCGCGTTCGATGGCGGGGGCGGAGGAGTCGATGGAGGTGACATGCGCCGCCCCGCCCGCCAAGGCCGCCACGGTGAATCCGCCCGTGTAGCAATAGCAGTTGAGCACGCGCTGAAACTGCAAACGGCGCGTGTAATCGGCAAATTTTTTGCGGCTGTCGCGCTGGTCGAGGTAAAAGCCCGTTTTGTGGCCTTCGGCAATGTCGAGCGAGAGCTGCCAATCGTGTTCTTTGAGCAACAAGGTGGTCGCGCCCTCGCCGCGCAGCCAGCCGGTGGCGGGAGCCAAACCCTCCAAACCGCGCACACCGGAGTCTGAACGCTCGTAGAGTTTGCTCAGCCCTGTTGCGACCAGCAAGGCATCGGCAATTTGGGCTTTCCAGCGTTCAGTACCAGCTGACAAAAACTGGGCGACCAAGGTGTCGTCGTACTGATCGACGATGAGGCCGGGCAGACCATCGGATTCGCCATGCACCAATCGGCGGCCATTGCTTTGAATGTCCAAGCGGCTGCGCGCAGCGATGGCGCGTTGGAGGCTGGCCAAGAAGAAATCGGCGTCGATGCGCTGGGTTTCGTCAAAACTCCAGACGCGTGCGCGGATTTTGGAGGTGGGGCTGAACGATGCCCACCCCAGAAAGCTGCCGTCATGGGCGTCCACACGCACGGTTTCGCCTGCATCGGCGCTGCCTTTGGCGATGGCGCTGTCAAAAATCCACGGGTGTTTGCGCAGTGCGGAGCGCTCTTTGCCTTCTTTGAGTCGGATCGTTTTCATAGACTTGTATTGTCGCTGCTTCTATAGGCGCTCGCTGCAAAACCTTGGCTCGCCCAAAGCCTGCTGGCAGTGCGGACACGGCAGGGGGCGCATTCTTCGCCGCAGGCGTGCATGAGAAATGAACAAGGTCTATTTCTTCCGAGCCCGAGGATGCGCCAAGTCATACGCCTTGGCCAAATGCTGAAAATCCAGCCGCGTATACACCTGCGTCGTGCTGATATTGGCGTGTCCCAACAACTCTTGCACCGCCCGTAAATCGCTGCTCGACTGCAACACATGACTGGCAAACGAGTGGCGCAACATGTGTGGATGCACCGGCGCGGCCAAACCCGCCTTCAAACTGCGTTGACGCAAACGCTGCCAAATGGCTTGCGCTGTCAAGCGCGTGCCGTTGCGGCCAATGAACAACGCCGTTTGCTGCGCTGTGGCCGCATTCAAGCCCTCGGCTCGAACCAATAGCCATGCCCGCAAAGCCTCTAACGCCTTGCTGCCCACTGGCACACTGCGGCGTTTGCTGCCTTTGCCCAGCACATGCGCCTCAGCGTCTTGCAAATCGATCCAGCCTTTGGCGTGCGCGCTGGCTTGCACGTCTAAGCCCGTCAACTCGCCCACACGCAGACCGCAGCCGTAAAGCAACTCGACCACGCAGGCGTCGCGGCATTCCAGCCACGGGTCGGCCACATCGGCGCTGGCGGCGTAGTCGGCCAGTTGCATGGCCTCGTCAACGCCCAAGGCTTTGGGCAGGGGTTTGGGGGCTTTGGGAGCGCGCACATCTTGCACAGGATTGGCGGCTATCAAGCCTTCGCGACCCATCCACAGGTAAAAGCCGCGCCAGCCGGACAAAATCAAAGCAATGCCGCGCCCGCTGCGACCTTGACTGTGCATGTGCGCTGCCCAGCGCCTGATGTGAGAGGTTTGCACGCCGTTCAGCGCCACGCCTGCGTCTTGGGCGTATTGGCTGAGTTTTTCTAAATCCAGTGTGTAGAGCGCCACGGTGCGCTCGGCCAAGCGCTTTTCAAAACGCACATGGTCGAGGTAGCGGGCAACCCAATCCACAAGGCTTAACGCAAGTGCGACAAAGCGGCGCTGGCCAATTCGCCCAAGCGTTCGATGAAGGCCGTGCCCATGCCCTCGTGGTAGCGCTGCGCATCGGGAGAGGCCAAGACCAGCAAGCCAATGACGTCGCCCGCAGGCGCGTCGCCAGCGCTGGCTGCGTTGGCTCGCAAGGGAATCAGCGCCACCGATTGAGCGGCTTGTGGCTCACTCAGCCAAGTCACGGCTTCGATGCCTGCGCTCATGCCCACAAAGGGCTGGCTCAAGCCCGCTGCAAAAGCTTTGGCAGTCTCGCTCACGCCGCTGGCAAACGCTTGTTTTTGAAAAGATTTAGCCACACCCCAAACTTTGATCGCCACTTGAGGCACCAAAAAATCATGGGCAATGCCTTCGGCAATGGCGCTGGGCAAATCGCGGGCTTGGGTGGTAGCGAGCAAGGTTTTGACCCACGTGTGTTGACGCGCCAGCAAAACCTCGTTTTCATTGCCGTGGCGCAGCATGTCCATCATGCGCAGCTCCAACACGCGGATTTTGTCGCGCAACATTTCGGCCTGACGCTCTTGCAGACTCACGGCGCGGCGTCCATGCGGGCTGGTGAGTTTGACCGCCGCCAAGACTTCGGCATGGCGCTCAAAAAAATCGGGCGTGTTGACCAAGAAATTGGCGATGTCGTCTTCGGTGATGGGGTTCATGTCTGCGCTCTTCATAGGTTGTTCGGAATGTCTATTTCGCCGCGAAATACAGTGACGGCTGGGCCGGTCATCCATACCGAGTGACCCTCGCCAGCCCACGCAATGCTCAAATCGCCGCCTCGGGTGTGCACCAGCACCTGCTCGTCAAGCAAACCCCAGCGAATGCCCGTCACCACCGCCGCGCACGCGCCGGTACCGCAGGCCAAGGTCTCTCCCGCACCACGCTCGAACACACGCAAGCGCACTTCGCCACGGCTCATGATCTGCATAAACCCCGCATTCACGCGATGAGGAAACGCAGGGTGGTGTTCAATCAAAGGCCCTTGGGTGAGCACAGCACTGGTCGTGATGTCCTCCACCAACTGCACCGCATGGGGATTGCCCATGGACACCACGCCCACTTGCGGCGTGTCGCCATTGCTCAGGGTGAGCTGCCAGGTGTTGGCCTGGATGGCTTTGGCGTAGTTCGCATCAAACGGCACTTGCGGCACATCGAGAACGGGCGGGCCCATGTCCACGCGCACGCGGCCATCGGGCAATTCGTTGAGCACAATCACGCCGCCGTGTACTTTGACGCGCACTTGGGTTTTCTCGGTCAGGCCTTGCTCGCGCACGAAACGCACAAAGCAGCGCGAACCGTTGCCGCATTGCTCGACCTCGCCGCCGTCGGCGTTGTGAATCAGGTATTCAAAGTCCACATCGGC
>CAILCI010000019.1 GCA_903832625.1 uncultured Burkholderiales bacterium | reverse complement strand
TTTCCACCGATGTTCGCCTTGGCAAAGAGCAATGGCCCTGAGAAAATAGACATTCGTTCAACTCTACCGCCAAAAGCCTTTTTGAACCTTCATCACCCAACAACTGCATCGCTTTAAAAATCTTATCGCTATTTTCAGTAAACCAAGAAAACCAGAACGCTCTTTCCCCTGGATAAAATATGCCTGATATGTCATTGCCGTTGGTGTTATATCTTTCATAGTCAAAATTATCACCGAAAGTATTCAGCTTCAAAGCCTGAATGCATTCCGACAACATTTGCGATTTAAACTCTTCAGCTGATTGGGGTAAATTTTCAAACATGCAGATATCCTTGTTAGACAGAGTTGATGTGTTTCATGACACCTCATCAAATCGATCAGCAAGTAACATGCCCAAAACAATCACTTGATCTCAAATGAGTATTTTTTGCTAAAAATCCAAGACTCTTTCTTGCTCGCTAAAATTTAGGCTATACTATTGGGCTTCGGCGCTTTAGCTCAGTCGGTTAGAGCGATGGAATCATAATCCACAGGTCCGCGGTTCGAATCCGTGAAGCGCCACCAAAACAAAGCCCCTGCAATGGCAACATTGCAGGGGCTTTTTTCTTGGCGAAGACGAGCAGCAGACTGCAAGCTTAGGGCAAGTCATGTCTACGCCCCTCGTTTTGAGCTTTTGACTGATTTGGTATTTTTGAAAAATTACTATTAACTCAAAAAATTCCCAACATTCCATCATAAAAAATTCAACCTTACGATGTAAATTTAGTCTTCGATTTACTTTTAATGGCAACTCCAGCTTGTTTGTATGCAAATTCTTAAGCACCCAATGACTCACTGCATCGCCCGACTCCTCTTGGGCTTAAGTATTGTTGTGTGCGTTTTGGGATTTGACGAGCAGGCAGTTGCTGAGGTTCGTCAACCGCGCATCTTGGCTGACGATCCCGGCATCATTACTCGCACCGAATATGCGTTTAAAAAATGTATGCACAAAGCCAAACGCATACGAGATGAGCGAGTCTGCGACTCCATCAAGCCCGCCTTGCGCGTGTGCTTGCGAACAGAATTGTCATTTTCCACCGGCAAAAAGGCCCAGGCGACCTGTGAACATTTGTTCATCATGTAAGAGATGAGCGCAAAAAATCATGCTGACTCATCGCCAGCAAATGCATGTCATGTCTGCGCCCTTGAACATGCAGCTTGCTTCTTTGAATGCCCTCTTGCGTAAAACCCATTTTTCGCAACAAAGCCAACGAGGCCTCATTGTGCAAATGGACATCGGCCTTGACGCGGATGGCGGGCATTTGCGTAAACAAAAATTGCATCACGCATTGCAAGGCCTCTGACATCAAACCTTGTCGCCAACGATGCGGGGTCAGACTAAAACCAATGCCCCACTCTATCCACGGTCGAATTTGTGGCTTGATGGGATAGAGTTCAAATTCCCCTATGAATTCGTGGGTCAGTCTGTCTCTAATGGCCCATTTGTAATAAAACCCAGAAGCATTTAAAGTTTTGAAATATTTGATGTTTTCATCAATGCTATCTTTACTTGAAGGGCTGTCAATTCCAGCCAGATCGGCAAAATCTGGAGAGCTCCACAGCTGCCACAATCCTTCTGCATCTTGCTCCTGAAGTGGACACAGCAGCAATCTCGTGGTTTGCAAATAGGGACAAGGCAAGGGAGCATTCATGGGTGCGTATTTTTACGATTTGCGTTTGACGATTCATCCCTTACTATTCTTGGATTAACGCCAATGGAAAAGTAAAGATGGAACTCTTAACAAACCCTGAAACATGGATTGCCTTTGCAACACTCACATTACTAGAGTTGGTTTTAGGTATAGATAATATTATTTTTATATCAATTTTGGTTGCCAAGTTAGGTAAAGATCAACAAGAACTTGCACGTCGGGTGGGGCTTTTTGCCGCCATGTTCATGCGAATTGGCTTACTGCTATTGCTTTCCTGGATTGTCGGTTTGGTGCAACCTTTGTTCCACGTCGGGGGGCAAGCCATCTCAGGCCGTGATTTGATTTTGATATCAGGAGGCTTGTTTCTAATATGGAAAAGCACAGGAGAAATTCATCAAACCTTGGAAGGTGGTGAAGAAAACCAACCCAAGCTGGGACAGATCACGCTCGCCAGTGCAATTTTGCAAATCATGGTGATCGACTTGGTTTTCTCATTGGACTCCATCATCACGGCTGTGGGCATGGTTGATTCGGTGCTGATCATGATCGCAGCGGTTGTGGCTTCCGTTGGCTTGATGATGCTGTTTGCCAAAGCGATTGGTCAATTTGTCGACCGACATCCCACCATCAAAATGCTGGCTTTGGCATTTTTGGTGGTCGTCGGTGTGGTTTTGATTGCGGATGGCTTAGGTCATCACGTGCCCAAGGGCTACATTTATTTCGCCATGGTGTTTGCCCTTGGCGTGGAAACACTCAACATCCGATTTCGCAAAATCCAACCAGCCGTGGCGCAAGAACATCAGTCGGATGGCCAAAATCAGCAAAAAGGCTGAAATCATTGGAAAATGGTTTTTATTATTAAATTAATAAAATCATGGATCTAATTCTCGGCAAGCTCAACATCATTGGCGCACTGTTTGAGGCGGTGCGCCTTTTTACACATAAAAACAAAGGCCGTACGGTTCGGCAAAAGGTTTTTTCGCTGTTGCATCCAACGCCCACCTCGGGGCCCATTCATCGATACATTGATTTATTCATTATTCTGTCGGTGCTGGTGTCCGTGGTGAGCATTATTTTAGAAACTGTGCCGGCCATTGCCAGCGCATTCACGCAAGAATTTCATGCGCTAGAAATCGCTACCGTAGCAATCTTTACTTTGGAATATGTGGGGCGGGTTTACAGCTGTTGTGAGTTGGCGCAGTACGCCCATCCGATCAAGGGCCGCGTTCGTTATATGCTGAGCATCAGTGCCTTGATTGATTTGGTGGCTGTATCGCCGTTTTATTTGGCGTTTGTATTCAGTGGCAACTTAGATTTGCGTTTTTTACGGGTATTTCGGCTCACACGGTTACTCAAACTCACGCGCTACACGGGCACTTTGAACACCTTGTCAAAAGCAGTTCAACGTGAGCACCGCGTCTTGCTGGCCTCGGCTTTCATGATGGTATTGCTCATTATTCTGACCGCCAGTTTGGGCTATGAGCTTGAGCATGCGGCGCAACCGGATAAATTCGAAAGCATTCCAGCCACCATGTATTGGGCGGTCATTACTTTGGCCAGCGTAGGCTATGGCGATATCACGCCCATAACGCCATTGGGCAAAGCCATGACCATGGCGATCAGCTTTGTGGGAATTGGCATTTTTGCGATTCCAGCAGGCTTGATGGCCTCGGCTTTTACCGATCAACTCCGCATTGACCGCGAAACTTTTGAAAACGAATTTCGCGCAGCCTTGGCCGATGGGCGACTGTCTATGCACGAGCGCCAAACCATGGACGCTGAAGCCGAACGCCTGCACATGACGCCGCAAGATGTTGATCGCATCGTTGCCCATGTGCGTGAAGAAATGCGTCAAGCGCAACACGATGTCACCGCGGGGCTGGATGCCCATGTGATGCTCGAACACTTTCGCCAGCAAGTCAGTGCATTGCGTGCCACGGCTCATGGCAAAAGTGCGCCTCAACTTGACGCTTTGATTCTTAATCCTGAGCAATCTACGCAAACCGAACGCGATATTTGGCAACTGCTCAAAAACAAGTGAGTGCCTGAATTTGACTTACAGCAAATTCAAGGCATCTTGCGCAGCGACGCGCCCTTCGTCGGTAGGAACTACCCAAACTTCGACTCGTGAATGGGGCGCATGAATAGCCGCGATCTGATCGCTGCATGCGCTCAAATTGCTCGGCTCATCCACATACACCCCCAAATAAGCCAATGAATGCGCAACATCGCGACGCAATGCGGCGTCATGTTCACCAATCCCACCGGTAAACACCAACACATCTAAACCGCTGATCACGGCGCTCAAGGCGCCTACTTCGCGCACGACGCGATGGGTAAACAAGTCAATCGCAAACTTCGCACTTGCGTGTGAGCTGGCTCGCAAGGTGCGCATGTCTGCGCTCACGCCTGACACACCAAGCAATCCCGATTGTTTGTAAAGCAAGTTTTGCAAGGCATCGTGTGTCCAACCCTGCTCCATCAGGTAGAGCACGACGCCCGGGTCAAGCGCGCCGCTGCGCGTCCCCATCATCAGGCCATCTAAAGCACTAAAGCCCATCGTCGTGGCCTTGCTCTGATGCTCGGTCATGGCGCACAAACTTGCGCCATTGCCCAAATGCGCCATCACCACACGTCGTTGCGCTTGGGTTGAGACTCGTTGCAACACTTGGCTGACGTATTGGTAGGACAGGCCATGAAAACCGTAGCGGCGCACGCCTTGTGCGGTGAGCTGGCGATCGATGGCAAATGTGGTCTCCAACAGCGACAAGCTGCGATGAAATGCGGTATCAAAACATGCAATTTGCGGCAAATGTGTGAATGCTTTTCCGAAAGCCACAATTCCCGCCAAATTGTGCGGTTGATGCAAGGGCGCTAGCGGTGAGAGATCGGCCAAAGCATCGATCACCTGCGGCGTGACCAGCACGCTTTGGGTGAAATATGGACCGCCATGCACCACGCGATGCGCAATGGCTTGCAACGGGATAGCCGCAAAGCGGGTTTGCAAAACTTCTTTCAAGGCATCAAGCGCAGCATCAAACACATCTTGATCGGGGGCATGCTCAATGGGTTGCGATATTTTTTCTCCGGTCAACGTGACACAGCTCATTCGCGGCTGTCCACTGGGCTCCAAGCCTTCGATCATGCCTGTGACTTCGGCTGCCCCAATGCCAGGGTCGAGCAAAGGATAGAGGGCAAACTTGAGACTAGACGAGCCCGCGTTGACAGACAAAATACTCATGCAGGATGATTCCTGTAGTGATTCGCAATCAAAAGCGCCAACAAGGCTGAGGCGCTGCGAGTGCTGGCCGAATCGGCTCTGCTGGTCAAGGCAATCGGCACGCGTGCGCCCAGAACCACGCCGCAAGCGGTTGCACCCGCCAGATACTCCAATTGCTTGGCGATCATGTTGCCGGACTCCAAATCAGGCGCCATCAAAATATCGGCATAGCCTGCTACCTCAGATTCAATGTGCTTGATGAGAGCCGCATGCGGGGATATGGCATTGTCAAAGGCCAGCGGTCCATCGAGCAAACCACCTTTGATTTGACCTCGATCGGCCATTTTGCAAAGCGCCGCCGCGTCTACTGTGGAAGGCATATTGGGGTTAACCGTTTCAACTGCTGCCAAGATCGCCACTTTGGGTTGAGCGACGCCCATGATTTGCGCAAACAAAATCGCGTTTTGGATGATGTCGGCTTTTTCCTGCAAAGTCGGCGCAATATTGAGCGCGGCATCGGTGATGTAGAGCGGCTTGGGGTACATCGGTACTTCAAAGCGAAACACATGCGACATGCGCCGCCCTGTGCGTAAATCTGGCTGCATGACCACAGCGTGAATCAACTCATCGGTGTGCAAGCTGCCCTTCATCAAGGCCTGTAGTTTGTGATCGGCCGCCATTTGTGCAGCCAAATCAGCCGCCGCGTGGCTGTGCGCAACATCGATGATTTGCAATCCTTGAAGGTCGATGTTTTCGGCCACGGCCAAAGCGCGTAGTTTTTTCTCTGGCGCAATCAACACAGCTTGGATCAGCCCAGCCCGATGCGCATCCACTGCGCCTTGCAAGGATTCTTTGTCACAAGGATGCACCACGCCGCACAGCACTGGCTCCAGTCCTGCGCCAAGCGCCAACAAATTGGCAAAACGCTGCTCAGGATCAAACAAACTGATGCGAGGCTCATGTGTGCGCAATGTTTTTAACTTTTTAGTGGGCGCCAACACGCGAGCCATCCCTGTGAGCACTTGTTCGCCGTTTTGATTGCTCAACACACATTCCAAATCGAGTTGTTTGTGCGCGTCATGTTTGGCAATACAGCGCACCGTCACGCTCAAGGTGTCACCGATTCGAACCGGCAGCTTGAAATGTAAATTTTGATCGAGGTAGACCGTCCCAGCACCTGGAAACACCGTTCCCAGCACTCCCGAGATCAAGGCCGCTTCCCACATGCCATGCGCCATGACCCCATGAAACGCAGAAGAGTTGGCATAGGCTGGGTCTAAATGCGCTGGATTGGTGTCACCTGAGACAGCCGCAAAAGCTTGGATATCTTGCAAACTCAAGGTGCGTACCAAGCGCGCTGACTGGCCCACTTGTACTTCTTCGTAAAGGAAATTTTCCAAATAGTCGCTCATATTCACTTTCAGTGGAACCAGGCTTTTAAGCGAAAAATGCTTGCAAGCCCCCCAATGGTTCAAATCGCCCATTGACAAAACGCAAACGCGTCGGCCCTAGCAATGCGCGTTGTTGGACAGAATGGCGGGGATCCCCCGGATAACAAATGGTGCGCACCCCATGGTCATCAAAAGTCTCTGGCAACACCACGGGCGGTAATTGGAGCCGGGCAGATTGCAAAGCGCTCTGGACATTGGCAAAGGGCAAGAGATTGACCAAGCTCATGATTTGCGGCGGTGCCAAAGAAATTGAGTGATCGGAATACGACTGCAAGGCTTGACGAGGCGTCAACCAAACGCTCTCCACAGCCTCCACGTTGTCATGCACTGGCTCTTGCCCTTGGGGTAAAGCAGCCAAGAAAAAACGAGTGTCAAACCGTTTATTACTCACTGAGGGAATAAGGGGCGTAATCCAGCGCGACCAAGGCACCAAGGCTGCGGCGTCTAAGCTGAGTTTTTCACGCGCGACCAATTGCGCAAAGTCGTGGCCATCGTGCAAATCTTGTTGAAGCTGCTTGCGCTGTTGGGGCAAGCTGTTGACAAGCTCTGCATCGCGTGCGTGAGCCAACAAAACACCACACTCCTCCAAAGCCTCACGCAGTGCGGCAACATACAAACCGCTGGCTTGGAGTGGATCGAGTTGCGGCTCACCCAAGCGCTGATGCAAGACATTGACAGGCACATTCAGGTGCGAGACCCATTCGGCTTGGCAATCGGCCGCGTCTAATTTACCGCCAGCAAAAACAAAAACGCCGCCTAAAACAGCCGAAGCTGCATGGCGGCGTAGTAAAAATACCTCTAATTCTTGGCGAGGCGAGTCACGCAACAACACCAAGGTCGCAGATGCTCGCGGTGTTTCGTGGACAGCCTCGCTGTTGACTATCACTTGGTGGGGTAGACCAAGTCAACGCGACGGTTTTGCGACCAGGCCGCTTCGTCATGTCCATCTGCTTTGGGCTTTTCTTTGCCAAAGCTCACAGCCTCGACTTGTTTGTCGTTTACGCCATACACCTTGAGTGCGCGCACCACAGCATCGGCACGTTTTTGACCCAGAGCCAGGTTGTATTCACGACCACCGCGTTCGTCTGTATTGCCCTCGACGCGAATGACCAGGGCCGATTTAGAGCTCAGGTATTTGCCATGGCGTTCGACCAATGCAGCATCGTTGGACTTGACCACATATTGGTCATAGTCAAAGTACACGCTGCGCTGGGTAGAAATCAGGCTGTTGGGGTTCAAGTGATCGGCCACCACAGAAGCCACTTTTGACTCGGCTTGAGGGGCTGACACTTCAACAGCTTTGGGTGTCACATCTTTGGTTTCAGCCAATTTGGTTGAGCTGCAAGCCGACAAAAAAGCAACTGAAATCAGTGACAAAAGGGCAAGGTGGCGTTTGGACATAAACAAAAGAATGTTGTTAAAAGGATTGCGAATTCTAAGTGAGTTAAATGACAGCTTTTTATTTGCTGGAGTTGAAATATAAAACAGGGTTAATCAGATAAATCACGCACTGTGCGAGCGCTACCAGACAAAGTGTTGTTTTTTTTGACACTAAATCAAAAATATATTAAAAATCATAGACTTACACAATATTCTTCACTTTCTTTATTTTTTATTTAAATTCAATATATAAGTATTCAATAAAAACAAGAAGACCTTCCCCTTGATACTTTTTGCGCCATGTCGTGATATTGCTTTGATGGGTCTGCGCGGTTAAATTTCACTTCCCCCTAAAGGGATTGGCAATCAACATAACAACACTAAGTTTGTGTTTGGAGAAAAAATGTCGACATTCAAAATACTCTTGACCAGCCAAAAAGGCGGCGTGGGCAAAAGCACCATCTCGGCCAACTTGGCAGCCTATTTCCGTCGACAAGGCGAGGCCGTTACCCTGATTGACTTCGATACACATGGCTCCTCCAGCACTTGGTTGTCACGCGCACCCAATATCGGGGTGGTGGTGCAACACAAAATCTTGCCGCTCGATCAAGGTGGGAATCGCCCTATTTTGGATGCGCGTTTGCACTTGCGTCGTGCCGCCACAAGCTCAGATGTTGTGATTTGTGATTTGACTTGGACCGATTCGATTGCCGGAGAGTTGATGTTCGAATTCGATATGGTCATTGTCCCGACCTCGGTCTCCGAAATTGAGTTGGCTGCCACATCCGGCTTTTTGAGTCGCCACCGTTGGGTGTTTGATTCGGCCATTCACACGCCACCCACGCTGCTGGTGTGCCCAACGCGGGTGCAACATGAACAGATGAATAACAATGCTTTTTCCAAGCAACGCTTTCCTGTCAGTTTCATGTTGTCCCCGCCCGTGTTGGAGGCGCAAACCGCGCGCGACATGTTTGAGCGAGGATATTTGATGGATTTGAAAGATGCTTGTGGTGCGTCGTTCAACGAATTTGGCAAAGCCGTATGTGCAGCTCGAGACATGCGAAATGCAGAACAGGCCATGAAAAAGTCGGCTCACGCATCCATGGTCAGCTCAGCCCGAGCGGGCAACAAATCTGTTCAGATGCCCACGGCACGCAACAACTTACTGGCGACATCGAGCACCTTGTCAAATCAGTACTCTATTTTGGGTCGCCATCGCCTGCACAAAACACGTCCAGAAGACAGCGCAGCAACTGTCAACTCACCCAATGGATCAACCACCTCTGCTCGAACAACAACTAGCGCAACGACTAGCATTCCACAGTTTCTCAAACGCATTGCACTTGGCACGCTGAACCATTGATCGCCCCCCATGTCCAACGAACCGCAGTTTTTGTCCTTCAAGGGACTCAAAAGTTACTCACCCGAGGACGGATGGGGACAGGTCAATGACATCGTGCAAAACCATGTGCGTAGCCAAGACCGCAGAAAGACGCCGTCACCCTCCAGCCCAAGCGCACCGGACAAGGTGCCGACTCTGACCGAAATGCCTGATCAACAAGCCCAGCACAGCCAAGGCTCTGCCCAAATGTTTGACCCGTTGATCAGCGAGTTATTTGATCAACTGCGTTCTCCACCGGCCGATGAGTTGACACAAACTTGGCGCACGATTGCTGCTGAGGTGAATTTGCTCACCCAACGCATGGCCTTGCACCGAGAGCTGACCGATCGCCTCGAGCAGCTCAACAGCGACATTGGTGGTTTGCGCTCCACCATCTTGCATCATTTGCAAGAGGTACAACATGCCGCAGACCAACAGCTTTCTTCTGCACGTTTACGCGCAGAAGTATCGGCGCTGGCGCAAAGCAAACTTTCTGCTAAGCTTAAGGACTCACTGTAAGCACTTTTGAACCAAGGAGCGATGCATGACACTGGACAAACTCAATCAGATTTATCCGGTGAGATACACCGCATTCATCGTCTCAGTCATTGGCTTGATTTTTAGTTTGCTGGGCACGAGCCTAATGTCTATTCACGTTGGGTGGCCGCTTTTATTTTTAGGGCTCTCCTTGGTAGGGGCTTTTGATTTACAGCAACGTCAACACGCCATCTTGCGCAATTACCCCATCATTGGGCATTTGCGTTTTATGTTGGAGAGAATCCGGCCTGAGATTCGTCAGTATTTCTTGGAATCTGAGACTGAAGCGTCGCCCTTTTCGCGGGCACAGCGCAGCTTGGTTTATTCGCGTGCCAAGGGTGAGTCCGACAAGCGTCCGTTTGGGACGCAGCTCGATTTGCGCGCCATTGGCTATGAATGGATCAACCATTCAATGGCACCCACCCACATCAAAAGCCATGACTTTCGCGTCAAAGTGGGTGGCGCACTTTGTACTCAACCTTATGACATCAGCCTCTTCAATGTCTCTGCCATGAGTTTTGGCGCGTTGAGCGCCAATGCGATCATGGCATTGAATGATGGTGCGAAAAAAGGCGGCTTCGCACATGACACTGGCGAAGGTTCGATCTCGCGCTATCACCGCGTTCATGGCGGCGATTTGATTTGGGAAATTGGTTCGGGCTACTTTGGTTGCCGTGACGAAAGCGGCAATTTTTCTGAGGAAAAATTCGTTGAAAATGCCAAATTAGACCAAGTCAAGATGATTGAAATCAAGCTCAGCCAAGGGGCCAAGCCCGGTCATGGTGGCGTCTTGCCCGGCCCCAAAGTGACGCCAGAAATTGCCGAAGCACGCGGTGTCTATGTTGGTCAAGATTGCGTCTCTCCTGCTGCACACAGCAGCTTTTCAACACCCAAAGAATTGATGCAATTTGTGCAACGGCTGCGCACCTTGAGCGATGGCAAACCCGTCGGCATGAAGCTGTGCATTGGCCATGCTTGGGAATGGTTTGGCATAGTCAAAGCCATGAAAGAAACTGGCATCTGCCCAGACTTCATCGTAGTCGATGGTGCAGAGGGCGGCACCGGTGCTGCGCCCTTGGAATTTTCTGACCACTTGGGCATGCCTTTGCAAGAAGGCTTGCGCTTGGTTCACAACACCTTGGTGGGGGCAGGCTTGCGCGATCACATCAAACTCGGTGCCAGCGGCAAAATAGTGAGCGCTTTTGACATGGCACGGGTACTGGCCTTGGGCGCAGATTGGTGCAATAGTGCGCGTGGTTTTATGTTTGCCTTGGGTTGCATCCAAGCGCAAACCTGTCACACGGGAAATTGCCCAACCGGCGTCACCACACAAGACCCAGTGCGCCAAATGGCCTTGGTCGTGCCAGACAAAGCTGAGCGCGTACGCAAATTTCACAACAACACCCTAGAAGCGCTCAAAGAATTGATTGAGGCAGCGGGCTTGACCGAGCCGCATCAAATCACTGCCAGGCACATCATGGTGCGGGTGAGCGAGAAACAGGTTTGCCATTTGGCAGATTTGATTGACACCATCAGCGCAGGCGCTTTGCTGTCAGAGCCATCCGCAGGCTTGCCCGAAGTGTTCAAGGATTGGTCTGGCGCAAGTGCCGACTCATTTGCACAGCACTGAGCCAACTTTACTTTTCTTCGTTGGTCGAAGCTCGGGGATATTTGATCAAGTTTTCTTTTGAGCGAGCTGCATTTGCTGCTTGAGCTGCGGCTTGTCTAGCTTGCTCGGCGGCGCGCTCAGCAGCACGATCAGCAGCGGCTTTTTCTGCCGCAGCACGATCGGCGGCAGCTTTATCGGCAGCGGCCTTATCTGCTGCGGCTTTGTCAGCTGCTGCTTTCTCTTTCAGAGCTGCAGCCTTTTGAGCTGCTGCACGCTCTTGCGCCAAGCGGTCGGGATCGGGTTTTTCAACCGATGTGCCAGAGCGCAGGGCAACGGCTTTTTCGGCAGCCGCTTTCAATGCTGCTTGACGTTCTGCGGCGGCAGCTCGCTCGGCGGCTGAGGCCCGGTCTGCGGCAGAGCCCGCTAAGTTGGCTGCTTTTTCAGCTTTGTCGGCTGCGGCCTGAGACTTGGACAACGCCATCTCCAACACCTTGGCCGAAGATTTATCTGCCTCGGATTGCGCTGTATTGCGTGCGCGGCTGATGGTTTCTAAATCTTGGCGCAAGCGTTGGATTTCGAGCAACAACACCTGGGGCGTAGGCCCCGATGGCGCAGCGGCTTTGAGTGCTGGCGAATTGGACAACTTGCTGTCCATCGCTGTCAGCTTGGCTTGCAAACTTTGCAGCTCTTTTTCGAGGGCCTGGGCTTTGGGGTCACCGGCCTTGTTGCTTTGTTCGATCACGCTAGCGGGCAAACTGGCCAAGGTTTTAGCCATCTCATCCAAGTGTGTGGCCAATTTCGCCTGAGCTTCTGAGAGCTTGTCTTGCCGATCAGTCACTTCCGACAGATCCGAATTCGTTTTACCAATGGCTGTCAAACTGGCATCGACTTCAATGACGCGTTTTGCCATTGAGTAGACGATGGTGTCGAGCTCTTTGATGGACTTGGTCATTTTGACCGTGATCGCAAAGAAAACGCCAATGGCCAGCAGCAACGCACCGGCTACCACGCCCAACACAATGCGCGAGTGCATCACGTTGCGGCGGTTGGTTTCTTGGATTTTGGTGACCACAGCACGCATGGTCGCGCTGACGTCGGCTGCTATCGATGCGGAGCGTGTGGAGACCTCGGCAGAGTCAAGCACCACCGAGGTCAGCTCTTCAATTTGACGCGCCACTTCGTTGGTATCCAACGACTCGCTGGCGATTTCGGTCAGGCGATTGGCAGTCGCCTCTACATCGACCAAGGGCTCATCACCCGCAACAGGTGCGGCTGCGGCTTGCTCGGCGTTGGATGCTTGTGACTGATCTGCCATGGTCTATGCCTTAATTCTTTTTTCGAAGCGATCGAGCCGCTCATTGAGTGAATGGATGTCATCTGACAAACTCGCTATGCGCATTTGACAAACCTCCACCCAAGAATCGGCTTGAGGCAACAACTCTTGAGCCAAAGGCTGTTCCTCTAGGTCAGTTGAATCGCTGGGCTCTTGGTCTGAATCGCTTTTGGCGTCACCCACAGGTTCGGTCAAGGTCGGCACCAACGCCAACTCTTCAGGCGACAAACCCTTGGCATCTTCTGGCAAGTCATGCATGCGCAATTGAGGCAGCTTCTCGGGCTTGTCCACCTCAAAACCAGCATTGGGGTCGGTGATGGTGATCACCGGCTCTTGATGGTGATTGCCCACTTGATTGTCATGTGTGCTCATGCCCTACTTCCTTGTTTCGCCGTTAAGGTCGCTCAAACTGAGCTTTGAGCGATTTACTGCTTCTGAGCCAGCCTTTGTTGAACAAAGGATCGGTCGCCATGAAAGCCTCTGCCTGCGCTTTACCAGGAAATGGTCCCGCGACTAAGATGAAATAGCGCTTATCGCTGCCTTTTTTGAGCGGCGACATGATGCGCGTTTGTCCATAAGCGCTTTGGCTGCGCTTGAAGGCTTGAATTTCATCGGCTGTATCAAACGCTGCGAGCTGAAGCACGTAGCCGTTTTCGGGCAATTGACTCACCCATTCTTGATCGGACGCGGAAGTACTAACTTTAGGTTTGGTTTTGTCAGATTTTTCCGATTTGTCGGACTTGTCAAGGCTTTTGGGGGCTGAACTCACAGGCGAAGAGGTCACGCTTGAAGCAGGGGCAGCAGCCACTGGTGCAGCCTCGCTCGTTGTCTCAGCAGCGGAGGAGGCAGCTTGAATGGCCACAGAGGCCGCCTGCGCAGCAGCCGATGCGGCCATTTGAGCCTCTGCGCGGGCCATGGCTTCAGAAGCTGCAGCCGCAATGTCGCTGGCAGATTGCTCAGCTGCCGTGGCCTTGGCGGGTGTGCCACGCAAGAGGTATTTTTTAAAGCTCTCCACTTCAGACAGTAAAAAATCTTGGTACATCAAGCCAGAAGCTGCTGTGCTGAGCAACAAGACCAACAACATCAAGCCCCAAGGAAAAGTGCGCTTGGGCTTGTCGATGATCAAAGGCGCATCTTCTGGCGGTGCTGAAAAATCATCTGGCAAATTGTTCGCTTGCCATTGGGGCTCGCGTGGCAGGGGCTGCAAAACAGGGGCTTGGGAGGCTTGAGGAATTGGGGGCTGCGGCGTGCTCGGCGCGGGCGAATCCAGAGGATCTGATTCGGGTTGTGTTTGCGCTGGAGTCGCTTTGGAGAAACCAAAACTCGGCACGCGCCATGCGGTTTTGGTGGGGATGTTGAGGAGCTTGGATACCTCAGCATCGTTCATGGGCGTGGGGTCGGTGGGGTCCAGCATGTCTTTGGCGACCCAATCTTGCAGCGGCTGTTTGGGCTTGCCAGCTTTGGTTTCGACCTCCCACTGAAGCAGGTTTTTGCCAAAGGCTTCCAGCTTGTTGCGGTAGCTGCCAGCGCTGTTGATAAGCAAAATAATGCTGATGTTGCTGGCTGGAAAACCATTGACCAAGCGCGCCAAGAGCTGCAACTCGAACTCTTGCATCAAGATCGAGTCACGAAATAAGAGGTAGCGGCGTGGTGCGTGTTTTTCTTCTTTTTCCAGTGCTTGGTTGAGCGTGAGGTCGGAGAGGATTTCGTTGAATTTTTGAACCAACTTTTCGGAGTTGGTGGAGTAGCAAAACTCGACCTGAGTTTCACCCTTCGCTTTCAAGCTTTGTTCAAACAAATTGCCGTAGTAATCCAGCACCATGTCATGGTCGCTGAGCACGGCCAAGTTCAGGTTACCCTCGGTCAAAGACTTGAGGAGTATTTCAAAACGCAGCCGATCACCGGGGCTTTGATGGATTTCAGACATACGATCAATCGTGGGCTTATGAAGTCATCGGCTTGCCGTTTGCTTCAAACTTCATGTCATCGGGAACTTTAGGCGTGGGCTTGACCACCGCACCCCCTCTGCCATAAGCCTGGTTGAGGCTAAACACATAAGCAATCACTTGGGCGACGGCATGGTAGAGCGGCTCTGGAATGGGGTGGTCTAGCTTAGTTGTGAAGTATAAGGCTCGAGCCAACAGGGGCGCTTCGAACAGATAGACACCATGTTCTAGTGCTTTTTCACGAATACGAGCGGCCAAGGCGTCTTCGCCTTTGGCCACCAGCATAGGCGCGCCGTCACCCGTGGGGTCATAGGAAAGTGCCACCGCAAAGTGCGTTGGGTTGGTGATGACCACGTCAGCATCTTGAATTTTGAGCATCATTTTGTTGTTCAAAATTTCGCGTTGGCGACGGCGGATTTGCCCCTTGATCTCGGGGTTACCCTCAGAATTCTTCATTTCGTCGCGCACTTCTTGTTTGGTCATCTTGAGTTTTTTATTCAGTTGATGGCGCTGCAACGGCACATCCACCAAAGCCACCAGTACCAAACCCAAACTCAACCAAAAACAAGAATCCACAATGATGCGGCCCGAGACTTTGATGGCCGCGTTCAAATCCATTTGCGAAATGTTGGTCAAGTCGTTCAAGTTGTTCATGACCGAGACGCACAAAATAGCGCCCACCACCAAAAACTTGAGCACCGATTTGCCCAAATTAATCAAGGCCTGCGAACCAAACATGCGCGCCAAACCACTGATAGGGCTGAGCTTGTTAAAGCGCGGCAAGGCCAATTTGGGTTGGAAAATAAAACCACCCGACACCACGGTCGAGAGCACCGCAATGACATACAACATACACAGCAGCGGCAAAACAATCATGAACCCATCGACCACGGAGCTGCCGAAAATCGACGGCAATAGCTCGGCTTTGTCGGCAATGCGGCGATCGAACTGGAGTTGAGCGCGAAACAAGTCGCTCATTCGACCAAATACATACTGACCCGTCATCGTAAAAAACAATGTGCCTGCGATCATCATGGCCGCAGGCGGGAGCTCTTGCGAGCGCGCAATCTGACCTTCTTCGCGGGCTTTTTTGACCCGCTGCGCGGTAGGTTCTTCGGTTTTGTCTTGACTGCCTTCGGCCATGTCATTCACCTAAATAAGAGCGAAGCATTAAAAAGGATTGCGCCCAAATCCATTGGATGCGCGACAAGTTGTTGCCCATCGACATGATGAGCACCATGAACCCAGCCAAAATCAGAGCGGGAAAACCCACCGTGAAAATATTCAAACTCGGCGCTGCACGCGCCACAAAACCCAGCCCGACGTTGATAAACAGCAAGGTCATCATGACAGGAAGCGCAATGAGTAATGCGCCCAAAAACATCATGCTGCTCCAGTGAATCATCTTGCCCAACATGTCCTGGCTGAAAAACTCCTGCCCTATGGGCAACAGCTTGAACGACTCCAGCACCAAACCAAACACAATCAAATGTCCGCCTATGCCTAAAAAGATGAGCGTTCCCAAAATATTGAAAAACGATGACAAAACGGGCACGTTGCCCATATTGGGATCGACCAAAGTTGCCATCGTCAAACCCATCGAGCCTGAGACGGCCTGACCGGCAACCACCAAAGCTGCCGAGGCGACTTGGAAAATCAAGCCCAAGGTCAAACCAATCAAAATTTGCCTAAACACTTCCATCACGCCCGCGGCGCTGATCGGATCGATGGCTGGAATATCAATTTGCTGCGATACAAAAAAAGCCATCGTGAAAGCCAGCATGATGCGAATGCGCAAGTTGACCGCACGGATAGAGAACATCGAGGTGAACGCCAAAAACGCAGACAAGCGCAACATCGGCCAAATGACGATGAAAAACTTGTTAGCCAAATCGGCGAGCGCGATGTTCATGATGGCTCAATTGAACAAGCTAGGGATGCGCGTAAAGATGCTGCGCGTGTAGTCCACCAAAGTGTTGATCATCCATCCCCCTGTGAGAGAGATGGTCAAACCAATGGACAGCACTTTGGGAATAAAGCTCAGCGTTTGCTCGTTGATCGAAGTCGCGGCTTGAAAAATACCCACGATCAAACCCACGGCCAAGCCGACACCCAAAATAGGCGCCGAGATCAACATCGCGATCCACAAGGCTTGACGGGCTAGATCTAAAACGGCTGCGGTATCCATGATGGTTCCTTAAAAAACAAAACTATTGGACAAGGACGACATCAAAAGCGTCCAGCCATCGATCAACACAAACAACATCAGCTTGATGGGCATAGAAATAATCATGGGCGAGAGCATCATCATGCCCATAGACATCAAGACGCTGGCCACAATCAAATCGATCACCACAAAGGGGATGTAGATCAAAAACCCAATGGTGAAGGCGCTCTTGATTTCTGAGGTAATGAAGGCGGGCATCAAGGTGGTGAAAGGCACTTGAGCCGAGCTCTCCAACTCGCGGCGGTTGGAGATTTGCATGAACATGGCGATGTCGTCTTCACGGGTCTGCTTGGTCATGAAGTCGCGAATGGGGCCTTCGGCTTTGATCAATGCTTTGTCAAAGTCCAGGTTGCCATTCATGTAGGGGCCCACCGCATCGGCATAGACTTGCTCGAAGACGGGTGACATGATGAAAAAAGTCAAAAACAAGGCCAACCCCACCAACACCGTGTTGGGCGGTGTTTGCGCTGTGCCCAAAGCTTGGCGCAGGATAGACAACACAATGATGATGCGGACAAACGAAGTCATCATCAACAACATCGAAGGCAGCACCGACAGCACGGTCATCAAACCGAGCAGCTGCAAATTCATGCTGTAGGTTTGACCGCCTTTGGATGAACTCACATTGACCAGCGGAATACCTTGTGCGTGCCCCAGCGTTGGCACCAAGCACATGGCAATCAACAACATGCCTAACAAAAC
This sequence comes from uncultured Burkholderiales bacterium, assembly GCA_903832625.1. Lineage (GTDB taxonomy): Bacteria > Pseudomonadota > Gammaproteobacteria > Burkholderiales > Burkholderiaceae_C > Limnohabitans. The sequence continues at coordinate 17,433 of CAILCI010000019.1, read as the reverse complement.
ATACAAGATTTTTTTGGTGATGGGCTTACGCAGCATGATCGCCTCCTTGCGTCCACGCGTGCAAGGTTTTCACTTCGGCGGGACTCACGCTAGCCAAGACCATTTGGTTATCGATTTGGATCAACACCATTTTGTGTTTCAAGCTCAAGGGCAAAGCTTCAACCATCTGAATGCGTCGCTCGCTCAATAAATGAGTACCCATGCTTTTGTTGCGACGAACCCACCACAAGCCAGCCAACAGCACCAAGGCAATGCCAATGGTGCTTGCCAGAAACTGAGTCCAATTGAAAGTTTGCATGATGTAATCCCAAAAGCCATGACGATTTACCGACACTTACAGTGCCTCTTCATCTAGCCTTGCAATGCCCGTGCCAGCCTAAAAGCCCACACTTTTGACACATCGCTATAGTTAGCAAATGCTCCCATTGCAACAATTTTTTTCTGATGGACTGCTGGCTGGAGGCACGGGTGGCCTGCGTTGGCACTGGCATGCAGCGCAGTCGCTCAAGCGTTGGCAGGGCACGTTGGTGCAAATTGAATACTTTTTAAATATATTCAAGCCTGGCAGCTCTCACCTGCTGTTGGTCGGTGGGAGTGCGGGCTGGATGATGCCGCGCCAATGGCTACTGCAATTCGAACGCATCGATGCCTACGACATTGATCCTTTGGCGCAATATTTGTTCAATTGGCGCCATGGCAGGCACTTAAAACAACAAGGTGTGCAAGTGAGACACCATCGACAAGACGCACTGGCCAGCCTGCCTCAACTCCTGAGCACTCACCCCACAGCCTGTGTGTGGTTTGACAATGTGTTGGGGCAACATCGGTATCGACTGCGTGATATCGATCGCACAGAAAAAGAGTTGAACGCCCTCAAGCAACAACTGCATGGGCGCAGTTGGGGCAGTCTGCACGATTGGCTGTCAGGGCCGCGTCAAAGCCCGCAACCTTTGGCTTTGCAAGCCATTCAAGCGCTAGCGGCTGATGCGCAAGATCCTGTATTTGCCCAAAAGCTGCTCCAACAAATAGGTGCGCACGACGTCTGGAGCGATCATTTGACAGGCCACGTGTTTGCGGCCAATACACCCACTCACTATATTCCTTGGGCGTTCACTCCCGAGCACGGCCATTGGCTTCAAGCGGGCTGGGTGCAAGCCTGATCAGGCCTTGAGGTTGTAGAGCGTGATGCCTGCTGCGTCCATTTCACGTTGTTCACGTTTGCGTTGAAATTTACGCACGGCAGCCAAATCTTGCTCGACCAAAGAATCCATTTTGACCCGCTTGAGCTCAGCCTCTTGCAAAGCAAGCTTGCAGTTTTCCACCTGCCCTTGCGCAGTCTGGATATCCATCTCCACGCGCTGAATCAACATTTGAATTTGCTGCATGAAGGCGCGGAAATTCATAGTTTGCGCCATGCTGTGCGATTTTTTTTCCGCCTCTTTGGATTTTTCAAGATAGTCTTGATAGAGCGTTTGCATTCGATCGCGGCTGGCATTTAATTGTTGTACCTTCTCGCGTGCTTTGACCAACGATGCTTGCGCTACATCGCTTTTTTCTTTGGCTTTTTTTGCCAGCAAAGGCCAGACGTTGCGCGGCTTCATGTCAGCATGTGATTCAACTGCATGCGGCTGAGTTTGTAAGTTTCAGCCAAATGCATGTCTTGGCGCAAAAAGTTGACCATGGGTTCGCGCAAACGAATGGCTTCGTCCAACTCGGGGTTGCTTCCCTTTTCGTAAGCGCCCACCTGCACCAAGTCGGCATTTTGTTCATACACCGACCAGAGCCTGCGAAATTTGTTGGCCAAGCGCAGCTCATCGGGGTTGACCAAGTTTTGCATGACGCGTGAAATAGAACCATTCAGGTCAATCGCGGGGTAATGCGCTTGATCAGCCAGTCGACGCGACAGCATGACCTGACCATCTAAGGAAGCACGGGCGATGTCCACAATGGGGTCTGAGGCGTCATCGCCTTCGGCCAGCACGGTGTAGATGGAGGTGATGGCACCAAAGCCATGTCGCCCTACACCGCCGCGCTCAATCAAGTTGGGCAACAACGCAAACACCGAAGGTGGATAACCTTTGGCAGTCGGCGGCTCGCCAATGGCCAAGCCAATTTCTCGCTGAGCATGTGCCACGCGGGTCAGGCTGTCGCACAACATCAACACGTTTTTGCCTTGATCGCGGAAATACTCAGCAATGACATGCGTCATGTGGGTGGCCTTCAGCCGCAGCACAGGCGAGACGTTGGCGGGTGCAGCGATGACCACCGACTTGGCCAATCCCTCTGCACCCAGTGATTCTGAAATAAAAGCCTGCACCTCGCGGCCACGCTCGCCAATCAAACCAATCACCACCACGTCAGCTTGGGTGAAGCGCGTGAGCATGCCCAAGAGCACGCTCTTGCCCACGCCTGATCCGGCAATCAAACCAATGCGCTGACCTCGACCAATGGTCAAACAACTGTTGATGGCTTTCACGCCCACGTCGAGCACCGAATCAATCGGGCCGCGCTCCATGGGGTTCAGCGCGTGGCCTAGCAAGTTGACCTGGTCGGGCAAATCGGGCATGGGCTTGCCGTCCAAGGGTTGACCACGACCATCGATGACGCGCCCCAACAAGGCATCACCCACTTGAATTTGTGCTGAATTGGTGATGACACGCACCGTGTCGCCAGGCCCCACGCCCACTGGATCGCTAAAAGGCATGAGGTAGAGAGTTTTGTCGTTAAAGCCCACCACCTCGGCCTCGACGCGGTGGCCGTCTTGACCCAACACTTCGCAGCAAGCGCCCAAGGGTGCCATGATGCCGCGTGTCTCTAAGGTCAACCCCACCAAGCGCACCAAAGTGCCGCTGCGCAATGGCGCAGGCACACGCAGCTTGGCCATGCTGCGTTCGACTTCTTGGGCAAGATCAAGCATAGACGGGGGTTATTTGGTTTTGATCATGCCGCGAATGACAGCAGCCACGCGGTTTTGATCTTGTTGCACCACCATGCGCACCACACCGACTTTGTCTTCGTAGCTCTTGGCATTGTTGAGCAACTCGGGCGGAATGGTGGGTTTTTTGGCGTTTTGTTGTTCGCGCTTCATGCGCTCTTTGATTTCGGCCAAAGACTCGCCGTCACGGATTTCAATCTCATCGAGCGGTACATCGCTGTCAGCAGCAATGGCTGCGAGGTTGGCGGCTTCCTCGGCAGCGGCAGCGGCTTCTTGAGCTTTGAGCTCTTCTTCGGCACGTGCTTTTTCCTCGGCTTCCAAGCGCTCTTGTTCTGCTTTGGCTTTGGCCGCATCAAGTTCAGCCCGCAAGCCGAATAAGTCAAGGTCTTCGTCTTCTTCTGGCTCTTGCACCACAGGACGACTGGGGCGCGGCGGGGCAATCAGCAGTTGACGATGGAACTCGATCAAGTTGCCATTGCGTTTTGTGTTTAGCTCGGCTAGGCGCGCGACTTCCATCTCTATTTCATCGATAATGGCGTCTTGCGGATGGGGGCCGGTATAGAGCGGCACCAAATTGAGCATCAAGGGCCGCACGATGGTGATCACAATCACCATAAAAATCAGCCCCATCAAAATGGTGTTGATGACTTCAGGAATGATGATCATCATCGCGCTCCATTTCTTGCAAAGATTCTTCGGTATTTGTCAGAGTGGACTGTTCGCGCCACGCCGACTCATCAATCGACAACGAGCGCACCAAGCCCAAAAGGCGGTGGCTCAAAAATTCTTCAATGACCATGCCATTGACCAAGACGCGCACGCTGCCCGGCTCAATGTCATCGCTAACTTCAAGGCGCACGCTCTTGAGTAACTTGCTGTCTTCAGCTTCCAAGTGCTGTTTGTCGCGTGCATTCATTTCTACAACGACCAAGCCTTGCGCAGGAATATGCACCTCGTCCAAACAACGCTGCACCATGCGTTCAATCCATGCCGTAGGCGTATTGAGTTCACCCAAAACAATTTGCTCGGCCAAATGCATGCTCAAACGTTTGATGGGCTCGAACAGTTTGCTCGAGTCGTTGAGCAATGCTTCCAGCTGAGCGGTGGCTTCGTCAAGCAATGCGCTTTTGGCTGTGATTTCTTCTTGCATGGCCGCGCGCGCTCTGCGCTCGCCTTCTTCTAAACCTTTGAGGTAATGCTCTTGTTCGCGTTGTAGGACTTCATCCTCTTGAACACCTGGAGGCAATGCGGCCTCTTGCTCTGAGGGTTGCTCAATAGCTGGCTCAGCTGGCTGTTCGGTTTCGGGATCTGCCTGCTGCTGTGCTTCGTGTTGGGCTTGTTGCTCGGGCTCTTGTTCTGTGCTTAGGTTTTGTTCCAGTTCTTGCACATCGGTGGCCAGCTCGCTGGGCGCAGTCTGATCTTGGTCATTGAGTTCACTCTCGGCCAATGCTGTGTGTTCTTCGGGCGACTCATCTGCCAAGCAAGGGTTAGGTACGGTCTCTTCAGGTGCTTCAAAAGCGTCGGCGGCAAAAATCTCAAGATCTTGCTCGTGCTCTGGTGTGTCGGCCCAAGGCTCAGGGCTGTCCTGAGCCGCATCAGCTTCAACCTGCGCCAATTGCACATTCAATTCTGGGTTTTCGTGTTCGGGTGTTGGCGCGGGTGCATCCACTTGTGCATCTGCAATTTCAGGCGCTTGCACAACAATAGGTTTACCACTCCAGTCCACCGCTTGATAGACCATAGGCACAAAGGGCAATGGCGGATCGTCCGACTCAGGTGTTGCCTCGTGATCAGACACGCCAAACTGCGTGGCTTGCTCATGTTTGTGTTGTGCTTCGTCCAGCAATGCCAGCGCAGTCAAGATGTGCTTGGGCAAAGGGTGCATCATGGGTTCGATGCGTGTTGGCGCAAAATCTCTGGCTGAACCTTGTACGTCTGTTGACTCAAATCCGTCGTCTGGACTTTCATCTTGCGCCCAAGAGGCAGAGGCGAAACTGCGCCTCTCTCCCAAAGGCATGAGATGAGTCGCTGCTTGCCACGGCTTTTGTGGCCGCAAGGGACGCGGTTGGTTATACAAAGTCTGCGCCCCCCAACATCAGCTCGCCAGAGTCGGAAAGCTTGCGTGCCATACGCATGATTTGCTTTTGTGCGTTTTCCACATCGGACATACGCTGCGGGCCTTTGGCTTCCATGTCGTCGCGGAACATGCCTCGGGCACGCTCAGACATGTTATCAAAAAAGCGCGCTTGGCAACCATCGCTGGCACCTTTGAGGGCGATCATCAACATATCGGGTTCGACAGCGCGCATGAGCACTTGAATGCCTTTGTTGTCCACGCTGATCAAATTCTCGAAGGTGAACATATTGTCTTGAATCTTGAGCATCAAATCGGGATCGAGCTCGTTTAAGCCGCCCATGATGCTGTTCTCCAGCTCGGTCTTGGTCAAGTTCATGATCTTGGCCGCAGCCTTGATGCCACCAAAACTCGACGATTGCGCCGAAGCACTCTTGGAGAATTGTTGCTTCATGATGGCCTCTAACTCCGCCATTGCAGAAGGCTGCACCGTATCGAGACTGGCCACGCGTTGAATAACTTCAGCGCGAATTTCGCTGGGCAAGTAAATCAATACTTCAGCAGCCACTTCGCCTTCGAGCAATGACAAAATAATGGCAACCACTTGCGGATGTTCTGACTTGATCATGTCCGCAATACCGCGGGCATCCATCCAGCTCAAAATGTCCAAACCCTTGGTGCCTTGTCCGGGCATGATGTGACCCAGCACAGAAGCGGCTTTGTCGTCTCCGAGAGCGCGGCGCATGACTTTTTCGACATAGTCGGTATTGCCCATGCTCAAGGTGGATTGCTTTTTCAAGTGCTCCACAAACTCATCCAACACCACGTTGACTGCGTCTTGTGAAAAATCTGCCACCTGCACCATGGCGTGACCCAGTGCTTGAACTTCTTTTGGGTTCAAAAATTTGATGATCTCAGCCGCCTGGTCTTCGCCCAAGAGCAACATCAACACCGCCGCACGTTGTGTACTGGTGATGTTGCCGAGCTCGGCGCGCAAGGCGTCGGTCATCAACAAGCCGTCATTGTCTGCCATGGTCGTTTCCTTGTTCTTTCACTTCAAGCGCTTTAGCCTTGGATCAAACCTTTGAGCACACCTGCCACGCGGCTGGAGTCCTCAGAGACGATCATACGGATCAAGGCAACTTTGTCATCATACGAATTTGCTGTGTTGAGCAAGTCCGCAGAGATCGATTGTTTCTTGGGCTTCAAGCTCGCCATGCGTGCCTTGACTTCTTCGAGGGTTTCGCCCTCTTGAATTTCGATTTCTTCGCCTGAGCCTTCTTCCAAGGCCGCGGCCAATGCAGCGGTCTCTGCTTTGGCTCTGGCTTCGGCCAAGGCGCGTTCTTGCTCTTCACGAGCCAATTGTTCGGCAGCTGCTTTTTCGGCCACAGCTTGACGCGCGGCTTCCGCAATTCGGGCAGCCATCGCAGCTGATCGTGTGGCTTCTTCGCTCAAACGAGCCATTTCGTTTTCATGTGCTTCGCGGGCTTCTTTGGCCGCATGTTGCGCCGCTACCGATTCAGCCGTCGCCACCTCGATGGCAAGTTTAGCCTCTCGTTCTGCGGCTTCGGCGGCAGCGGCGGCCAAGGCAGCTGGATCAATCTCAGGACTGGTCAAACGACGCACCATCGGACGAACCACAAACACCATCAGCAACAAGAAGACCAGCGCGATCACAGCTGCATTGACCATGACTTGGTAGTTTTCATCCAAGTACCAGGGCACTGCGTTGGGATCGATTTGTGGTTCAAACTTGGTCGAAACCACAGTCACCACGTCGCCACGATTTTCGTTAAAGCCCACGGCGCCTTTGACGAGTTGATTCAAACGCTCCAACTCTTCGGGTGAGTAAGGAATAGAGGTGGCAGGTGCTGCGCCATCGGCTGGTTTTTCAACTTTCATGCCGGCAGGAATGGGACGTTCGTTGAGCAACACACCCACACCAATTTTGGTGATCACGCCCATGGCGTTTTTGGTGTGTCGCACAGCACGGTCAAGTTCGTAGTTTTTGGTACTACGGGCGGTGACTTGCACGCCTTTTTCGCTCACACCTTTGAGCGGGTCAGCATTGGTTTGCGTCGTGGCTTGAGGGTTGGTAGGAGCAGGCGGCGTGTTTGACAAGGCGCCCGGAATACCAATCGCGTCGCGCAAGGTGCTGCGGTCTTCAACAAAGAGTTCGGAGCGGGTTTTGGGACCCTTGTCTTGCGAATCAAAGTCTTCGGTGGTGGTTTCGGTTTGCGTGAAATCCAACGACATACTCACCTGCGCGGTCACGTTGGCCTCGCCCACGATGGGTGCGAGCAACTGAATCAGACGGGTGCGATACAAATCTTCCATTTGCTGTTTTTGCGTCAGCTGCGCAGAGGTCAACCCCAAAGGCTGCTCGGTCAGCATGTCGTTCATCAAGCTGCCAAAGTTGTCCACAACCGACACGTTTTCGGGCGCCAAATAGGGCACACTAGAAGCGACCAATTGGATGATGGCTTGCACGTTGGCGGAGGACACAGTACGCCCAGGCATACGGGTGATGATGACCGAGGCTTTGGTGGGCGCACGGTCGCGCACAAACACACTTTGCTTAGGCGCCGCCAAATGCACACGGGCTGATTTGATGCCGCCAATTTGTGTGATGCTGCGCGCCAGCTCTTGTTCCATGGCGTTGTTGTAGCGCACTTGCTCCATGAACTGGCTGGTGGTCATGGCGGGCATGTCTTTGAGGTTGTCCATGCCAGACACATCGGTGTGTGGAATGCCTTTGGATGCCAACAACATGCGGGCTTCCTGAAAGCGTGCTGTAGGTACTGACAACTGGCCTGTGGCTTCGTCGACCTCGGGCTTGAACTCTGCAGTGCGCAAAGCTTCTAGCGCTTGCTGCTTGTCCGCGTCATTGAGCATCATCACCAAAGGACGATAAGGCGTGGGCTTCATCGAGGTGAAAAACACCGCCACCGAAACCAACAGCATGAAGATCACCACAAATGGCAGTGCCTTGCGCACACTGGGTTGGCGCAAGATGTCCAGCACCACGGCAGCGGGGCCTTCGGACTGATTCAGCCAAGATGGAATACGCGAGTTTGAGCTCGCGGTCAGCCCGCCGCCAGTGGCGTTGGATGCTGAACCATCGGATGTTGTGGCTGGTAATCCAGCGACGGGCATGTTGAGAGTATCTGTTGCCATGTGATTCTTTCAGACCAGATCAAACCGGCATGTTCATGATGTCTTCGTACGCTTTCATGACTTTGTTGCGTACTTGCAGGGTGGCTTCAAATGAGAGCGATGCTTTTTGCATACTCAGCACCACGTCGGTCAAAGGGACGTCTTCGCCACGGTCATAAGCCTCAGACATGGCATCAGACTTCACGTCAGCATCGTTGACGCGATCTAAAGCACTTTTGACTGATTCAAAAAAAGTAGGTTGACCAACTTTGCTGTTGCTGGCCACATTGCTATTGCTGGAGACTGGGTTGCCATCAGCAACCGTTCCAGTAGCCTGCGTTTGATAAGCACGCAGCGTCTCCAGCATCGACTGGATGTTACTTTGAGAGATGCGATCAATCATGCTGCGACTCCTTCAATCAAACCCATTTCACGCAGCTGCGCGATTTTGTAGCGCAATGTGCGTGGGCTAATTCCTAATTTGGCAGCGGCTTCGATGCGGCTTTCTGTGCTTTGAATCGCGGCCATGATGACTTGGTGTTCGCTGACCTTAACGGCCTGCTCAAGATTAATGGGCTCGGTGGTGGTCACTGCTTGAATGGCGTGAGCTGGCAGGTAATGCATTGCCGAAGCTGAATCTTGTCCTGCAAAAGCAGGCTGCTCGATAGGCTGAGCGTTGGCAACCGCACTGGAGGTCAATGATGTTGGCGAGACTTGTGCCAGCGCCAATGCATCGCGCACCGCAGCGTCAACAGGCGGGAAGCTGGCTTGGTCCATCAGCACACCGTCATCGAACATCAAATGCGCAGGTGTGATAACACGGCCAGAGGACAACACCACGGCACGTTGCACCACGTTTTCGAGTTCGCGCACATTGCCAGGCCAAGGGTATTGCACCAACAGGCGTTGAGCTTCGGGCGTCAAGCTGTAAGGCACGCCGTCTTTGACATGACGCGCCAAGGATTGCGCCGCCAAAGGCAAGATGTCACCGGGACGGTCTTTCAAGGGCGAGATGCGCAAGCGGAAAGTGCTGATGCGGAAGTACAAATCTTCGCGGAATTCGCGTTGTTCGATGGCCAGTTTGAGGTCTTTGTTGGTGGCAGCAATGACGCGCACATCCAAATCGACGGTGAGCTCGCTGCCCAAGCGATTGAGCTTTTTCTCTTGCAACACACGCAACAGCTTGGATTGCAATTGCATGGGCATTTCGCCAATTTCGTCCAAGAAAATCGTGCCGCCGTGGGCTTGTTCAAACAAGCCTTTGTGTTCTTTCAAAGCGCCTGTGAACGCACCTTTTTCGTGACCGAACAACATGTCTTCAATCAAGTGCTCGGGCATGGCCGCGCAGTTCAAGGCCACGAAGGGGCCGCGAGCTCGGGGTGAGGTTTCGTGCAGCACGCGAGCCAACACTTCTTTACCCGCGCCGGTGGGGCCAACCAACAAGGCTGTGACTTCGGTTTGTGCCACGCGTTGCGCCAAGGCCAACAAGTGCTGGCTGATGGGGTCCACAAAGACATAGCTTTTTGTTTTGAGTTCTGGCGCGTTCAGGCCTTGCACTGCTTTTTTCCAGACAGCGGGCGTCCACTCGTCAGCAGGTAAGACATTCAAAGCACCAAAGCGCATGGCCTCAACAGCAACTTCCATGCGGCGACGGTCTACGCGACACAGCACGGGAATGTTGAATCCGAGTTGCGCAATCAAGGTCTGCACCTCTTGCAGCAGCTCTGCACTGTCGCCCAATCGGATGATGAGCAAATGCGTGCGTCGCAGCGCCAGTGTGAGGTCGCCTAGGGTTGAGACAGTTTCCACGCTGATACCGGCGGCATCAAGCTGGGCGCGATCTTCAGCATTGATGGGACTGAAGGGGTCCAACCACACCGAATGAATGACGTTGACAGAAGAAGCAATCACTTTGAACAGCCTGAAAATTAAGGTAAGACTGTTTAGCAAACTGCGTGCCAGGTGAAAATGACACCTAAATAATTAAATTCACTTGTGTGAAAGGTCGATAAAGGTCGGCTTTTTGACGTAACGACGTATCTTCGACAGATTGCAAGGGTTTTACGGGTGAAGTCTGCGCTTGATCTTCACGTACTTTGACGGAAAAACCACCACAGTGACGACCATCATTGCGCATCACTTCCATCGAGGGCAGCACACGCGAGCGAAAGCCCATGAGCTTGCAGCCATAAGGCATGCGCGCATCCCATGTGATGGCCAGATGTCGGCAATCCCAACAATTAGGCCCTCGGGTGGGCGGCTGAGCGGGTTTGGCGCTCATCAACCACCCAAGAGTTTGAGCACAGTTTGCTGGCTGGTGTTGGCTTGCGCCAGCACGGCAGTCGCTGCTTGCTGCATGATTTGCGCTTTGGCCAAGTTGGTCGAGGCTGCGGCGTAATCGGCGTCTTGAATCGCGCTGCGCGAGGTGGACATGTTGTTGGACGTGTTGGTCAAGTTGCTGACCGCGTAATCCAAACGGTTCATGACAGCACCCATCGTGGCGCGTACCGCGTTGATGCGGTCCATGGAGGCATCCAACAAATTCAACACCGCTGTCGCGCCGTTGGCTGTGTTGATGCGCACCGTGCGTTGATCCACTGGCACGTTCACATCGCCTGTGATGTCGCCCGTGATCGTGCCACCCGAGCCAAAGTCTGGCAGGTCAATCGTGATGGTCTGATTAGCACCCGCGCCGACTTGGAAAGACAAGCGACCCACTTTGGGAGGATCCATGTCCGCACTGGCGCGACCACCAAAACCACCCTCTTGGAAACCCAAGGCCGAGAAGTTGCTGTCAGCACCAACGCCGTGAGCACCGGTGCTGATCATGATGGGCGTGCCCGCAATGTTCATGGTGTTGGGCGCAAGACCGTCTGCGCCTGGTTCGCCAGGCAGCATGGGCGCGGAAGCCACCAATTTGACTGTTCCGTACAAAGTCTTGGCATTGCTCAAAGCGTTACCGCCGCCCAAAACATTGTTGCTGTAAGCGGCCGTCATATTGACAGGCGTCACATCGTTGTTGCCAACGCTGTTTGGCGTGACGGTGCTCAAGGTCATGGTCACACCGCTGCCTGCGAGTACAGCTGCGCCGCGCAAATCAAAGCTATTGCCCGGCACATTTGCCGTCACCAATACAGCGGTTGCCACTGTTGGATGTGCAGCGTCAGCATATTCGAGCGTGGCCTTGACATCGAGTTTTGGAGTGGTTTGGTTATTGATGGCCGCCGCAATGTCGGTTGGCGTCACACCACCTGCTTTGGTTACGCTAATAGGCACACCGTTGATAACAACGCTAGCGCTGGTCGCGGTTGTGGCCGTCATCGCAATTTTTGACACTTGCGCTGTAGCTCCACCTTTGTCCAGACCAAAGCTAGCCGCCGACAGGCCGGGCACGCTGGAGTCGAATGAAACCGTCATGTTGCGACCGTCAGAGGTCAGCGTCACACCGCTGCCGTTATCGCTGGCACTCACGCCATCGCGACCTTGCAGCGCATTGATTGCATCCACCACTTTGGAGCGGCGAACCATGGGGTCTTCACCTTGCACAAAGTCAACGCTGACTTGCACGCCGTTGATGTACAAAGATTGAGGGCCAAAGGGACCAAAGGTATTGGTACTTGTGCCTTGGCTAACCACTGGGTTGGCATAGGCTTTGACGCCTGTTTGCGAAGTGCTGTCGTTGATCGCAGCGGCAACCGCCAGTGCGCTGGCTGCAGGATCACTGCTCGAAGCGGAGGTGGTGGACAACAAATCGTCCGCAGCCACGCTTTGACGGATGGCCACTCCGTTGATGTTCAAGTCGTTGGTGGTCAAACCCGCGCTGGTTGCCTGCGCGTTGGGAGTGATCTCTTGCATGCTCGCCAGCGTGCTGGGCGTTGGGTTCACCGACGATGTGAAGGAGGTACCTGGCACGCGTGCCGTCAACAACAGCTGACCATTTTTGCTACCCACCGAGGCGAAGACGCCTAGGGTGGTGTCAGTATTGATCCTGCTGATCAAATCTGTGGTCAAACCTTGTGCATCAGTCGTAGTCGCGGTTGAAGTAAACGAAAGGCCGTTAATCAACACATCAACAACTGCACCTACGGTCGGCACACCAATATTGACCGCCTCAATTTGAGCCGTTGCAGGCATGGCAGGAGCGCGCGGCGCGGTGTTGAGCACCGATTGGTTCTTGGAATAGTTGCCCGCATCTAAACCAATACGAGAAATATCGCCATTGGGAGAAGCTGACAGAACAACGGGCGCAGGAATTTTGGATTCCAGCGAAATCGTCGAGCACTGAACACCTTCGTTCAAGCCCACTGCTGAGCCAAAAACGCTCGAGTTGTCATTGGTTTGGAAACTCACTTCGATGTTGCGGCCATCGGCAGCAACCAAAGTCACGCCCTTGAGATCAGAGCCTGAATCAATGGCTTTGACGCCTGTTTTGTCACTGATTAAATTGATCGCTTTGACAACGTTTGCACGCGTAGCTTGCGGATTGTTCAACACTGTCGTGATGTCAGCCGAGGCATAGCCGTTGACAAACACCACGCCATGAGAAACCGCAGACTCAACCATCGATTTACCGGTGACTACGTTTTCGTTCACCTTGGCAAACACGCCCGTGCCTGCAATGTTGTCTTGGTAGGGCGTGACAATGTTTGAGAGGCCATTCATGCCGGTCGAGCCAGGCGAAAAGTCCAATTTGGGCTGAACACCATCGCTGACGGGATATGTCACCGTCACCACATTGGAGCCTTGAGCCACCGAGATGGCGCGTCCTGTTGTGGAGCTAAATTGTGCGCTGCCTTGCAAGGCATTCGAGATTTTTTGCGCCACGGCCGCTGCTGTGGTGTCAGAAGATGTAATGACCACGCTCACGCCTGCAACCGTGATGGTGCCGGGCGATGGGTTGCCATTGACAGTCAAAGACTGCACTTCGGGTTGTGTGATGCCTTGCGCCACCGCTGCACGGTTGATTGCTGCGGCTTTTGCAATCGCACTGCCAGCAGCATTGTTGGTAGGTGACAGAGTATCGTCAGCCGCGAGTGATGGGCCGATGACGGTTCCGTTGATCAGCAAATCGCCCGAACGCATGGTGGGAATGCTGCCTTGCACGTCCACGCTCAGCGACAAATTGCCTACAGGATTGTTCAAATTCAAAGCGCTGCCGGTTGAGTCGCGCAGGGTATATGTCAAAGTGTCTGACAACACCAAATTGTTATTGCCCGTGTTTGGCGCAAAAACAATCGTGCCGTTGGTCGCATCCACGGCACCAGTGAGCAAAATTTTCTTGTTGTCGGTTGTCAAGAAAGTCGCCGTCACCGCAGGCGTACCCGATGTGCTGACCACATTGATGGACAGTGAGCCGGTCTGCAAAAACTTGCCGTTGTTGGCAAATTGTTCAGAGCTGTTGGTCACAGGCAATTGCGGATCAAAAGCTGGATTCGCACTAGGCGTCAAAGGTGGTGTGGTGTTGACCGTCACCGTTGTCCCGGGGTTGAAGACCGAGCCTGTACCAACAGACAACCCGGTCACAGCGCCATCGGCGTTGTTGAAATTGAGTGCCACCTTGCCGTAGGTTGCAGCTACTGTCGAGTCAGTGCCAACCGTTGCACTACGTCCGGTGTTGCCACCAAAATACTGAGATTGATTGAGTGTGTTTTGAATTTCACTCAACACACCTGCTGCGCCACTTGCTGCATCTGCGGCAGTAATGGTGACAGGTTGTGAATACGACTGACCATTGCTGGTCCAAGTGATGTTGAGCTTGCCAGGCGATGGGCCAATGCCTGCAAGTGCCGCCGTGAAATCAAGGGTTTGCACGGCACCAGAATTTGCGCCGGCAATCGTGCGAGCCGTTGTGGGGCTGATGAACACATTGCCCGACAAATTATTGGAGGTGGCTTTGTAAACCGGCATCTCACCCACGCGCTGACCCGCCGTACCGTTGAGAACAGGGAAACCGTTCCATTGGGTTTGGTTGGATATGTCAACAATTTGCTGTTTGAGCTGCTGGAATTCCAAGTCAAGATAACCACGTTGTGTGTCGTCTTGTGTGCCGTTGACGGCTTCCAATGCCAACTCGCGCATGCGCTGCATCATGTCCGTGATGGAGGATGTCGCACCTTCAGCGGTTTGCACCAGCGTGACAGCATCGTTTGAATTCTTGACAGCTTGGTTCAAGCCGCGAATTTGATTCGTCATGCGGGTTGCAATCGCCATTCCAGCCGCATCATCTCGTGCAGAGTTAATGCGCAAGCCGCTAGACAATTGCTGCATCGCTTGGCTCTGAAGCTTGCCGGTATTACCGAGAGCATTCTGAGCAAAGAGCGCGTTTACGTTGGTATTGATAACTGCCATTTTTTTCTCCTGACCTTAGGGTCAATCAAACTTGCCACTGATTAAGCACAACTCGTGCCAGATATTTTTGACACTTTTAGAGTTATTTTTTTGGTCATTTTTCGAATTTATCTATCATTCAAAATCATCAGTGGCAAGGCTTTGTCGCTGGCTTGGCAAACATTTGCCACATTGAATCAGCGACAATTTTTTGCCGTTTAGTGTTGTTGCCCCAAGGGAACAAGCATTGAAGTACTCAAGTCGTCCAGCGAAAGCTTTTCAGCCAGCAGTTCAACTTGGTCCGGATATTTGGCCAAACCCTCGCACACCATGGCGTAAGCACGGGCGGGATCGAGGTTGCAACGCAATGCGCGCACATACATGACATATGTGAAGGCAGGGGTGTTGCCGGCTTGGATGGCATGGAGCTCATCCATCAGTTCCACAGCCAAAGTCCAGTCTTGGTTCATGATGGCCAACAAGCTGGTGATCGCCAAGATGTCCTCGCTTTGTGGATACAGGCTCAAGCCTGCATCGCCCAAGGCATTGGCCAATTCAATTTGCTCAGTCGCCACCAACGATTGAATGGTTTCGCGAATCTCAGCGGGGCTAAAGCGTTTGACCAAGCCGGTGTTTAAAACAGTGCTGCTGATGGATTGGTTCATCAGTTCTTGGATGAGTGTCATGGGAAGGCTCCTGAACAAGCGGGGTTGAAGATGATCCAATTAAGCAAAAGCAATGCCAGCTTTTTTAAGACAGTTGCATTGCCGCAGGCATTGGCCTAAACATTGCTTGACAACCCACAAATGTCAGCTTTTCTACAGGTAGGTATATGAGCCATCTTCGCTATCCCAAGCCCCAACTTGAGCGCGCCACTCAACAGCTTTTTAAAAAAGCGCAGGTAGCGTTTGAGCGCAAGGAAGATGAAAAAGCCTGCCAAGCACTGATGGAAGTCTTGAAAAAAGACCCCGACAATCTCCCCGCCTTGAAAATGTTGGGCGCAATTCGCGCCGCCATGGATCAGCACCAAGCTGCAAGCACCTACTTTGCAAAGGTCGTGCTGGCAGAGCCCACGCAAGCGAGTAATTTCTATAACTTCGGCGCCAGCCTGCACAAAATAGGTCAATTAGATGAGGCCTTGGCTTGCTATAACGAGGCCTTGACCCTACAGCCTGACTATGCCGAAGCGATGAGCAATAAAGGGGCGATTTACCGCGACAAAAATGAATTTGAAAACGCCCTCGCCTGCTATCAAGCCGTGATTGAAATGAACAAATATAAGTTCGATGATTACCTCAATTACGCCTTAATTTTGTCTGACCTGAATTACAACCTGGAAGCCTTAGAGGTATGCGATATTGCCTTGACTCTGGGAGCACTTGAATACCATGGGCACTTCCAAAAGGGCTATATTTTAGGCAAACTCATGCAAAATGATGCGGCAAAAGCCTGCTATCACAAAGCCTTGGAGCTCAAACCCAATTTGCCAGAAGCCTTGTGGAATTTAAGCCATATTCACTTGCGACAAGGTGATTATGCAAAAGGCTGGGAGTTGTTTGAATCGCGTTGGGACACCAAAAATACCAAGCTAACGGCAAGAAATTACCCCCAACCCAAATGGAGCGGCAATTTTTCGATTGCCGACAAAACCATTTTGCTGCACACCGAACAAGGCTTGGGCGACACGATTCAGTTTTGTCGCTACGCCTTGTTGGTAGAACAAATGGGCGCCAAGGTTATTTTGGAAGTACAAAAACCCTTGGTCGAGATTCTAAAAACCATGAGCCCTGGCATCACCATTGCCGCAGAAGGCGATACTTTGCCGCCCTTTGATTGCTATTGCGCGCAATTGAGTTTGCCGCATATTTTCAATACCACCCTTGATACCGTGCCTGCCCCCATTCCCTATGTGTTCAGCCACCCTGAAAAGGCTGCAAACTGGCAAGAAAAACTAGGCACCAAGCACAAACCTCGAATTGGTTTGGTCTGGTCAGGCGGCTTTCACGTGGATCGCCCAGAAACATGGGCTTGGAATAAACGCAGGAATTTAAACCTCGAGCATTTGCGATATTTCAAAGATTTACCCTTTGATTTCATCAGCTTGCAAAAAGGCGATCCTGCGGAATCTGCCTTGCGTCAAGCCCAAGAGTCTGGCTGGGACGGGCCGCACATCATCAACCATACGAGTGAGTTGCATGACTTTTCGGACACAGCAGCCCTGATAGAAAATTTGGATTTGGTGATATCTGTTGACACCTCAACCGCCCATTTGGCTGGCGCAATGGGCAAACCCGTTTGGTTATTGAACCGCTTTGATTGTTGCTGGCGTTGGCTAGAACAGAGCGCCAATTCACCTTGGTACCCGAATATGACAATTTTTAATCAACCCAAGCCTGGCGACTGGGATGCAGTTTTGGTGCAGGTGGTCAATGCTTTGAATTATTTACACAACAATGATTCGTTGGTGCAAGAAGAATTAACCGGCTGCGAGATGTAACATGTATATAGCGATACTTAACTGGAAAAATGGGGAAAATGACCCGTTCACGCTGTTTAGCAATTGTCTTAAAACCAGTTTTGAGCGTGCGGGTCGTCCGGCTGTGGTGGTCAATCTTGATGAAAACACATTGCAAACCATCAGCACACTCGCACCCAGCCTTTCATTTGTATTTACTTGGCAAGGTTTGGGCTTGAATTTGGGTCAAACCGACACCAATAAAACTCGACTTTGGGATGAATTAAAACTTCCATTGATTGCCTATCATGGTGATCACCCCTGCCATATGATGGCGCATCATCGTGGGGAATCTGATTATGCGCAGCATATTTATGGTGCACCCTCATTTGCCCTATTTGCCAACAAGCATATTCCAAGGAAAAATGCTGCGAGCTTTTTACAAAGTCCATGCTTGTTTAACAATGAGGTCAACGGTAATTTCGC
>CAILCI010000018.1 GCA_903832625.1 uncultured Burkholderiales bacterium | reverse complement strand
TGGAGTTGCACCGTGCCATCGTCAGCATGCTCTGCGGTCACGCCCATGTTGCGGATGAGCTTGAGCATGGTGGCCACATCTTGCAGCTTGGGCACATTGCGCAGGGTCACCGCTTGGTCGCTGAGCAAGGCGGCGCAGAGTTCGGGCAAGGCCGCGTTTTTTGCGCCAGAGACCAAAACCTCGCCGCTCAAGGCACGGCCACCACGAATCAAAAGTTTGTCCATGTTTATTGCTGCCCTTGGGCTTGCCACTCGGCGGGGGTGTAGGTTTTCATCGACAAGGCATGAACTTCGTCGGTGTACATTTTTTGGCCAAGCGTGGCGTAGACACGTTGGTGGCGTTGAATCAGGCGCTTGCCCTCAAATTCTGTGGACACCAAGGTGGCATACCAATGGCGGCCATCGCCTTCGACGTGTAAATGTTCGCAAGGCAGGCCTGCGCCAATCAATGCTTGAAGCTCTTGTGCTGTCACTGTGTCAACCTCGAATTTTGAAACCAATGCGCAGCAAATGAAGCGCCAATGCGGACACCAAGGTCAGACTCACGCCCACCACGCCCAAACTCAGCCACGGCGAGACATCGCTTTGTCCAAAAAAGCCGTAGCGGAACCCGTCAATCATGTAGAAAAACGGGTTGAGATGGCTCACGCCCTGCCAAAACGCGGGCAAGGAATGGATGGAATAGAACACACCGCTCAAAAATGTCATGGGCATGATGACGAAGTTTTGAAACGCCGCCATTTGGTCAAATTTCTCGGCCCACAAGCCAGCGATCAAGCCCAAAGCGCCCAACATGGCCGCGCCGCTCAAGGCGAACACCAATACCCACAGCGGCTCTTGGGGCAACAAAGACACATGCAGCGACGACGATTGCCAAATGAACAAACCCGTCGCCAACAACACGCCCAAGCCCACCACCATGCCGCGCACCATGGCCGACAAGGTGTAGGCGAAAAACCAACTCCAATGCGACAAAGGCGTGAGCAACAAAAACACCAAGTTGCCCATGATCTTGCTTTGCACCATGGACGACGAGCTGTTGGCAAATGCGTTTTGCAACACGCTCATCATCACCAAGCCGGGAATCAAAAACGCGGTGTAGTTGACGCCGTTGTAGACCTGCACATGGTCTTCCAGCACATGACCAAAAATCAGCAAATACAGCACCGCGGTCAACACGGGTGCGGCCACGGTTTGGAAACCCACCTTCCAAAAGCGCAGCACTTCTTTGTAAAACAGGGCGGTCCATCCGGTCATCATGCGCGTGCTCCTTGTGTGCCAGCCATGACGTCTAAGAACACGTCTTCCAAATCGGCTTTTCTAATTTCTACATCTTCGGCCACGAGTCCTGCTTCGCGCACTGCGGCCAAATAACGCTCAATCTCGGCGGCGTCGTTGGCGGGCAATTGCACAATGCGTCCCGTGACACGGGCTTTGCCCGCCAAGGCCGCAGGCAACTGGGCGTCGAGCTTGAAGCGCAACACATTGCTGGACGCGGCTTTGAGCAATTCACTGGTGCTGTCCAAGGCCACCACTTGGCCTTGCTTGAGCATGGCAATGCGGTTGCACAGGGCTTCGGCTTCTTCCAAATAATGGGTGGTCAACAACACGGAATGACCTTGTTTGTTGAGCTTGGCGATGAACTGCCACAGGGTTTGGCGCAATTCCACGTCCACGCCAGCTGTGGGTTCATCCAACACGATGACGGGGGGTTTGTGCACCAAAGCCTGCGCCACCAACATGCGACGCTTCATGCCGCCCGAGAGTTGGCGCATGTTGTTGTTGGCTTTGTCGGCGAGGCCTAAGCTGTCGAGCAACTCGTCAATCCAAGCGTCGTTGCGGCGAATGCCAAAGTAGCCCGATTGAAACTGTAAGGCCTCGCGCACATTGAAAAACGGGTCAAACACCAACTCTTGCGGCACGATGCCCAGCAAACGTCTGGCCTGTGCAGATTGCGAGGCGACATCGACGCCTTGCACTTTGATGTGGCCTGAGCTGGGCTTGGCCAACCCCGCCAAAATACTGATGAGCGTGGTTTTACCCGCGCCGTTGGGGCCGAGCAAGCCAAAAAACTCACCCTCCTGGATGTCAAAACTCACCTCATGGAGCGCTTGAAAAGCACCCTTGGCGGTTTGAAATGTTTTGGAGACGGATTGGAAAGATATAGCGGGCGTAGGCATAAGCCGCTTATTTTAAGGCTTAGCCAATAACCCGCTTACCCCATAGACCTCGGACAAGACGCGAGCGCGTTCAGGCAGGCCCGTTACCAGCAACGAACCGCCGCAGGCCAGCGCCGCACGACGACAGGCCAAAATCACCGCCAACGCAGAGGAATCGAACTGCGTCAAGGCCGACGCATCGAGCTGCGCTTCTTGGCCTTCACCGACTTGTGTAGAGATCAAGGTCTCCAAATCGCGCGTGAGCGCAGGCGCTTGCTCGCTGGTCAAAATAGCGGGTAAGGCCAGAGAAAAGCTGCGGCTCATGGTTTATTTGCCGCTTTTGGCGTTGGTTTTATTACGCTCAGCCAAGTCTGCGATCAGGCCGTCAATGCCTTTGGTGTTGATGGCTTGGGTGAACTGGCTGCGGTAGTTGTCCACCAACCAAATGCCCATGACATTGAGGTTGTAGACGCGCCAGCCTGCGGGAGCATCATCGGCTTTTTCAACGCGGTAATCGAGCTGGATGGGGTCGCCTTTGCCGCGCACCTCGGTTTTGACAACCACTTCTTTGTCATCTGGCGCAGCACGAAGCGGCTTGACCACCACGGTTTGATCGCTGACTTGGCTCAAAGCGCCCGCATAAGTGCGCACCAACAAGGTTTTGAACTCTTCTTGCAAACGCTTTTGTTGCTCGGGCGTGGCTTGACGCCAAGCCGGGCCAATGGCCGAAGCTGTCATACGCGGGAAGTTGACGTTGGGCATGACGCGTTGGTCCACCAAGACGCTGATTTTGGTGATGTCGCCCGACAAAATAGATTTGTCAGCCTTGATTTTGTCCAAGATGTCGCTCGACACCGTTTTGATAAAGGCATCTGCTGTGGCTTCAGCCGCATTCGCTGCAACAGAAAAAATCAGTGTGCTGCCCAGCACAAATGCGCCGACCCATTGGCAAGCGATGCGGCGTGATTTCAATGGATTCATGCGAGGGCACTCCTTGTTTATTTTGGATCTGACGTGTCGTCTAAGTCGTCCGGCGGATTGCCGTCGTAAATTTGCGAGCGGCGGTATTGCAAATACGCATCGCGGGTAAAGCTGTATTTGTCCAAAGACGCCTCTTCCAACAAGTTGCTGGTTTTGAGCAAATCCGTTCTCTTTTGCGTCACCCGTAAAGCATAGGCACTGTTGCGGACGGAGACATCGCTGGCGCGCCCCACGGGGTCGGCATAGTAGTCCAGCGGCAAACCCGCTGTATCACGCAAAGTCGAGGGACCCAAAAGTGGCAACACCAAATAAGGACCATTGGGCACGCCCCAATATCCCAAGGTCTGCCCAAAATCTTCAGGATGACGCTCTAAGTTGATGGGCGTCGCCACATCAAAAATGCCGTAAATACCAAACACCGTGTTGACCACCACACGCATGAACGACTCTGCGGTGTCGCGGCCTTTGAGCTGCAAGCCATTGTTGACCGTCGACCACATGTCAGAGATGTTGTTGAACACATTGCGCACGCCCGTTTGCACCAAGTTGGGAGTCACGGTTTGATAGCCCTTGGCAACGGGTGTGAGCAAGTTGACGTCCAAGCTGTCGTTGAAGTTGGAGACGCGACGGTTGACAGTTTCAAACGGGTCTTTGGGGTTGTTGGCCGACGCCACCTCGGGCGCACTCGCGCAGGCCGACAGCGCCAATACAGTCAGCGCAGTCACAACGCGTCGCGCGGACGGCTTGAGGGATCGCATCATTTGTTGCCTTGTGCAGGCGTGGGTTCAGCCGCTTTGTTGTACAAGAATTGGCTGATTAAATTCTCCAGCACCACCGCCGATTGGGTCGATTGAATGCGGTCTCCGGCCACCAAATTGTCTGCGCCCGAACCAGCTTCAATGCCAATGTATTGTTCGCCGAGCAAGCCGCTGGTCAAGATTTTGAGCGAGCTGTCTTTGGGGAATTTGTAGCTACTTTGCAGCGCTAAAGTGACGGTGGCTTGGTAGGTTTTGTCGTCAAACGTGACCGAATCCACCCGCCCCACCACCACGCCCGCGCTCTTGACTGCCGCTTGACGCTTTAAGCCGCCAATGTTGTCAAACCGCGCGGTGACGTTGTAGCTGGACTGAAAATTCAGCGTCAGCAAATTGGCTGCTTTGAGCGCCAAAAACAAAATGGCCGCTGCGCCAATGAGCACAAACAAGCCGACCAAGACATCTAATTTGGAGCGTTGCATCACGTTCTCCGTTTCTTTTAAATACTGAACATCATGGCAGTGAGCACAAAGTCCAGTGCCAACACCGCCAACGAAGCAACCACCACCGTGCGCGTCGTTGCACGCGATACGCCCTCGGGTGTAGGTTGCGCCTCATAGCCTTGAAGCAATGCGACAAAGGTGACGGTGACGCCAAACACCACACTTTTGATCACCCCATTGCCCACATCACTCCACACATCCACACCGCCTTGCATTTGGCTCCAAAACGATCCCTCGTCCACGCCAATCAAGAGCACACCCACCATCCAGCCGCCAACCACGCCCACAGCGCTGAACACAGCCGAGAGCAAAGGCAGCGTGATGACACCCGCCCAAAAGCGTGGCGCCAAAATGCGCTTGATGGGGTCTACCGCCATCATGTCCATGGCGCTGAGTTGTTCGCCGGCTTTCATCAAGCCAATTTCGGCGGTGAGTGATGTGCCTGCGCGTCCTGCAAACAACAAGGCACTCACCACAGGCCCCAACTCGCGCACCAAGCTCAACGCGACCAGCAAACCCAAAGCATCGGCAGAACCATAGCGCTGCAAGGTGTAATAGCCCTGCAAACTCAGCACAAAGCCCACAAACAAGCCCGACACCGCAATGATGGCCAGCGAGTAGTTACCCAAAAAGTGGATTTGATCGCGCACCAGCGAAAAACGGCGCATCGTGACACGCCCCAGCAGCACAAGTCGCACAAACAAACGCGCACCCAAACCCAAGCCAGCCAAATAGCTGCGCAACCCAAAGCCTAGGTTTTCCAAAAACTTCATGGGCGTGCCTCCACGCCAAAGTCGTCTTCGACGGACGCGCCGGGGTAATGAAACTGCACCGGACCGTCAGGCGCTGCTGTGACAAATTGACGCACCAACGGATCGCGGCTGCTGCGCACATCGTCGGGCGTGCCTTGCGCGGCGATTTTGCCGTTGGCCAACACAATCACTTGGTCTGCGATGTGAAAGGTTTCGTCCAAATCGTGCGACACAACGATGCTGGTCAAACCAAGGCTGTCATTGAGTTGACGAATCAGGCGAGCGGCCGTACCCAAAGAAATCGGGTCTAAGCCCGCGAACGGCTCGTCGTACATGACCAATTCTGGGTCGAGCGCAATGGCACGCGCCAGCGCTACGCGTCGCGCCATGCCGCCCGAAACCTCGCTGGGCATGAGGTTGCGCGCACCGCGCAAGCCCACGGCTTGGAGCTTCATGAGCACGATGTCGCGAATCATGGACTCGCTCAATTCGGTGTGTTCACGCAGTGGAAAAGCCACGTTGTCGAACACGCTCAAATCGGTAAACAACGCGCCAAACTGAAACAACATGCCCATGCGACGGCGCACGGCATAGAGATCGCCGGCTTGCATCGCGCCCACTTCTTGGTCATCAAACAAGACCTGTCCCGCTTGAGCGCGGTATTGACCGCCAATGAGTCGCAACACCGTGGTTTTTCCGCCTCCTGACGCACCCATGAGGGCGGTGACTTTGCCGCGCGGCACGGTGAGGGTGATGCCATCCAAGATCACGCGCTCACCATAGCCAAAGCGCACGTCGCGCAATTCGACGAGGGCGTTATTGGCAGCAGGAGGGAAATAACTGGATGTCATAAAGAACAAAAGCCTCAACAGGCGACCAGCGCATTGTAAGAGAAGGGATTAATTTCGCCGCTGAACTAGAACCAGGGCAACTTAAAAACCACATCGTCCCTCCAACGCACCAGCCGCGCAGCGCCAGCTCTCTTTGAGCACCCTCTGCGCTGTATTGGTTAGCGTGGCAGGTTGGTTGCGCCCATCAAAAAGGCATCCACTGCACGCGCAGCTTGGCGGCCTTCGCGAATCGCCCAAACGACCAGCGATTGGCCGCGACGGATGTCGCCCGCCGCAAACACTTTGGCCACGTTGGTGGCGTAAGCGCCTGCGTCTTCGGTGCTGGCTTTGGCGTTGCCGCGTGCGTCTTTGTTTACGCCGAAGCCTTCCAAAATGGTCGCCACGGGGTTGACAAAGCCCATCGCCAACAGCACGAGATCGGCTTTATGGATTTTTTCTGAACCTGCGACTTCGACGGGTTTGCCGTCTTTCCATTCGACATGCACGGTTTTCACGCCAGTGACTTTGCCGTTTTCGCCGACAAATTCTTTGGTGGAAATGGCGAACTCGCGCTCGCAGCCTTCTTCGTGGCTGGAGCTGGTGCGCAGTTTGAGCGGCCAGTAAGGCCACACCAAGGATTTGTTTTCTTGCTCGGGCGGCATGGGCATGACCTCAAATTGCGTCACGCTGGCTGCGCCGTGGCGGTTGGAAGTGCCCACGCAGTCAGAACCCGTGTCGCCCCCGCCAATCACCACCACATGTTTGCCGTCGGCGCGCAACTGGTCTTTGAGCTTGTCGCCTGCGTTGACCTTGTTTTGCTGGGGCAAAAATTCCATCGCAAAGTGAATGCCCGCCAAGTCGCGCCCAGGCGCTGGCAAGTCGCGCGATTGTTCGGAGCCGCCTGTCAAGAGCACGGCGTCAAAGTCTTTTTTGAGCTGCTCGGGGCTGATGGTTTCTTTGGCCCAGTTGGTGACTTTGGAGCCCTTGGGCAATTCACCCACGATCACGCTGGTGCGAATTGTCACGCCTTCGGCTTCGAGCTGTTTGACACGGCGGTCGATGTGTGATTTTTCCATTTTGAAGTCTGGAATGCCGTAACGCAGCAAGCCGCCCACGCGGTCGTTTTTCTCAAACAAGGTCACGTCATGGCCTGCGCGAGCCAACTGTTGTGCCGCGGCCAAGCCCGCAGGACCTGCGCCCACGATGGCTACTTTTTTGCCAGTTTTATGCGCGGCAATTTGTGGTTTGACCCAACCTTCTTGCCAAGCGCGGTCGATGATGGCGTGTTCAATGGACTTGATGCCCACCGCGTCACCATTGAAATTCACCACGCAAGCCGCTTCGCAAGGCGCGGGACAGATGCGACCTGTGAATTCGGGGAAGTTGTTGGTGCTGTGCAGCACCGTGCTGGCGTTTTCCC
Source organism: uncultured Burkholderiales bacterium (assembly GCA_903832625.1). Lineage (GTDB taxonomy): Bacteria > Pseudomonadota > Gammaproteobacteria > Burkholderiales > Burkholderiaceae_C > Limnohabitans. The sequence continues at coordinate 12,207 of CAILCI010000018.1, read as the reverse complement.
AATCACCTTGGTAGACCAAATCGTTGAAGTCAGGAATGATGTTGTTGACAGGGCAGCCGTTGTTGCAAAACGGTGTGCCGCAGTCCATGCAACGCGCACTCTGTGCTTTCGCTTGCTGATCGTCCAAACCGATGACGAATTCTTTGTAATTTTTGAGGCGATCCGCTACCGGCTTGTAGCCTTCTTCGATGCGCTCAAACTCCATGAAGCCAGTGACTTTTCCCATGATGTCAATCCTTTTCTTGGCTGCGTGATTTATTTGACCGCAGCGACTTTTTTCGCCTTGGCAGCTTCAGGTGCTTTGGCAACCTTGGCTGCATTCAACTCACCCAATGCGCGTTTGTATTCGTTGGGGAACACTTTGACGAACTTGACGCGAGCCGCTTCCCAGTTATCGAGCAATTCGCGAGCGCGCTTGGAGCCCGTCCAGCGATGGTGGTCTTCGAGCAGCTTTTTGAGTTGTGCTTCGTCAGTTTGGTCGCGGTGCCAAATGGCGCGTGGCAATGTGTCTTCTTGCTCTTTGGCGGTCAAGACTTTTTCCATCGACACCATCGCGGTGTTGCACTTCTTGGCGAACTGGCCGTCTTCGTCGTAGACATAAGCCACGCCGCCGCTCATGCCTGCGGCAAAGTTGCGACCTGTTTTGCCCAACACAGCCACGGTGCCGCCGGTCATGTATTCGCAACCGTGGTCGCCCGTGCCTTCCACCACCGCAGTTGCGCCGGAGAGGCGCACCGCAAAACGCTCGCCCGCCACGCCCGCAAAGAAGGCCTCGCCACGGGTTGCGCCAATCATGACAGTGTTACCAACAATGATGTTGTTCACCGCATCGCCTCGGAAGTCAATGCTGGGGCGCACCACCACGCGGCCACCGGACAAGCCTTTGCCGGTGTAGTCGTTGGCGTCGCCGATCAAATACAAGGTGATGCCATTGCACAAGAATGCGCCAAACGACTGACCGCCCGTGCCTTCGAGTTGAATGCGGATGGTGTCGTCAGGCAAACCTTCGGGATGCACTTTGGTCACCGCGCCGGAGAGCATCGCGCCCACAGAGCGGTTGACGTTGCGCGCGACTTCGATGAAATGCACTTTCTCGCCACGGTCAATGGCAGGGCGTGATTTCTCGATCAGTTTTTGATCCAGCGCTTTGGCCAAACCGTGGTCTTGGCTGGAGACATGCAAGCGTGGCACATTGGCAGCCACTTGTGGCACGGCCAGCAAACGGCTGAAATCCAAGCCGCTGGCTTTCCAGTGTTCAATGCCTTGGCGCATGTCGAGCAAATCGGCGCGGCCAATCATGTCGTCGAACTTCTTGATGCCCAACTGCGCCATGATTTGACGCACTTCTTCGGCAATGAAGAAGAAGTAATTGACCACATGTTCGGGCTTGCCCGTGAATTTTTTGCGCAACTCGGGGTCTTGTGTAGCTACGCCCACGGGGCAGGTGTTGAGGTGGCATTTGCGCATCATGATGCAGCCTTCCACCACCAGCGGTGCGGTGGCAAAGCCGAATTCATCGGCACCCAACAGCGCGCCCACGGCCACGTCGCGGCCAGTTTTCATTTGACCGTCGGCTTGCACGCGAATGCGCCCACGCAGGCCGTTCAAGACCAAGGTTTGCTGGGTTTCGGCCAGACCGATTTCCCAAGGCGAGCCCGCGTGTTTGATGGACGACCAAGGCGAAGCACCCGTGCCGCCGTCGTGACCTGCGATCACCACATGGTCGGCCTTGCACTTGGCCACGCCTGCGGCAATCGTGCCCACGCCAATTTCGGACACCAACTTCACGCTGATGTCAGCATGGGGCGCTACGTTTTTCAGATCATGAATGAGCTGCGCCAAGTCTTCGATGGAATAAATGTCGTGGTGCGGCGGGGGGGAAATGAGACCCACACCCGGCACGCTGTAGCGCAGCTTGCCGATGTACTCAGACACTTTGGAGCCGGGCAACTGGCCGCCTTCACCGGGCTTGGCACCTTGCGCCATCTTGATTTGCACTTGGTCAGCCGAGGACAAATATTCTGCGGTCACACCAAAGCGTCCCGAGGCCACTTGTTTGATGCGCGAGCGCAGGCTGTCGCCGTCTTGCAGCGTCAAATCGACTTCGACTTGCGCGTCACCGATGACGCTCTTCAAGGTCTCGCCTTGCTTGATGGGAATGCCTTTGAGCTCGTTGCGATAGCGTGCGGGGTCTTCACCTCCCTCGCCCGTATTGGACTTACCGCCAATGCGGTTCATGGCCACGGCCAATGTGGCGTGAGCTTCGGTGCTGATGGAGCCCAAGGACATCGCGCCTGTGGCAAAGCGTTTGACGATTTCTGTGGCAGGTTCCACCTCGTCCACCGGAATGGCTTTGGCAGGGTCGATCTTGAATTCAAACAAACCGCGCAAGGTCAGGTGACGCTTGTTTTGGTCGTTGATGATTTGCGCGTACTCTTTGTACGTATTGAAGTTGCCTGAGCGTGTGCTGTGCTGCAACTTGGCAATGGCGTCGGGCGTCCACATGTGTTCTTCGCCACGGGCGCGCCACGCGTATTCGCCGCCAGTGTCAAGCATATTGGCCAACACGGGGTCGGCGCTGAACGCGGCCTTGTGCATGCGGATGGCTTCTTCGGCCATCTCAAAAATACCAATGCCTTCAACGCGGCTGGGGGTACCTGTGAAGTACTTGGCAATGGTTTCGGTGTTGATGCCAATGGCTTCAAACAACTGCGCGCCGCAATAAGACATGTAGGTGGACACGCCCATTTTGGACATGATCTTGGAGAGACCTTTGCCAATCGCTTTGATGTAGTTGTAAATGGCTTTGTCGGTGGACAAATCGGCAGGCAAATCTTTGTGCAGATTAGCCAGCGTTTCGAGCGCAAGGTAAGGGTGAACGGCTTCTGCGCCGTAACCTGCCAACACCGCAAAGTGGTGCACTTCGCGAGCCGAACCTGTCTCGACCACCAAGCCTGCTGTGGTGCGCAAGCCTTCGCGCACCAAGTGTTGGTGAATGGCCGACAAGGCCAGCACCGCAGGAATGGCCACCTGCGCTGCATTCACGCCACGGTCGCTGATGATCAAAATGTTGTTGCCGCTCTTGATGGCGTCCACCGCTTCGGCGCACAACGAAGCCAACTTGGCCTCCACGCCATCGTGTCCCCAGCTCACCGGATAGCAAATGTTGAGCGTGGCGCTCTTGAACTTGCCGTGGGTGTGGGCTGCGATGTCGCGCAGCTTGGCCATGTCGGTGAAGTCCAAAATGGGTTGGCTCACTTCCAAGCGCATCGGCGGGTTGACTTGGTTGATGTCCAGCAAATTGGGTTTAGGGCCAATGAAGGACACCAAAGACATGACGATGGCTTCGCGGATTGGGTCAATCGGCGGGTTGGTCACTTGCGCGAACAACTGTTTGAAATAGTTGTAGAGCGGTTTGTTTTTGTCGCTGAGCACAGCCAAGGGGCTGTCGTTGCCCATGGAGCCAATGCCTTCTTCGCCGTTGATGGCCATCGGCGCCATCAAGAACTTGATGTCTTCTTGGCTGTAGCCAAAGGCTTGTTGGTGGTCGAGCAAACTGATGTCTTTGGAGGGCTCTGCCTTTTGCGCATTGACTTCAACATCGTCGAGCTTGATGCGGACGTTTTCAATCCACTGTTTGTAGGGCTTGTTGTTGGCCAGACCGGCTTTGAGCTCTTCGTCGTCGATCATGCGACCTTGTTCGAGGTCGATCAAGAACATCTTGCCGGGCTGCAAACGCCATTTGCGCACGATTTTGCTCTCGGGCACAGGCAGCACGCCAGATTCTGAACCCATGATCACCATGTCGTCATCGGTGATGCAATAGCGCGAGGGACGCAAGCCGTTGCGATCCAAGGTGGCGCCAATTTGGCGACCGTCGGTGAAAACGATGGAGGCTGGGCCATCCCAAGGCTCCAACATCGCAGCGTGGTATTCGTAGAAGGCCTTGCGGCGCTCGTCCATGGTGGTGTGGTTTTCCCAAGGCTCGGGAATCATCATCATCACGGCTTGGCTGATCGGGTAGCCCGACATGGTCAGGAGTTCCAAGCAGTTGTCAAAAGTGGCGGTGTCCGATTGGTCGGCAAAGCTGATCGGGTAGAGCTTTTTCAAGTCTGCGCCCAGCACGGGGGACGACATGACGCCTTCGCGCGCCTTCATCCAGTTGTAGTTGCCTTTGACGGTGTTGATCTCGCCGTTGTGCGCCACATAGCGGTAAGGGTGAGCCAGCGGCCATTCGGGGAAGGTGTTGGTGGAGAAGCGTTGGTGCACCAAGCCGAGTGCGGAGACGCAACGTTCGTCAGACAAGTCTTTGAAATACGTGCCCACTTGGTCGGCCAGCAGCAAGCCCTTGTAAATCACGGTGCGGCTCGACATGCTCGGCACGTAATACTCTTTGCCGTGCTTCAAATTGAGGTGCGAAATCGCAGCACTGGCGGTTTTGCGAATGACATAGAGCTTGCGTTCCAGCGCATCTTGCACGATCACGTCGTTGCCGCGACCGATGAAGATTTGGCGAATGACCGGCTCTTTGAGGCGCACCGTGGGCGACATGGGCATGTCCAAGTTGACCGGCACATCGCGCCAGCCCAACAAGACTTGACCTTCGTTATGAACCGCGCGTTCAAGCTCTTGTTCGCAAGCCAAACGTGAGGCATGTTCTTTGGGCAAGAACACCATACCCACGCCGTACTCGCCCATGGGTGGCAATTCCACGCCTTGTTTGTGCATGTCTTCGCGGTAGAGCGCGTCGGGCAATTGAATCAAAATGCCTGCGCCGTCGCCCATCAAGGCATCCGCACCAACGGCACCGCGATGGTCGAGGTTTTCCAAAATTTTGAGCGCTTGCCCCACGATGGCGTGGCTCTTTTGGCCTTTGATGTGAGCCACAAAGCCCACGCCACAGGCGTCATGTTCTTGGGCAGGGTCGTACAAGCCCTGAGATTGCAATAGTGCTTTTTCGGCAGCCGTGGTCATGGCGCATTCCTCAAAAATTCAGCGGGACGTCGATCCTACTGCACCGCAGCATTCATGCCAAGTATTTTAATTGGGGTCAGATTCTAATTAATTTTACGAGCCGATATTTTGAAAATTAATAAGGGACGGATTAAAAGAGCATTGATTTACCTATGTTTTCCCCGATTCAACCCTGCTCTTTCGGCTTTGAAAAAGGCCTGCCCGCCTTGCCTTTGAGCAAACGCCGGGTGGTTTGCCCTTCCAGTTGTTGCATGAAAGCGTCGTCACCCAATGCCCAAGCTTTGAGCGTGGCGTTGATCAATGCACTTTGTTGGTCTCTGGCGACGCCTGCTTGCACCAATTCGGCGTAGGCCGCTTCCCGCGAAAACGGCGTATTGCCCAAGGCCCAATACAGCGCATGAGGTGTGACCAATCGATCAGATCGCGGCCCCACGTATTGCGAATGGCTTGACCAGCGGTAATCCAGGGGTTGTTCGACCATGTGGGCGCGCACTGGGTTGAGGTCGATGTAGACCATGCAAGCCAGCAAATAGCGTTCGGCTTGAATCAAGGTTGCGCGGTAACGCCCTTCCCACAAGGTTCCGGTGCGTCCGTGCTTTTGGTTGAAGTAGCGCACATAGCTGCGCCCGACGGCTTGCATCATTTTGGGCAACGCTTGATCAACCCGCGGCGTGAGCAGCAAATGCAAATGGTTGGACATGAACACATAGGAATGAACTTCCACCTGTTGCTCTTGGCTGTGTATCAACAGCAGTTCATGCATTCGCTCAAAGTCGGCGGGCGTCTTGAAAATATCTTGACGGTTGTTGCCGCGCAAGATGACGTGATGCGGGTAATCGGTGACGGTGAGACGGGGAAGGCGTGCCATGGCGCTATATTAATTGGAATCTGACCCCAATTAAACAATCAAAGAGGAAAACGGCTGGCAGCGAGTTCTTCGATGCCGAATTCTTGCATCAAGGCGCTCAGGCGTTGGGCTGCGGCTTGTTTCTTTTGGCCGGTGAACTTGGCCAAAATCAGTTCGTTTTTCATGCTGTGCTCCCAGCCAACCAACTCCGTCACGGTCACTTGGTAGCCCATGGCCTCTAAGTACAAACAACGCAACACATTGGTGAGTTGACTGCCCATTTCTCGGGTGTGCAAAGGGTGACGCCACAACTCGGCCAGGGGGGTGCGCGTCAAGTTGAGCGCCTTGTGCTGACGCAGACAGGCCGCCACCTCGGCTTGGCAGCAGGGCACCAGCACCATGAATCGGGCTTGTTTTTGCAGGCCAAAAGCAATGGCGTCGTCGGTCGCGGTGTCGCAGGCGTGCAGCGCAGTGACCACATCGATGCGTTCAGGCAAGTCTTGGCTGCGTGCTGATTCGGCCACGGTGAGGTTCAAAAATCGCATCCGCTCAAACCCCAAACGTTGCGCCAAGGCTTGCGACGCAGCCACCAATTCGCTGCGGGTTTCGATGCCGTAAATCGTGCCTTTGCCCAAAGCTTTGAAAAACAAGTCGTAGATGATGAAGCCCAAATACGACTTGCCCGCGCCATGGTCGGCCAAGCTCGCGCCAGCCTCTGACGCAGGCAATTCCTGCAAGATTTTTTCGATGAACTGAAACAGGTGATAGACCTGCTTGAGCTTGCGTCGCGAGTCTTGATTGATCTTGCCTTCGCGGGTCAAGATGTGGAGTTCTTTGAGCAACTCCAGCGACTGACCTTCGCGCAAGTCAAGGTCCAAGGGCTTGGGCGCAGCAGCGGTTTTGTGTTTAGCCATGAGGAGATTGTCGCGCCTGAACGCCCAACTTCGCCCAGCCCTCAGCCCCAAGCGTTTCCAGCACCTCAATGTTGCGCTCGAAAATTTGCGCCGCATCGGGAAACGAGGCCACGGCTTGGTCAATGCTGGCTTCGCGCAGCAAATGCAACGTGGGATACGGCGCGCGATTGGTGCAGTTGCTCACATCGTCGGCCTCTGTGCCACCAAATTGGTAGCGTGGGTGAAAGTCGGCAATTTGCAACTCACCCGCCAAACCCAATTCGTTCAACACGGCGTCGCAGTCCAACAAAAAATCGTTGAAGTCTAAAAAGTCGGGCAGCAGACGTGGCGCAATCAAGAGCGTGGTTTCCACTTCTTGCGCATCGGTCTGCGTCAAAAAAAGCAATTCTTCGCGCAACAAGACCAGCAGATCTTGCGGCGCGTCAGACGCGCACACGCGGTAGCGAATCCGCTGCTTGACCACCACGGCTTTGGCAAACGGACACAGGTTCAAACCAATGACCGCAGCCTCCAACCAATGCTGCGTGTCTTCAATGGCGATGCGCTCTAGCGCGCTCATGCGGTCGTCCTTTTCAATTCGCGCTCAATGCGCTGCGCCAGCAACAAACCCAGCACGCACAAAGCGCTGGTGACGCACCATGTCCACTGCCAGCCGCCGGCGAGCGCGGCCACAAAGGCCACCAAAGGCGGCCCGGCAAACTGACCAAACGCCGACCATTGCTGCACATAGCCCACGGTGGTCGAGACCGTGGCCTCGCTGGGCGACAAGCGCACCGCCATTGAAAACAAGGTGCCCGGAATCAAGCCGCCCACGGCTGAGAAAACAAACACGCAGACAAATCGCCCAGCCGCCGACAAGCCCACGCCGTCCCACTGACCAAACGCACCCGTTGCGCCCAAAGCCATCACGCCAAAGCCCAAACTCAACAAACGTCGTGGCGGCCAGCCGCTTTGCAACAAGCGCCCAGAGGCAATATTGCCCGTCACATTGGCTGCTGCCACCAAGGCCGACAACACGCCAATCGTGGCGGCAGACAAGCCCATTTGTCCATACACCGTGGGCAAAAAACCCACCACAGCCAACCATTGCGACGAATACACCGCAAAACTCAAAGCCACCCACCAAGGCCCTGCACTTGCAAGTGTCAAACGCAAACGGCTAGACCATGAAACGCCGCTGGCATCTTTCAGTGCAGGCACCACTGGCACAAATCTCCACACCGCGCCAGCAGCCAACAAAGTCATCGCAGCCAGCGCCCACCACCACAATTCCCAGCCTAAAGCTGCAATCCACAGCGGCCCGACCAGCAACGCACAGGCGCTGCCCAGCGGCATATAAGTGCCCCACCAGCCCAGCCGTGCATTGAGTTGCGCGCGGCTGCAGGTGCGCCGAATCAAGGCCGGTGCGGGCATGACCGTCATCAAAAACCCGAGGCCTTCCATCACACGCAAGGCCAACAAGCCTTCGGCGTGTTGCACACAACCACCCAGCACACTGGCCGTAGACAAGACCACCAAACCCGTCAACATGCTGCGGCGCAGTCCCAAACTGTCCACGCCCGAGCCCACCAACAAGCCCAACGTCATGCTGGCAACTTGCACCGCCGACAGCAAAAAACCCGCCTGCACCAAGCTGATCTGCAAAGCCTGTTGCAGCGCAGGCAAGGCAGGCGAGAGCTTGGCAATGTGCAAGGCGGCGCACACGCCCGCCACAATCACCCACCAAGAAGCATGGATGGCGGGCGTTTTCATGCGGTCAAGCGCGCATGTTCGCGGCTGGCAAATCGGTCGGTCATGCCTGAGATGTAGTCGGCCACGGCACGCGGGACATCGCTTCGCTGGGCATAGGCGGGCGGCATTTCTTGCGGCTTGACCAAATACAGCGTGAACAATTGCCGCACCACATCACGCGCCCAATCGGTGGTTTGGGTGACTTGTGGATGGCGGTACAAATTACGAAACAAAAACGATTTGAGTGTTTGAGACGACTCAAACATGGCCTCGCTGAACTTCACCAATGCGGGGCATTGACGCACCTCATCGGCCGACTGCGGCGCATGCACATGCAGCGCGGCCTGCGTGGCAGAAATCACGTCGTAAACCTGATCGCTCAACATGCGTCGAATGCTCTCGTACAACAGCCGGCGCGACTGGGATTGAAGCTGGGGATGTTCTTGCATCACCCCTTCGTAGTAGCGCCAAAACAAAGGCACGTCTTGCAATTGCTCCAGCGTGAGCAAGCCTGAGCGCACGCCGTCGTCGATGTCGTGCGCGTTGTAAGCAATGGCATCGGCCAAATTGCACAACTGGGCTTCTAAGCTGGGTTGTGTGCCGTTCAAAAACCGCGCCGCCACGCCCTTGGGCTCGCGCTCTTCGATCAACTCTGCGTTGCGCCGTGCGCAATGTTTCAAAATGCCTTCGCGGGTTTCAAAGCTCAGGTTCAAACCGTTGAAGCTGGGGTAGCGCTCCTCCAACTCATCGACCACACGCAGGCTTTGCAAGTTGTGTTCGAAGCCGCCATAGGCGCTCATGCACTCGTTCAACGCATCTTGTCCGGCGTGACCAAACGGCGTGTGCCCCAAATCATGCGCCAGCGCAATCGCTTCGACCAAATCTTCGTTCAAGTGCAAGGCCCGCGCGATGGAGCGACCCAATTGCGCCACTTCCAGCGAATGCGTCATGCGGGTGCGAAACAAATCACCTTCATGGTTCAAAAAAACTTGGGTCTTGTATACCAAGCGCCGAAACGCTGTGGAGTGAACAATCCGATCGCGGTCGCGCTGATGCGGGTTGCGAAAACTCTGCCCGAGCGTTGGCGTTGCGGCTTCGTCGTGACGACGCCCGCGCGTCAACTCAGGTTGACTGGCATAAGCGGCCAACGCGCTCATGCGGCACTGCACGCATCGACCACTTGCGCCACCAATTCGTCGGGCGCGCCGCGCACCACAGCACTGCCGGGCTGGTCGATCAACACAAACCGAATCTCGCCAGACTCGGCCTTTTTGTCGACGCGCATGTGGTGCAAAAAAGCCTCAGCACCCAAGCGTGGCGCCACAGTCGGCAACCCAGCGCGTTCAATGATGCGACGCAAACGCGCCACAAACGCCGTATCCACCAGGCCTAAACGCTCAGACAGCGTCGCCGCCATCACCATGCCGCAGCCCACCGCCTCGCCGTGCAACCACACGCCAAAACCCAAGCCCGCCTCAATGGCATGACCAAAAGTGTGACCAAAATTCAAGATCGCCCGCAACCCCGATTCGCGCTCGTCTTGCCCCACCACATACGCTTTGATTTCACAACTGCGTTTGACCGCATAGGCCAGCGCGTGGGGATCCAGCGCCATGAGCGCATCCAAGTTGGTGTCTATCCAATCCAAAAACGCCATGTCGGCAATCGGGCCGTATTTGATGATCTCGGCCAAACCCGCGCTCACTTCGCGTTTGGGCAGGGTTTGCAAGGTGTCCAAATCGCACACCACGCGATGCGGTTGATAAAACGCGCCGATCATGTTCTTGCCAATTGGGTGGTTGATCGCCGTTTTGCCGCCCACCGACGAATCCACCTGCGCCAGCAAAGTCGTTGGCACTTGCACAAACGGCACGCCGCGCATGTAGCAAGCAGCGGCAAAACCCGTCATATCACCCACCACACCGCCGCCCAGCGCGAACAGAACCGTTTTGCGGTCTGCGCCGTTGCCCAGCAAGTGGTCGAAAATCAAGTTCAGAGTAGCCCAGTCTTTGTGCGCCTCGCCGTCGGGCAGTGTGACCACTTGCACCACTGCGTAGTGATGTTGCAAAGCCGCGTGCAAACGCGCCACATACAAAGGCCCCACGGTATCGTTGGTGACAATCAAAGCCACCGCCGCTTTAGGCAGGTTTGCCCAAGTACTTAGCTGATCTAAAAGAGACGCGCCAATCAAAATTGGGTAGCTGCGTTCGCCCAAGTCGATGGTGACGGTTTCAAGCACAGGCGTGGCGGACATAGGTCTCAATTCGTTGGAGTAGAAGGTTGGAGGGGCGCAGGTTCATCGAGTTGACCCATGATGATGCTGACCAAAGCCGACACGGTGGGTCGCCCAGTCTCAATCACCACATGCGCGGTTTCTCGGTAGAGAGGGTCGCGTTTTTCGTACAAATCGCGCAGGCGGGCTTGTGGATCAGCCACTTGCAACAAGGGTCGGTTTTGGTCGTAGCGCAAACGACGAAACACCTCTTCGGGCGACGAGCGCAAATAAAACACCTTGCCGCGCTCACGTAGCCGTTCTCGATTGATGGGCCTAAGCACCGAACCGCCACCCGTTGACAGTACACCGTGATGGTTCAAGCTCAAGTCGTCAAGCACCTCGGACTCCAAATCACGAAAGCGATCTTCCCCCTCGCGTTCGAAATACTCGCGCACCGAGCAGCCCAAGCGGCGCTCGATGGCGTGATCCGAATCAACAAAAGGCAGGCGCAACCGCCGAGCCAATTGACGCCCAACGGTCGTTTTGCCTGAACCGGGCAAACCGACTAAAACCAACAAAATATGCTTTCTTAGCGTGTGGAAACACGATGGTCAAGCATTTTAGGGGTTACGAACACCAGCAGCTCTTGGCGCGAAGAGCTGCGCCTGTGGTTTTTGAAGAAAACACCCAACAATGGGATATCCCCTAGGAGCGGAACTTTGTATTCGTCCTCTTGTTCGGTAGTTTCGTAAATACCGCCAATCATGACGGTTCCGCCGTTGTCCACCAAGACCTGGGTGTTGACATGTTTGGTGTCAATCGCAAAACCCGCTGGTGTGATTTGTCCCACGCTGTCTTTGCTGATGTCCAAATCCAGCATGATGCCGCCTTCAGGCGTGATTTGCGGCGTGACCTCCAGCTTCAAGTTGGCTTTGCGAAATGCAATAGACGTTGCGCCGCTAGCCGCCGCAGTTTGGTAGGGCAACTCCGTGCCTTGCTCAATGATGGCCTTGGCTTGGTCGGCCGTGACCACGCGTGGGTTGGAGATGACGCGACCTTTCCCATCAGCCTCCAAGGCCGAGAGTTCTAAATTCAAAAACTGGTTTTTTGAGGCATTGAAGATCGCCACTGGAAAACTCGCTGAAGCAAACCCGTTGATGCCTCCCGCTGGTAAGTTGACAAATTGAGCGCTGGTGCTCAAAGTGCCTGATGTTGACGCAACCGAAGCACCATTCAAAGCATTGTTCGTCGCGCCATTTGTCACGTTAACCGTGCTCGCTGCCCCCACAGCCAAGCGACCGTCACCACCCAACACGCCGCTCAAACGTGCGCCCAACACCCGACCAAAATTTTCGCTCGCTTGAACGATGCGCGCCTCGATCAAAACCTGTCGCAACGGCACATCGATGCGATCAATCATTTGCGCCACTTGGTCAAGTCGTGCGGCTATATCGGTCACAAAAAGCTGGTTGGTCCGAGGCTCGGCCATCACACTGCCGCGAACACTCAAAACGCGAGCGCTTGTG
>CAILCI010000017.1 GCA_903832625.1 uncultured Burkholderiales bacterium | reverse complement strand
TACAACACCTACCAACACATCAGCTTGCAGTTTGTCGGTTTGGCCAAGGTGTTGTTGGACGGTTTGACTTGGTCCGACGCGCAACTGCGCCAACGCACCACGCGACCGCTCAACCGCATGGTCTTGCCCAAGCTGCACAGCGATTTGCCGCAACTCGAAGTAGACGCTGCGCAATTGCAAGCATTTGGCCAACGTTTGCAGCACGACTTTGCGTCGTTTGTCGGCAACCCACACCGCGTGCTGCTGTATGTGAGCGGCGGTGCATTGCCCATTCGCGCTTGGCCGCAAGCGCACTATGTGGCGCTGGCACAAGCGCTACTGCGCCAAGGCTGCGCCGTGGGCTTGATTGGCCTGCCCGAAGACACGCCCCAAGCCCAGCAAGTGCTGGCCGAGGTGAACCACCCCCAATGCATCGATTTGACGGGCTACACCCACAGCTTGGGCGAGTTGCTGCTGCTGTTTCATCACGCCGAACTGCTCATCACCAACGACGGTGGCCCCGGCCACTTCGCCAGCCTCACGCCCATCCAAACCATTGCTTTTTTTGGCCCCGAGACCTCGCGTTTGTATGGCCCACTCGGCACCCGCTCGACGGTGCTGGAATCGGGCATGGCTTGCTCGCCCTGCCTGACCGCCTACAACCACCGCGACAGTTTTTGCGACGGCGACAACCAGTGCCTCAAAGTCATTGGTGTTGAATCGGTGCTGCAGCTTGCTTTGAACAAATTGGCTTTGACTTAACACCACCGCATGACCACAGACACCCGCTTTGCCTCGCTGGCGCTAGGGCTCAACGCCTTGCTGCATCGCTGGCGTTTTTTGAAATTCGGCTTGGTGGGCGCGAGCGGCACGGTGGTGAATTTGGCGGTGTTGTTTGCTTGCCAAGAGTTTTTATTCACCGACATTGACAGCAGCGACACTCGGCTCTACACCTCGCTGGCGGTGGCGATTTTTGTGGCGACGGTGAACAATTTCATTTGGAACCGTTTGTGGACATGGCAAGACCGGCACAGCGAATGGCGCGGCTCCACGCCCATGCAGTTTGTGCGCTACGGCATGGCGTCGTGGCTGGGCACCTGCTTGCAATACATCTTGACCTTGTGGCTGGCGCAACATGTGCATTACATGCTGGGCAATGTGGTCGCCATTGCTTTGGCCAGCGTGGTGAATTACTTTGCCAACGATTGGTGGACGTTCAAAGGCAATCCGCGCGATGTGCCCGAAGCCGAGCAAGCGCAGCGCTTGAACAACATCAGCTTGGGGCTGTTGTTGCTGGCCGTGTGTGTGTACGCCTTTGACTTGGGTGGCGAGAACATTCCACGCAACGGCGACGAGTTGGTTTATGCCCACATCGCATTTAAAACTTGGTTGAACACACAGCAAACGGGTGCTTGGCTGCCCTTGCTCTCCGACATTGCCCACATGCGCAACACCAAGCCGCCGCTGCTCATTTGGCAAGCCATGGCCGTGCCAGCGCTGGGCTTGGAGTGGAAGCTGCTGTGGCTGCGCCTGCCCAGCTTGTTCTACACCTTGGGCAACACCGCCTTGGTGGTCTGGGCCACGCGACGTTTGGCGCAAGACATGTTGGCTCGCCAAACTCAAGCCGTGGCTTGGCCTGCGGTAATGACGCCACGCAGCTTGAGCCACATGGCGGGTTTGATTTTCTTGGGCTGTTTTAGCACTTACCGTTATGGCCGCCCCTACCTCACCAGCGCTTTAGAAACTTTTTGGATGAACTTGCCCTTGTGGGTCTTGCTGGCGCAGGTGCTGCGCAGCCGCGTTCAAGGACAAAATTTTGTGCCGCGCCTGAGTGTGTTTGTCGTCGCCACCTTGAGCTGGAGTTGGGTGGCTTGGTACAAATCCTTTGTGCTCATCGCGCCCTTGGCAGGCACTTTGTTTTTGAGCCTGTGCTGGTTCAAGCCCGAGCTGTGGTGGCGCTGGATGTGGCGCACCGCCTTGTGTACCGCAGTGGCGGTGGGCGTGTTTGCGCTGTGGTTTGCCATCGACCCCGACCCCGCCAGCGTGTGGCGCGAGTTTGTGGTGGGCGAGAACTGGGGCAAGGTCAACGCCGGCGGCCCGAGCTACTTGCAAACCGCGCTGTCGGGCGGCTACAGCATTTGGGTGCAATCTTTGGGCTTGATGCAAAACGGCGCGGTGCTGGGGCCGCTCATCATGGCTGTCATGCTGTGGGGCTTGCGCCAAGCGCCAGCAGTTTGGCGTGCGCGACTGCAGGGCCTGAGCCAACCGCAAGCCGTGCTGTGGCTGTATGTGTTGCTGTTGAACGTGTTTTTCATGTTGCCCAGCCAACGCTCGGCGCGCTATTTAATTCCCTTGATGCCCGTGGTGGCCGTGCTGTGCGCGCTGTGGCTGTGGCGCTTACCGGTGTGGGCGCAACGTGCGTGCATGTACGTGGGGGCATTGTTCAGCTTCGTCGGCTTGGGGCTCTTGGGCTTGTTTTTATGGGCAGGTTGGCGCATTGACCTCTACCCGCTATGGGGGCGCTTGGGGTTGTTGTTGATTTTGGTCTTGCAAGTGGTCGCGCTGTTGCGCATGCTCAAGCCGCACAGCCTGCACAGCGCATGGCTGTGGTTTTTGGGGCTGGCCTTGAGTTTGTTCACTTGGTTTGGCATGTTGAGCGCGCCGTTGAACACATCCAGCAACGGCTACAGCCGCGAAGTGGTGGCGCAACTCCAAGGCAAGACCTTGGCCACGCCGAGCAACTTCAACGGCGACTTTGAACGCTGGCGCTTTCTGTTGCCCAGCGTCGCCAGCGTGGCGCCTTATTGGGAAGACGACTATCCCGTCGATGCGACTCACATCACGCAATTGCTCAACCACTACGACGCCATCGTGGTGCATCGCCTCTGGAACGATCCTGCACCCGACTGCCAAGCCGCACACTGCACCGTGCTGGCGCAACGCATTGGACTGCGCGGACGACAAAAATCTGGCGAAATCACGCCAGAAGCTTTGCGCACTGCGCCAGAGCAGGTATTGTTTTGGCGGGAGTATCTGTTGGTGGCTAAGCCCTGAGCGAGCGCCACACGCGTCCGTGCAAAGCGAGCCAAACAAAGGGGTCTAACAAGGCGTCCCACACATTACCTGTTGGCACGCGCAGCACAACGTAGACGGCCAGCACGCCAAGACTCAAAAACACATCGCCTTGGGTGGGTGGGTCGAGTTTTAAGCGTCGCGACAATTTGTCCTGACTTGCCAAAGCCACCCAGACCAAGCCCACGACCAGCACAAGCACGAGGCTGGCTGGCTCAAACCCAAACGCGAAAAGCTGAAGGTTCCAGACCTGCGGCCACAGGTTCAAGGTGTCCAAGCACAAGCCCCAACCCAGCAACACCAGCGCCCAGGCCCAACTGGTCGGCATCTTCGATGCCACCTCGTTCGGATGGAAACGACGCCACCAAGTCAGCACCGCCCACAAGACCAACACCACGCTGGGCGACTGAAAAGCCAGCGCCACAAACCCCACGGGGGCGTACTGCCAAGGCCAGCACAGCAGCAGGCCGATGACGGCAGCGCTGACCGTGTGTTGCGTGAGGCGCAACAGCACCGCACTCGACACCAAGGCCCAGCCGACAAACAGCCACGCTTGCACCAACCAAGGCGCGGGCAAGGCGGGGGCGAGTTGCAGCCAAGTGTTCATGGTGTGGCCTCGCAGTGGACGCGCAGTTGTTGGAAGGCAATGTCACGGCGCTGGTCGGTGTAACTCAACCACACCTCTGGCTGGGCTTGCCCCGACACAGGCACGGTGATCAAGCTGGGGTAAGAGAACTCATCGCCTGCGTTGCCCGCAACCCAATCTTGGGTGTGCCAGGGGTTGGGGTTGTGCTCAGTGGAGGCCGTGGCAACTGGGTTGTGGTTTGCTTGCAAGGCAGTCATCGGCTCAAGCGGGACGCGGCTGAGTTGCAAGACCTCGCGACGGCGCTCCAGCGGGTTGTGCGCCAGCCAGATCTGCCCCCCCATGTTCAAAGCAGCCACGGAGGAGTCCGGGTTGCCCAATGGCGCGCCATTCTCAGCGTGGATGGCCGTGCTGGGCAAGTCTTGCCAATGCTGGCCTGCATCCATGCTTTGGGTCAACGCCACTTGGCCGTTGGCCGCGCTATGGCGCATGAAAGCCAGCCATTGCGTGGGCGACACAGCGACGATGCTCGGCTGCAACACATCTTTGCGCTCGCTCATGCGGGTCAGCCCCAACATCTCGCCCGTGGGGCTCAAGCGCAGCGCCAGCGGATATTTGGTGTTGATTTCAAAATACAGCGGCAGCACAGCCCCACCGTCGGCCAAGGCCAGCGGCGCAGCACGCACCAAGACGCTGGTGTTGAAAGACGGCACTTGCGGCATGAGCGGCAAAATGCGCTCGACTTCAAACTGCGGCGCTTTTTGCGCTGCGCTGAGAGTCTGCACCTCCCGCAAATGCACCACCCGCGACGCCGCCCAGCCGCCCAAGCCCGTGGCCACCACAAACACATGCAAGCGCCCGTGCGCGTCAGACCACGCCACCGGATTGCCGATGCGCCTGATCTGCACACCCAAGGCGGCACGCAAACTCTCTCTGCTGACCACCCACTGCGGCGCATCCCACGCTTGGCGCTGGCGATCAAAAGTGGCCATGGCAATTTGCACATCGGGCGCGCTTTCTCGCGTGCCGGCAAACCACAATGCGGCCACCGACTTGCTGGCGCTCAAAGGATGTTGTGCGGAGAAAGCGACCAATGTGCTGGCATGTGCGGCTGGCACGCCCTCGGGCATGGGAATGCGGCCTTGGCGCACGACCTCAAAGCGTGTGCAAGTGCTTGGGCTCTGCGGCGTCACCACAGCCTCGGCTGGCGCAACAACCCCAGGGCGCAATGCCGCATCGGCGCAGACCAAGAGCAGCGCCGCGATGGCGGCAGTTGTAAAAAGCTTCATTGCCAAAAATTCTAACCGTGTGGGTTTTGGCAAGGCCACATGGGAAAGGCCTTACAGTTCGGCCATGAACTCCTCACTTCCCCAAAAAATTCTCGTCCTCGGCGGCAGCGGCTTTGTCGGCCATCATGTGTGTGCCCTGCTGTCGCAGCAAGGCTGCCAAGTCACGGTGCCGACGCGCCGTTTGCCTGCGCGTTCGGTGCAAATGTTGCCGGGGGTGAGCGTGGTCAAAGCCAATATCCACAACGCGGTGGCGCTGCGCCAACTCATGCAAGGTCACGATGCCGTGGTCAACCTTGTCGCCATCTTGCATGGCAGTGCCGCAGAATTTGAAGCTGTCCATGTGCGCTTGCCCAGCTTGATCGCGCAAGCTTGCGAGCAAGCCGGTGTCAAACGCCTCGTCCACATCAGCGCTTTGGGGGCAGAGGTGGATGCGCCCTCGCTCTACCAACGCAGCAAAGCGCGGGGCGAACACATCTTGCGCGAGGCGGCACAGCGCGACGGCTTGGCCTTGACCCTGCTGCGCCCCAGCGTGATTTTTGGTGCAGACGATGCCTTCATCAACCTGTTTGCACGTTTGCAAAAAATATTTCCCATCATGCCTTTGGCGGGCGCGACCGCCAAATTCCAACCTGTGTGGGTGGGCGACGTGGTGCAGGCCATTGCCTATGCTTTGGCACATCGACAAACAGCCGGACAGGTGTATGAGGCCTGCGGCAGCGAAGTGTTCAAGCTGCAAGAGTTGGTGCAGTTGGCGGGTCGTTTTGTTGGGCATGAACGCCGCATCCTGCCCTTGCCCACAGCCGCCGCTTATTTGCAAGCCCTGATGATGGAGCTCGCGCCCGGCCCTACGCTGATGAGTCGCGACAACTTGGCATCGATGGAGGTTGACAACATTGCCAGCGGACAGTGCGCGGGCTTGGACAACTTGGGCGTGGCAAAACCCAAGCACTTGGGCGATGTGTTTCCCGCCCAGCGCGGCGCTTAAACTTGCAACCATGCAAATTTACTTGGTCGGCGGTGCGGTGCGCGATGCCCTGTTGGGGCTGAGTGGTGCTGACCGCGACTGGGTGGTGGTAGGTGCAACCCCAGAGCAAATGACAGCACAGGGCTACACGCCCGTGGGCAAAGACTTTCCGGTGTTTTTGCACCCACAAACCCATGAAGAATATGCGCTGGCACGCACCGAGCGCAAAACCGCACGCGGCTACCACGGCTTTGCCATCCACACCTCGCCCGAGGTGACGCTGGAAGAAGACTTGGCGCGGCGCGACCTGACCATCAATGCCATCGCACAAGACGCCAACGGCCAGCGCATCGACCCTTACGGCGGCGAGCGCGACATCCAAGTCCGAGTGCTGCGCCATGTGACCGACGCTTTTCGGGAAGACCCGGTTCGCATTTTGCGATTGGCGCGATTTGCAGCACGCTTTCCCACCTTCAGCGTTGCGCCCGAGACGATGCAACTCATGCGCGAAATGGTGGCTGAGGGCGAAGTAGACGCTTTGGTGAGCGAGCGCGTGTGGCAAGAAATCTCTCGCGGCCTGATGTCCGCCCAGCCTTCGCGCATGTTGCAAGTGCTGCGCGAATGTGGTGCCTTGCAGCGCTTGCTGCCCGAGGTCGATGCGCTCTATGGTGTGCCTCAACGCGCCGAATACCACCCAGAAATCGACACCGGCATTCACTTGGAAATGGTGCTCGACCAAAGCGCCCGAGCCAACGCGCCCTTGGCCGTGCGCTATGCCTGCCTCTGCCACGATTTGGGCAAGGCCACCACACCCGCCGATGTGCTGCCGCGCCATATTGGGCATGAGCAGCGCAGCGTCAAACTGGCGCAGCACATTCACACCCGCTGGCGCGTACCGGTCGAATGCAAAGAACTGGCCGACATGGTGGCGCGTGAGCACGGCAACATCCACCAAAGCCTGAGCTTCAGCGCAGGCGCGGTGTTGCGCTTATTGGTGCGCTGCGACGCCCTGCGCCGCCCCGAGCGCTTTTTGCAAGCCCTGCAAACTTGCGAATGCGATGCCCGTGGACGCTTGGGCAAACAAGAAGAGCCCTACCCGCAAGCTGATCGTTTAAAGCGTTGCCTAGAAGCCGCGCTGGCCGTCGATACCGCCAGCATCAGCGCAGCAGCGATGGCACAAGGCCTCTCAGGCGCGGCAGTGGGGCAGCGGATTGAGCAGGCGCGGGAAATTGCGGTTGGTGTGGCCCTGAATCTTGCTTGACTGGACTCAAAGCAAACGCGCAATCAACGAACACACCGCGCTCAACACCAAACTCGACGCAATCGGAATAAACCAAATTCGGCCAAAGAGTTTGAAGCGCAAGTCGCCCGGCAGGCGGCCAAAGCCGAATTTTTCTAGCCACGGCCCGAGTCGGTTAAAGACCAAGAGCGCCAACAAAACCACCAACAACCAACGAATCATGCGTGCCTCACAAGGTGTGCGAGCGGTCGCCACGCGCAAAGCCCAGTGGCTCCCAAGCGTGGGTGCCCAAAGCGATGACTTTGAAGAATTCGCCCATTTCATGCTCGGTGATGAGTTTTTGCGCCATGGCTTTGTCAGCCAAGGGCGCGTCCACCAAGGGCTGCAACAAACCGCAGTTGATCAAAAAATTGGCTTGGTTGGTGTAGCCCAACACCTCTAGCCCCGCATCTTGTGCGGCCACAGCAATGCCTGTGAAGTTGACATGCGCAGTGATGTCTTTGTGCCCCACGTCGACCAAAGGATTGCCGTCGACCTTGTGCAATTGGTGGCACATGAGCGTGCCCATGTGGCGTTGCGGATGGAAGTATTCGCTCTCAGCAAAACCGTAGTCCACCAAAAACGCCGCACCGCCCTTGCCGCCCGCAGCCAAGCTGGCTTTGAAGCGGTCGGCCAAGGTGTGCACAAAAGCCTCCGCCTGGACATGAATTTCAGTCAGGTAGTCGTGCTCGCCCTCAATGTCCACGGGCGGGCGCAAGTCGGTGAGGCGATCTTGCCACTGCAAGGGCTGCTGGGCGCCATCAACCCAAACCACGCCGCGCTCGTGCCACACGCCTTGGGTGCGCACCAACAACTGCACAGGCATGGCGTCGAGCACCTCGTTGCCCACCACCACGCCTTGTAACTGCGCGGGCAGCTCGTCTACCCAGCGCACACGGTCGCCAAAGGCTTGCAGCGTGGCTTGTTGGCGCTCACGCAAACTGCCCGACAAATCGACAATGGTGTAGCGCTTGACGCGCTCGCCCAAGCTTTGCAACAGTTGCAAAGCCAATGCCCCCGAGCCAGCGCCAAACTCCCATACTTCGTCGGTTTGGGTCTGAGTCAGCGCCTCACCGACCTGGTGTGCCAGCGTGCGGCCAAACCACGGCGACATTTCGGGCGCGGTGACAAAATCGCTGCCGCTGGCGGGCGTGGTGCCAAATTTGCGCAAATCGTTGGCGTAGTAACCCATACCCGGCGCATACAGCGCCAAAGCCATGAAATGGTCGAAAGACAACCAGCCGCCCGCGGTTTTGATGCGGTGCTGGATAATTCGCATCAGCGCACGTTGGTGCGATGTGTCAGAAGAATCAGGTGTCATAAGAATCAGTGGCTCAATATGCGCCATTGTCCAACACCTGCCAGCCTGCCCAAAAACCTCAGTTATCCCAACCTTCGTCCCCAAATGACCCACACCGTCTTGATCACTGGAGCCGCCAAACGCTTAGGCGCAGAGTTGACGCGCAGCTTTGCCCGCGCAGGCTGGCAGGTGTGGTGTCATTACCAGCGCTCTGAGCCAGAGGCCAAAGCCTTGCAGGCTGAGCTGGAAGCCGAATTGCAGGCCAGCGCGTCAAACGCTGGCAACACCACAGCGCAACGCATTCACACCGTATACGCCGATTTGGCCAGCGAAGCCGACATCGTGGCGATGGTGCAAACCATCCGCGCCCACAGTGGCGTGCTGCGGTGCGTGGTCAACAACGCCTCCTCGTTTGACCCCGACTCAGGCCTGAGCATGGACAGCGCCAGCCTGATGGGGCAATTGCAAATCAACTTAATGGCGCCGCTCTTGCTGGGTCGCGAATTAGCCCGCCAAGCGGTCGAGGGCGTGGACCACAGCGTGATTCATGTGCTGGACCAAAAGGTGTTCAATTTGAACCCTGACTATTTTTCTTACACCGTCTCCAAATTGGCGCTGGAGCGTTCGGTAGCGCTTCAAGCCCAGTCGTTCGCACCGCGTGTGCGGGTGTGCGGCGTGGCGCCTGGCCTGATGTACCCCAGCGGCCCGCAAAGCTTGAGTAATTTTGAGCGCGCCAGCACCGTCAATTTGCAGCGCCAAGCCATCGATCCCACAGACGTTGCCAACACTTGCGTGTTTTTGGCCGACAACGCATCCATCAACGGCAGCACGCTGTGCGTGGACAAAGGCCAGCATTTGGTGCCTTTGGCGCGAGACGTGATGTTTGCCATCGACCCAGCGAATCAGGGGGCTGCATGACCCTCTCTTTCTTTTCATACACTTTTTGTAAGGCCTCGCGATGAGTTCTTCTTTGCCACAAGCTCACACCAGCGCGTCCGTCATGGACAGCTTGCTGCTGAACTGCCGCAAATTGTTTTTGCGCCGCTGCGAAGTCCATGCCTCCATTGGCATTCACGATTTTGAAAAAACTGCCCCACAAAGACTGTGGATTGACGTCGAATTATTCGTGCCTTATGCCGTCTCTACGCCCAAGGACGACAGCATTGCCGAGGTGGTGGATTACGATTTTGTGCGCCAAACCATTGCCCAGCGTATTGCTCGTGGCCACATTGGTTTGCAAGAAACCTTGTGCGACGAATTGGTCGACACCTTGCTGGCACACCCCGGTGTGCAAGCGGTGCGCTTGTCCACTTGCAAGCCCGACGTCTACCCCGACTGCGACGCCGTGGGCGTGGAAGTTTTCAGGATCAAACCATGAAGGCCTCACACGCGCCCAACACGGGTCACCAAATTTTGAGCTTGAACGGGCTGCGTTTTGACGCCAACCTTGGGATTTTGGCGCATGAAAAACTCGCGCCTCAACCCATTCAAGTCGATGCCGAATTGCACTTAGGTCTTCAGCCTTTGTTGCCGCACGATGATGACATTGAGCATGTGCTGGACTACCGCAAGGTGCGCCAAATCATCATCACCGAATGCACAGCGGAACACGTCAATTTGTTGGAAAGCCTGATTGGCAAACTGGCGCACCGCCTCATGCTGCTGCCGCGCGTGATTGGCGTGCGGGTCAAGATTGCCAAACTCGAAATTTTTGAAGACTGCGAAGTTGCCATTCGCATGGAAACAGGACAGTGGTGAAACCATGAACACAACAGCCGAGACTCAAACCTCCCCCGCTCAGATCAAAATCGAGCACGAAAACCACAAACTCGAAAAACGCCTGTGCCGCTTGGTGGGGCAAGCCATCAGCGACTACAACATGATCGAAGAAGGCGACAAGGTCATGGTGTGCATGTCGGGCGGCAAAGACAGCTACGGAATGCTCGACATCTTGCTCAAAATGCAGGCGCGTGCGCCGATTCAGTTTGAGTTGATTGCGGTCAACCTCGACCAAAAGCAACCCGGTTTTCCTGCCGATGTGTTGCCCAAGTACTTGAGCGAGCTGGGTGTGCCGTATCGCATTGAGACACAAGACACCTACTCTATTGTCAAAGACAAAATCCCCGAAGGCAAAACCATGTGCAGCCTGTGCTCGCGCTTGCGCCGAGGCATTTTGTACCGCGTGGCGGGCGAGCTGGGTTGCAACAAAATTGCGCTGGGTCACCACCGCGACGATATTTTGCAAACCTTCTTTTTGAACATGTTTTATGGCGGCAAACTCAAAAGCATGCCGCCCAAATTGGTCAGCGACGGCGGCGACCACATGGTGATTCGCCCCTTGGCCTATGTGAGCGAAAAAGACCTGATCCGCTGGGCGGCGCACCGCGAGTTCCCGATCATTCCGTGCACGCTGTGCGGCAGCCAAGACGGGTTGCAGCGCCAAGTGGTGGGAGACATGCTGCGCGAATGGGAAAAGAAATTTCCAGGACGCATTGAAAACATGTTTGCCGCCCTGCAAAACGTGGTACCTTCGCACTTGTTAGACCACAGCAAATTCGATTTCAAAAACCTCGTCACCACCGGGCTGCCCAGCGACGACGGGGACAAGGCGTTTGACAAAGAAGAGTTCCCGATGGCGGCGCTGCCGGGGGTGCAGGTGGTGCGGTTTGATTGATGCCTTATTCCTCTTTGGAGGCACAAGTCTTCAACTGCTGCTGACTCTGACACAGGGCGTAGCGATTTTCTGAGCATAGCGAAGATGAGCCTAGCCCTGTGTCAGAGTTAGCAGCTGTGCGCCAGAGACAACCAATTCATAAATGCGCTTGCGCCAATTCCTGACGAGTTGGTAAGCCCTCGGTATCGCCGATGAATTGAACAGCCCGCGCACCAATCCACGCGCCGCGTTTGACGGCCGTTTGAACGTCCAAGTCTTCTAACAAACCGCTGATCACGCCCACAGCAAACCCGTCGCCCGCGCCCACGGTGTCTACCACCTGCGCCACGGGATAGCCCGCCACATAAGCGCTGTCGTGTTGCGTTGCATAGTAAGCACCGGCCGCGCCAAGCTTGACCACGACCACCGACACGCCTTGGTTTAAGTAAAACTGGGCAATTTCTTCAGGCGTCTCGCGCCCGCTCAACAGTCGACCTTCTTCTATACCGGGCAATACCCAGTCGGCGCGAAATGCCAGGCTGTTGATCGTCTCGCGCATTTGCGCTGGGTGGCGCCACAACGAGGGACGCAAGTTGGGATCGAAAGAAATTGTTTTGCCCAGCGCTCGCATCTGCGCCATGCTTGCCACCGAACTTGCCAAACAACTGTCTGACAACGCGCAAAAGATGCCCGTCACATGCAAATGTCTTGCACTTGCAAGCCAACGGCTGTCGATCTGTTCTGGTTGAAAGTGGCTGGCCGCAGAGCCGCTGCGGTGGTATTCAACGGGCGGATCGCTGCCGTCGAGCACTCGGCCTTTGAACATGAATCCGGTGGGGTATTGGTCATCTAACACCACCTGCGAGCAATCGATGTTTTCGGCCAGCATGGAAGCCAGCAAATACTTGCCCATCGAGTCAGCGCCCAATCGGCTACACCACGCCACATCCAGACCCAGCCTTGCCAAACCAATGGCCACATTGCTTTCAGCACCAGCGGTGCGTTTGGTGAAGCTGTGAACGTTTTCTAGGGCGCCGGGCTGGTCTGCTACCAACAGCATCATGGCTTCGCCAAAAGTAATCACATCAAATGACATACGCGGCCTTGAGTGCTTTGGGTTTGAAAAAATGACAGGGAATCATAGTGGGTGCTGCAATTATTTTCGTTCGCGGCGAGTAATTCCTTTGCACACCCATATCCACCGCTGCGGCTTTTGATACAGGGCGTAGCGATTTTCTGAGCGCAGCGAAGATGAGCCTAGCCCTGTGTCAAAAGCCGCAGCGGTGCGCGTGAACCAAAAACTCAAAGCCGAATTCGATCAAACACCACGCGCGGAATGTGCATCACCACCAGCATTACCCAGCGCCAAATTCCCGGTGTGTAAACCACCGCTTGCCCCCGTGCCATGCCGCGCACAATGTCGCCCGCGACTTGTTCCACACTGGCCATCTTCTGCCCTTGCGCAGCCAATGCTGCTGTCATCGGCGTGGCCGTGGGTCCTGGCTTGATGAGCACGGCTTTCACAGGCGAGCCCGCCAATCGGTGCTGCACGCCTTGCATGTAGCGCGCCACCAAACCTTTGGCCGCGCCGTACACATAGTTCGATTGTCTCCCACGGTCGCCCGCCACCGAACCAATCACCGCCACCGTGCCGTGCTGCGCGGCCACCATCTGTTGCACAAATGCTTCTGCCCAGAGCACGGGCGAAACGGCGTTGACTTGTAGCGACGCCGCCACTTGGCGCACATCGTTTTGGCACGCCACTTGGTCCGACAACACGCCGTGCGCCACCAAGGCCATGTCGATGCTTTGCTGCGAGGCCAAGTTTTGCACGGCCTTGGCGATTTCTTCGGCGTCGGTCACATCCATGGCCAAAACCGAAATATGCGAGTCAGGGCTGCGCACTTTCAAATCGTCGGCAACGCGCTGCAAACGCGCAGCGTCACGCCCAATCAAGCTGAGTCGGCGGGGCGACTGTGCCAGCCACAAGCGGGCGCAGTGTTCGGCCATCGCCGATGTTGCGCCCACGATCACGATGTGTGTTGTTGTCATTGTTTCTACCATCCCATCAAACGACGCGACATGGCCGAGCTCAAAGCCGGGTCACGGTGCGTCAAAAATTCTTGCCAACGCGGATAACCCGCCTCGAACATGCTGCGCGACATGCGAGCCTCTTTGGCCATGTACAAACGCCCGCCCGCTTGCTGCACGATGGCGTCGAGTCGCGCCAACAAGCGCAACGTGCGCTCGCCCCGATTCGGAAAATCCAAGGCCAAGGTCACGCCGGGCATGGGGAAACTCAGCAAGCCTTTGGCTTGACGTTCACCAAAGGTTTTGAGCACTGCCAAAAATGAACCCTCGCCAGACTGCGCAATAGCGCGCAGCATGGCCTGCACCGCCGCTTGTCCGTCTTGACGCGGCACCACGCATTGGTATTGGTAAAAACCTTTGGGACCATACATGCGGTTCCAATGCGAGACGTTGTCCAGCGGATGAAAAAACGGCTCGTAATGCACCACCGACTCGCCCGCCTTGAGCCTGTGGAGGTGGTAGTACAGCAGATTGAAAGGCTTGAGCGTCAAGCCATTGACCAAAGACATCGGCGGCACAAACGGCATCTGGCGCAGACGTGTGGACGCTTGCGGCAAGCGCGACACATCCAAGGCCGCGAGTTGCTCAGCGCTCAGCGGATTGGCGCGTAAAAAGATGCCGCGTGTTTGTTCGGCGCTGTTGTTTCCAGACAGGCAGTCGATCCAAGACACCGTGTGTTCCCACTCTGTGTCGGAGGCATCGCACAGGGCGAAGAACTCGTGCAAATTCTTGTAGGCAATTGTTTGCGCCGTGAGCCACGGGCTGGCCACGCGACGCAGTTGCAGCGTGGCGCTCAACACCACACCCGTCAAACCTAGGCCGCCAAGCGTAGCGTGCATCAATGCGTCATCGGCTTGGAGATGCAAAACCTCGCCACTGCTGCGCGCCAAGTCCAGCGACACCACATGGTCACCAAAGCTGCCCCGCAGATGGTGGTTTTTGCCATGCACATCATTGGCAATCGCGCCGCCCACGGTCACATATTGCGTGCCAGGAATCACAGGCAGCATCCAGCCACGCGGCACGCACAGGCGTTGAATGTCGCGCAGCAAGACGCCCGCTTCACAGCTCAGTTGGCCGGTGGCTTGGTCAAAGGCGATGAACTTGTCCATGCCGCGCATGAGCAGAAGGCTGCCCTGCGGATTAAGGCAGACATCGCCATAGCTGCGGCCTGCGCCATAGGCCAAGCTTGTGGTTTTGGCCGTGGCCGCTGCAGTCAGCGCAGCCGTGACTTGGGTGCGCTCACTCACGGCCTGCACCGCGTGTTCGTCGTTGGAGAGCAAGCCCCAAGAGCGCACGCGCATCATGGGCTCACCTGCTTGAACACAAAGCGTTTGTCCAAGTTGTATTTGATGACTGAGCCAATCGTCAAGCCAATCGCACCGCCCACATAGCGCATGGTGTCTGTGCCAAAAGCCACTTGAAACGCCCATTCCACACCCCAAAACACCAGCGTGGTCAGCACCCCCATGGCGCCATAGAGCGCAAACAATCGGCTGTCGTGGCTGAGGCTTTGCGCTTGAAAATCAAACACATGTTTTTTCTCCAGCACGTACTTGATGGGGTAGCCCATGATCGTGCCGAGCAAGACCGACAACTCAATCGCATACGCACCGCTGTAAGCGGCCACCACAGCCGCTTGGGTCAGCAAATTGGCCGCAGAGCCAATCACAGAAATCAAGGCATAGACCGCCGCCAAACGCGCCAAACTTTTCACGACCACACCCGCGCCAGCAGCATCACGCCGGCCATAAATCCTGCAATTGCCCAGCTCACAGGATCTTTGAGGGCGAAGACCACGGGGTCGTCATGCATTTGCCCACGGTGGCCCATCAACCAAGCTCGCGACACCCAATACAACAGTGCCGGACAAGCCAGCCAAATGAGTTGCGGCGCTCCATACAAATGCGGCGCTTGGCCTTCTTGGATGTATAGCGCCAGCACCAACACCGCCATCAATCCAGAACTTCCGCCCAGACTGGAAACCATTTCCAAATCTTCGGGCGCATAACCGCGCCCGCGCAAGGCGCCGGATTTGCCCGCGTCGCGCGCTGCTTTGAGTTCGCTGTAACGCTTGAGCAAGGCCAAGCTCAAGAAAATAAAGACCGAAAACAACAGCAGCCAAAACGACAGCGGCACAGACACCGCCGCCGCGCCGGCCACGATGCGCAAGGTGTAAAGCGCAGCCAAGGTCAGCACATCCAACACCGCAATTTGTTTGAGCTTGAATGAATAAACCAAGGTGAGCCCACAGTACACCGCCAAGCTGACGCAAAACGCCAGCGGCAGCACCGCCACACTAAGCAAAGCGGCCGCCAACAGCAACAGCGGCCAAGCCATCCAGCCCTGCAACACACTCAAAGCGCCGCTGGCAAATGGGCGAAAACGCTTGCGTGCGTGGTGTCGGTCGTCTTGCACATCGACCAAATCGTTGAGCACATAAACGCTTGATGCCATCGCGCTGAAAGCCACAAAAGCCATCATCGCCAAAGCCAAGCGCTGCACATCGCCGTACAGGTGCGCCGTGAAGAGCGGCACAAACACCAACAGATTTTTCATCCACTGATGTGCGCGCAATGCTTGGGTGAACGATTTGAACGTGGAAGGCCTGTCACGCGCAAAGACTTTGCCCAATTTGCCGCTGTCTTTCACAGCTTGCACCAAGCTGAGCGATGCGCCAGCCACATGCGCGGTGTGCGCGTGTTGCCAGACCGCCAAGTCAGCCGTGTCGTTGCCCACGTAATCAAATCCTGCCTCGCCAAACAGCGCCACCAAGGCTTTGGCTTTCGCTTCAGATTTGAGGTTGGTGTGTTCGTGTGTGGCCAACACCTCGTCGAACAATTGCAAATGCGCTGCCACTTGATCGGCCAGCAGGTGATGGCTGGCCGTGGCCAACACAATGCGTCGTCCTGCCAGCTTTTGCTCGCGCAGCCATTGCAACAAGCCCGCGTGATAAGGCAAGGCCGCCACATCGATGTGCGTGGCCTGCGCCAACTGGGCTTTGAGCGTGGCGCGACTTTGCAGCGCCCACAGCACGGGCTTGAAACACTGCAAAGGATGAGCCAACACAAATTGACTGGCAGACTCCAGCAACAAATCGGTGTGGATCAGCGTGCCGTCAAGGTCGACGACCAAGGGACGCAACAGGGCTATGGTGTCTTGGCTCATAGGCAGCGATTATCGCCGCCCGCTTCAGGCCTTTTTATAAGCCACCACCGTTTGATGCTGCTCGCCCAAACCCTCAATGCCCAGCGACACTTTGTCGCCGCGCTTCAAGTAAATGGGTGCGGCTTTGCCGTTTTTCTTCATGCCCATGCCCACGCCGGGAGGTGTGCCGGTGGTGATGACATCACCCGGCTGCAAGGTCATAAATTGGCTGACATAGCTCACCAATTTGGCCACGCCAAAAATCATGGTTTTGGTGTTGCCAGTTTGCATGCGCTCGCCGTTCAGGTCCAACCACATGTCCAGCTTTTGCGGATTGGGCACTTCGTCGCGGGTGACCAGCCAAGGACCAATGGGGCCGAAGGTGTCGCAACCCTTGCCCTTGTCCCATGTGCCGCCGCGCTCCAATTGGTATTCGCGCTCGCTCACGTCGTTGATGGTGCAATAACCCGCCACATAGTTGAGCGCGTCCTTTTGAGACACATGTCGCGCTTCGGTGCCAATCACCACGCCCAGCTCCACTTCCCAATCGGTTTTGACCGAGTTTTTGGGCAGCATCACCTCATCATTAGGGCCTTGAATGCAGCTGGTGGCTTTCATGAACACAATGGGTTCTTTGGGAATGGGCATGCCCGATTCGGCCGCATGGTCGGCATAGTTCAAGCCAATGGCAATGAACTTGCCCACGTGCGCCACGGGACAACCCATGCGGGGCTTGCCTTTGACCAAGGGCAGCGAGGCAGTTTTGAGTTTGCGCAACTTGGCCAACATGGCGTCGCTCAAGTATTGGGGCGACACGTCGGGAATGACGGCGCTCAGGTCGCGCAGCTTGCCGTCGGCGTCGATCAGACCGGGTTTTTCTTTGCCCACTTTTCCATAACGAACCAATTTCATGAAAGACCTTTCGATTGAAAAATTCTGGTTTCCCCGAGTCCGAGCCCAAGGCGCAACAGCCTATTATGGTATGACGATTGAAGAACCCCGATCCGCAACAACCCGCATAAACCTCGCAAAGTGTCGCATGTCCATCACCCTCGCCAGCGCCGATCTTGAACACCGCATCACCCAACTTTTTATCAGCGCCAAATGCGCGCCCCATGTCGCGCAGCAAGTCGCAGCCAACTTAGTGCTGGCCAATTTGAGCGGCCACGATTCGCATGGCGTCGGCATGGCACCACGCTATGTGGACGCCATCCTAGAGGGCGGGCTTGACCCCGAGGCGCACGTGGCCATCCAAGTCGATCACGGCATGTTGTTGGGGCTGGACGGTCAAACCGGCTTTGGGCAAATTGTGGGCGTCGAAGCCATGAACTTGGCCTTTGAGCGCGTCGCCAAGCACGGCGCTTGCATCATGTCACTGGCCCATTCGCACCACTTGGGGCGCATCGGCCACTTTGCTGAAATGGCCGTTGAGCGCGGCTGGGTGTCGCTGCATTTTGTCAATGTGTTGTCGCGCCCCGTGGTCGCACCTTGGCACGGCGGCGATGGACGCTACGGCACCAACCCGTGCTGCATTGGCATTCCTGTGGGCATGGGTGCCGATGTGCGCGAACCCTTTGTGCTGGATTTCGCCACCAGCCGCGTGGCGCAGGGCAAGATGCGGGTGGCCCACAACGAAGGCAAAGAAGTCGCACCCGGCACCTTGATCGACGAACACGGCCAACCCACCAACCGACCCGGCGTGGTGGTCGTGCCGCAAAGCAATGGCGGCTTTGGCGCTCTGCTGCCGTTTGGCGAATACAAAGGCTTTGGCTTGGCCGTCGCCTGCGAACTGCTGGGCGGCGCTTTGAGCGGCGGTGGCACTTGGCACAGGCCACCCGATGCCAAGCGTGCGGTCTACAACGGCATGTTGAGCATTGTGATCGACCCCAAAGCTTTGGGCGCACAGATGAGTTTTGCGCAAGAGACCTTGGCCTTCATCGACTGGCTGCGCCAAAGCCCCGCCGCACCCGACAGCCAAGGCGTGGTCTTGGCCGGAGAACCAGAACGCACAGCCCGCGCCGCACGCAAAAAAAATGGCATCGTGATTGACGATGCCACTTGGCAAGAGATCAAAGAAGCGGGCGCTAAAGTCGGCGCAAAAATTTAAACCAACAAGCCCAGCGTCGCATCCAAATAATCGAGTGGTGAGCGCTTAAAGCCGGTGCGCACAAAGCGTTGCAAGCTGCCCAACACCAAAGACACCAAAGCCGCAGCTCTCACCTGCGCATCCACCGTGGGCGCATTGGCGTGGTGTTCTTGCGCAGCATCGCGCAAGACTTGGCGCAGCGACAACTCCAGTTTGTCAAACAAATGGTTGATGCGTTGTTGCAAACGCTCGTTCTCCAACACCAAGGCGTCACCCACCATGACGCGGCTCAGGCCGGGGTTTTTCTCGGCAAACTGCAAAACCACGGCCACCATGTGCGCGGCTTTTTCTGCTGCACGGCCTTCGCGCTGGTCGATTTGCTGAATCAAACCAAACACGCTGTGCTCAATGAAATCGATCAGGCCCTCAAACATTTGCGCTTTGCTGGCAAAGTGGCGATACAGCGCTGCTTCGCTGACTTGCAATTGCGCGGCCAAAGAGGCGGTGGTGATGCGCTCTGCGCCCGGCTCTTGCAGCATGGCCGCCAAGGTTTGCAAGATTTGCTCACGCCGTTCGCCGGGCTTCATGCGCTGGCGTTTGGCTGCGGGTTCAGCGGCTGAGGCGTCGGATTGGAAGACTGGGTCAGACATGGCACAGGTGAGCGATCAAACCCACGTTGATTAGTATGACCTAATCATGGTCCCGAAGGCCTGATCGGTCAAGACCTCCAAGAGCATGGCGTGTGGCACACGGCCATCGATGATGTGAACGGCCTTGACGCCGCTCTTGGCCGCATCCAGCGCCCCCGCAATTTTGGGGATCATGCCGCCGCTGATGGTGCCGTCTTCGCACAGCTCGTCAATGCGCCGTGGCGACAGCTCTTCGAGCAAATTGCCTTCTTTGTCGAGTACACCACGGATGTTGGTGAGCATGAGCAACTTTTCAGCTTGCAGCACAGTGGCCAGCTTGGCCGCCACCACGTCAGCGTTGATGTTGTAACTTTCGTTGTCTTCGCCAAAGCCAATGGGGCTGACCACGGGAATGAAAGCATCGTCTTGCAAGGCAATGACCACGCTGGGGTCGATGCTCACAATGTCGCCCACTTGACCGACATCGTATTCTTTGCTGGCATCTTGCGTGTCATGCAAAACGAGTTTGCGGGCGCGGATCATCGCGCCATCGCGTCCGGTCAAACCCACGGCTTTGCCGCCGGCTTGGTTGATCAAGCCCACAATGTCTTGCTGCACTTCGCCGCCCAACACCCACTCCACCACTTCCATGGTTTCGGCATCGGTGACGCGCATGCCTTGCACGAACTCGCCTTTTTTACCCAAGCGGTTCAAGGCGTTTTCAATTTGTGGGCCACCGCCGTGCACGACCACCGGATTCATGCCCACCAATTTGAGCAACACCACATCTTCGGCAAAGGCTTTTTGCAAAGCCGGATCGGTCATGGCGTTGCCGCCGTATTTGATGACCAAGGTTTTGCCGTGAAATTTGCGAATGTAAGGCAGGGCTTGCGCCAGAATTTCTGCCGAATTCAGGTTGCTCATGTCAGGGGCGCTCCAGCGGTTTATTCCATGTGTTCGGCTTGCGGTTGCGCTTGTGCGGCTTGTGGGCCGAGCACCAAGTCACGCACCATTTCGCGCAAGAGTTTTTTCTCTTGAAAGCTCAGGGCACGCTCCAACACGCGGCGCACGCCAAGCAAAAGCTGGCGGTCGACTTCTTGCGGAATGCCACGGGTGTTTTGCAACTCTTCACGCAATTCTTCGCGCAGGTCTTCCGGCTCTTCCGACCACCAGGCATTGATGACGGTGTTGAGTTGTTCGCGCAATTGTTCTGGGTCGAGCGCTGGCGCAGCATGAACGCTGCTGGCGCCGTGGCGGGGGTGACCGCCTTCGCGCAAACCTTGCACATTTAGCACAACGCGACGGTCGGCTTGCGCCAACAAACGCGCCCAACCTGGATCGTCGCGTTGCAACTGACCCATGTTGCGCACCGCGTCATCAGCCAACAAATGCACCGACAGGCCGTGCAGTTGAGCATCGTCAATGAGGCCGAGCAAGCGCTCATCGTCGCTGCCAATAAGAATATGTTCGCAGGCATTGCGCTCGGCCAAGCGTTTGAGGTCTGCACTCAAGGCACGCAGCATTGATAGGCCGCCGTCTTGGCTGTGCGGTTGCACGGCACGGGTAATTTGGCCGTCCACGACCAAATCGTCTGAACTGTCGCTGTACCAATAAATACGCTGCACGGCGACTTCTAAGCCGTTGTGCGCCAAGGCTCCCGAGAGAACGTTGTTGAGTTGAAAACGCATGGCGTCTTGTGCGCCGTCGGCTTGGCCTTGCAACCAAGCCAGAAAACGCGCGTCAATGAGCGCGATACAAGATTCTTGGCCTACACCTGAGGCCGATGGGGAGAAATGTTGACGTTTCATGAAAGTACTAAAAAAAGCTAATGGATAAGAACCTGCGAAATTCAGGCGCTAAGAATGACAAGGCCTGAACTTCACTATTCTAGGGGGTTTCGGGGGTCTTTGCAGTGATAATTCAGGTATGCAAGATTCAATATTATTAACAGGTGGCACTGGCTTCATTGGCTCGCACACAGCCGTTGCCTTGGCACAAGCTGGCTATTCTTTTGTCATTTTGGATAACTTGAGCAATAGCAGTTCAAAAGTTTTAGATCGATTGGCTCGCTTAAACGCCAGCCCATTGGCCTTTGTCAATGCCGATGTGCGCGACGCACAGACGCTAGACAAGCTGTTTGGTGAATACAAATTTAGTGGGGTGATTCACTTTGCAGGGCTCAAAGCCGTCGGTGAATCGGTGGCGCAGCCGCTGCGGTATTTTGACAACAACGTCAATGGAACTTTGCAATTGCTTCAAGCCATGCAGCGAGCCGCAGTTCAAAAAATTGTGTTCAGCTCTTCCGCTACGGTGTATGGCGACCCAGCTTCGGTACCGATCCAAGAATCGGCACCTCTGACTTCCACCAATCCCTATGGGCGCAGCAAACTGTTGTGCGAAGACATTTTGCGCGAGCTGTTTCAGGCAGATGCCAATTGGCAGATTGCGCTGTTGCGCTATTTCAACCCAGTGGGCGCGCACATCAGTGGGCTGCTGGGCGAGGCGCCCAATGGGGTGCCCAATAATTTGATGCCATACGTCACCCAAGTGGCCTCAGGACAGCGCGAGTTTTTGCAAATATTTGGCAACGACTACGACACGCCTGACGGCACGGGCGTGCGCGATTATTTGCACGTCATGGATTTGGCGCAAGGCCACGTGGCAGCTCTTCGCGCTTTAAATGCCCCAAAACTTTTAACCGTCAACCTCGGCACTGGCCAAGGTGTGAGCGTCAAACAGTTGGTGGATGCTTTTGCACGGGTGAATGGCGTGCCAATTGCGCATCGATATGTGGCGCGACGCGCTGGCGACATTGCCCAGTGCTTTGCAGACCCCACGAAAGCGCAAGAATTATTGAACTGGAAAGCCCAACTCGGGCTAGACCGCATGTGTGCTGACGCCTGGCGTTGGCAATCGATGAACCCACAAGGCTTTGACACTCCGCTATGAAACATTCTGACGAAGGCACTTTGTCTCTTTTTGGCGATGACCCGACGCCCCCGGCAGCGACCGAGCCAGCGCCGAAAGACAAAAAGCCTCGCGCAAAACGTCAGATCAAGCTCAAAGTGGCTGACCAAGAAATAGTCACTCCTACACAAACTGAGGCCGTCAACCCCGCGCCTTCGTTGCCCGCTTTAGCGGCACACTTATCGGCGCAAATTGGCGTTGCCCAAGAGATTGAATCGGCTCGCACTTTGGCACCTACGATTCGGCGCAACACGCCCTGGTCAAGTGTTTTGTCAAGCCAAACCGAGCTGCCCCATGTGATGCTGGTCATCACACGCGGTGAAATTGGCGGCGCACAAAGCCATGTGCTGGCCTTGTGTGAGAGCTTGCGCTCACGGGTCAAATTCAGCATCGTGATTGGCGAAGCGGTCGACTCCGCCTTGAGCAAAAAACTCAAGGCGCTAGACCTTGAGGTGTTTGAGATGCCAGCGCTCAGCGAGTCCTTGCTACCGTGGCGGTTGTGGTCTGCGCTCAAACAACTCACGGCCTTGATTCAGGCGCAATCACCCGATGTGGTTCATGCCCACAGCGCTATAGCAGGGGTTTTGGGCAGATTGGCAGCTCACGCCACGCAAAGGCCCGTGGTCTACACCGTTCATGGCTTTGCCTTCAAGCCGCAAGCGCCTTGGTTGCGCCGACATTTGGCGCGTTGGACAGAGCAGCGCTTGGCCCATCTGACCACGCACATGATTTGCGTGTCCAAACACGAACGCGAATTAGCGCTTGATTTGTCATTGGACGCCGCGCGACTGCACACCATTTCCAATGGAATTTCACCGCTTCTAGCCGCAGCGCCTATCGCGCCAACTGCCCTGCCACGCATCGTGATGGTCGCGCGCATGGACGCGCCCAAGCGTCAAGACCTTTTGCTTCGTGCTGCCGCACAGGTGCGAGACAGCTTGAGCTATGAATTGCCAATTTGCTTTATTGGCTCGGGTACCCTGCTCAAGCAACACCAAGCGCTTGGCGATGAGTTGGGCTTGGAACAAGTGAGCTGGCTGGGTGATGTTGACAACGTGGCCGACCACCTCCAATCGCACGATATTTTTGTGCTGCTCTCCGACCACGAGGGCATGCCCATCACCATACTCGAAGCCATGCGTGCAGGCATGCCCATTGTGGCGAGCGACTTACCCGGCATACGCGAGCAAATTTTGCACAACCAAGAAGGCTTGCTTTGCAACAACACGCCCGAATCGGTGTGCGCGGCGTTGCTGCAATTGGTGCGCGACCCTTATGTGGGCAAACGACTCGGGCGGGCGGCACAACTGCATTTCGAACAAGCGTTCAGTGCTGATCGCATGGCCCATCGCGTGTGGAATGTTTATCAGCTTTGCTTGAAAGAAGATGCCCCGCCAAACACAAGCGGTTTGGGCACCAGCCTTGTTTCCGCGGCCATGCAAAGGCGCGACGCGCTGCAAAGCTGGACCTTGTGGGGTGCATGGTTGCTGATTCCTAGCTTGATACTGGCGCAACTGTTGCAAGACAGCGGCGTGATGACCTATCAATTTGGTCAAACTGTGTGGTGGTGCATTGCACCTTACATCGTGGCTTGCCAGCTGCTCATGCGCGCCTCTCACCTACCCAAAGCCGAGCGCGCCAGCGTGTTGTGG
>CAILCI010000016.1 GCA_903832625.1 uncultured Burkholderiales bacterium | reverse complement strand
GTTTACAGTAGGTTTGCACTCCTGTGGTATCATAATCAAAATGAGAAGTGTATTATCTTGGCGTCAAATTAATGTCTATCTATTGCTGTATTTACTAACGGCCATTATTGCTAGCGCTGGCTGGTTTAACCGTGAGTTTGGTCAAGTAGATTTGGATCAAATTCTCTACCATGTCGAAATGATGCCCAGCAGTATCAGGCTCAGTGATTCGGGTTTTATTCAAAATGCGATTGATAACTGCCTGCTGGCACCCTTTGCATATGCCTTGATCGTTATGTGTTTATGGGCTAGTTTGGAGCATTTCCTCGCTTCAACTGTGCCGTTCGAAAAACTTAAATCCAAGCTCCTATCAAATAAAGGGCAAATTTTGTTGGTGCTGTTGGCATTGATTTACGCTGTCACAAATAATTTAATATTTCACTTCGACTTTTTGCCTCAACAAGATTGGATTGCCAGCCTTTATGCGTCGCCCAAGGTGCTCAAAGCGCCAAATAAACCGCGCAATTTGGTCTTGATTTATTCGGAGTCTTTAGAAACCAGTTATGCCCGCAAGCCCTTCGTGGAGGGCTTGTTGTCGCCACTGGATCATTTGGGGCAGCGCCCTATTTCTTTTCAAAGAATGAGTCAAATGCCAGGCACAGGCTGGACAATTGCAGGCATTGTCAGCAGCCAATGTGGCCTGCCGCTCAAACCTTTGGGGCTCTTTAGCAAGAACAGCATTGGAGAAAAACTGCCTGAATTTTTGCCGAAAGCCATTTGTTTGGGGGATATTTTGAAGCAGCATGGCTATGAAAATGTTTTTCTGGGCGGTGCTTATTCTGAATTTTCCGGCAAAGATTTATTTCTCAAAACCCACGGCTACACGACCGTCTATGGGCGCGATGACTGGGAAGCACTCAACCCCAAGCCGATAATGAACGGATGGGGTTTAGAAGATGATGATTTATTCAAACACGGCTTACAAAAATTAAGCGAACTGCAAGCCGCTAAAAAACCGTTCAACTTAACTCTGCTCACCGTGGGCATGCATTTCCCGGATGGATTTTTAGCGCCCTCATGCAAGCCAATTTACAACAGCTTTGAAGATACGGTGATCTGCACCTCAACCCTAATTGAGCAATTCATTCAAACCGCTCGTCAACGTGGTTTATTGGACAACACCGATTATTTGGTCATGGGCGATCATTTGAGTATGCACAATGCAGTTCAAGATAAATTGGACAAAACAGGCAAACGTTTTATCTTCAACCAATTCAATTCACTCTCAGATCTAAAACCCAACCGTCAGGTAATTGATCATTTTG
Organism: uncultured Burkholderiales bacterium; assembly: GCA_903832625.1. Classification (GTDB taxonomy): domain Bacteria; phylum Pseudomonadota; class Gammaproteobacteria; order Burkholderiales; family Burkholderiaceae_C; genus Limnohabitans. The sequence continues at coordinate 16,806 of CAILCI010000016.1, read as the reverse complement.
ACATTGCGCCCACCCTGCTCTCTCTTCTGGGATTTGAGCTGAAAGATGGACAATTCGGTTTGGGTTGCGCTGCGGTTGGAAGCGTGCAATGCAAATCACTGGCTGTTGACCCCACCGCTCAGAACAAAATCAGCAAACACTCTGCGTTTTATAACCGTCTTTGGGGTCTGCCCTGACCTGCACCGCGCAATCGTAAAAAGTGGGTGCGCGCCCTAGGTCTGTCAAGCGCTGGTGGGTGAGTTCATTCACATTCGTGCCGTTGGCACCCAGCTTGCGCCACCAAATGCCAAGGCCATGCACCACGCCTGCTTGGGCGCGGTCGCTCACTTGCAAACGACACAGATACACGCCTCGGTCGTTGAAGACTTCCACCATGTGTCCGTCCACCAAACCCCGCGCCTGTGCGTCGCCGGCGTTCATCTCTAACAGCGGTTCGCCTTCCATGTCGCGCAGGCTTTTGACGTTGACAAAGCTGGAGTTCAAGAAGTTGCGCGCCGGCGGAGAAATCATGGCCAAAGGATAGGTGTCGCCCGTTTGCGCGACTTCGTAATTGGGCAAATGATTGGGCAAGCCGTCGCCCAACAACTCAGCCAGCCGAGGACTGTCGAATTCACATTTGCCAGAAGGCGTGGGAAAGCCGCCCTGTGCAAACGGCGCATCGGCCACGGGCATGGAGGCAAAGCCATGCGCCAGCAAATGCTCAAACGTGATGGGTTGCACACTTTGCGCATTGGCCGTAGTTTGTAAGGCGGTGCGGCACAGCGATTGATCGTCCTCGTCAAAGCACGGGTCGGTGAAACCCATGTGTTTGGCCAGTTCACGAAAGATCTGCGAATTGGGCTTGGCCTCGCCCAAGGGCGCGATGGCGGGTTGGTTGAGCAACACATCGGTGTGACCATAGCTGGTGTGAATGTCCCAATGCTCCAATTGCGTGGTGGCGGGCAAGATGATGTCGGCATAGTCTGCCGTGTCGGTTTGAAAATGCTCCAGCACCACGGTGAACAAATCTTCCCGCGCAAAACCCTGAGCCACTTGCGCCGACTGCGGTGCAACCGCCACCGGATTGCTGTTGTAGACCACCAGCGCCTGCACCAAGCCCGGTGTGGTGAGCACCTCGCCAATTGTGCTCATGTTGTGCATTGGCGGCCTGCGTTGCCCGAGCAAATCAGGCCGCTCCAAACCTTGCGCATTCAAACGCGAAAAGCCCGAAGCACTGAGCAACATGCCACCGCCACGATGCCGCCAAGCCCCAATGAGTGCGGGCAAGCACGTAATGGCGCGCACGGCGTTGCCGCCTCCGCGCACGCGCTGCATGCCGTAGTTCAAGCGGATGGCTGCGGGTTTGAGCGTGGCGTAATCGTGCGCCAAAGCGCGAATTTGTTGTGGCTCCAGCCCGCAGACTTGCGCGGCTTTTTCGGGCGGCCACTGCATGGCGCGTTCGCGCAGAGCCGCCCAGCCCAAGGTGTGGTGTGCCAAATAGTCGTGGTCTAGCCAGTCGTGCACGATGAGCTCGTGCATCAAACTCAGCGCCAGCGCGGCGTCGGTGCCGGGGCGCAGCGCCAGATGGACATCGCATTTGTCGGCGGTTTCGCTGCGCCGTGGGTCGATGCAAATGAGCTTGGCACCCGCGCGTTTGGCCTCGTTGGCGATGCGCCAAAAATGCAGGTTGCTGGTGATGGAGTTGCTGCCCCAAATCAGAATCAATTTGGATTCGGCAAACCACGCCACTTTCATGCCCAACTTGTCGCCCAAGGTGTAGGCCAGCGCTTCGCTGCCCGCGCTGGCGCAAATCGTGCGGTCAAGCCGCGCGGCGCCCAAGCTGTTGAAAAAGCGCGACGCCATGGCCTCGCCCTGCACCTTGCCCATGGTGCCCGCGTAGCTGTAGGGCAGGATGTGTTCAGGATTGGCAATGCTTGTGAGCCGCTTGGCCACGGTGCGCAAGGCCTCGTCCCAACTGATGCGCTCAAACTGACCACGCCCCTTCGCACCCACACGTTTGAGTGGATACAAGATGCGCTCGGGGTGATAAGTGCGCTCGGTGTAACGCGCAACTTTGCCGCACAACACACCCGCCGTATGCGAATGCTGCGCATTGCCCTGCACCTTGACGGCCACGCCGTTTTCAACGGTGGTGAGCAAGGAACAAGTGTCGGGGCAATCGTGGGGGCAGGCGCCTAGGACGGTGTGGGGCATGGGGAGATTATGAACTCTGCGCAATTTGAAACGGTGTAAACAGTTTGCACTGACTATAGAAATTCAAGTGGTCATTCTGTTTTTGAATGCTTATGGTTATTACTCACATCAAAAGAATAAATTTCTACGATATTAAAACTTTTCAACTACAAAGGAGTTTCAGTATGATGAAAAAAACACTGCTTGCCGTTTCAACCTTGGCAGCAATGAGCACAGTTTGGGCGGCAGAAGAAAGCCCTTGGTCTTGGCGTGTAGGTGTGACGCGCATTACGCCACATGTGAACAGCGATAACGTGAAATTGCTCAGTGGGACAGAAATTGTTGGACTTCAATCTGATGTCGGCGGAGATTCTGAGCTCTCTGGCGGTATCAACTATCGTTTCGACCAGAATTGGGCTGTTGATGTGCCTTTGGCGCTGCCATTTAAACAAAAACTATATGGTGCTGGAGCTTTAGGCGCTCCAAAAGGCCAAATTGGCAGTGTCAAAGTCTTGCCCGCCACAGCTTTGTTGCAATATCACTTCAGCGATAAAACCAGCTCTTTCCGTCCTTATGTCGGTGCTGGTTTAACTTACGCTAAGTTTTTTGGAGAAGAAAACACTCCGGGAAACAGCGATTTGAAAGTGCAGTCCAAGCTTGCGCCATCCATTCAACTTGGAGCTCAGTACAAACTGAGTGACACTTGGGCTTTGGATGTGAACTACATCCAAACCTACTTGGGCACACGCACTGAACTTGGTCACGTAACAATTGCACAAAACACAACGCGACCCGGCACTCTCGACGCAAAACTCAACCCCTCAGCCCTGTCTGTAGGTTTGGTTCGCTCTTTCTAATCCATCTGCTTCAAAAAATCCTAAAAGCGCTCCTAGTGAGCGCTTTTTTGTTGTCTGACTGGCAAGTCTTTGCCGTCTGAATTGGTTGATGTGATTGGCTTGAACTTTGCTTTTAGGCTTGGGTCGAACATGTTTCGCCACCGAAAAGGAAATACGGCCATGAGTTCATTGATCAACAGTTCATTTAGCACTCAGCAGAGCGCTTTCAACAGTGCGCAGCAATTACAGCAAAGCTACAAAAATTTATTCACAGGTTTGAGCACTGGCAATTTGAAATTGGCGCAAACGTCGTTTAATAATTTGAAATTGAGCGCTTCAAGCGTCAAGTCAAACCCCATGTTGGCGCAAATTAGTGCGGCGCTGAATAACAACGACATTGCCAGCGCTCGAAATGTGGTTTTCAAAAAATCAACGTCTGGTGGTTTGCTCAATGCCATCGTGGCGGAGGATACCCGTCAAACATCTTCCACAACTACACCGTCAGTGAGCGCATCCACACTCGCCGCAGTTGCAGCCAGCAAGGCTAGCCCCGCCAACAAAGCTGCGGTCGCAGCCACAGCGAATCCATTGAGCAACAGCAGCCCGATCGACCTACTCGCTTAACGATCTGCTCAGATGACCTCGCCGCCCAAGGCCTCCAGCAGATCGGGCAGAAGCTTACGCAACTCGCCTGTGGCAATGGCGACATCTGCGTCAAAGCCTTCGTCTTTTTCGCTCGATGTGCCCTCAAACACGCTGTCTAAAAACGTGAGTTTTTTGAGTTGCAGAGCCTCGGTCAAGACAAAGGACACGCGGGAATCCCAGGTCAAGGCCAAGCGTGTGGGAAGTTTTCCGGCGGCAATGTGTTGCTTGACTTCTTCGGTATCCAGCGCATGGCGCACATAGCGCACCACGGCTTTGGACTCGTCGGCGGCTTTGAGTTCGCATTCGCGATCAACCGTCAAACAAACGGGCGGCTCTTGCTCCAGCAACCAAGACGACATAGAGGCTTGCGGTGACATTTGGGTGTTGAGCAATTTCATGCCCAAGCCCGCAAAAGACTTGGCCAACAGTGTCACCACCTCGTCGGCTTTGGCTTGGCTGCCAACGTCGAGCATCAAAAACTGCGCCTCAGGATCAATCCACACCCAAATGCTGGCTTCTTTGGTGAAGGCCATCGGCATCAAAGACAGCTTGACGTCGTCTTTGATTTCACGCATTTCTTTTTTGCCAGGCTTGCGCCCAGTGGTGGTTTCGATCTGGCTGCTGCGCTCTTTGGCTTTGCGGTTGACGACCGATGTGGGCACGCTTTTGGTTTCGATTTTGAGTTTCAAGATCAACTGGCCTGCCACAACTTCGACCAAGGGCGCGTGCGCTTCGCCACGCGGCTCGACCCAACCTATGGCTTTTTCTTGACTCGCACCGCAAGGCACAAAGCGTTCTGCCTCTAAGCTGTCTTGCATTTGCGCAAAGCTGGGCTGCCAGCCAGCGTCGATTCGGTACACCATCAAATTTTTAAACACGTCGCTAGACCTCTAGAAAACAACAAAAAAGCCAACTGCGACCAGTTGGCTTATCAAGAACCGAGGCTCGTGGAGCCTTTGCATACCGACACTTTAGCAGGCTTGAGGCTGAGTGAGACCACGCGCCATCATTTCACATCAAACCCCTTAGACCGAAACACAGCCGCTGCTTGCGCAGACAACAAAAACTGACTGAAGGCCTCTGCCTCGCTTTTACGAACCGATGCACTGCTTTGCATGACCGAATAAGTGGTGATTTTTTGCAACGGTGCAGGCAAAGGCCCGACCAATTGCGCACCTTGCACGGGGAGAATTTCGGTGATTTGTTGCACCCCCAGTTCGATCTCGCCACGCGCCACAGGCTCCAACACAAAACCCGCGTCGCCCAAGCGGGTTTTGGCCTTGACTTGATCGGCAATGCCCAATTGCTGGAGCACGGCATCAAAATGTTTGCCACTGGTGCCTTTTTGTGGATCCATGTAGGTGATGCTTTGCGCCTTGAGCAGCGCGTTTTTCAAAGCCTCTGGTGTTGAAACATCTGGCAAAGCCGCACCCCGCTTGACCGCCACGCCAATGCCCACGCTGCCCAAGGGATGAACAGACTGCGGTGTCACCCAGCCCTTGGTTTGCAACTCAGCCACCACATCGGCGGAGAGTACCAACACATCTGGCGCTGCGCCGCTTGCCAACTCTCGCACCCACACGCCCACGGGCGCGTATTTGATATTCACAGCAATGCCAGTGCGTTGTTGAAAAATGGGGACCAACTCCTGCATGGGCGCTTGCGCTGCGCCAGCGCTCCAGACGGTCAAGGTTTGAATTTGAGTTTGGGTTGGCGCTTGAGTTTGCGCTTGTGCCATTGCCAGCACAGAAACACCCCACATACAAAGACCCAGCCATGGCTTGAACCGCGAGAAAAATTGACTCATCATGTTTGTTCCTCAAAAATGAAATGCGTTGGACAAGCGCTCAATCCACCAATGGCGCGGGCAGATGTTTCAAGCTGCGTATTTTCGAGGCGCTGATGATGATGGACTGCAAGGCAAAACCCGCCACCACCAGCCACAAACTCACTGAGACCGGGTACATCACCCCCACCACGCCGCCCAACGCCGCACCCAAGGGACGAGCGCCCGTGCTCACCACAATGTTGATGGACGTGACCCGTCCAATCATGGCGCGCGGCGTGACGGTTTGGCGCAAAGTGGTCGAGGTGATGGTCCAAATGATGGGCCCCACACCAAAGAAAAAATACGACAACGCCGCCACCCAAGCGTGCGGCCAATACAAAGACGCGGCCATGGTCGCCGCTGCCAACACAGAAAAATAAGGACCGAGCAACACCGCCCGGCCAAACGGCAATGCCGCCACAATGCGCGGCGCCAACAAAGCGCCAATCACCATGCCGACGCCATAACACGCCAAGGTCACGCCCACGCCGCCAGCATCCAGACCCAAGACACGAATGGCATAGGGCACATACGTCGCTTGCAGCATGAACCAAGAGATATTCCAAACAATGGAACAAAACACAATCGGGCGCAACAAGTCGCTGCGCCACACCCAATGCGCACCGTCTTTGAGTTCCAGCAAAGGATGACGCGGCGCCAACGCAGCACGGGCAGGCTCGGCAATGCGCGCAAGCAACAGCACCGCCATGAGCGACAAAACGCCCGACAGCACAAAGGCACTGGAGGCTCCGGTCCACGCAATCAAAGCGCCGCCCAATGCAGGACCGGCGGCAAAAGCCATGCTGCGCGCCAACTCCAACCGACCATTGGCACGCGCCAAGGCTTGGACTGGCACCAAGGCAGGCACCAAAGAAGGCGCGGCCACACTGAACGCCACAGTGCCCACCGCAGCCAAGAAGCCAATGACCGCCAAAGCCACAAGCGAGACGTTTTCGCTGGCGACCAAGACAAACAGCAGCAACAAAGCCAAGGCACGCAAAGACTCGGCCATCACCATCAAGCGCTTGCGCGAGGTGCGATCAGCCAACAAACCCAACGGCATGGACAACAGCAAAAAAGGCAAGGACTGGATGGAGGCCAAAAAACCAATTTCGCCCGGCCCTGCATGCAGCATCAGCACCGCCACAATCGGCACGGCAGCCAAGCTCAGTTGTTCAGCCGACTGAGCCAGCAAGTTTGACCAAGCCAAACGACGGAAAGAGACAGACAGCATCAAAAAGCCCATTCTCACGGTGAATGCCTCCATGCGGCGCATGAACGGCTGGGGTTTATTGTGGGGGAGTCTGTGAGATTGGCTTGTCGCGTGCGCGGCGGAAAGAGGCTCAGGCGGAGTGCTTGCTTACTTGTGACACTGACCTTGTTACAAATTGGATGGTATGGGGCTCTGTCAACTCTTGAGTTCGGTTGACAAAGAATTTTATGTTTATACAATAATTAAGTGCGCTACGAATTCGACCCGACCAAAGACGAAAGCAACCTCAATAAGCACGGATTATCCTTAGCCAATGCCGAGAACTTTGAATGGGATACCGCCGTAGTTCGCGAGGATAAGCGACAGCAATATGCCGAACCCCGTTATGAAGCGAAAGGCTACATTGGCAACCGCCTTCATGTGATGGTTTTCTGCATTCGACCCAATGCTGTGCGTGCTATCAGCCTACGAAAGGCTAACCCAAGAGAGGTGAAAAGTTATGCCGAAACTTAAACCGGGAACGATCATCCCTAGTCATGAAGAAACCACTGCCATTAATGCAGGCATCGCTGCTGATGCCAATGCGCGTGAGCTCGATCGCGAGTGGCACAAAGACGCAAAACCCGCAAGCGAAGCTTTCGAACCAGAAACCTATGCAGCGCTTGTTGACATGAAGCGCCCACGCGGTCGCCCAAAGACCGGGGAAACCAAGGTGTTCACGGCCATTCGACTAGATGCTGATTTATTGGAAGCCTTCAAGGCCACTGGTAAGGGTTGGCAGACCCGAGTAAATGCTGCCTTGCGTCAGTTCATTACCGAGCATCCCTTAGGTCGGTAAATTTGGCGGAAGCTGTGAGATTCGAACTCACGGAGGGCTTTCACCCTCGCCGGTTTTCAAGACCGGTGCATTCAACCGCTCTGCCAAGCTTCCTTTGGTCGAAAACAGCATTGTAATGCGGCTTTGCCCCGTTTTTTGGCTGATGCTCAATCGTCTGCCAAAAACAGGGCTTGCAAGTCGCTCAAAAAATCAAAGCCACGCTCGGTTGGCACAACGCGCTGGAAGTCTCGGGTGATCAGGCCTTTTTTCTCAGCCTCGGCCAAGCCCGCTTGAATGGCGGTGATGGGCAAACCCGTGCGCTCGGTGAAGTCGGCCAGCGCAAAACCGTGGCGCAAGCGCAAGGCGTTGAGCATGAACTCAAACGGCAATTGGCTGCGTGCCACTTCGTCGCTTTGCGCCACAGCGCGATCTGGGCGCGCTGCGTCGAGCGCGTGGTCCATGAACAAACGCGGATCGCGGTTGCGCACTTGGCGCAGCACACGGTGCGCAAAACTGAGTTTGCTGTGAGCGCCAGCGCCTATGCCCAAATAATCGCCAAACTGCCAGTAGTTGAGGTTGTGCCAGCAACGGTGGCCGTCACGCGCGTAGGCCGACACTTCGTAGCGATGCAAGCCTGCGGCCAAAGTGCGCTCGGTGATGAGGTCGAGCATGGCGTAGGCGTCGTCGTCTTCTGGCACTTGGGGCGGGAATTTGGCAAATACCGTGTTGGGTTCGATGGTCAGGTGGTAGACCGACAGATGCGGCGGCGCCAAAGCCAGCGCGGTGTCCACGTCTTCTTGCAATTGCGCCAGCGTTTGGCCGGGCAAGGCGTACATCAGATCGAGGTTGAAGGTCTCAAACGCCTCGCCCGCTTCTTTGACCGCGGCCAAGGCTTGGTCGCGGTTGTGCACGCGACCCAAGGCGTTGAGGTGCGCATTGTTGAAGCTTTGCACACCGACCGACAAGCGCGTCACGCCCGCCTCACGAAAGCCGTGAAAACGGTCTGTCTCAAACGTGCCGGGGTTGGCCTCTAGCGTGATTTCACAATCGGCCTCTAAGCGCACGCGGGCGCGTAAATCGCTGATCAAACGCGCAATGGCGCTGGGCGAAAACAAACTCGGCGTACCTCCGCCAATGAAAATGCTGTGCACGCTGCGCCCCCAAATCAGCGGCAAGGCGTGTTCGAGGTCGGCGCACAGCGCATCGATGTAGCGTTGCTCGGGCAAGTCGCCATGGAGGGCGTGCGAGTTGAAATCGCAATACGGGCATTTTTGCAAGCACCACGGCAAATGCACATACAGCGAGAGCGGCGGCAAGCTCTGCAAATGCAGACTGCCCGCGCGCATGAGGTGTTGAATGTCTTGGCTCATGCGTCTGCGGCCAACCAGTTCTCGCGCATCAGCACCAGCATTTTTTGCGCAGCTTGGCCGCGATGGCTGTGGGCGTTTTTCACGTCCACGGGCAACTCAGCAAAGGTTTTGCCAAAACGGGGAATGAACATCACAGGGTCAAAACCAAACCCATTGCTGCCCATGGGCTGGCGGGTAATTTCGCCTGCGGCGCGGCCCACCGCAATGAGCGGCTCGGGGTCGTCCGCATGGCGCACGGCCACCAAAGTGCTGACCAGCGCAGCGCGGCGGTTGTCAATGCCCGCCATTTGCTCCAACAAAGCGCGCACATTGTTGTCGTCGCTTTTGGAGTAGCCAAATTGGGTGGCGTAAAACGCGGTTTGCACACCGGGTAGACCGCCAAAGGCGTCCACGCACAGACCCGCGTCGTCAGCCAATGCGGGCAAGCCGCTTTGGCGGGCAGCATGGCGGGCTTTGGCCAAGGCGTTTTCTACAAAGGTGTGAAACGGTTCTTCGGCCTCACCAATGTTGAGCGAGGCCTGCGTGACCAAGGCCACGCCCAAAGGCGCAAACATGGCTTGCAACTCAGCCAGTTTGCCAGCGTTGTTCGAGGCCAAGACGATGCGCTTCATGCCTTGAGCGCTTCTTGTTGCAACACGATCAACTCGCCAATGCCTTTTTCGGCCAAGGCCAGCAAATCGTTCATTTGCGCGCGGGTAAAAGGCGCGCCTTCTGCTGTGCCTTGCACTTCGACGAAGTGACCCGCGCTGGTCATGACCACGTTCATGTCGGTGTCGCACGACGAGTCTTCGGTGTATTCCAAATCCAGCAACGCCAAATCGCCCAACATGCCCACCGAAATAGCAGCCACGCTTTGCGTGATGGGGCTTCGCGTGAGCTTGCCGCTGGCCATGAGCGTGTTGACCGCATCCACCGCCGCCACATACGCGCCGGTGATGCTGGCGGTGCGCGTGCCGCCGTCAGCTTGCAACACGTCGCAGTCGAGGTGAATGGTGCGCTCGCCCAAAAGCTTCAAGTCAAACACGGCACGCATGGAGCGGCCAATGAGGCGTTGAATTTCTTGGGTGCGGCCCGATTGTTTGCCGCGTGCGGCTTCGCGGTCGCTGCGGGTATGCGTGGCGCGGGGCAACATGCCGTACTCTGCGGTGACCCAGCCTTCGCCGCTGCCTTTTTTGTGGCCGGGCACTTTTTCTTCCACCGACGCGGTGCACAGCACTTTGGTGTTGCCAAACTCAATCAGCACCGAGCCTTCGGCGTGCATGGTGTAGTGGCGGGTGATGCGCACGGGTCGCAATTGATTGGCAGCGCGGCTGTGGCGCGATTCGGGCAAGGCGGTGTGTTGGGTCATGGGGAGCGTTCTCAAAATATCGCAAAACCAACATTGTCGGGCAATCTGAGGCCGTGCTCTTGGCGGGGATAATGCGGCTTTTGACAGCATCACATCACCATGTCCATTTTCAGCATGACGGGTTACGCCAGCGCCCAAGCCGAGTTGCAACCCGACACCGCCGACGCCTCCTCCAGCCCTGCCGCGCCCAGCCTGCGCATTGGCATGGAAATTCGCTCGGTCAACAGCCGTTTTTTAGACCTGAGCTTTAAGTTTCCCGAAGAATTGCGCCCCCATGAAGCCGCCTTGCGCGAGTTGGTGATGAAGCACATCAAACGCGGCAAGGTCGAAGTGCGCGCCAGCGTTGAGAGCGCCACCGACACCAGCGTGGCCGCGCCCAGCGTGGCTTTGTTGCAGCGCCTCAATGCCTTGCAAGACAATGTGCTGGCTTGGCTGCCCAAAGCCAACCCCTTGTCGGTGGCCGATGTGCTGCGCCTGAGCAGCACCAGCAGCCACAGCAGCGCCGACCTCGGACCCACGGTCACCCAACTCGCGAAAACCGCGCTCAAACAACTCAGCAACGCCCGCGAACGCGAAGGCAAACGCTTGGCCGACAGCTTGCACGAGCGCTTGGCGCAACTGCGCGTGCTGGCCGAACAAGCCAAACCCTTGGTGCCGCAATTGGTGGAACAACAACGCCAGCGCTTTTTAGAGCGTTGGCGCGACGCCATGAACTTGGCCGATGGCACAACACTGCCCGAAGCCGCGCAGGACCGCGCTTTGAGCGAAGCCACGGCCTTTGCCATTCGCATTGACGTGGCCGAAGAACTCACCCGATTGATGTCGCATTTTGAAGAAATGGACAGCCTGCTCGCCGCTGGCGGCAAAACCGAAGGCGTGGGCAAACGGCTGGACTTTTTGATTCAAGAGCTGCACCGCGAAGCCAACACCTTGGGCTCCAAATCCGCCACGCTTGAGATGACCCGCATTTCGGTGGACATGAAGGTGTTGATCGAACAAATGCGCGAGCAGGTGCAGAATTTGGAGTGAGTTGGCTTTGTTTATCTCAAGCGCTCAATGCTCGGAGAACTCAATTTCGCCCCCAAATACCCACACCAGCCTTGATGGCAGCTTTCACCAAATCGGCATCTAAGCTTGCTAAAGGAAGTCCCATACGTAGCGACAACTCCAAATACGCTGCATCGTATGCAGACAATTGGTAGCGACGCGCAAGTTGTAGGGTCTGACTCAACGCCATTTGCGCAGTCATTGAATCTGTCTCAATATTGAGCTGCTCCAAAGTTGAGATGAACAGGTGCGAATCAGCCTCGACAACCATGCCCTTAGATTCAATTTTTGTCACCACGTTGGCTATTTCAAGACTCCATATGGCTGGAACAATGGCTTTAGATTGCGACAGCGAGAGCAACGTGGTTTGGGCATACGCCATACCCAATGCATTTGTTTGCGGCGCAAGCCAGAGCAAGGCCACAGAAGCGTCCAACACAAAATTCATTCCCGCCCCTCATTGATCAAGGCCTTGAAATCTAGCGGGCTAACAGGTTCACGCTGCTGCATGAATGTCAACAAGGCTTGGACAGCAGAAGCATGCTCGGAATGTCTGTCATGCGTTGCCGGAACCAAGGATGCGACAGCTTCGCCTCTGAGGGTGATGGTGTAATGATTTCCTGCCTGCACACCTCTGATCAATTCAGGCAATTTGGTTTTGGCTTCATAAGAGCCGATTTTGATGTTCATTGGCGCTAGCCCTCCGCAAAAAGACCAGTTTATAGACCAGTCTAATTTTGTCAAGCGTTGCCCGCAACGTCTCAGTCAAATCGACCCTTCACCTTGCTTCCGGCTAATCCCTAAGCGTCATGTCAGAAGTTGCCCATCGCTGTTCGATAAAATATGCGGTTACCCCACCTTTATCTCATTCGATGGACAACTTCCCCGGCAACCTTTTTGTGGTGGCTGCGCCCAGTGGCGCTGGCAAATCCAGCCTTGTCAAGGCCTTGATGGAGCTTGACGCCAAGGTTCGCCCCTCGGTCTCGCACACCACCCGTCCACCGCGCGGGCAAGAAAAGCACGGGCGCGAGTATTTCTTTGTCTCACCCAACGAATTTGACCAAATGGTCGCGGGCAATGCGTTTTTAGAATGGGCCAACGTCCACGGCCAGCGCTACGGCACCTCGCGCAAAGCCATAGAAGACCGCATTGCACAAGGCGCTGATGTGGTGCTGGAGATCGATTTTCAAGGCGCAATTCAAATCAAAAAACTGTTTGCCAATGCGGTCATGATTTTCATCTTGCCCCCCAGCTGGCAAGAACTCGAAACCCGCTTGCACAACCGTGGCGAAGACGCGCCCGAAATCATCGACTTGCGCTTGAAGAATGCTGCGGCTGAAATGGCGCAGGCCAAAGAATTTGACTACGTTATAATCAATGAATTGTTTGAGCGCGCGTTGTTCGATTTAAAAGCCATCGTTCACGCCCAGCGGCTCAAATACCTGGCACAGCGCCGGGCGCGGGCTGACATCTTTCAAGCCTTGAACCTCAACTGACCCCCATTTTGGAGCACCTACATGGCACGCATTACCGTTGAAGATTGTCTTGAAAAAATCCCCAACCGCTTCCAACTCGTGTTGTGCGCCACCTACCGCGCCCGCATGTTGAGCCAAGGCCACACCGCTAAGGTCGAGAGCAAAAACAAACCCGGCGTGACCGCTTTGCGCGAAATCGCAGCCGGTTTGGTGGGCACCGAGATGCTGAAAAAAGTACCGGGTTAATTCACCTCCCCTTCATGAAAAGCACCGCTCGCACGGTGCTTTTTTCTTTGCGGGTAAAGTGTTGAACATGAGCTCAGCCATTTCATTTGCCGCCACTGCCCCCGCAAGCGGCGCAAAACCTCAAGCCGCAGCCAATGCCGCAGCGGCGAGCTTTGCTGCGCTGACCGAAAAACTCTCGTATCTGAGCACCGAAGGCTTGGATCAAGTTCGCAAAGCCTACCGCTACGCGGACCAAGCCCATTTGGGGCAATTGCGCAAAAACGGTGAACCCTACATCACCCACCCCATCGCCGTAGCCGCCCAATGCGCCGAGTGGAAACTCGACACCCAAGCCCTGTGCGCCGCCTTGCTTCACGACGCGATGGAAGACTGCGGCATCACCAAAACCGATTTGATCGAGCGCTTTGGCATCCAGGTGGCCGATTTGGTCGACGGTCTGACCAAACTCGACAAACTCGAATTCAACACCCGCGAAGAAAGCCAAGCCGAATCTTTCCGCAAAATGCTGCTGGCCATGGCGCGCGACGTTCGGGTAATTTTGGTCAAACTGGCCGATCGCAGCCACAACATGCGCACCATGGGCGACATGCCGCGCAGCAAGTGGGAGCGCATATCTCGCGAAACGCTTGAAATCTATGTCCCCATTGCCCACCGCTTAGGGCTCAACCAAACCTACCGCGAACTGCAAGAACTCAGCTTCAAATATTTGCTGCCTTGGCGCTATTCGGTATTGGGCAAGGCGGTTCAAAAATCCCGCCAACGCCGCCGCGATCTGATGCAACGGGTGCAAAAAGAGGTGGAAGAATCGTTTGCCAAAGCTGGCTTGGGCGTGCGTATTTCGGGCCGAGAAAAAACGCTCTACTCGATTTACAAAAAAATGTCCGACAAAAACCTGAGCTTTGCGCAGGTCACAGACATTTACGGTTTTCGCCTCATCTTGCCCCAAGTGGTCGATTGCTACACGGCACTGGGCTTGCTGCACCAACTCTACAAACCCGTGCCAGGCAAGTTCAAAGACCACATTGCCATCTCCAAACTCAACGGCTACCAATCGCTGCACACCACGCTGGTCGGACCTTCGGGCTTGAACGTCGAGTTTCAAATGCGCACCGAAGCCATGCATTTGGTGGCCGAGTCCGGCGTGGCCGCGCATTGGCTCTACAAAGCCAATGAATCGAGCACCGACACCAGCCAACAACTCAGCCATAAATGGCTGCAATCCCTGCTCGACATTCAAGACGAAACCCGCGACGCCACTGAGTTTTGGGATCATGTCAAGGTCGATTTATTCCCCGACGCCGTGTATGTGTTCACACCCAAGAGCCGAATCATGGCACTGCCCCGAGGCGCGACCGTGGTGGACTTTGCCTACGCAGTTCACAGCGATGTGGGTGACCGCACCATGGCGGCCAAAATCAATGGCGCACAAGTGCCGCTGCGCACCGAGTTGCGCAACGGCGATGTGGTCGAAGTCGTCACCTCCAGCGTCGCCTCACCCAACCCCGCGTGGCTAGGCTTTGTGCGCACGGGACGCGCGCGCTCCAAAATTCGCCATCACCTGAAAACGCTGGCACAGGTGGAGTCGCAAGACTTAGGTCTCAAGCTACTCACCCAAGCCCTGCGCGCAGAAGGCATAGAAGAGCTGCCCGAACTCAACGAAACCCATCACAGTTTGTGGGAGCGTTTGCTGCGCTTTACCGGCAGCAAAAACCAAGACGAGTTGTTGGTCGACATCGGCCTAGGCCGTCGCGTGGCCAGCATTGTGGCCAAGCGATTGGTAACGCTGCTCTCCGAGCTCGGCCAACGCCCAGACGCTGTGCTGCTGAGCCAAGAGCGTTTCACCGCGCACGAAAAAGTATCGCAAGGCTCGGTCACAGTCGACGGGAGCGAAAACGCTTCGGTCCAATACGCACCCTGTTGCCGCCCCGTGCCGGGCGACGCCATCTTGGGCTACTTGGGGCGCGGCGAAGGTTTGGTGGTGCACACCGCCAACTGCGGCGTGGCGCAACGCCTCAAACACAAAGACAGCGAACGCTTTATTGCTGTGGAATGGTCGGACGAAACCACGCGCAATTTCGAAACCGCCTTGGTCGTGACGGTGAGCAACGGCAAAGGCGTGCTGGCTCGCGTGGCTTCGGCCATTACCAGCGCAGAGGCCGACATCACTTGGGTCAGCATGGCCGACGAAGTCAGTGGCCAAGAAGCCACCGATTTGCGCTTTGTCATCGCTGTGCGCGATGCGACGCACTTGGAGGCTGTGGTGCGCAACTTGCGCCGCGTGCCTTCTGTCTTGCAAGCGCAGCGGGTTGTATCGAGCAGCTACACGCCTGAGCTCGGATAACTCACCTCTAAGACTTCAACCTCTTGCACACCCACGGGCGTAACAAGCTTCACCACATCACCCACACGCGCTTTGAGCAGCGCACGGGCAATGGGTGAGACCCACGTCACCTGTCCCTTGAGGCTGTCGGCCTCGTCTATGCCCAAAATGGTGATGCTGCGTTGCATGCCTTGTTCATCTTCGTAGGTAACCGTGGCGCCAAAAAACACTTGATCGCTGCCATGGTGGTTGCTGGGGTCGGTGACTTCGGCAATTTCTAGGCGTTTGGTCAAAAAACGGATGCGGCGGTCGATTTCGCGCAAGCGTTTTTTACCGTACAAATAATCGCCATTCTCTGAGCGATCCCCGTTGCTGGCTGCCCAATGCACGATGTCTACGATGCGCGGGCGCTCGTTGTCAATCAACTCAAACAACTCGGCCTTAAGCCGCGCATAGCCCTCGGGGGTGATGTAGTTTTTGCTGCCTGCTGGCAAAGGCGGCAAGCCGCCCTCTTCGTCGTCATCGGTGTCACTCATGACCCAAATTTTAGGCGCTGGTTTTTTTCAATCCCATCATGCGGTTAAACCAGGGGGTGAGCACGAGCAACAGTGCGCCCGCGCACTATGAAATGTTTACCCTGACACAAAGCAAAAAGCCCCGTGATGTAAATCACGAGGCTTGTGCATGAGTGGTGCGGCTGGCAGGAATCGAACCCACGACCCCTTGGTTCGTAGCCAAGTACTCTATCCAGCTGAGCTACAGCCGCATCCGAAAGACGAGATTCTAGCACAGGAATTTAGAACTTCTGCCCCTGCAACAAAGTAAAACGCCCTGATTCAAGAAAGACAGCGAATTTACTGAGCGCGATGGCGCTTATCTCACATTTTGCGTTGTACCCATTTGAGCGCCAACGGCCCAAAAAGCTTGGAGATCGCATATCGATTGCGTGCAAACAGACCATAGCCCAACCTGAACAAAGGCTGCAAGGGCTTGATCGACAAAAACCAAGCCATGCGCGGCAAGTTTGCGCGACGATAGGCTTGGGCAAAAACAGGCGCTCCTTGCATGAGCGTTCCATCTTCAAACTGACCATACATGGCCGCCAAGGCTTGCTCACAACTCACCCCCAATTGATCAGGCTCGAACTGATCTGAGTTGATGTCCACAAAACTCAACAGATTTTGCTGATTGCGCTTGGACAAGAAAATAATCTCGGCTTGACACAAAGGGCAACGCCCATCAAAGAACAAGGTGAGTTTTTGGATCTCGTTTTTCATACCAACAGTTTAGATCGTTCAAGCCTGCCAGTTGACTTGGCAGATTTGCGCCTAGGCAACCCAGCCTACGTTTCCAAAAATCAATGCAAATCTTGGCTGCAAAACATAGCCACTGCAAAAGGCTATGCCTAATAGATGAAATAGCGAATTGAAGCGATTTTTTAAAAATTAAAAATGGTAGGGCGTGAGTGACTTGAACACTCGACCAAAGG
>CAILCI010000015.1 GCA_903832625.1 uncultured Burkholderiales bacterium | reverse complement strand
GTGTACTTTGACGCGCACTTGGGTTTTCTCGGTCAGGCCTTGCTCGCGCACGAAACGCACAAAGCAGCGCGAACCGTTGCCGCATTGCTCGACCTCGCCGCCGTCGGCGTTGTGAATCAGGTATTCAAAGTCCACATCGGCCTGAGGTGCGGGGCGCACGCTCAAAATTTGGTCGGCGCCCACGCCAAAATGGCGGTCGGCCAAAAATCGGTATTGCGCCGTGCTGAGGTTCAAGCGCTCACGGGTCTCGTCCAAGACCACAAAGTCATTGCCCGCGCCGTGCATTTTGGTGAATCGAATTCGCATCCCCCGATTATCTGCCAGCGCCTGTCGCCCAAAAGTCAAGCGGCGCGAGGGTGTCGGTTTATGCTGTCTGACGTTTTTTATCAAGGTTTTGAAACATGCGAATTCCTGCTTGGACAGCCCAACAACTCCCCCAGCCTGCCGATTTGGTGGACGCCATTTTGGCGCGACGCGGCGGCGAACTCATCAACCTCGACCGCGCGCTGCTGTGGAGCGAACCCGTGGCACGCGGCTGGAATGTGTATTTGAAAAACGTGCGCACCGGCTTGTCCGCCAGCCGCAAGCTGTGTGAATTGGGCATTTGCACCGTGGCCTTGCTCACTGGCGCTGAGTATGAATACCACCACCATGCGCCAGATTTCATCACCGCAGGCGGCACAGCCGCTGAGCTGGCGGCGCTCAATCAAGTGATTCTGGGTGACGCAACACACCCCATCACCCATGCCGACTTGGGCACGATTGAACGCTTGGTGGTGCAATACGCCGCGCAAATGACGCGCAATGTGAAAGTCCAAGACGATGTGTTTCAAGCCCTGCAAAACCACTTCAACACCACCGAATTGGTGGAGCTGACCACCGCAATTGCTACTTACAACATGGTGGCGCGATTGTTGGTGGCGCTGGGAATTACGCCTGAGGGCGAGCCTGCAAGATAAGGCTTGGCATGGGCGTGAACGTTAGTCGTTTTACTCCGCCCGAATATCGTTTTCCTTGACCACCTTGGACCAGACATCCATTTGGTGATTGATAAAGCTTTGGGCTTGCTCGACGCTGCCTCCGGTCACATCAATGCCTTGGGCGTCAAGCTTTTTGGCGATTTCGGGGTCTTTGAGTATTTTGTTGAGCTCTAGGTTCATGCGTTTGACAATGGCTGGCGGCGTTTTGGCCGAGGCCAGTACCGCCCACCATGCGGGCGCGTCAAAACCGGGATAGCCGTTTTCGGCAATGGTGGGGACGTTGGGCAAATCGGCGGCGCGTTTGCTGCTGGTCACGGCCAAGGGACGCATGCGGCCACTGTCGATGTGCGGCTTGGTCAAAAACACCGTGCCGATGGACAACGGCACATGGCCTGCCACCGCATCACTCATCAAGGGGCCGCCGCCTTTGTAGGGCACATGCGTCCATTCCACTTTGGCGTCGCGCGCCAGCAAAGCCATGGCCAAATGGCCCAAGCTGCCGTTGCCAATGCTGCCAAAACTCACGTTTTGCTTGGCTTTGGCGGCGGCAATAACGTCGGCAAAGGTTTTGTACTCGGAGTTCACATGGGTGGCCAAGACCATGGGCGAAGTGCCGACCAAGACCAAGGGAATCAGGTCTTTTTTGCTGTCATAGCTCAGGTGTGGGTTGAGGCTGGGATTGACGCCGTGGGTGTCAAACACCACCGCAAAGGTGTAGCCGTCCGCAGGGGCTTGCACCACAGCGGCCGTGCCAATCGCGCCCGATGCGCCGCCTCGGTTTTCCACAATCACGGTTTGCCCCAAGCGTTGCTGCAAGGGAATTTGCAATATTCGCGCCACTTGGTCCACCGAGCCGCCCGCTGGAAACACAGCCACCAAGCGGATAACTTGTTTGTTCGGCCACGCATTGGCAGAAGACGCCGTTTGTGCTTGTGCCAACGGCAACACCCCCCACGCAGCAGCAGCCAACGTGACCCCAAACAACCAACGACGAGCGCGCATAGAAAAACTCCAAAATTAATTTATCTTTGTCAGAATTGTTGTGCCGCAGAGCGTGCAATTGCTTGCGGCTTATACGCATGGGGTAAACGCTGAGGTC
>CAILCI010000014.1 GCA_903832625.1 uncultured Burkholderiales bacterium | reverse complement strand
GCATTGAGGCTGCCGCCAGCGCGGGTAGCGACCAAGGCGCCAGCAATCATGGCGCCGATCATCAAAGGGCTTTGGCGGCTTTGTTGCCCAATAGAGCGGGCGATGTGGCGTTGGGTGATGTGGGTCAGCTCGTGTGCCAACACAGAAGCCATTTCATCGGTACTGGTGACGGCAGCAATCAGCCCCAAGTGAATGCCCATATAACCACCGGGCAGCGCAAACGCGTTGATGCTGCGGTCGCGAATGAGCATGACTTGCCAAGCAAAGGCCTGCTCTTGATCGCTGAGCAACTCACCACGTTGACGGGATGAGTTCAGCAAAGTGTGCCAAACCGATTCCACATACTCTTGCAGAACGGGGTCGTCAATGTAGTCGGGGTCTTGGTAGATTTCGCGGGCGATGGAGTCGCCAATTCGCCGCTCGCTGCCAAAGTTCATTTCAGCTCCGTCGCCTAAATTGGGCAACCGATTGGGCGCAACTTGGGCCAGCAAGACAGGACTGGGCAAAACAAGGCTCAAGCACAGCAAAGCCAGACCCGCTGGCCGAGATTTGAAAATATTCCAGCGCGCAAGGCGACAGCGCTTCATTCTGCAGGTCCGTCCATGAGTCGTATGATGCTGCTCTGATATTAACCCGTTGTAAATTTCGTATGTCCTCACTCACGCACTTTGATGGCCAAGGCCAGGCGCACATGGTCGATGTTGGCAGCAAATCGCACACCCATCGCACGGGCGTTGCGCAGGGGCGCATTGTGATGAAGCCCGAAACTTTCGCGTTGATAGCCAGCGCAAGCGCTAAAAAAGGCGATGTCATTGGCATTGCGCGCATCGCCGGCATTCAAGCCGCCAAAAAAACCAGTGACCTCATTCCTTTGTGCCACCCGCTGGCGCTGACCCGCGTGGCGGTAGAGTTTGAGCTAGACGCCGTCAACAGCGCTGTCCAATGCACCGCTACGGTAGAAACCGTTGGCCAAACCGGCGTCGAGATGGAGGCCCTGACCGCGGTGCAAGTGGCCTTGCTGACCATTTATGACATGTGCAAAGCCGTCGATCGCGGCATGGTGATGACAGATGTGCGTCTGCTGGAAAAACACGGTGGCAAATCGGGGAGTTTTGTCGCAAGTCGGTAAATAACAGCAATTGCCAGAAATCCGTAAAATGATAAAAATGCTTAGGATTTGGCAATGCTATCAATTAGATCAATTTTTGTTGTCCTTTTATTGGTGATCAGCTTGGGGCAAAGCTATGCCCAAAGCTGTTTTTTCTCATTAAAAACAACCTATCCTGATGGTGAGAAGGGTTGTCTGACTGATCTTCCCGTCGCCAAATATGTAGACAAGGCGTGGAATCGTGAAATCGTGGAGGTTGCGAAAACCGCAACCTACTATTCTGTGGCGTCAGCCAACAATTGCGCCTACGTGGCCATTGGCACCAATTCAAACCCCAGAGGCGATCAGAAGAAACTCTCAGCTGAAATTGCATTGGGCAGCTGTCCCAAGGGTTGCGAATGTGAGGTGGTGATTGATAACGGCCGGGTTTTGCTGCCCAAGTACATGGCTATGCAAATAACGCAAGGCAATGCCCCCCTTGTCGCAAAACCCGAACAAGTCGATACCGAAGCTCAAATATTTGCAACAGAGTTCAAGCGACTCAACGATGCAACAGATTGGACGAGTCGCGTCAATACGGCGCTCAATAACGTGCTCAAGCAATGGTTGGAAGATGGCGTCACGCCAAATTTAGCTGAAATTCCACCACCAGAATATCCCCCAGCACTCAAGTTGGCTCAAGAAAGATGGGAAACCAACAAAGAATTTGAAGACAGAATTACATCTTCACGCTACGAACGTCAACGAGAAATTGAGCGTATTCAGTCAGACTACAAAGCCAAAGTCAGCAAGCGCAACTATGAAATTCAGCGTCTTGCACAAGCGCGTGCAGAAAAAGAAAAACAATTGGCAATCAAGAAAAAAGAGTTGCTGACCAAAGGTCTACAAGCTCTGAATCTGACGCTCTCTGCGCAAAATGTCAGCTTTGACCAAGAGCGAGGCGTGCTGTTGATGGATGTGTCGGTTGACAAAGGGGCGCCTGAGAAATATCAATTCAAAGACGTGCCGCAACAAATACGCCGTGATGCCTTGACCTCATCCAGCAGCTTGGCGCTCAAGCCCGAGTTTTTTGTGACAGAGGCCGGGCAGTTTGGTATCAAAACCATTCGCGTTCAATCGGCAGGCGCCCAGGTTGCGGGCGTGTCTTCTCAAGAAAACGCTACAAATCAACCCGCTCGCATAGCGTCCATCGATGTGGCCGTTCCCAAAATGCAAGTCCTCGCCCAGCAAAGTGCGGTGACGGTTGACAAAAATCAAGTCGAACAAATTTCGTACCGCGATGAAAACGAGGCATTGCGCAAACGCTTGGAAGATCAGCGTTTGGCACAAGAACAGGCGCTCAGTGAGCAAGCCAAACGTGTCGAGATTGAAACCGCAAAATTCAAAGCCGAAGCGGATGCTGCTAAACGACGCCAACAGGAGTTAGAACTGCAATTGGCGAGCACGGGCAAAGCCCAGGTCACTTATGGCCGTGCGCTCAACACACATGCTTTGATCATCGGTAACTCTTCCTATGGCGGCAGTGCAAAGCTGAGCAACCCCACCAACGACGCCAAAGCCATGTCGGCCAAACTCAGAGGCCTGGGGTTCAACGTGACGGAAGCCCTGGATGTGGATCGCAACAAACTCGTCACGACGCTGGCACAGTTTTCAAGAACGGCGGCCAGTGCTGACATCACTTTGCTGTTTTATGCCGGACACGGCGTTCAGATTTCTGGCACAAATTACATGCTGCCCGTAGACATCAACCTCAGCGACCTGTCACAAGTGCCACTGCAAGGGGTTTCATTGAATTCTGTGGTTGAGCAGTATTTGCCTGGCAAAACCAAATTGGTGTTTTTGGATGCTTGCCGCGATAACCCGCTCATGCAAACTGCCAGCCGAAGTGTGACCCGCGGGCTCGCCCCCATCAATGTGTCCGAGGGCACGCTGATTTCTTATTCCACCAAAGACGGGCAAGTCGCTCAAGATGGCGATGGCAAAAACTCACCCTTCACTTCGGCTCTGTTGGCTCATTTGGGTGACCCAGAAGACATTGCAGTCGTGTTGCGCAAGGTGCGCGAAGATGTACTCAAAAACACAGGCGGCAGGCAGCAACCGTGGGAATATGGCTCATTGACAGGCGGAGCATTGGTGTTGTCAGCCATCAAAGATGCGAAATAAAAAATATCAGTGTTTGTCTAAATCTTGAGCCATTTGCCAGAGTTTGAGATATTTGTAATAACTCGTCTGCGCATTAGAAATAGACAAAGCCAAGCCATGTGAGCCGTCTAAAAAGCCTGCGCGTAACACATAGGTTCTGAAAAAAGCCCAAGCGCCGTGGCCCATAGCACCTGCCACGGACGAGCGTTTGCCACTGGCGAATGCTTGCTGAGCAGAAGCGCTAGAGTAGGCATTGACTTTGTGCAAGACCTGAGAAAAATTGCGGTAGCTGTAGTGCAACAACGCGTGTTTGAGCTGTCCTACTTTGCCCGTGGGTACAACCCGCTCATGGACCAAGTCATCGCTAAAACGTGCACTGCCGCGCTCAAACAGGCGCAACACAAAATCTGGGCGCCAGCCCGCATGGCGTATGAACTTGCCGCAGTACCAAGACAGACGAGGTATTTCATAGGCCTTGAGCATGGGCTCGGTGGCTAGGATGGATTGAATTTCTGCCATCAACTCAGGTGTGACGCGCTCGTCGGCGTCGATGGAAAGCACCCAGTCGCAAGTCGCTAAATCAAGCGCGCGATTTTTTTGAACACCAAAACCAGGCCAATCGGGAGTTTGCAAAACTTTGGCGCCATGCTGCTGCGCAATGCGCACTGTGTCGTCGCTGCTGTGGTTGTCGACCACCACAATTTCGTCCACCCAGTCTTGCAAGGACGCCAAGCAATCGGGCAAATTCTCAGCCTCGTTGTGGGTGATGAGCACTGCGGAGATGGTTTTGCGCATAGAGCTTAGGGATGAACTTGTTTCAGGCTGTCTTGAGCGGCTTGTAATCGTTGGCGCAATTGTTGCGCTTCATCGGTTTTGCCTAAGAAATCAGCGGCTTGTATGAGGCGTTGCACAACCCGATCTTCGGGTGAGTAGTGCATCAGCCCTGTGGCAAGGTCGTAGACATGTTGTGCATTATCAGGGGTGACGGTGAGCAAAGTGAGTTCAGCAAAATCGGCTTGGTTTTTGAAAATCCAAGATTTCTTGGCATATCCCAAAGGATCACCGCTGAATGCTGGGTCGCGCATTTGGGGTGCTTTGTAGATTTGCCCCACTCGGTTGAAGTCCCAGGCTGTGTATAAACACGCCAAGAATAAGCCGCAGGCCAACGACAAAAGTAAAACAGGTTGACGCGAAACGACAGGCTTGAGATCAGTATGCTGAGGGCGCTGCCAAAGTAATCCAATGCACAGCCCCAGCGCCATTTGAAAAGGCCCATACCAAAGCGGATATTCCAATAAGCTGTGAATTAACAACACCGCTAAGACGCCCCAAGCCATCAGTCGTTCAGGCAGGGTCTCGCGCCAAGCTTGGCGTCGCCAAATCCAAGCCAAAGCAAACAACAAGCTCAGAGCAGCGAAAATCAGCCCAAACTCAAGCGCCAAATGCAAGGGCAGGTCATGCGCGTTGTCGAGCATGTCGCAAAACCGAGCATCGGAATAAAGAGTCATGAAGTGAGCGAAATCAGTTTCCGCCCAACCCCAGCCCAACCAAGGTTGCTGCGCAATCATGCTCAAGACGTTAGACCACAACACATGGCGGCTCGCACACATGGCGTAGCTTTGTGCTTGACCCGTGACACGCAACACCAAACTCGCTCCCCAATCACCCGTAATCCACAAAGACAACACAGGCATCACCACAGAGGCGACGACCACGGACACAGGCGCCGCAATGCACAGCAACCAAAGCTGTGCGCTGTGTGTGCGCCCTGATCGGCGTTCTTGGATCAGCCACATCAATGCAAAACAGGGCACGACGAGCCACTCAATGGCACCTGTGCGCGACATAGAGCAAGCTGCACCCACAGCCAATAAGGACATGCTCAACCCAACAAGGATTTGGTAGAGGCGTCGCTGCTGGATCGTGGGTTGTTCCCGAACGACCCAGCACCACAGCGCAACCCAGCCTATGCAAGTCAAGCTGGCAAACTGATTGCGCTGGCGCAAGTTGCCAAAGGCGTCGCCCTTGAACGGCTGATTCACCCAAGGCGATAGGCTCTGCGCCAAATCCAAATACTGCAATACCCCCAGCGCCGCATTGATAAGTGCGGCCAACAGCCAAGCCGCCGCCACATAAGGCCACAAGCCGCTGTGCGGCTCAGCAATGCGACGGCCAACGGCAACCATCAAACCAATGGCAGCCAGTGCGCCCAGCAAGCCCAGCGTCGCAGCGCGGTCTATGACAGGTGGTACCGCATACAAAGAAACGCCTAAGGCACAAAGCCAAAGCAGCCCTAGCCATTTTTCGAGCTTTGGAATTTGGTTTGGCGAGCAATATTCCTCGCTCATCGCCAACACAGCGCAGCAGGCCATCATCCAGCTCACAAGCAAGGGAATGACGGCTGTGGATGGACTGCTTGCAAACGGGTTGAGCCAAGGCAGCACCAGACTTACCACAAGCATGACATTGCGGTGCCAAAAAATCAGGCCAAATCGATTCATCTTGCTATTGTCTCTGACTCGCGCGGGGCGAAAAAAAGGCGCTTACATCAAGCGCCTTGGATTGGGTTTAAGCGCAGATTATTTGCATTCGCTGGGTGCGAGGTTGGCGTCGAGTGCGTTGTCTGGCGCTGTCACACCGGCAAAAGTGGCTGCACTTTTGGCCAAGCATTTCCATTGCACAGCGCTGTTGCTGGCCGTGCTCGATGTAGCAGAGAGCGCCGACACGCTGGTGCCTGTTTGCGTATAAGGCACGAGCAGCAAAGTGCCATTGCCCGCCGCTGCGCTGGTGGTGATGGTGATCACGCCTGTCGTTGGCGCAATGTCGATGCTGCTGATGTTTTTGGTCGCGCCGGGCGAGACGTAATCGGCCTTGAAGCCATTGGTGCCCGTGGCATTGCCGTTGTTGACCACTTCGAGCACGGTGTTTTTGGCGGTGGTGGCCAAAACCAAACCTTCGCTCACGCGGGAGCGCACCACATAGCTTTGGTAAGCGGGCAAGGCCAAAGAAGCCAAGACGCCGATGATGGCCAGAACAACCATCAGTTCGATCAGAGTGAACCCGTGTTGGGTTTTGCGTTGCATATAAATTCCTTCCAAAGACATGCGATGCG
Organism: uncultured Burkholderiales bacterium; assembly: GCA_903832625.1. Lineage (GTDB taxonomy): Bacteria > Pseudomonadota > Gammaproteobacteria > Burkholderiales > Burkholderiaceae_C > Limnohabitans. The sequence continues at coordinate 4,184 of CAILCI010000014.1, read as the reverse complement.
GGGTGTGGATTGTGTGCGTCGCGCACTTGCCCCTGCTGTATCGATTGTCCAAAAAAAAGCGAGCGATGAAAGCCACCGCTCGCTGTTTTCGTGATCTACGACAAATGAGTTTGCAAGAACCTCGGCTTATTCGGCGCTCTTGCGCTCCATCCAGCGTCCCCAGGCAATCACCAATGCTGCACCAGCCGCCGCAAATGCGGTGCGGGCCCATTCGTTATCTTGCACGACGGTTTGCAGCAGCACGTCGTTGGCAATGGTTTCGCCGCCGACCCAGCCGATCAAGCCTGCGCCCAGCACAATGATGACGGGAAATCGGTCCATCAACTTGATCATCATGGAGCTGCCAAACACAACCAGGGGAATGCTGATGGCCAAGCCCAAAATCAACAACAGTTGATTGCCTTGTGCGGCTGCGGCCACACCAATCACGTTGTCCAAACTCATCACCAAATCGGCAATCAAAATGGTGCGAACAGCGGCCATCAAGCTGGCGTATTCTTTGGCTTCGCCGTCCTCTTCTTCTTCGTCGGCCAAGAGTTGCGCGCCAATCCACAGCAGCAGCAAGCCACCGACGATTTGCAGACCTTCCAACTCCAGCAACCAAGCGGCAATCACCGTCAAAATCACGCGCAAGACAACCGCAGCGCCTGAGCCAAACACAATTGCTCGTTTTTGTTGATGCGCAGGCAAGCCTCGCGCTGCTAAGGCAATCACCACGGCGTTGTCGCCGGACAAAAGAATGTTGATCCAAATGATCTTGAGCAGTCCCCACCAAAATTCAGGGGACTGAAAACTTTGCAAATATTCCATCTCGGCTCCGTGGTTGTACTTTTCGCGAGCCCAAAGTGTAACGAGCCTGACTCAGCAGGCTCGTTGGGGCTTTCGCTATCGCAAAAAAATTACTTCAATTGCGCTTTGAGAAGTTTGCCGAGTTCGGAAGGATTGCGTGTGACGATGAAGCCGCACTCTTCCATGATCGCCAATTTCGCGTCCGCAGTGTCCGCGCCACCAGAAATCAAAGCCCCTGCGTGACCCATGCGTTTGCCGGGAGGTGCAGTCACGCCAGCGATGAAGCCGACGATGGGTTTTTTCATATTGGCTTTGCACCATTGCGCGGCTTCGGCTTCGTCGGGGCCGCCAATTTCGCCAATCATGATGACGGCGTCGGTGTCGGGATCGTCATTGAACGCTTTCATCACATCGATGTGCTTCAAGCCGTTGATGGGGTCGCCACCAATGCCGACAGCGCTCGACTGACCCAAGCCCACTTCGGTCAACATGGCCACGGCTTCATAGGTCAACGTGCCAGAACGTGACACCACGCCGATGCGGCCTTTGCGGTGGATGTGGCCGGGCATGATGCCGATCTTGATTTCGTCAGGCGTGATGAGGCCGGGACAGTTGGGGCCTAAGAGCAACGTCTTTTTACCGCCAGCCGCTTCTTTGGCTTTCATTTTGTTGCGCACTTCGAGCATGTCTTTGACAGGAATGCCTTCGGTAATGCAAATTGCCAAGTCGAGGTCAGCTTCGACAGCTTCCCAAATCGCGGCAGCAGCGCCTGCGGGTGGCACGTAGATGACTGACACGGTTGCGCCGGTGTTGTGCGCGGCTTCTTTGACAGAGGCAAAAATTGGCACGTCAAAAATTTTCTCGCCCGCTTTTTTGGGGTTCACGCCTGCGACGAAACAGTTTTTACCGTTGGCGTATTCGATGCACTTTTCAGTGTGGAATTGACCGGTTTTGCCGGTGATACCTTGGGTGATGACCTTGGTGTCTTTATTGATGTAAATCGACATATTCGTTCCTAGTCCTTATCACTTCACGGCGGCGACAATTTTTGTCGCAGCTTCGGCCATCGTGTCTGCGGCGATGATGGGCAAGCCCGATTCGGCCAACAGTTTTTTGCCCAACTCTTCGTTGGTACCTTTCATGCGCACCACCAGTGGCACGGACAGGTTCACAGCTTTACAAGCCGTGATGACGCCGCTGGCAATGGTGTCGCACTTCATGATGCCGCCAAAGATGTTGACCAAGATGCCTTTGACATGTGGGTTTTTCAACATGATTTTGAAAGCTTCGGTGACTTTCTCAGCCGTTGCGCCGCCGCCCACGTCCAAGAAGTTGGCAGGCTCGCCGCCGAATAATTTGATGGTGTCCATCGTCGCCATCGCCAAGCCAGCACCGTTGACCAAGCAACCAATGTTGCCGTCCAAGCTGATGTAGGCCAGGTCGAATTTAGAGGCTTCGACTTCGGCGGGGTCTTCTTCGTCCAAATCGCGGTAAGCCACGATTTCGGGGTGACGGAACAAGGCATTGGCGTCGAAGTTGAACTTCGCATCCAAGGCCATGATGTTGCCTTTGCTGTCGCAGTTCAAGGGGTTGATTTCGACCAAAGACGCATCGGTGTCCATGTAGCACTTGTAGAGCTTTTGGAACACATCAGCGGCTTGGGCCGCGGAGTCGCCTGTCAAGCCCACGGCATTGGCGATCTTCAAAGCTTGCGCTTGACCCAAGCCGCTCAAGGGATCGATCAGTTCGGTGACGATTTTTTCGGGCGTGCTGTGCGCCACTTCTTCAATGTCCATGCCGCCTTCGCTGGAAGCGATGAAAGCCACTTTTTGGCTGGCACGGTCGGTCACGAGGGAGGCGTAGTATTCTTTTTTGATGTCCGCGCCGTCTTCGATGTAGAGGCGACGCACCTTTTGGCCTTCGGGGCCAGTTTGGTGGGTTTTGAGCTGCATGCCCAAAATTTCGCCTGCGATGCGTTTGACATCGTCAATGCTCTTGGCCACTTTCACGCCGCCACCTTTGCCGCGACCGCCTGCGTGAATTTGGGCTTTCACCACCCACACGGGGCCGCCCAATTTTTGAGCAGCTTCGACTGCCTCTTGAACCGTAAAGGCGGGAATGCCACGCGGTACGGGCACACCAAATTGACGCAAGATTTCCTTGCCTTGGTACTCGTGAATCTTCATGAGATCTCTCTTCTGAAATAAATGAACGGGGTACGGCACAAAGCAGCCGCCTAATGTGCGGCGTGCCATGAACTAAACCTTAGAACTGTATCATGTGTGACTCTCACAAACTTGTAGCTGCCTTACAGCAGCCCACTGACATGCCCAAGGTTTTCATAGACGGCGAAGCCGGCACCACAGGACTGCAAATTCGTGAGCGCTTGGCGCTCATGCCCGAGGTGGAGGTCGTCAGCATCGACCCCGCCAAACGCAAAGACCCGCAGGCCAAGCGCGATTTGATGTACCAAGTGGATTTGGTGGTGTTGTGCCTGCACGACGACGCAGCCCGCGAATCGGTGGCCATGATTGACAGCTTTGGCGAGTGCCAACCCAAAATCATCGACGCCTCGACCGCACACCGCGTGGCATCTGGCTGGGTTTACGGTTTTCCTGAACTCGCCGCTGGGCAGCGCAAAGCGGTGCAAAACGCCAAGCGCGTTGCCAACCCCGGTTGCTACGCCACAGGTGCCATTGCATTGCTGCGCCCTTTGGTGCAGGCCGGTTTGATACCTCAAGATTTTCCGCTGTCTTTGCCGTCAGTAAGTGGTTACTCTGGCGGTGGTCGCAGCATGATTGAAGACTACGAAGCCGGTCGCGCGCCGTTGTTTGAAGCCTATGCCTTGGGCTTGGAGCACAAGCATTTGCCCGAAATCATGGCCAACACGGGTTTAACGCGCCGCCCCATTTTTGTGCCGTCGGTGAGCAATTTCCGCCAAGGCATGTTGGTGCAAGTGCCGCTGCATTTGGAGACCTTACCCGGTAAACCCAAAGCTGCGGATTTGCACGATGCGTTGCTCAAACATTACGCGCAAGCTGAAGAAAGTTGCGTGCATGTGCTGCCCGCAACGGACAACGGCAAGCTGGACGCCACGGCCTTGAATGACACCAATTTGCTGGAGATTCGCGTGTTTGCCAACGAAACGCATGGCCACGCCGTGTTGATGGCGCGATTGGACAACTTGGGCAAAGGCGCTTCGGGCGCGGCTGTGCAAAACTTACGACTGATGCTTGGGGTTTGAATTTTGCTGGTGCTCGCTCGCCTGCTGCGCGGTGTGTGAGCACGGGCTCCGACTCGCTTTGCTCGCAAAGTCGCTCCGCGCGCACACCGCGCAGCAGGCGAGAGTGTTGGATTGCAAGCAATTCAGTGATGAAGCGTTTGAGCTCGGCGAT
>CAILCI010000013.1 GCA_903832625.1 uncultured Burkholderiales bacterium | reverse complement strand
GTCGCGTTTGAAGAACGCCGCGCCGCCGATGCGCCCGCCGAAACCGAGGCCGACCGCCAACTCCCGCCGCATCCCATTGAGGCCTTGCAACAACTCGCCGCCAGTGCCTTGGGTGTGGCCACACAAGACATTGCGCAATTGAGCGTGTTCAAGCGCAGTTTTGATGCCCGCAAGAAAAACCTGTTGGTGGTCTACATCGTCGATGTTGCGCTGGCTGACCCCTCGCAAGAAACCGCGCTACTCGCAAAATTCGCTGCACATTCTCATATTCAAGCCACACCGCACATGGCGTGGAAACCCAGCGCCCACGCGCCTGCCGATTGGGGCCACAACAGAGGTCAACGCCCCGTGGTGATTGGCTTTGGCCCTTGCGGCATGTTTGCAGCCTTGAGCTTGGCGCAAATGGGCTTGAAACCCATCGTCATCGAACGCGGCACGACAGTGCGCCAACGCACCAAAGACACTTGGGGTTTGTGGCGCAAAAAAACCCTCCATCCCGAGAGCAATGTGCAATTTGGCGAAGGCGGCGCAGGCACATTCTCAGACGGCAAGCTCTACAGCCAAATCAAAGACCCGCGCTACTTGGGACGCAAAGTGCTGGACGAATTTGTGCGCTTTGGTGCGCCCGAAGACATTTTGTTTGCCGCGCATCCGCACATTGGCACGTTCAAGCTGGTCAAGGTGGTGGAGGGATTGCGCGAAGAAATCATCCGCTTGGGTGGCGAGGTGCGGTTTGAGCAGCGCGTGGTCGATGTGCGCTATGACGCCGCATCCCCAGCACGCAGCCTGCAAGCCTTGTTGGTGCTCGATTTGGCGACACAACAGACCTACGAATTGCCCACATCAGCAGCCGTGCTGGCCTTGGGACACAGCGCGCGCGATACCTTTGTCATGCTGCACCGCCATGCGGTGGCGATGCAGGCCAAGCCTTTTTCTGTGGGTGTGCGGATTGAGCATCCGCAAAGCGTGATTGACCAAGCCCGTTGGGGTCAACACGCGGGGCACAGCTTGTTGGGCGCAGCCGATTACAAACTGGTGCACCACGCCGCCAATGGCCGTGCGGTCTACAGTTTTTGCATGTGTCCAGGCGGCACGGTGGTGGCGGCGACCAGCGAAATCGGGCGCGTGGTGACCAACGGCATGAGCCAATATTCACGCAACGAACGCAATGCCAACGCGGGCTTGGTGGTGGGCATAGACCCACGCGATTACCCAAGCGACCCAGCCGCTTTCGAAGCCGCGCTCGGCCAAGACACAAGCAACACGGTGCGCCACGACACACGCGACACCTTGGACGGTTTTCATCCGCTGGCGGGCTTGGTGTTGCAGCGCCAGCTTGAATCGAATGCCTATGTGATGGGCGGCAGCAGCTACGAAGCGCCCGCGCAGTTGGTGGGCGACTTTTTGGCGCAACGCCCCTCCACGACCTTGGGCGCGGTGCAGCCGTCTTACAAGCCCGGCGTGCATTTGACGCAACTGGATGCGGCCTTGCCCGACTACGCCATTGCCGCCATGCGCGAAGCCATTCCGGTGTTTGGCCGCAAAATCAAAGGCTTTGACATGCACGATGCAGTGATGACCGGCGTTGAAACCCGCACCTCCTCGCCATTGCGCATCGACCGCGATGACACCACGCTGCAAAGCCCGACCTTGGCCGGCCTCTACCCAGCGGGTGAAGGTGCGGGCTACGCGGGCGGCATTTTGTCGGCGGGCGTGGATGGCATCAAGGTAGCCGAAGCCGTCGCGCGTCAGCTCTTGCTCGGCTAACCTGACACAATTGGTTTTTTGTCTTTTTTCGCTTTTTGCCAACCCACTTCGAGGAGACACCCATGAAAGCTCACAACGTCTTAGAAACCATCGGCCACACGCCTCACATTCGCATCAACCGCTTGTTTGGTAACACGCATCAGGTGTGGATCAAGTCCGAGCGCAGCAACCCCGGCGGCTCCATCAAAGACCGCATTGCTTTGGCCATGGTGGAAGCGGCTGAGGCTTCGGGCGCGCTCAAACCCGGCGGCACCATCATTGAACCCACTTCGGGCAACACCGGCGTGGGCTTGGCCATGGTGGCTGCGGTCAAGGGCTACAAGCTGGTGTTGGTCATGCCCGACAGCATGTCGATTGAACGCCGCCGCCTCATGCTGGCCTATGGCGCGAGCTTCGATTTGACGCCACGCGAAAAGGGCATGAAAGGCGCCATCACCCGCGCCGAAGAACTCGCCGCGCAAACACCGGGCGCCTGGATTCCGCAGCAGTTTGAAAACCCCGCCAACATCGATGTGCATGTGCGCACCACGGCGCAAGAAATCTTGGCCGACTTTCCCAACGGCGTGGATGTGCTCATCACCGGCGTCGGCACTGGCGGGCATTTGACAGGAACGGCCAAAGTGCTCAAAGCCAAATGGCCACAACTCAAGGTGTATGCGGTGGAGCCCACGGCCTCACCCGTGATTTCAGGCGGCGCGCCCGCACCTCACCCCATTCAAGGCATTGGCGCTGGGTTTATTCCCAAGAACTTAGACACCACGCTGCTTGACGGCGTGATTCAAGTCGAAGCCGAAGCCGCACGCGAGATGGGTCGCCGCAGCGCCCGCGAAGAAGGCCTGTTGGTGGGCATTTCGTCTGGTGCAACGCTGGCCGCCATCGCGCAAAAATTGCCCGAGATTGCCGCAGGCGCGACGGTGTTGGGCTTTAACTACGACACGGGCGAGCGCTATTTGTCGGTCGAGGGCTATTTGCCTGCTTAATCATGCGCGCATAAATATGCACACTTCTTTGCGCGTGTTGAGCCTCATCCCGCCGATGACGCAGCTCAACACCCCATACCCGTCAACCGCTTACTTGACGGGTTTTTTGCGCAGCCAAGGCGTGGACGCCGTGCAGGCCGATTTGGCGCTGCAATTGGTGTTGCACGTCTTCACGCCCCAAGGTTTGGACGAAGTGCGTGCCCGCGCTTTGGCCATGCCAGAAGCGCAGCGCTCAGCTTGCGTGAATGTGTTTTTAGATTTTTTCGACGACTACCGCCACACCATTGCGCCCACGATTGCGTTTTTACAAGGCCGCGACTCCACCCTGAGTCACCGCATTGCCAGCCGTGGTTTTTTGCCCGAAGGGCCGCGTTTTGCATCGCTGGACGCTTACGACGATTTGGACGACAGCGGCGATTCCCTCGCTTGGGCGTTTGGCGCTTTGGGACAAACCGACCGCGCCCGTCATCTGGCCACGCTCTACCTCAACGACTTGGCCGATGTGCTGCGCGACGCAGTCGATCCGCGTTTTGAGTTTGTGCGCTACGGCGAATCGCTGGCCAGCAGCCAAGCCAGTTTTGACCCGCTGGCGCAAGCCTTGGCCGCACCCACCACCTGGGTGGACGAGGTATTGCAACAACTCACATTGGCCTGCGTGCGTGAACACCAACCGCAACTGGTGTTGCTGTCGGTGCCGTTTCCAGGCGCGATGTATGCCGCGCTGCGCATGGCGCAAACCATTCGGGCGCATTTTCCGGACATCAAGATTGGCATGGGCGGCGGCTTTGTCAACACCGAGTTGCGCCAGCTCAAAGAGCCGCGTTTGTTTGACTTTGTGCACTTTGTCACCCTCGACGCAGGCGAGCGTCCGGTGCTGGCTTTGCTCGAACATGTGCGCGGCCAACGCAGCGCACAGCGTTTGGTGCGCTGCTTTGTGCGCGACGAAGCGGGCGAAGTGCGCTACATGAATTGGCCTGAACCCGACGTGGCGTTTGAAGATGTGGGCACACCGACGTGGGACGGATTGCCGATTCACCACTATTTGTCGCTGCTGGACATGCTCAACCCCATGCACCGTTTGTGGAGCGACGGGCGCTGGAACAAGCTCACCATCGCCCACGGTTGCTATTGGAAAAAATGCAGTTTTTGCGATGTCAGCTTGGACTACATCAGCCGCTACGAAACCGCCACCGCCAGCCAATTGGTCGATCGCATCGAAGCCATCGTGGCCGAGACGGGGCAAACCGGTTTCCATTTCGTGGACGAAGCCGCGCCGCCCAAAGCCCTCAAAGCCTTGGCCGAAGAACTGCTGCGCCGCCAAGTGCAAATTTCGTGGTGGGGCAATATCCGGTTTGAAAAAACCTTCACGCCCGAGCTGGCCGAGTTGCTCGCGCAAAGCGGCTGCATTGCCATGTCAGGCGGACTGGAAGTGGCCTCCGACCGCTTGCTGGCCTTGATGAAAAAAGGCGTTTCGGTCGATCAAGTGGCGCGCGTCACCAAAGGCTTTGCCGACGCCGGCATTTTGGTGCATGCGTATTTGATGTACGGTTTTCCCACCCAAACCCTGCAAGACACGGTGGACGCGCTCGAATACGTGCGCCAGTTGTTTGAAAACGGTTGCCTGCAAAGCGGCTTTTTTCATCGCTTTGCGTGCACCGTGCATTCGCCC
>CAILCI010000012.1 GCA_903832625.1 uncultured Burkholderiales bacterium | reverse complement strand
TCTCATTTTGAAAATGTTACGGCAGGAATGCAAACCTACTGTAAACAAGTCGTCTACTTATGAGAAATTAAATATTAATTAATCTTACTCTGTTATCAATATAATAACCGCCAAATTCTGTGTATCGCAGCACAGTTTGCTGGCACTTGCCGCAGGCAAATACCTCACACCGGTTATACGGAAAATGCTTCACCGACACCGGCGCATCAGCAGAATCGTAGCGTGTGCCGTTGGGGTGGTGTTCTTCAAAGGTGGGCTCATCCAGCGCAGGATCGCGCAGCGTGGCGAGCTTTTGCATGGCCTGCGCGGGCCACACGGTGTCGTTCACCGACTCCCAGCCTGCACAGTGCTTGAGCGCACAGTGGCAGGGCTGAGTGTTTGGGGCAAGGAGAGCCAGCAACTCGGCGTCGCTGGCAATAAAGCGCATGACGCTTACTTGCGTTTGGCCAAAGGCTGAGCCACGCGGTGCTCAGAGCCTGTGAACAACTGACGGGGACGGCCGATTTTGTATTCGGGGTCGCTGATCATTTCGTTCAACTGTGCAATCCAGCCCACGGTGCGTGCCAAGGCGAAGATGCCGGTGAACAAGTTCACAGGAATGCCGATGGCGCGTTGCACGATGCCGGAGTAGAAGTCCACGTTGGGGTAGAGCTTGCGCTGCACAAAGTAGTCGTCTTCCAGCGCGATTTTTTCCAAGGCTTTGGCGAGTTTGAACAAGGGGTCGTTTTCCAAGCCCAGTTCTTTGAGCACTTCGTCGCAAGTTTCTTGCATCAACTTGGCGCGTGGGTCGTAGTTTTTGTACACGCGGTGACCAAAACCCATCAGCTTGACGCCGGAGTTTTTGTCTTTCACTTTTTCCATGAACTCGCCCACTTTGGAGACGCCGCCCATGGCTTGAATTTCTTCCAGCATGTTCAAGCAAGCCTCGTTGGCGCCGCCGTGCGCGGGGCCCCACAAACAGGCCACGCCCGCAGCAATCGCCGCAAAGGGGTTGGTGCCCGATGAGCCGCACAAACGCACGGTGGAGGTGGAAGCATTTTGTTCGTGGTCAGCGTGCAAGATGAAGATGCGGTCAAGCGCACGTTCGAGCACGGGGTTGACTTTGTATTCTTCGCACGGTGTGCCAAACATCATGCGCAAGAAGTTGCCCGAGTAGCTCAGGTCGTTCTTGGGGTACATGTAGGGCTGGCCGACGCTGTATTTGTATGCCATGGCCACCAAGGTTGGCATTTTGGCGATCAAGCGCACTGCGGCAATTTCGCGGTGCTCTGGGTTGTTGATGTCGGTGCTGTCGTGGTAGAAGGCCGACAAAGCGCCCACCAAGCCGGTCAACACAGCCATGGGGTGCGCATCGCGACGGAAACCGCGCAAGAAGAATTGCATTTGTTCGTTGACCATGGTGTGGTTGGTCACGGTTTTGACGAACTCTTCTTTTTGGGTCGCGTTGGGCAATTCGCCTTTGAGCAAGAGGTAACAGGTTTCGAGGTAGTCGCAATGAGTGGCGAGTTGTTCGATGGGGTAGCCGCGATAGAGCAACTCACCTTTGTCGCCGTCGATGTAGGTGATGCCCGATTGGCAAGAGGCGGTGGACAAGAAGCCGGGGTCATAGGTGAACATGCCCGTTTGGCCGTAGAGCTTACGGATGTCGATCACATCGGGGCCAATGCTGCCGCTGTAGACAGGCATCTCGATGCTGGGACTGCCGTTGCTGAACGACAGGGTGGCTTTGTTATCTGCAAGTTTCATGGTTTTTTCCTCTGTGTCTTTTTAAAAGCGTTTGTCTTAGGTTCAGTGTCTCAGCATCGTCAGCACTTGATGTGCTTCTTGTAGGTGATCACCTTCGGGCAACTCTTTGCGGCGCAACAGCAAGTCCAGCAAATCGTTGTCCGACAAATCCATCAAGGCGTACATTCCGCGCGCATGCGCCACGGTCAAGCGTGATTCATGCCGTTCGAAAAAACGCTGGATGAACAAATCGTTCTCCAGCAAACCGCGTCGGCTGCGCCAATGCAGTTTGCTCAGGGCGCGTGCGTCTAGCGGCAAATTGCCGTCTAAACCGTCAAGCGTCGCATCCCCCACGGAGGTGTCGCGAAATGGTGCGTCAGCTTCCATGTGGGTGCTCCTTGGCTGTGCGGGCTGCGCCTTAAACGGCGCGGCGCACCATCAGTTCTTTGATCTTGCCGATGGCCTTGGTGGGGTTCAAACCCTTGGGGCAAACATCGACGCAGTTCATGATGGTGTGGCAACGGAAGAGACGATACGGGTCTTCCAAGTTGTCCAAACGACCGGCGGTGTCTTGGTCGCGGCTATCGGCAATGAAGCGATAGGCTTGCAACAGACCTGCGGGGCCCACGAACTTGTCAGGGTTCCACCAGAACGAGGGGCAGCTGGTCGAGCAACTGGCGCACAAAATGCACTCGTACAAGCCGTTCAACTCGTCGCGTTCTTCGGGCGACTGCAAGCGCTCTTTTTCAGGGGCTTGTGTGTCGTTGACCAAATAGGGTTTGATGGAGTGGTATTGCTTGAAGAACTGGGTCATGTCCACGATCAAGTCGCGGATGACAGGCAGACCAGGCAAGGGCTTCAACACAATCACGCCGGGCAGCGTGCGCATATTGGTCAAGCAAGCCAAGCCGTTTTTGCCGTTGATGTTCATCGCGTCGGAACCACACACGCCTTCGCGGCAAGAGCGGCGGAAGGAGATGGTGGGGTCCACGGCTTTGAGCTTCATCAAGGCGTCGAGCAACATGCGCTCATTGCCGTCCAATTCGACCTCGATGGTCTGCATGTAGGGCTTGGCGTCGGTGTCGGGGTCGTAGCGATAGATTTGAAACGTGCGTTTTGTCATGTTGTCTACCTGTTAGAAAGTACGGGTCTGGAGCTTGATGCTCTCGACAGTCAAGGGCTTCATTTGCACGGGCTTGTAAGTCAGCTGGTTGCCTTCTTTGTGCCACAGGGTGTGCTTGTGCCAATCTTGGTCGTTGCGGCCATTGGGATGCTCAGGCGTGTCGCCGTAGTCGTTGACGGTGTGCGCGCCACGGCTTTCTTTGCGGGCAGCCGCCGAGACGATGGTGGCTTGTGCCGCTTCGATCAAGTTCTCCACTTCCAGCGCTTCGATGCGGGCAGTGTTGAACACCTTGGAGTTGTCTTTCAAGCCGATGTTGTTCACACGTTCGCGCAAAGCAGCGATTTGCTTGACACCTTCGTCCATCAAAGCCTGGGTGCGGAACACGCTGGCGTGCGACTGCATGGTGTTGCGAATGTCGTTGGCCACGTCTTGTGCGTATTCGCCGCTGGTGTTGGCGTCCAAACGTGCCAAACGCGCCAAGGTCATGTCAGCCGCATTGTCTGGCAGTGGTTTGTGGTGTTTGTTCTTGTTGTTGAACTCAACAATGTGGTTGCCCGCAGCGCGGCCAAACACCAGCAAGTCCAGCAGCGAGTTGGTGCCCAAGCGGTTGGCGCCGTGCACCGACACGCAAGAGCATTCGCCAACCGCGTACAAACCGTTGACCACTACGCTTTCGTTGTTGGCGTTTTGTGTCACCACTTGACCATTGATGTTGGTCGGGATGCCGCCCATTTGGTAGTGGATGGTAGGAATGACGGGGATAGGCTCTTTGGTGATGTCTACGTTGGCAAAGTTGTGGCCAATTTCGAACACCGAGGGCAGACGCTTCATGATGGTCTCAGCGCCCAAGTGCGTCATGTCCAAGTTGATGTAGTCTTTGTTGGGACCGCAGCCGCGACCTTCCTTGATCTCTTGGTCCATGCAGCGCGACACGTAGTCGCGTGGGGCCAAGTCTTTGTAGGCGGGGGCATAACGCTCCATGAAGCGCTCGCCATTGCAATTGCGCAAAATCGCGCCTTCGCCACGGCAGCCTTCGGTCAAGAGCACGCCAGCACCGGCCACGCCCGTGGGGTGGAATTGCCAGAATTCCATGTCTTCCAAAGGAATGCCTGCGCGAGCAGCCATGCCCAAGCCGTCACCGGTGTTGATGAAGGCATTGGTCGAAGCCGCGAAAATGCGGCCTGCGCCGCCGGTGGCCAACATCACGGTTTTGGCTTCCATGATGTAGAGCTCGCCGGTTTCCATTTCCAATGCGGTCACGCCCACCACGTCGCCGTCAGCGTCGCGGATCAAATCAAGTGCCATCCACTCCACAAAGAAGTTGGTTTTGGCTTTGACGTTTTGTTGGTAGAGCGTGTGCAACATGGCATGACCTGTGCGGTCAGCGGCTGCGCAAGCGCGCTCCACGGCTTTTTCGCCGTAGTTGGCGGTGTGGCCGCCAAAAGGACGTTGGTAAATTGTGCCGTCTGGGTTGCGGTCAAACGGCATGCCCATGTGTTCCAAGTCGTAGACGACTTTGGGGGCTTCGCGGCACATGTACTCAATCGCGTCTTGGTCGCCGAGCCAGTCGGAGCCTTTGACGGTGTCGTAGAAGTGGTAATGCCAGTTGTCTTCGTTCATATTACCCAAAGACGCGCCAATGCCGCCTTGCGCCGCCACAGTGTGGGAGCGGGTGGGGAAGACTTTGGAGAGCACCGCCACATTCAAACCCGCACGGGCGAGTTGCAATGAAGCGCGCATACCGGAGCCGCCTGCACCAACGATGACCACATCAAATTTGCGACGTGGGATAGAGCTTTTAACTGTCATGACTTAGAGCCTCCAGAGAACCTGAATGGCCCAGCCGAGACACGACAGCAGCCAAACCAATGTGAAAACTTGTAGAACCAAACGAATGCCCACGGGCTTGATGTAGTCCATCCAAACATCGCGCATACCGACCCATACGTGATAGGCCAAAGCAATGAACACGGAGAAGGTCAAGGCCTTCATCCACTGGGCGCTGAAAATACCCGCCCATTTGTCGTAACCGATCTCGCCACTGGTGAGCAGCACTTGTGCCAACACGATGAGGGTGAACAGCACCATCAAAGCGGCGGTCACGCGCTGGGCCAGCCAATCGCGCAAACCGTAGTGAGCGCCTACAACGACGCGTTTCGAACCGTAATTCACGGACATTTTTTTGCTCCTCGGAAATTAATACAGGCCAAAGAGTTTGGCGCCCAAAGCGGCGGTCAAACCCAAGCTCACGACGAGCGTGAAAACGGCAGACGATTTGCCAAATTCTTTGGTCACGGCATGGCACATGTCCATGTACAAGTGACGAATACCGGCGACGATGTGATGCAAATAAGCCCAAATCAGCGCCAAAGCCACCAATTTGATCAAGACACCCGGCACAAAGCCAATGCCCACATTGAAGGCAGCGGTGAATCGGGCAAAAGAGATTTCCGACGATACCGAGGTATCAAACAACCACACCACAAACGGCAATAGCAAGAACATCACCACGCCGCTGATGCGGTGCAGGATGGAGACGATGCCCGCGGCGGGAAGTCGGTAGGTGGGCAGATCGGTTAGCGCGTTGATGTTGCGGAACTCAGGCCGCTTTTTGGCAAGCTCGGTCATGGATGGGTCTTTCTTCGGGTTTGTCTGCTATGTGAAAACAACTTTTTATTCTATTGCACCGCAACAAGCTGACATGGGGGTTTCAAGGGATTAGCTTAATACGTTATGGTAATGATGAGTATCAGTGCGATACAAACCACGACGAAGTTCCATTGCCGTATCGTTGTAAGTGTAGGCCACACGTTCGACACTGAGCAGCGGCGATTGGGGCGCAACGCCCAGTAATTGCGCCTGTTCGGCGTCTGGATTGACGGCGCGAATGCGCTCCTCGGCGCGCACCATGCGCACGCCAAATTCGGTCTCGAACAGGGCATACATGGCGCCTTGGTAGTTGCTCAAGCGCTCTGCGGTCAGTCCTTTAAAGGGAGCCCCAGGCAGCCATAAATCTTCCAAAATCGTAGCCACATTGGCAAAAGACAGCACGCGGCGCACTTGCAGCACGGGGTCGCCACTGCGCAAACTCAGGGCGCGGGCCACATCGGCGCTGGCGCGTGAGCGTTTGCAGTCAATGATGGTGCGCTGGGCGGGGCCTTCGCTTTGCACGCTGCCGTTGTCGGGCTGGAGTTTCAAAAAACGGTATTGCACGTGTTGCTCGGCGTGGGTGGCCACGAAGGTGCCTTTGCCTTGGCGGCGCACCACCAAGTTTTCGGCGGACAGCTCGTCAATGGCTTTGCGCACCGTGCCTTGGCTCACGCGGTAGCGGGCAGCCAAGTCCATCTCGCTGGGAATGGCTTCGCCGGGCTTCCATTCGCCAGACTGCAAACTTTGCAAGATCAAGCCCTTGATTTGTTGGTACAAGGGACTGAAAGCAGGCGTTTGCTGTGCGTCAGTGGAAGTTGATGAAAAAGAAGGGTTGCTGTCCATAAAAAGGATGTGAAAAGGGCTAACGTCAGCCCGTTGTCAAGCTGGCATCATATCTTCTATAAGACATAAGACAGTTTATCCGAGGCTTTTCAAGGGTAAACTCTCGCCAGTTTTCTTTTCATCACCTACTTTTTGGAGTTTTCTCATGAGCAAAAAGCCTGTTCGCGTCGCCGTCACTGGCGCTGCTGGCCAAATTGGATACGCCTTGTTGTTCCGCATCGCCTCCGGCGAAATGTTGGGCAAAGATCAGCCTGTCATCTTGCAATTGTTGGAAATTCCTGACGAGAAAGCCCAAAAAGCACTCAAAGGCGTGATGATGGAACTCGAAGACTGCGCCTTCCCTTTGTTGGCTGGCATGGAAGCCCACGGCGACCCAATGACTGCGTTCAAAGACGTGGACTACGCATTGTTGGTCGGTTCACGCCCACGCGGCCCCGGCATGGAACGCGCTGAGTTGTTGTCCATCAACGGAGCCATCTTCACCGCCCAAGGCAAAGCTTTGAATGCTGTGGCCTCACGCGACGTCAAAGTGCTGGTGGTCGGCAACCCCGCCAACACCAATGCGTACATCGCCATGAAAGCCGCGCCCGATTTGAAACCCGGCAACTTCACCGCCATGCTGCGTTTGGACCACAACCGCGCTGCTTCGCAAATCGCCGCCAAAACAGGCAAAGCGGTGGCTGACATCGAAAAACTGTGCGTCTGGGGCAACCACTCGCCCACCATGTACGCTGACTACCGCTTCGCCACCATCAAAGGCGAGTCGGTCAAGGCCATGATCAACGACCAAGAATGGAATGCCAACGTGTTCTTGCCCACCGTGGGCAAACGTGGCGCGGCCATCATCGACGCACGCGGCTTGTCTTCTGCCGCATCGGCTGCCAACGCTGCCATTGACCACATGCGCGACTGGGCCTTGGGCACCAACGGCAAATGGGTCACCATGGGCATTCCATCGCAAGGCTGGTATGGCATTCCCAAAGATGTCATGTTTGGCTTCCCCGTCACCTGCGAAAACGGCCAATACAAAGTGGTCGAAGGCTTGGAAATCGACGCATTCAGCCAAGCTTGCATTGACAAGACCCTGAAAGAACTCACCGACGAGCAAGCTGGCGTCGCTCACCTGCTGTAATTTTTGAGCAGGAACCACGCCAGCATGAACACCTCAGCCCACGCCCCGGGTGTCCCCACCCCGCAAGGCACTGGGCTGGCTGGCGTGCATCCACGCGATGTGTTGCTGGGCGCGCAAGCGTCTGGCGCGCTGCTGCCGGTGTGTGACCACTACAGCGGCGTCGAAATTCGAATGCGCAAGAGCTTGCAATTGCAAACCGAGATGACCCAAGAATTTGGCACCTGCGTGTTTGACGTCACCTTAGATTGCGAAGACGGCGCGCCCGTTGGCGGCGAAGCCGATCATGCCGCGCTGGTGACTGAGCTGGCTCTCGATGCAGACCCGCAAGCCCGTGTGGCCGTGCGTGTGCATCCGGTCGATCATCCCGCTTTTCAAGCCGACATGGCCACCATCGCAGGCCGCGCCGGTTCGCGTTTGTCCCACCTCATGATTCCCAAGGTTGAGTCTGTCGCCGATGTCGATCAGGCCGTGCAAGCCCTCAAGCACGCAGGCGCCAAAGACTTGCCGCTGCATGTGCTCATCGAGTCACCTGCCGCAGTTCACCGCGCTTTTGACATTGCAGCGCATCCGCGAGTGCAGTCCTTGAGCTTTGGTTTGATGGATTTTGTCTCAGCCCATGGTGGCGCGATTCCAGCCGAAGGCATGGGCAATGGCGTGAACCTTCCGCTGGGGCAATTTGCCCATCCGCTGGTGGTGCGTGCCAAGTTGGCCATTGCCAGCGCCTGTCACGCCCACGGCAAAGTCCCTTCGCATTGCGTGGTGACCGAGTTCAGCGATGTGCAAGCCATTCGAGCCGCCGCGCTGCGGGCTGCGCGTGAATTTGGCTTTACCCGCATGTGGAGCATTCATCCGTCGCAAATTCGGCCTATCTTGGAGGCATTTGCGCCCAACGAGGCTGAAATCGAAATCGCCAGCACGATTGTTTTGGCGGCAATTGCGGCGCATTGGGCCCCGATCAGCCACAACGGCCAGTTGCATGACCGTGCCAGCTACAGGTTTTTTTGGCAGGTACTTCAACGCGCACACCATACAGGGCGCACACTACCCGCTGAGGTCAGGATATTCTTTGAGAATCATCAAGGAGCTACCCATGCGTGAATTGCTTTGCTGCGCTGCTCTGATCTGCGCCTTGCCTGCTTGGGCACAAGGTGTGCAAATTGGCTACATGCCATGCGAATTGGGCAAAGTCGTCACCGTCACGCCCGACGTGCAACATGCGGGCGATTTTTTGGTGCAAATCAAAAAAGTCACCTTCCACATGCACCCCGTTGCTACGTCCACCGGTGCTGTGCGTCTCGAAGACAACTTAGATGGCGCGGTGTGGATTCAATTGCCCAACAAATCCATGTTGTTGAACGCCAAACTCGGCCAACGCATGGCAGATGCTTGCCAAAGCCCCGAACAAGTTGCAGTTTCTGAGTCTATGAAACTCGCGCCCCCCAAGTCCTTGCTTGATGCCCCCGAGTTGGCCAAAAAGTAAGCCCCGATTTATTTGATTGACAGGAGAAAACAATGTTGAAAGCCTACCGTGACCATGTTGCCGAGCGCGCTGCGCTGGGTATTCCGCCCCTCGCCTTGGACGCCAAGCAAGTCGCCGATTTGATCGAGTTGATCAAAAACCCACCCAAAGGCGAAGAGGCGTTTTTGCTCGACCTCATCACCCACCGCGTGCCGCCTGGCGTGGACGATGCAGCCAAAGTCAAGGCTTCGTTCTTATCGGCTGTGGCGCATGGCGATGTCAGCACTTCTTTAATCTCCAAAGCCAAAGCCACTGAGCTGTTGGGCACGATGGTGGGCGGCTACAACGTCAAGCCCTTGATCGATTTGCTCGACCATGCCGATGTCGCCGCCGTGGCTGCCGAAGGCCTCAAGAAAACCTTGTTGATGTTTGACGCCTTCCACGACGTGGCCGAAAAATGCAAAGCCGGTAACGCCAAAGCCAAAGAAGTCATGCAAAGCTGGGCCGACGCCGAGTGGTTCACCACCCGACCCGAAGTGCCTAAGTCCATTACCGTGACCGTCTTCAAAGTGCCGGGCGAGACCAATACCGACGACTTGTCGCCCGCACCCGACGCCACGACTCGCCCTGACATTCCCATGCACTATTTGGCGATGCTCAAAAACACCCGTCCCGACGCGGCCTTCAAGCCCGAAGAAGACGGCAAGCGCGGCCCCATGCAGTTCATTGAAGACCTGAAGAAAAAAGGCCATTTGGTTGCCTATGTGGGCGATGTGGTCGGCACAGGTTCAAGCCGCAAATCGGCTACCAACAGCGTGATTTGGGCAACAGGACAAGACATTCCTTTTGTCCCCAACAAACGTTTTGGCGGCGTGACTTTGGGCGGCAAAATTGCCCCCATTTTCTTTAACACGCAAGAAGACTCAGGTTCTTTGCCCATCGAAGTCGATGTGTCCAAACTCGAAATGGGCGACGTGATTGAAGTCTTGCCCTACGACGGCAAAGTCACCAAAGCCGGCGCAACCGTGGCTGAGTTCAAACTCAAAAGCGATGTGCTCTTGGACGAAGTGCGCGCCGGTGGCCGTATCAATCTGATCATTGGGCGCTCACTCACTGGCAAAGCCCGTGAATTCTTGGGCTTGCCTGCCTCGACCTTGTTCCGCCTGCCTTTGCCCCCCAAAGACAGCAGCAAAGGCTTCACGCTGGCACAAAAAATGGTCGGTCGCGCCTGCGGTTTGCCAGAAGGCAAGGGCGTTCGCCCCGGCACTTATTGCGAACCCAAAATGACCACCGTTGGCTCGCAAGACACCACCGGCCCCATGACCCGCGACGAGTTGAAAGACTTGGCCTGCTTGGGCTTCTCCGCCGATTTGGTGATGCAGTCCTTCTGCCACACAGCCGCCTATCCCAAGCCCGTCGACGTGAAAATGCACCACGAACTGCCCTCATTCATGAGCAACCGTGGCGGCGTGGCATTGCGCCCCGGCGACGGCGTGATTCACTCTTGGTTGAACCGTTTGCTCTTGCCCGACACCGTGGGCACGGGCGGCGATAGCCACACACGTTTCCCTATCGGCATCAGCTTCCCCGCAGGTTCTGGTTTGGTGGCATTTGGCGCGGCCACAGGCGTGATGCCTTTGGACATGCCTGAATCCGTGTTGGTCCGTTTCAAAGGCAAAATGCAGCCCGGCGTCACATTGCGCGACTTGGTTCACGCCATTCCGCTCTACGCCATCAAAGCGGGCTTGTTGACCGTGGCCAAACAAGGTAAGAAAAACGTGTTTTCTGGCCGCATTTTGGAAATCGAAGGTTTGCCAGACCTCAAGGTTGAACAAGCGTTTGAATTGTCTGACGCCTCAGCCGAACGTTCTGCCGCAGGTTGCACCATCAAGCTCAATGAAGCGCCCATCAAGGAGTACCTCACTTCCAACGTGGTGTTGATGAAAAACATGATCGCAAACGGCTATGCCGATGCCCGCACTTTGCAACGTCGTATCGAAAAAGTGGAGGCCTGGTTGGCGCAGCCCAATCTGCTCGAAGCTGACAAAGACGCTGAGTACGCAGCCGTCATTGACATCGATTTGGCGGACATCAAAGAACCCATCGTCTGCTGCCCCAACGATCCGGATGACGCGAAATTCATGTCTGAAGTCTCGGGCACCAAGATTGATGAGTCCTTCATTGGTTCTTGCATGACCAACATTGGTCACTTCCGCGCTGCGGGCAAATTGCTCGAAGGCAAAAAAGACATTCCCGTGCGTTTGTGGATTGCTCCACCCACCAAAATGGACGCCGCTGAGCTGACCAAAGAAGGCTATTACGCCACTTTGGGCGGTGCGGGTGCACGCATGGAAATGCCTGGCTGTTCTTTGTGCATGGGCAACCAAGCGCAGATCAAAGAAGGCAGCACAGCCATCTCCACTTCGACTCGCAACTTCCCCAACCGTTTAGGCAAAAACACCAACGTGTTCTTGGGCTCAGCCGAGTTGGTGGCGGTCTGTTCTAAGCTGGGTCGCATTCCCACCGTGGCCGAGTACTTGGCAGAAATTGGCGCAGTCACCAAAGACTCTGACAAGATTTACCAATACCTGAACTTCGACAAAATCGAAGAATACGCAGACACTGCCAAGGGTGTGACTGCTTAATTTCAAGTTTCAGCTTGAATGAAAATCGGCCTTTTCAAAGGCCGTTTTTTTTTGATTTTCTGACATATTTCTAAAACAAAAGTGTGACAAACTGAATTTTCTTTGCGTCATGTTTTTTTGAAAGAGGTGGTCTGTGAACAAGCAAAAACTTTGGGTCGCGTTAGCTGTGCTGGCGCTGGGCAGTGTTTCAATTGCGGTCAATGCAAAAGATGTCGGGAATGAGGCGCTCAAAGCAGGGGCGAAAAACGTAGACCGTAAAAGCCCTGCAACTGGCGCTGTGTTTGCCACGCTCAACGGCCAAGCCCCTTTGGTCATTGCACACCGAGGCTCGCCCGGCTATTTGCCTGATCACACCTTGGCGGGTTACGCCAGAGCCATCGACGCTGGCGCAGACTTCATCGAACCCGATTTGGTTTCTACCCAAGACGGTGTCTTGATTGCCCGCCACGAACCCAACTTGAAAGAAACGACCGATGTGGCCAGCCACCCCGAGTTTGCGAACCGCAAACGCAAAGCCGTGGTCGATGGCCGTGAAGAAGAGGGTTGGTTTGCCTCAGACTTCACTTTGGCTGAAATCAAAACCTTGCGCGCCATTCAGCCCATGCCAGACCGGGCATCGGCCTACAACGGTGTGTATCAAATCCCCACGTTTGAAGAAATCTTGGCACTGCGCGAACAAAAATCAAAAGCTTTGGGACGCGAGATTGGCGTGTATCCAGAAACCAAGCATCCGATTTACCACCAACAGTTGGGTCTCGCGCTGGAGCAGCCCTTGGTGTCTATGTTGGATAAATTCAAACTCAAGCGCAAGGACGCGCCAGTCTTTATTCAGTCGTTTGAATCCGCCAATTTAAAGTTGTTGCGCAGCATCACACCTAACAAACTGGTGTATTTGCTTGACGGGACAGCGGTGCGAGCAGACGGCAGCATCGACGCCCCGCGACCTTACGACTTTGAACGCGCCGACGACCCTCGCACCTATGCGGACATGCTTACCCCGCAAGGTTTGAAGGAAATCAAAACCTTTGCTGACGGCATTGGCCCGTGGAAGCCTTATTTGGTAAGTTGGCAAGCACTCAAAATTAATGGTGCAGGCCAAGCACTAGACGCCAATGGGGATCAAAAAATTGACCAGCGTGATATGGCGATCATCAAGCCCTCAACAGTCATCGCCGACGCACACAAAGCGGGTTTGCTGGTTCATGCTTACACCTTCAGAAACGAGCCGCGGTTTTTGGCAGCCAATTTTGAAAACAATCCTGTCAACGAGTACAGATTATTTTTTGAACTAGGCGTAGACGGCGTGTTTTCAGATTACGCCGACACAGCACTGCAAGCGCGGCGGATGTTTATCGCGAATCAATAAAGCCCCGCTCTGGTTAAGCAACACGCAGATCGTGAAACACAGCAGCCACACTTTTCGCATGTGCTTCGTGTGGCTCATCTCGCCAAGCCTCGGCCAAGGCTTGTTGGTACCAGTCCATCATGGCGGGCTGCATGATCAGGTTTTGCGCATAGCGTTGGCTGGTTTCGGAGAGTTGCAACTCAAAGGTCTGAATGCGAAAAGCCACTGGCGCAAAAAAAGCATCCGCCGCGCTGAAGCGCTTGCCCGCCAAGAAAGGCCCGCCAAAGCGCTTCAAACCTTCCGTCCATAACGCATCGATGCGCGCCAAATCGGCCTGAACGCTGGTGGGGACTTCGCGTAGCGTGACGCGCACGGCGCAGTTCATACCGCAGTGGCTGCGCAAGGCGGCAAAGCCTGAATGCATTTCTGCTGCGGCGCAGCGGGCAAATGCGCGCGCGTCTTCGTCTTGCGGCCAAACGCCTGCATGGCGCTCGGCCAAGTATTCGGTCATGGCCAAGCTGTCCCACACCAAGCGTTGTCCGTCTTGCAAGCAAGGCACGCGTCCTGTGGGAGAAACGGCGCCAAATTGCGGGGCTTGGGCAGCTTGGAAAGGCAATAACACCTCTTCAAATGCCAGCCCCAGCGTCTTCATCAACACCCAAGGACGCAGTGACCAAGACGAGTAATTTTTGTTGGCGATGAAGAGTTTGTACATGGTGCCCGCTTTCTCTGACGCATATGAATGAAAGAAAGCGGATTTTGAACTCTTTTGGCCTATGGGGATTTAATTTCTATAAAAAATTAAGCTTCAGCCAAGAGCAAACGCGAGATCAAGGCTTGGTTTGCGCCATCTGCATGCGGGAATGGAATCCACACGCGAATGGGGCTGCCCGAGGCCACTGAAATCTCTTGGCCCTCCAAGTTTTTCATCTGCTCCAGCTTGACCAGTTGGTTGCCGCTGGGATGGATGATCTCAAGCGTGTCGCCGACCGAGAATTTGTTTTTGGCTTCGACCTCTGCCCAGCCGTCGCGGATGGTTTTGACTTCGCCCACAAACTGGCTACGGTGCGCGGCAGAGCTGCCGGTTTCGTAGTTTTGGTAGCTTTGCGAAGGGCGGCGTTCCAAAAAGCCCGTGGTGTAGCCACGGTTGGACAAACCCTCCAACTCGGTGATGAGTTCGGGGTTGAACGGGCGACCCGCCACCGCGTCGTCAATGGCGCGACGGTACACCTGCGCGGTGCGGCTGACGTAGTACAGGCTTTTGGTGCGGCCTTCGATCTTGAGTGAATCGACGCCAATCTTGACCAGTTTTTCGACCAACTCGACCGCGCGCAGGTCTTTGCTGTTCATGATGTAGGTGCCGTGCTCGTCTTCCATGATGGGCATGAGCTGGCCGGGGCGACCTGCTTCTTCGATCAGGTAGACCTTGTCGGCAGCGGGGTGGCGTTGGCCATCGCCCGTGGCGGAGAAGCTTTTCTCGGCGCTTTCACGTTCGGCCTCGAAGCTGAAGTCTTTCTCCATTTTGATGGGCTGGACTTCGCCGGCATCGTTTTCTTCCGAGCCTTCTTGGGTGCTGTAGTTCCAGCGGCAGGCGTTGGTGCAGGTGCCTTGGTTGGGGTCGCGGCGGTTGAAGTAGCCCGACAGCAAACAGCGACCCGAATAGGCAATGCACAGCGCACCGTGGACAAACACCTCCAACTCCATGTCGGGGCATTCTTGGCGGATTTTCTCGATTTCGTCCAAGCTCAGTTCACGCGACAAAATAATGCGCGTCACGCCCACTTTTTGCCAAAACTTGACCGCTGCCCAGTTGACCGTGTTGGCCTGGACCGACATGTGAATGGGCACCTCTGGCCATTTTTCGCGCACCATCATGATCAGGCCGGGATCGGCCATGATGATGCCGTCGGGTTTCATGGCGATCACGGGTTCAATGTCGCGCATGTAGGTGCGCACCTTGTCGTTGTGCGGCAGCAAGTTGCTGGTGACAAAGAATTTTTTGCCCCGTGCGTGCGCTTCGGCAATGCCGATGCCGATTTGCTCTAAGCGGAAATCGTTGTTGCGCGCGCGCAAACTGTAGCGTGGTTGCCCTGCGTAAATGGCGTCTGCGCCGAAGTCGTAGGCGGCGCGCATCTTGTCGAGCGAGCCAGCGGGCAACAGCAATTCGGGGGCTTTGGTGGTCATAGGTGAAATGTATTGAAAGCTTATTCAGCCTCCATTTTCGCGTCTTTCACAACTTTTGCCCAGCGTGGGGCTTCTCGGGCAATCAAAGCGGCAAATTGTTCGGGTGTTCCACCGCCGACTTCGTTGCCTTGGCTCAAGATTTTGTCTTTCACCTCAGCCATTTGCAGGGCTTGGTTGCACACAGCGTTGAGTTGTTTGACCAAGCCAGGCGCCATGCCTTTGGGGCCGACCACGCCTTGCCAGTTGAGCACTTCCACATCGGGATAGCCTTGTTCGGCCATGGTGGGCAAGTCGGGCAGCAAGGGCGAGCGTTTTTTGCTGGTGATGGCCAAGGCCTTCATGCGCCCTCCTTGTATGGAGGGCATGGCAGCGTACATTTGCTCAAACATCATTTGCACTTGGCCACCCATCAAGTCGGTGGCAGCGGCTGAGCCGCTTTTGTAGGGGGCGTGGATCATGTCAATGCCAGCAACGTGCTCAAACAGCGCCGCGCTCAGGTGGTGCGAGCCGCCAATGCCACCGGAGCCGTAACTCAGCTTGCCCGGTGCGGCTTTGGCCGCAGCCACGATGTCTTTGACCGATTTGTAGGGCGAGTCGTTGCGCACCATCAAAATCAAGGGGCCGCGCTCAATCAGGCAAATCGGCGTCAAGTCGGTGAGCGGATCGAAGTTGATTTTTTTAAACAAAGCTTGATTGACGGCCAAGGGCGCAAAATTGCCCATGCCCAGCGTGTAGCCGTCGGGTTTGCCGCGAACAATGGCTTCGGTGCCAATGTTGCCGCCTGCGCCGGCTTTGTTGTCCACCACAATGGGTTGCCCCAAAATCGCGCTCATGGCTTTGGCGACTTGGCGCGAGCGGCTGTCCGCGTTACCGCCTGCGGCGTAGGGACAGACCCAGATAATGGGTTTGCTGGGGTATTTGTCTTCGGCCTGCACAAGGCTGGGCAACAAAGTGAGAGCGGCGCTGGCCTGGAGAAGTGATCTGCGTTTCATGGCGGTAGACACAAGTTAGCTGAAAAGAGTCATTCAAGCACAAAAAACGGGATTTTGCATTGCACAATCTACCGATGGACAAACACGGATTGATTGCAGGAGCGGGCATTGCAGGCTTGGCCTGCGGTGTGGGCATGGCGCGAGCAGGCTGGACGGCACAGTTGTTTGAGCAAGCCCCGCAGTTTGGCGAAGTGGGCGCAGGCATACAACTCGGGCCCAATGTCACTCGAATTTTGCAGCGCTGGCGCGTGTTGGACAGCCTCCAACCCACCTTGTGCGCGCCAGAGCATTTGCTGGCGCGAAGCGCGGACAGCGGCGCTGTGTTGTCGCGCTTGCGCTTGGGCAAGGCCATGCAAGACAAATACGATGCGCCTTATGTGACGGTGCACCGCGCCGATTTGCATGCGGCTTTGATGCACAAAGCGCGCGAACTTCATGTGGGCGTGCACTGCGACATGCATGTGGACAACATCCACGAACAAGACAACGGCTTGCAAATTCAACTCGACATTGCAAACGAAAAGCGCAACCACTATGCCGCGCTGGCTGTCGTGGCAGACGGTGTTTGGAGCCAGTTGCGCCCCAAAGTGTTGAACGATGCGCCCACCGTATTCACCGGTTATGTGGCCTACCGCTCCTTGGTGCGCCAAGCCGATTTGCCTGCGCATTTGCGCAGCCAAGATGTGACGGTGTGGATGAGCTCCAAGGCGCATGTGGTGCACTATCCCGTCAAAGCGGGCGAGTGGCTCAACGTGGTGTGTTTGACCCATGGCCAAGTGCCTGCGGCCAACGCTGCAACGCACAAAACGTGGGACGCGCAAGCCACGCCCGAACAAATCCGTGGCGATGTGCAAGCAGCGCTCAGCGGCGCGTGCGCCAATTTGCGCGATTTGCTCATGGCCTGTCCGAATTGGGGTTTGTGGCCTTTGTATGCTCGCCCTCCCATGTGTAGCGCGCACCAACATGCGCAAGGCCGCTTGGTGATGGTGGGCGATGCAGCCCACCCCATGTTGCCGTTTTTGGCGCAGGGCGCAGGCATGGCGATTGAAGACGCCGCGCAGCTTGAAGCCGTGCTTGCCAGTGCCTCAGCCGCCCATGTGCAAGAGGCCTTGGCGCAATTTGCACAACTGCGCTGGCGACGCAATGCCCGCGTGCAAGCCAGAGCGCTGCGCAATGGGCAAATTTTTCAAGCGCAAGGCTTGATGCGTTGGGGACGCGACTTGGGACTTCGCTTGGCGGGACAGCGCTTGATGGATGTCTCTTGGCTCTACAGCCACGGGATGAGCGCTGGCTGATTTGCTCAGAGTTGTCCGAGCAGCAAATATTCCATCAAGGCTTTTTGCACATGCATGCGGTTTTCGGCCTCGTCCCAGACCACGCTTTGTGCGCCGTCAATCACCTCGGCTGTTACTTCTTCGCCACGGTGGGCGGGCAGGCAGTGCATGAAGAGGGCATTGGGTTTGGCCACGGCCATCATCTCCGAGTCCACGCACCAATCGGCGAAGGCTTGTTTGCGGGCTTCGTTTTCGGCCTCATAGCCCATGCTGGTCCACACATCAGTCGTCACCAAATCTGCGCCTTCGCAGGCCTGCATCGGGTCTTGGAAGACTTTGAAGCAGTTGTGCGTGGCCAAGCCGGCCACGGCGGTGTCAATTTCGTAGCCGCTGGGCGTGCTCACATGCACGGTAAAACCGAGTAAGTCTGCGGCTTGCAACCATGTGTTGGCCATGTTGTTGCCGTCGCCCACCCAAGCCACCACTTTGCCTTTGAGGCATTCCAAGGGTTGCTTCACATCACCCCGTTGTTCGATGAAGGTGAACAAATCGGCCAAGATTTGGCAAGGGTGAAAGTCGTTGGTCAAGCCATTGATGACAGGCACGCGGGAGTTGGCCGCAAAGCTGTTGATCTTGTCTTGGCCGTAGGTGCGAATCATCACCAAATCGACCATGCGGCTGATGACTTTGGCGCTGTCTTCAATGGGTTCGGCACGTCCCAATTGGCTGTCGCCCGTGGTCAAGTGCACCACCGAGCCGCCGAGTTGGTACATGCCCGCCTCAAAGCTCACACGGGTGCGGGTTGACGCTTTTTCGAAAATCATGGCCAAGGTGCGATCAACCAAGGTGTGGTGTTTTTCGTAAGCCTTGAACTTGTGTTTGATGAAGGCGGCGCGCGAAAACAAATACGCGTATTCCTGCGCCGTCAAATCGGTGAATTGCAAATAGTGTTTCATGGCGCTTCAGCGAGGAAGGTTTTGATCAGCGGCACCAAGATGGACACCAATTCGTCTGCTTCGGCTTGGCTCAAGATGAGCGGCGGCAACAAGCGCACCACGCTGTCAGCTGTCACGCTCAAGAGCAGGCCTGCGTCCACGGCGCGTTGCATGAGGGCGCCACACGCACGGTCGAGTTGAATGCCCATCATCAGGCCTTGGCCGCGTACTTCGACAAACCCCTTGACATTGCCCAGTTCGCGCTCAAAAGCCGTGCGCAAATACGCGCCCATGCGGCTGGCGTTGCCCAGCAAATCGTCTTTTTCCATGATTTGCAGCGTCTCCAAACCCGCACGCATGGCCAGGGGGTTGCCACCAAACGTGGAGCCGTGGCTGCCAGCTTTGAAAATGTGCGCAGCTTTGGGGCCGGCCACCACGGCGCCAATCGGCACGCCAGAAGCCAAGCCTTTGGCCAGCGGCATGACATCGGGCACGATGCCTGCCCATTGGTGAGCAAACCATTTGCCCGTGCGACCCATGCCGCTTTGGACTTCGTCCACCATCATCAGCCAATCGCGTTCGTCGCAAAGCTGGCGCACGTCGCGCAAGTAATCCACGTGCATGGGGTTGATGCCGCCTTCGCCTTGGATGGTCTCCAAAAACACAGCCACCACATTGGGATTGCCCGCCGTGGCTTGTTTCAAGGCCTCAATGCTGTTGACCGGAACGCGGATAAAACCTTCCACCAAAGGCCCAAAGCCTTGTTGGATTTTTTCGTTGCCTGTGGCGCTCAAAGTGGCGATGGAGCGGCCATGAAAGGCTTTTTCATAAACCACAATTTCGGGACGCTCAATGCCCTTGTCGTGGCCGAATTTGCGTGCCAGTTTGAGCGCGGCTTCGTTGGCTTCTAACCCGCTGTTGCAATAAAACACATTGGTCATGCCCGAATAGGCCACCAATTTGGCCGCGAGTTTTTCGGCGTTGGGCGTGTAGTAGTAATTGCAGCAATGCATGATCTCGCTGATTTGCTGTTGCAGCGCGGGAGTGAGCACGGGGTGGTTGTGGCCCAATGTGTTGACCGCAATACCTGCGAGCGCATCCAAATAACTTTTGCCGTTGGCGTCCCAGACTCGGCAGCCTTGACCGCGAACGATGGCCACGGGCAAGCGCCCAAAGGTGGGCATGACATGAGGTTCGGTGGGGCTGACAAAGGATGCAACGGCAGACATGTGGACTCCAAAAGAAAACGACCCAACGAAGGTTGAGCCGTTGAAGCGTGATTTTAGAGCGTGTCTCATGACAAAAATGAGGCGATCCGCTTAGAGTGTTGTGTTCCGTCCTATGGGCCTCTTTTGCGGCGCAAGTCTTATATAAGATACAATTTCCGCTGCAGGCCGACTAGGGAGATCCCCTGGGGCTCAACCCTCAAAACTCAGCCTCTACCCGATGGTTTCTCACTCCGCCAAAGAAGTTTTCATCCTGGGTGTCACCCACTCAGGCAGCACGTTCAGACCCAGCGACTGGGCCGAACGTCTGGCGGGCGTGATGAGCCAATTTCGCCCCGGCGGGGCCACGCCGGGCAGCCACTTGAGCTACTCCCCGTGGTGCGTGCCCAACACCTTGGGCAACCAAAAATGCGTCATCGTCCACACCGATTTGCGCGACGAAGAGCCAATGGCCTGGAGTTTTGTCATGAATTTCGCCAAAGACAACGACTTACAGGTCGTTGAGGCGTGTTTGTTGCCGGATTCGCCTGGGTCTGCCAGCAGTCACCGTCAGGTTTGAAGTACTCAACAAGCTCTTGAGACAGACGGATGTTGACGCGCGCTTTCGGTTGTTCGGCACGCGGGCGAGCTGGGGCGTGTTGTTCTTGAGTCCTGTGCCAATTCCGGCAAAAGGCATCAAGCTGCTCTCAGAGCTTTAAAACAGCTGCCCAGCCAAATAAGGAATCAACACCGCCCCCGCAATGCCGTGCATGCCCATGCCCAAGCTGGCATAAGCGCCTGCCTCGGGGTGAACGCTCAAAGCGCGAGATGTGCCGATGCCATGTGCGGCAACGCCTAGCGCAAAACCCCGCTGCCACCAGGCTTGGATGTGAAGGCCATTGAGCACAAAGCGTCCCAATACCGCACCCAAAATACCCGTGCTCACCGCAAAAATAGCGGTCAATGTGGGTGAGGCATGGACCCGTTCTGCAATGCCCATTGCAATAGGCGCAGTGACTGACTTGGCCACCAAACCGCGCACCAAAGATTCATCAACCCCCAACCAACGCGCCACACCCACCGCCGTGACAATGGACGTTGCAGCGCCCGCAAACAATGCCAGCAACAACACGCCTATGCGTCGCTTGAGCGATGCCCAGCCTTTGTAGATGGGAATTGCCAGCGACACCGTGGCCGTGCCTAGCAAGAAATGCACAAATTGCGCGCCCTCAAAATACTTGGCATAAGGCATGTTTAACGCGCTGATGATGCCTGCCACCAACACCACGGCAATCAGCACCGGATTGGCCAGTGGGTTGCGCTGCGTACGTTCGTAGATGCTCAGACCTATCCAATAAGCGCTCAAGGTGAGGACCAAAGCCAGCAGGGGGCTGCCCGAGAGATAAACCCAAATGTCAGAAATGGGCGGTAGTTCATTGTTCATCGCGGGGCTCCTCAGCGGCGCGAGATAACAACTTGAGAAGTCCAGAGGTGACCGCAATCGTCGCCAACACGCTCACCAACAACGCACTGGCAATGCCCCATGCATTGGCTTTGAGCAGTGGCAAATACAACACCACACCCACCGAAGCTGGGATGAACAGCAGCCCCAAATGCTGCAACACGGTGCTGCCCACCACATCGATGTGTTCTGGCACGTGACCACGCAGCGCCAAATAAAGCAACAACAACACCAAACCCAGCACAGGCCCAGGAATCATGGGCAGTGCAAATTTGGCCAACAACTCGCCAAAAGCTTGGAATAAAAACAGTTGAACAAGTCCTTGAATCATGGCCTTGAGTTTAGGCTGGCGTTTAGGGCGGTAAATGTTCAATGTGCTTTAACGACAAAGCCATAAAAAAACCGCCCGAAGGCGGTTTTTTACTTTTGCTGCAGCGCACCCGTTACAAACGGCGGCTTGAACCATTCAAGCCGGGCGGGTTGCCTAATGAATTAGGCGGCCAAGGCCAGAGCCTTGACTTTGGTGGACAGGCGGCTCTTGTCGCGAGCGGCCTTGTTTTTGTGGAAGATGCCTTTGTCGGCCACGGTGTCAACCACAGCTTGCATTTTTGCAAACAGTTCGGTGGCTTTGACTTTGTCGCCAGCCAAGACCGCTTTTTCAACGTTCTTGACAGCGGTGCGGTATTTGGAGCGCAATGAGGTGTTGGCAGCGTTGAGTTTGACGTCTTGGCGTGCGCGTTTACGGCCCGACGCGAGGCGCGGGTTCTTTTTCTTAGGTTTGGCTGATGCCATGATTGATTTCCTTCAGGGTTTGAGGATGTTGCAGCAAAGCCCATGAGTATATCAAAAACTCAGTTTGGCTACACTCGGCCTGTGTCACTCTTCAAATCCGCCTCCATCGTCTCTGGACTCACCTTGGTTTCTCGCATCACGGGTTTGATGCGCGAGTTGTTGATTGCCTCTACTTTTGGCGCGAGCGCCTTGACGGATGCCTTCAATGTGGCCTTTCGTATTCCCAACTTATTTCGGCGTTTGTTTGCCGAGGGCGCGTTCAGCCAAGCGTTTGTGCCCGTGCTGGCCGCCAGTCGCCAAAAAAACGGAGACGAAGCCACCCATGTGCTGATGGACCAAGCCGCCACGGTGCTGGCTTGGGCTTTGTTGGCCACCAGCGTTGTGGGTGTTTTGGCGGCACCTGCCTTGGTGTGGCTCATGGCCAGCGGTTTGCAAGATTCGCCGCAAGGTTTTGAGGTGGCGGTGGTCATGACGCGCTGGATGTTTCCCTACATCGCCTTCATGTCTTTGGTGGCGCTGGCCGCTGGCGTACTCAATACGTGGAAGCAATTTGCTGTGCCTGCGGCCACGCCTGTGTTGCTCAATGTGGCCATGATCAGCGCTGCTTTGTGGGGTTCGCCTTGGTTTGGCGCGATGGGTATTGCGCCTATTTATGCGCTGGCTGGCGGTGTGCTGCTGGGCGGTGTGCTCCAGTTGACGGTGCAGCTGCTGGCGCTCAAGCGTTTGCATTTGTTGCCGCGCATTGGCTTGAGCGCATCGGCCCTGCGCCAAGCGTGGCGAGGCGAGGGTGTGCAGCGCATTTTGCAGTTGATGGCGCCTGCGCTGCTGGGCGTGAGCGTGGCGCAAGTGTCATTGCTCATCAACACGCAAATCGCGTCCTACCAAGGCGCGGGCAGTGTGAGCTGGCTGAGTTATGCCGACCGTTTGATGGAATTTCCCACCGCGATGCTGGGCGTGGCATTGGGCGTGGTGCTCATGCCGCAATTGTCAGCTGCCAAAGCGGCCAACGACAGCCTGCGTTACAGCGCGATGTTGGATTGGGGCTTGCGCTTGGTGCTGGTGCTGGCGCTGCCGTGTTCGCTGGCCTTGCTGGTGTTTTCTTTGCCTTTGGTGTCGGTGCTCTACAACTACCGCGCGTTCAGCGCCCATGATGTGCAGCAAACCACGCTGGCTTTGATGGGCTATGGCGTGGGGCTGTTGGGATTGGTGGCTATTAAGGTGCTGGCGCCGGGGTATTACGCGCGGCAAGACATTCGCACGCCAGTTCGCATTGCGGTGGCTGTGTTGGTGGTGACGCAGTTGCTGAACTTTATGTTTGTGCCCTTGTTGGCTCATGCGGGTTTGGCTTTGTCGATTGGCTTGGGCGCATTGATCAACGCGGGCTGGCTGCTGTGGGGTTTGCGTACCAGCGGCGCTTACCTGCCGTTGGCGGGTTGGTGGCGTTTTATGGCGCAGGTGGCGGTGGCTTGTGCAGTGCTGGTGGGCTGGCTCATGTGGGCGGCGCAGCATTGGGATTGGTTGGCTTTGCATGACGCACCCCTCATGCGTGTGGCCTTGATGGCGGGCGTTCTGGCTGTGAGCGCTTTGATTTATTTTGCGAGCTTGCGCCTCACGGGGTTAAAGTTGCGCGAGTTGCTCCGACAATAAAGACATGGATTTAAAGCTCCACATTCCCAGCGCACTTGAGTACTTTGAGTCATTGGTTCAAAGCGATGAGCATTTCCCGCTGCTCGAAGCTGCGGCCAGTTTGGCGCAAGACGAATACCCCGACACCGATGTACAAGAGGTGCTCGACCAAGTTGACCACCTGTGTGAGCGCCTCAAACGCCGCTTGCCCAAAGACGCAGGCAGTCTGCACCGCTTGAGAATGCTCAACAACTTCTTTTATGAAGAGCTGGGTTTTGCGGGCAACTTGAACAATTACTACGACCCCGAAAACAGTTTCATCCACGCCGTGCTGCACCAACGACGCGGTATCTCCATCAGCCTTGCCGTGGTGTGGTTGGAGTTGGCGCAAGCGATTGGGCTCGATGCGTGCGGGGTGAGTTTTCCGGGGCATTTTTTGCTCAAAGTGCGCTTGCCTTATCCGCACGAAGGCCAAGTGGTGATTGACCCCTTGAGCGGCCAATCGCTGAGCAAAGAAGATTTGTCCGAGCGCTTGGCGCCCATGTACGCAGAATCGGGCTTGGTGGGCGACGGCGAGTTGCCCGATATGTTCATTCAAATGCACCTGCGCCCTGCCACAGCCCGCGAAATCGTTGCGCGCATGTTGCGCAATTTGGATGAAATTTACACCTCTCACGGCGACACGCCGCGCCGCATCAAAGTCAAACACCGGCTGGCGGTTTTGCTGCCGCAGGTGGATTCAACGCAAGCTTGAACGAGCTTGCGCCGAGCGGTTTCGTTCGCTTTTTTAAGCCACCACCACCGCAGCCCCCGCGCCCCGTGGCGCAATCACGCCAAGGGTGTGCACGGCTTCGCCATGCGCGCCTAACACTTCGGCAATGGCTTGGGCGTGGGCGGCGTCCACTACCACCACCATGCCAATGCCGTTGTTGAAGGTGCGGTTCATTTCGATGTCGTCAATGCCCGCTGTGGCTTGCAGCCAAGCAAACAACTCGGTTTGCGGCCAGCTGCCCGCACGCAAATGCGCGGCCAAGCCGTCGGGCAAAACGCGGGGAATGTTCTCCAACAAGCCGCCGCCGGTGATGTGTGCCAAGGCTTTGATGCCGCCGTTTTGCGTGTGTGCCTGCGCATTTTGTTCTGACCCCAAAGCCGCCAACACGCTCTTCACGTACAAGCGGGTGGGTGCCATGATGGCTTGTTTGAAGGGCTGGCCGTCAAGCGTTGCAGGCGCGTTGCTGCCTGCGCGCTCAATGACTTTGCGCACCAGCGAAAACCCGTTGGAATGCACGCCCGCCGAGGCCAAGCCCAGCACCACATCGCCCGCTTGCACGTTGTGGCCGTTCAAGATTTTTGACTTTTCAACCGCGCCAACGGCAAAGCCTGCCAAGTCGTATTCGCCTGCGGGGTACATGCCGGGCATTTCGGCGGTTTCACCGCCAATCAAAGCGCAGCCCGACAATTCGCAGCCTTTGGCGATGCCACCCACCACAGCGGCGGCGGTGTCCACGTCGAGCTTGCCGCAGGCAAAGTAATCTAAGAAGAACAGTGGCTCGGCGCCTTGCACCAGCACGTCGTTGACGCTCATGGCCACCAAGTCGATGCCCACGGTGTCGTGCATATTCCATTCAAACGCCAGCTTGAGCTTGGTGCCCACGCCGTCTGTGCCGCTGACCAGCACGGGTTCTTTGTAGCGCTTGGGCACTTCAAACAGCGCGCCAAAGCCGCCAATGCCAGCCAACACGCCTTCGCGCATGGTTTTTTTGGCCAGCGGTTTGATGCGTTCAACCAAGGCGTCGCCAGCGTCAATGTCAACGCCAGCGTCTTTGTAGGAAAGGGGTGTGTTCATGGTGGATAGGGGAAATGGCGCGAAAAGCAAGCCCCGCGCCGAATAGAATTGAGAAGGAATTTTAAAGCCCCGCAAGCAAGGCACTGTATGCAATCAAATTCGACCCGACAAATCACGCTCGCCTGGACGGCGCTGGCGTTCGCATTGGCGCTCGTTTTTTGGCTCTTAGGGGCAGTGCTCATGCCGTTTGTGGTGGCGGCGGTTTTGGCTTATGCGCTCAACCCTTTGGTGGGCGGCTTGCAAATGCTGTTGGCGGGACGACTGCCCCGTGCTTTGGCGGTGGTGCTGGTGGAAGTGGTGTTTTTGCTGCTGTGCTTGGCTTTGCTGATGTTGGTCATTCCGATTTTGAGCCACGAGTTACCCCGAATTCGCGACCAATTGCCGCAATTGATCGAACGCGCGCAAGCGACAGCTTCCCCTGTGCTGCAAAGCTTGGGTGTGCCCGCCAGCTGGGACGTGCAAGACCTCAAGGCCTTGGCGATCAAAGGCTTCAATGGCCTCATGGACGACGGTTGGGCCAAGACCTTTGATTCGGTGCGCATAGGCGGCAGCGCAGCGCTGGCTGTGGTGGGCAATGCGGTGCTGATTCCGGTCGTGCTGTTTTATTTGTTGCTCGATTGGCGGCGATTTGTGGGCCATGTCGAAGCTTTGGTGCCGCTGCCCATGCGCAGCGCTTACGACAGTTTCGTGGGCGAATGCGACCAAGTGCTGGGTCAGTATTTGCGCGGCCAACTCTCGGTCATGGGGTTGTTGGCGGTGTATTACAGCGTGGGGCTGTGGTTGTTTGGCTTGGAGTTGGCGCTGCCTATCGGCGTGTTCACTGGCTTGGCGGTGTTTGTCCCCTACGTAGGTTTTGGTGTGGGACTGTGCTTGGCGCTGCTGGCGGGCGTGTTGCAGTTTGAACCCTCGCATGCCTTGCTGGTGGTGGCCGTGGTCTACGGTTTGGGTCAGTTGATTGAAGGCTTTGTGCTGACGCCGCGCTTGGTGGGTGAGCGCATTGGTCTGCATCCGCTGCATGTGATTTTTGCTTTGTTGGCATTTGGTCAACTGCTGGGCTTTGTGGGCGTGTTGGTGGCACTGCCCGTGAGCGCGGTGTTGTTGGTGGCGGTGCGTCGGCTGCGCGTCAAATACCAAGCCAGCGCGATGTACCGAGGTCTATGAAGGGCATGAAACAAATTGCTTTGGACATCGGCTTGGCTTCGGGGCCGAGTTTGAGCAATTTTTTGGCCGGGCCCAATGAGGCGGCTTTGCAGCACATCAGCTTGTGGGCGAACAATCCCAAACGCTCCCCCGTGCCCACCTATGTGTGGGGCGAGAGCGGGGCGGGCAAAACCCATATGCTGCGCTCGGTGCAAGCCTTGTTGCGCGAACACGGCTCGCAAGTGGGTTGGATGGACGCTTCGGTGGCCGAACCCAGCGCGTTCAACGACGCTTGGCGCGTGGTGTTGCTCGACGACGTGCATTTGTTCGGTGCTGTGCAGCAGCAAGCGGCCTTCAATTGGTTTGTCAACGCCATGACCCCTGCAGACGGACAGCAGCGTTGGGTCTTGGCCGCAGGCGCTGTGCCGCCGAGTGATTTGAATTTGCGCGAAGACTT
Source organism: uncultured Burkholderiales bacterium (assembly GCA_903832625.1). Taxonomy (GTDB): domain Bacteria; phylum Pseudomonadota; class Gammaproteobacteria; order Burkholderiales; family Burkholderiaceae_C; genus Limnohabitans. Next base: position 41,780 of record CAILCI010000012.1, on the reverse strand, counting down.
GCGCACCCGCTTGGGCTGGGGCCATGTGTTTCAGCTCCACGTGCTCAACGAGTCTGAACGTCGTGCGGTGTTGCGCCAACAAGCCGATGAGCGCGGCGTTTTCCTGAGCGATGAGGTGATGGACTTCATGCTCAATCGCTTCAGCCGCGACTTGGGCAGCCTCTTGCAACTGCTCGACCAGCTCGATGGCTATGCCTTGCAGACGCAACGCGCCATCACCATTCCTTTGCTCAAATCGATGATGGAAAACCTGTGACCTCTCACACCGCTGTGCCGCATTTGGCCTTGTTCGACTTAGACCACACCTTGTTGCCGATTGACTCGGATTATTCGTGGGGACAATTCACCCAAACTTTGGGCTGGGTCGAACCACAAGAATTTGGCCGCAAAAACGATGATTTTTTTGCCCATTACCAAGCCGGCACCTTGGACATTCACGACTATGTGCGCTTTGCCACCGAGGCATTTCGCAATCGCCCGCTGGACGAGGCGCACGCTGCGCACGCGCGTTTCATGCGCGAGGTGGTGCAGCCCGCCATTCAGCCGCAAGCGCTGGCCTTGCTGAACAAGCACCGTGCGGCAGGGCATCGCATCGTCATCATCACCGCCACCAATGAATTTGTGACCCGCCCGATCGCCGAGGCTTTGGGCGTGCAAGAGTTGATTGCTGTCGAGTTGGAACGTGATGCGCAGGGTCGCTACACAGGCGAAATCTTGGGCATTGCGTCCATGCGCGAGGGCAAGGTCTTGCGTCTGCAACAATGGCTAGACGCGCAAGGTTTGGATTGGGCAGGGGTTGACAGTACTTTTTACAGCGACTCACGCAACGACTTGCCCTTGCTGGAGCGCGTCAACCATCCCGTGGCGACCAATCCTGATGCCACGCTAAGAGCCGTTGCCACCGAGCGCGGCTGGCCGATTTTGGATTTATTCCCCAAAGAATGATTAAAAAACTATTTGATAAGTTGATTGGCAAAAAACCCGCCAATGACAAGCCCACCTTGGGCAAGCGCCACGTGGTGAGCGCCAAAGTGCACGGCATCAATGTCGATTGGGTCGATGAACGTGCCTTGAACGTGGTGCGCACCCTGCAAGATCGCGGCTTTGAGGCCTACATTGTGGGCGGCGCAGTGCGAGATTTGCTCTTGGGCTTGAAGCCCAAAGATTTTGACGTCGCCACCAACGCCACGCCCGAACAGGTCAAGGCTGCGTTTCGACGCGCCTTCATCATTGGGCGGCGTTTTCGCATTGTCCATGTGGTGTATGGCCGAGGCCGTGAACATGAGGTGATTGAGGTTTCGACCTTCCGCGCCCACCTCAACAGTGCTGACGCCGAGCAAATCAAAGGCAACGAGCGCAGCAGCAAGCACGAGTTGGCTGGCATGACCCATGCGGTTGACGCCAGCGGTCGCGTGTTGCGCGACAACGTCTGGGGCCCGCAAGACGAAGACGCGGCGCGGCGCGATTTCACCATCAACGCCATGTATTACGACCCCGAAACGGGCAACGTGATCGACTACCACGGCGGCATTGCCGACGCCAAGAAAAAAGTCTTGCGCATGATTGGCGACCCCGCCATGCGCTACCGCGAAGACCCAGTGCGCATCATCCGCGCCGTGCGCTTCGCCGCCAAGCTGTCCGCTTTGGGCTTCAAGTTCGAAGCCAAAACCGCTGCGCCCCTCAAGAAAATGCTCAATTTGCTGGGCGATGTGCCGCAAAGCCGCTTGTTTGACGAAATGCTCAAGCTCTTGCAAACCGGCCATGCGCTGGCCAGCGTGGAGCAACTCAAATCGCTGGGTCTGGCCAAAGGCATTTATCCCTTGCTCGACTTGGTGGTCGAGCGCGCTGACAGCGAATTTGTGCGCACCGCGCTGCAAGACACCGACCGCCGCGTGGGCGAGGGCAAACCCGTCGCCCCCAGCTTTTTGCTGGCCTGTGTGTTGTGGTCGGATGTGCGCGAGTCGTGGCAGCGGCGCAGCGCCAAGCAGCCCTCGTTTCCCGCCTTGCAAGACGCGATTGACGAAGCCTTTGAATCGCGCATTGGCGATGTGTCTGGGCGCGGCAAGCTGGGCGCAGACATGCGCGAAATTTGGTCCATGCAGCCGCGTTTTGAAAAGCGCAGCGGCAGCGGTCCGTGGAGCATGGTCGAGCAAGCGCGTTTTCGGGCGGGTTTTGACTTCATGCGTTTGCGTGCCGATGTGGGCGAGGTCGAACAAAGCCTGGCCGATTGGTGGCAAGAATTCAGCACCGCCGACGACGCCAGCCGCGAAGACTTGCTCCAGCAAGTGCGCCAAGAAAGCCAAAAAGCCCAACGTGCCCCGCGCGTGCATTCGGTGCGCCGTGCGCCCAAGCCCAGCGATACGGCGTCAGACGACCCGCGTTTTCGCGACGCTTCGGGCGATGAAGCTGAGCCCCGAGGCCAAGGTCATGCCCCAAGCGACGACGCAGCTCAAGGCGATGCGCCCGCCAAAAAACGCCGTCGCCGCCGCCGCAAACCCAGCGCGGGTGGGGCTGGTGAGTCCGCAGGCAGCGAATAACCCCAGGCTAAGGCATGTCGGTTGAAATGGCACAAGCCTTCATTGCTCTAGGCGCCAACTTAGGCGACGCCCAGGCTTCGGTGCGTCAAGCCTTGGCTGCGCTTGAACAATTGCCGCACACATCGGTCATCCAGGCTTCGTCGCTGTACAAAACCGCGCCCTATGAGGCGCAGGGGCCTGACTTCATCAATGCGGTGGCTTGGGTGCAGACCACCCTGTCGCCGCTTGATTTGTTGCACGCCTTGCAGGCTTTGGAAACTCGCCAAGGCCGCGAGCGTCCGTATAAAAACGCGCCGCGCACGCTGGATTTAGACCTGATTTTTTATGACAAGGTGGTGCTTTCTACGCCCGAATTGACGCTGCCGCATCCACGTTGGCAGGAGCGTGCGTTTGTGCTGCATCCCTTGGCCGAGATTGCGCCAGAGCGGGTGAGCGGTGCTTTGCTGGCTGCTGTGCAAAACCAAGCCATTGAGCGCTTGCCAGCCAATTCCTCCGATTGATCTGCGAAGCTGGGTTTCGCCAGCGCTTACACTAATGTTTCACGGAAGTGTCACAGATCATTCATAAAACAGAGGAGTCCCCATGTTGTTTGGGAAATTGTTGCCGCGAGAAGGCAATTTTTTTGAAATGTTTAACCAACACGCAGACCGCATTGTCGAAGCGGCTGTGTCGTTCTCCAATTTGGTCGCCCATTACAACGACCCCATCTTGCGCGAAAAATACGCCACCGAGGTCGATCATGCTGAGCGTGCGGCGGACCGCGTGACCCAAGACGTCAACCGCGCCATTCACAAAACATTCATTACCCCCATAGACCGCGAGCAAATCCACTCGCTCATCAATACAATGGACGATGTGGCCGACTTGATTCAAGACTCCGCCGAAACCATGTCTTTGTACGACGTGCGTCACATGACGGAAGAGATTTCGCGCCTGACCAGCCTCAGCCTGAAATGCTGCGAGCGTGTGCGCGAAGCGGTGTATTTGCTCGACAAAATCAGCGACGCAGGCGCGGCCGATGCTGCCTTGAAGACCTGCGAAGAAATTGACCGATTGGAGTCTGATGCCGACCGCGTCATGCGCTCGGCCATGAGTAAGCTGTTTCGCGAAGAGCCCGATGTGCGCGAACTCATCAAGCTCAAAGCGATTTACGAATTGCTCGAAACCATCACCGACAAGTGCGAGGATGTGGCCAATTTGATCGAGGGCATCGTCCTCGAAAACTCCTGATCGCGGAGCCCTCATGGAAACGGTTCAAACCGCCTTTTGGGTTGTCGCGTTGCTGGTCGCCTTGGCGCTGGTGTTCGACTTTATGAATGGCTTTCACGACGCGGCCAACTCGATTGCCACGGTGGTGTCCACCGGCGTTTTAAAGCCCGCGCAAGCGGTGTTGTTTGCAGCGTTTTTCAATGTGGTGGCGGTGTTTATTTTTCACCTGAGCGTGGCCGCCACGGTGGGCAAGGGGATTGTCCAGCCGGGCGTGGTGGACACCCATGTGGTGTTTGGCGCCTTGGCGGGGGCGGTGACGTGGAACCTCATCACATGGTTTTATGGCATTCCCAGCAGCTCGTCGCACGCCTTGATTGGCGGCATTGCGGGCGCGGTGATTGCCAAAGTGGGCACGGGCGCATTGATTGCCTCGGGCATCATGAAAACCGTGTTGTTCATTTTTGTCTCGCCGCTGCTGGGCTTTTTACTTGGCTCTTTGATGATGGTGGCCGTGTCTTGGGTGTTCAGGAAATTTCGTCCCTCGCGCGTGGACAAATGGTTTCGTCGATTGCAACTGGTGTCGGCAGGCGCTTACAGCTTGGGCCACGGCGGCAACGATGCGCAAAAAACCATTGGCATCATTTGGATGTTGCTCTTGGCCACGGGCTATGCCTCGGCGCAAGACAGTGCGCCGCCCAATTGGGTGATTGTGTGTTGCTACATGGCGATTGGCTTGGGCACCATGTTTGGTGGTTGGCGCATTGTCAAAACCATGGGTCAGAAAATCACCAAGCTCAAACCCGTGGGCGGCTTTTGTGCCGAAACTGGCGGTGCCATGACCTTGTTTTTGGCCACCGCTTTGGGTGTTCCCGTCTCGACCACCCACACCATCACCGGCGCCATTGTGGGCGTGGGTTCTACCCAACGCGCCAGTGCGGTGCGCTGGGGCGTGGCGGGCAACATTGTGTGGGCTTGGATTTTGACCATTCCCGCCAGCGCGTTTGTGGCGGGGGTGTCTTACGAAATCAGCTTGTGGCTGTTCTGAGTTATTGCGAAATCTTCTGCGCTTCTTCAATCTGGTATTCGAAGTAGCGCTGCAAGCTAAACACAATGCTGGACATCAAAACCGTTGCACCCACCATCAGCGACAGCACAATCGCACCAATGGTGAGCCAATTGGTTTGACCCGCGCTGGCGTCTTGTGGCGCTTGCGGGTTGAAACGGGCGTTCCACTTTTCGGGCGTCATCAAAGCGTAGACGATGGCGTTGAGCGCACACGCCGCAAAGCTAAAACCCAGCAAGGGAATGAGCCACCAGCTGGCAAAGTCGTCCAAACCGATGTCGCGTACGCGTTCAACGCCCCACCAGCCCAAGGCCGTGGGAATGGGCAACAACCAGCCCAAGGTGTCGCGAAAACCAAACAAATAAAAGCGATGCAGCCCCAAAGGGCCTCCTAAAAAGGCCAGCCAAGCGGCAAGAGTTTTGTTTTTCATGACAGCGAGTGTATAGCGGGTTATAATGGAAGGCTTTTCAGCGTGTCGCTGGCCGGGTGGCCGTTGCGCGTGTCTCAAACGCTGGAAGAACTTAACCACCCAAGGATTCACTATGGTCGTCATTCGACTCTCACGCGGCGGCTCCAAAGCTCGCCCGTTTTTCAACATTGTTGTGGCCGACAAACGCGATCGTCGCGACGGTCGCTTCATCGAGCGCATTGGGTTTTACAACCCACAAGCCCGTGGTGCTGCCGAGCCCTTGCGCGTTGCGCATGACCGCTTGACGCATTGGACCAGCGTGGGCGCTCAATGCTCACCGACCGTTTTGCGCTTGGTCAAACAAGCTGCCAAAGCAGCCGCCTAATCGGGCTTGTCTGTGTCTGACATGACGCTGGCTTTAGACGCCGCAGCCCTGCCTGCGGATGCCGTCGAAGTGGGGCGCATTGCAGATGCGTGGGGCATCAAAGGCTGGTTCAAGGTCTTGCCCTACAGCGCCTCTCCGGAGGCGCTTTTTTCTTCCAAGCGCTGGTTTTTACAACCCGCCGAAAAAGGTGCCAAAACCTTCTCTGGCACGCTGCTGCTCAAAATCAAAGAAGCCAAAGAACATTCTGACGCCGTAGTGGCTTGGGCGGAAGATGTGCCTGATCGCAACATGGCCGAGCTGCTCAAAGGCGCACGCATTTTTGTGCCGCGTTCGAGTTTTCCGACGCCCGAGACCGACGAATACTATTGGGTCGATTTGATCGGCCTGAATGTGCTCAACCGCGAAGGCCAAGACATGGGCGTGGTGCATGAGTTGCTGCACACCGGCCCGCAAACCGTGTTGGTACTCACTTACCAAGAAGACGGCAAAACCAAAGAGCGCATGATTCCGTTTGTGGGCGTCTACATCGACAAAGTGGACTTGGCTGCCAAGCGCATTGACGTCGATTGGCAGGCCGAATACTGACGCGCAGACCCAACAAAGGCTGGCCGTGCGCTTTGACATCATCACCCTGTTTCCCGAGCTGTTTGAGCCGTTTCTCAAAAGTGGCGTGACGCGGCGCGCCTACGAGCAAGGCTTGGTCGAGGTGCGGTTGTGGAATCCGCGTGACCACGCCCAAGGCAATTACCGCCGTGTGGACGACCGCTCTTTTGGCGGTGGCCCCGGCATGGTGATGATGGCCGAGCCGCTGGATGCCTGCCTGAGCGCCATTCGCGCTGATCGCGGCCAAGACCGCCACGCCGCGCCATTGGTCTTGTTTTCGCCGATTGGCCAAGTGCTCCATCACGCAGCCGTCCAAACTTGGTCAGACAGCGCCGGTGCGGTGCTGCTGTGTGGCCGCTACGAAGGCATAGACCAGCGTTTCATCGACACCCATGTGGATGTGCAAATCAGCTTGGGCGACTTTGTGCTCTCCGGTGGCGAATTGGCCGCCATGGCTTTGCTCGATGCAGTGGCGCGTTTGCAGCCCGGTGTGTTGAACGACGAGGGCAGCCACCAACTTGACAGCTTCAACCCCGCGCTCGACGGCTTGCTCGACTGCCCGCACTTCACCCGCCCCGAGGTTTGGCAAGGCCAAACCGTGCCAGCGCCCTTGATGTCTGGCCATCACGCGCAAATCGAACGCTGGCGGCGCGACCAGCGCTTGCTGCTGACCGCGCAACGCCGTCCCGACTTGATAGAGGCAGCGCGGGCTGCGCAGCGCTTGACGGCGGCAGATGAGGCGGTTTTACGTTCGGCGCAAATCACGCTATAATGGCAGGCTTTTCGATCCTCTGATTGGCCGCTTCTGGCACTGCGTCCCGAAGCCTTTTGTGTAGCGCAATCAAGATCTTTAGAGGTAAACATGAACTTGATCCAAACTCTTGAGCAAGAAGAAATTGCTCGCTTAGGCAAAACCATTCCTGAATTCGCCCCTGGCGACACAGTCATCGTGAGCGTCAACGTGGTTGAAGGCACACGCAAGCGTGTGCAGGCTTACGAAGGCGTGGTCATTGCCAAACGCAACCGTGGCTTGAACAGCGGCTTCACCGTTCGCAAAATCTCCAGCGGCGAAGGCGTGGAACGTACCTTCCAAACCTACAGCCCTTTGATCGCCAGCATCGAAGTCAAACGCCGTGGCGATGTGCGCCGCGCCAAGTTGTACTACTTGCGTGACCGCAGCGGTAAATCGGCACGTATCAAAGAAAAACTGGTTCACAAAACCCCCAAGGCAGCCGCATAAGCTGCCCTGTTGTGTGATCCACACTCTAGCCACCCAAGTGTCAACTTGCGGTGGCTTTTTTCATGCCTAAACCCCTTATTTTTGATGCCCGCCAAGTGCCTGTCACGCGCATTGACGCGCACCTGCCTGCCGTCTCTGCCGCGCATTTGACCTCGCAGGCTGTGCGCGAACGCTTTGCTACACCACCCCTGTGGCAGCCCGAAATTGTGCAGGAGCGGCGTTTTTTAGACCGCGAGATTGCGCAGGCCGCCGTGCTGTTGGGCTTGGTCATGCGCGAGGAGTTGACGGTGCTGTTGACCCAACGCACCGCGCATTTGTCAACCCATTCAGGCCAAGTGGCATTTGCTGGTGGCAAGTGTGACGAGATAGACGCCAACCCGAGCGCTACCGCCTTGCGCGAGGCGTTTGAGGAGGTCGGCTTGGAGGCTCAGCATGTGCAAGTGCTGGGCGAATTGCCGCAGTACAAAACCGGCTCGGCTTTTCATGTCACGCCGGTGGTGGCCTTGATCAGCCCCGAGATGACGATTCGCGCTAATCCAGAAGAGGTCGATGCGGTGTTCGAAGTGCCGCTTTCTTTTTTGATGAATCCCGCCCACCACCGCTGGCACAGCCATGAGTTTGAGGGCGTGGTGCGCCAATGGTTGTCCATGCCTTATCTTGACGGCGAGCAAGAAAGGTTTATTTGGGGTGCTACTGCTGGAATGATTCGTAATTTCTACAGATTCATGTCAGCTTGAAAGTTATGATCGAGCTATGAGTTTTCTCGCCCTGTTGTTTGCCCTGTTGATTGAACAAGCCCGTCCCTTGCTTCCCAGCAACTGGATGCACCGCGCTTTGCGGGTTTGGATTGTGTGGGTGAGTCAAACCTTGGATGCGGGACAAAAGAGGTTGGCTTTGACCACTTGGTTGGTGGTTGTAGGCGTGCCCAGCGTCTTGACTTTGGTCATCCATTGGCTGCTCATGTGGTTCATCGGCTGGCCCGTGGCCATGCTGTGGAGCGTGGTGGTGTTGTATGGTTCGCTTGGGTTTCGCCAGTTCAGTCATCATTTCACCGAGATTCGCGATGCGCTAGAGGCGGGGGACGAATCGCTGGCGCGTGAGTTGTTAGCGCAATGGAAACACGTGTCTGTGGGCAGTTTGCCGCGCAGCGAGTTGTTGCGCCATGTCATTGAACATTCTGTTTTGTCGGCGCATCGTCATGTGTTTGGCGTGTTGGCTTGGTTCTCCATCTTGGCGGCGTTGGGGTTGGGGCCTGCGGGTGCGGTGATTTATCGCATGAGCGCTTGGGTGAGTGTGTTTTGGCAAAAACGCGACAAACAAGACAACGACTGGGTGAGCGACGCCCTGCGCGAAATGGGCGAAAAAGCCTGGCACATGGTGGACTGGGTACCCGCGCGCATTACCGCACTGGTTTTTGCCGTAGTGGGGAATTTTGAAGAAGCCATTGACTGCTGGCGCAACCATGCGCAGCGCTTCCCCAATGACAACGATGGCGTGGTTTTGTCAGCCACTTCTGGCGCTTTGGGCGTGCGTTTGGGTGGCGAGGCCTTAGGCGCATCCGAACGCAATGACGATGCGTGGGAGGCCGAAACCTCCGAAGAAAGCAGCGAAAGCACGCCAGGCCGTGCGCCAGAACTCGCGCATTTTTACAGCTTGGTCGGCTTGGTGTGGCGCAGCGTGGTCATGTGGATGGTGCTGCTGGCCTTGTTGACCTTGGCGCGTTTACTGGGTTAGGCTTAAAAGCGCCCAGTCTGCAATGATTGCCGAGGCGGCTTAGTAATGCCTGTGTTGCGATAGCTCTTCAAACAACAAACCGTATAGTTTGTAACGCGATGCGCTGATGGCGCCTAGCTCTAAGGCCGCGCGAACGCCGCATTGGGGCTCATGCAAATGGCTGCAGTTGTAGAACTTGCAATCGCTGGCGTGGGCTTTGAGGTCGGGCATTAATTGAGCGAGCTGCATGGCCTCAATGTGGTGCAGGCCAAACTCTTGAAAGCCCGGTGAATCAATCAGTGCTGTGTGTTGCTCCTTGTCCACCCAATACCAATGCGTGGCGGTGGTCGTGTGTTTGCCTGAGTTGAGCGCTTGCGAAATTTCCGCCGTCAGCACATTGGCTTGCGGGTGCAAGCAGTTGATCAAGGTGCTTTTGCCTGTGCCCGAGGGGCCCAATACCAAAGTGGTTTTGTGAGCCAGCAGGCCTGTTAATTCACCCAAGTCGTGTTGCTTCAAGGCCAAGGGCAGAACGGTGTAGCCCATGTCACGATAAGGCGCAAGACGCAGCCAAGCGGGTTCAAAACTGGCGCTCAAATCACGTTTGTTTAGCGCGATGATGGGCAAGATGTGTTGTGCTTGCGCGGCAATCAAGGCTCGAGTGAGCTGCATTTCTGAGAACTCAGGCTCGGCAGCAATCAAGATCAAAATTTGGTCTAAGTTGGCCGCGAAAGACTTGGTGCGAATTTCGTCTTGGCGATAAAACAAGTTGCGTCGCTCTTGCACTTGTTCAATCGTGCCTTCGTCTTTGCTGGCTTGCCACAGCACTTGGTCACCCACCACAACTTGGCTTTTTTTGCCACGCGGGTGGCAGATCACGCGCTCGCCGCTGATGGTCTCCACCACACAATGTCTGCCGTGCGTGGCAACGACCAATCCCTGTTGTGTGCTCATGCGCCCATGCGCGCCAAGCGCTGCGATGCCGGTGGGTGCGAATAGTAAAACGCCACATACAGCGGGTCTGGCGTGAGGGTGGAGGCATTGTCTTGGTAGAGCTTGAGCAAGGCGCTGCGCAAGGCCGATGCTTGGCTGTGCGCCACCGCATAGGCATCGGCCTCAAACTCAAAACCGCGTGAGCGTCGTGCCGACAAAGGTGAGGTGAAAAACGTGAACAAAGGCAGCACCAACATGAACAGCAACAAAGCCAAAGCACTGTTGTTACCGCCTAAATTAGGCGACACACCCAAGCCAGTGTAAAACCACACTTGGGCTGACAACCAGCCCAACAAGGCCAGCCCCACCAAGCTCACGGCGAAGCTGGTGAGCATCATTTTGAGAATGTGGCGGTGTTTGAAATGTCCTAATTCGTGGGCGAGCACGGCTTCCATTTCGTCGCCATTGAGTTGCTCCAACAAGGTGTCGTAGAACACCACGCGCTTGGCCGAACCAAAGCCAGTAAAAAACGCATTGGAGTGCGCCGAGCGACGGCTGCCGTCCATCACAAAAAAGCCTTTAGCAGTCAGGCCCGAGCGCGTCATCAAAGCCGTGACACGTTCTTTGAGCGTCGCGTCTTGTAAGGGCGTGAATTTGTTGAACAGCGGCATGATGACGTTGGGCGCAATCCACATCACAAACAATTGGTAGACCACCAACGCCGCCCAAGCGTAAAGCCACCACAGACCGCCGCCCGCTTGCATGAGCCAGAGCACCAGCCACAAAATAGGCAAGCCCAGCACCAAGCCAACAATCACGCTTTTGAGCAAGTCGCTCAGCCACAAACCCACGGTGGAATTGTTGAAACCAAAACGCTGCTCAATGCCAAAGGTTTGGTACAAGCTCAGTGGCAAGCCAATCAAGCCGCCAATCAGGCTAAAGCACACCACCAGCGCAATTTGCTGCGCCATGCCTTCGCCCAGCCAATGGAGGGTGAGCACGTTGAGCCAATCCAAGCCGCCCAGCAAAGTCCAGCCGAGCAGCGTAACAGCGTCGAGCGCCAAGTCGATCAATCCCACGCGCAGCTTGGTGAGCGTGTAGTGGGCTGCTTTTTGATGGGCATCCAGTGCAATGGTTTGCGCAAAATCGGGGGGCACTTCATGTTTGTGCTCAGCCACATGGCGAATTTGGCGACTGGCGAGCCACAGCTTGGTGAGCAAATTGGCAATCAAAACGCCCGCCAAGGCGAGCGTCATCAAAAAGGAGGGATTTGTCATAGCCCTTGAGTTTAGATGAAGCGCAAAACCCCGATCGGCGACAATGCCAAGCTATGTCTGAAACTGCTTTGTCTCCCGTGGCCCCGGTACTGGCCAAATCTGATCTCAACTTGGTGTGGCTCGATTGCGAAATGTCTGGGCTCGATCCCGAACGCGAGCGCTTGCTAGAAATTGCGGTCATCGTCACCAACCCCGATTTATCGGTGCGTATCGAAGGCCCCGTGTTGGTCATTCACCAAAGCGATGAGTTGCTCAGCAAAATGGACGCTTGGAACAAAGGCACGCACGGCAAAAGCGGCTTGATTGACAAAGTCAAAGCCTCCACCCTGACCGAAGAGCAGGCGCAGGAGCAGCTGTTGGCCTTCTTAAAACCCTATGTGTCCAAAGCGGTTTCGCCTATGTGCGGCAACACGATTGGGCAAGACCGTCGTTTTTTGAACAAATACATGCCCAAGCTCGAAGCATGGTTTCATTACCGCAATTTGGACGTCAGCACCCTCAAAGAACTCTCTCGCCGCTGGAAACCCTCGGTCTACAACTCCTTCAAAAAAGCCCAGAAACACACGGCTCTGGCCGATGTCCATGAATCGATTGACGAACTAATTCACTATAGGACGCACTTTTTGAAGCTGGATTAATTCAAGTTCTTGATGATTCTTATTGATTTAATAGTTCTAGTTTTTATTTGATTTCCAGAATGTTTGGCTACAATTTGCGTTAATAATCGCAACATTGTTACTTAATGGGGGAAATCATGGGTCAAGCTTTTCAATGGAAATTTGCTGTCCTTCGCAATGCCTGTGCACTGGCTGTGTTGGCTGCTCTGGGCTGTGCTGCTTGGGCGGGCCCCACGGGCGGAGCCGTGACCTCTGGCTCGGCAGCTTTTTACTTGAACGGTAACAACACCACCGTGACCACCCGCGACACCAAAGTCGCCATCAATTGGACCAGTTTCAATACCAATGCCAACGAAAGCGTGACTTTTGTTCAGCCTAGCGCTACCTCGGTGGTGGTCAACCGCATTGGGGGCAACAGTGCGACCCAGTTCTTCGGGCATTTGGATGCCAATGGCATTGTGTATGTTGTGAATCCCTACGGTGTTATTTTTGGCGTGGGCTCGCAAGTCAACGTCGGTGGCTTGGTGGCCACCACCTTGAATGTCAGCAACAGCGATGCAGGGACAGGCAATCAAACCTTCACCAGCAATGGCGCGACTGGCGTGATCAATGCAGGCACGATCACCACCCGTGGTAGGCGCGGCTCGGTGGCTTTGTTAGGGGCAACTGCTAAAAATACAGGCACGATCAATGCCTATGGTGGTTCGGTGGTCATGGGGTCTGGCGACAACATGACCTTGCTCCTGAACAACAACCGTTTCATGGCTTTGAGTGTGACCCACAACCATCTGCAAGCCTTGGTGGAAAACAAAGGCGTGATCAAGGCCGATGGCGGTCAAATCATGCTCACCGCTGGCGCACGCGACTCGGTGATGGCTGGTGTTGTCAACAACAGCGGCATCATTCAAGCGCGCTCTGTGCAAGAAGATAAAGGCGTGATTGTGCTGTCCGCGAACCCTTGGGGCAGCACCGTGAATGTTGGCGGTACCTTGGATGCAAGTGCGCCAAAAGGTGGACCCGCTGGCTACATTGCCATCAACTCTAGCTATGGGGTGAACTGGCAGCCCGGTGCTGTGGTCAATCTCAATCCGACACAGTCGTTCACAAATGGTGTTTTGGCGATTAACCCCAGCAACTGGACGTATCAGGCACAACCTTAAATTTGAAGTATTAATCAAAATTAAAGGTGTTTTGTAACTATTCTTGTTATTCAGGCGAATTACTTTTAGTAAACAAATTCCCGCGAAGAATAGAATAAACACCTTTCTTCTAAATCTAATAGTTTTAACTTTGAGGTCGTCATGAATCACATTTATCGCCTAGTATGGAGTCAAGCTGTGCAGCGCTTTGTCACTGCACCAGAGACAGCCCGCTCCAAAGGCAAAGGTGCTTCCGGCAAGCGCAGCGCAGTTGTTTTGGCTCTGTGTGCCGCTTTGGGCGCAGGTGCTTGGGCGACGCCCTCGGGTTTTTCGGTGACGGCGGGTAGTGGCAGCGTGACGCAAAATGGCTCGACCACCAATGTGTATCAAACCAGCACCAACCTCTCGGCCAACTGGACCAGCCTCAATACCAATAAAAACGAAACCCTCAATTTCTTCCAACCCAGCGCCAGCTCGGTGGCTGTGAACCGCATATTGGGCAATTCGGGCACAGAGTTTTTTGGGCGCTTGAATGCCAATGGCGTGGTCTATTTGATTAACCCCAATGGCGTGATGTTTGGCGCTGGCTCGCAAGTCAATGTGGGTGGATTGGTAGCTTCGACCTTGGATGTCTCAGATGCCGCGTTGGGGACAAACAGCCAAATCTTTTCAGGCAATAGTGTGGCGGGTGTGAGCAATGCGGGCAGCATCAACACAGCCAACGGCGGCGGCGTTGCTTTGTTGGGGGCGTCGGTCAGCAACACTGGAAGCATTGTGGCGCAAGGCGGCACGGTGGCCTTGGGAGCGGGCAATAACGTGACGCTGAGTATGAATGGCAGCCGTTTGATGGGCCTGCAAGTCAACGCCAACCAATTGCAGGCCTTGGCCTCCAATGGTGGATTGATTCAAGCCGATGGTGGTCAAGTGCTCATGAGCGCGGGTGCGAAAGATTCGCTCATCGCCAGCGTGGTCAACAACAAAGGCGTGGTGCAAGCGCAAACACTCAATAACGTGGGCGGTGTGATTGAACTCATGGCAGGCATGAAAGCCGGCACCGTCAATGTGGGCGGCAAACTCGACGCCAGCGCGCCCAAAAGCGGCAACGGCGGACGCATTGAAACCAGCGCAGCCAAAGTCAAAGTGGGTGATGACGCGCAAATCACCACCCAAGCCGTGGCCGGCAAAACCGGAACTTGGTTGATTGACCCCAGCGATTTCACCATTGCAACTTTGGGCGGAGATATGACTGGGACTAAGTTGAGCGATCTGTTGCGTGTTACTACTAGTACTGGTACTACAGAGGTGCAGATTCAAAGTAGTAGCGGCAATATTTATATCAATGACGCTGTGAGCTGGAATAGCGGCAATAAATTGACGCTGACCGCGCAAAACAATATTTATTTGAATGCGCCGATTGATGCATCGCAAGGCAAAGGCGGTAGCTTGGCGCTGGAGTATGGACAAGGCGCTGTGAACGCTGGCAACACCAGCAATTACTTTGTCAACGCGCCAGTGTCTTTGTATAAAGGTCAAAATTTCACGACCAAATTGGGTTCAGATGGCAAGCCTACCCAATATACCGTGGTGACTGACGCGGCGGGCTTGCAAAGCATTGCCAATGGCGATTTGGCTAGTAACTATGCTTTGGGCTCAGATATTGATAACAAAGGGGCTTTGTTCGCGCCCATTAGCAGTGGCTCAACGAGCTTCAATGGCACGTTGGCAGGCCTAGGACATACAGTTAAAAACCTTAAAATTTCTCAAAACTCAACATCCAATGTGGGCCTGATTGGTCATCTGGGGCAAGGTGGTGTTGTACGTGATTTGGGTGTCTCCGGAGGTGCCAACAGCACTATCAATGGTGGAGATACCGTTGGTGCCTTGGTGGGTTTGAATGAGGGCACGGTTAGCAACACCTACGCCAATCTCAACGTGACATCAAATTCGGGCAATAACGTGGGTGGCTTGGTCGGCACCAACGCCAGCACAGGCAAGATCACCAACTCGTATGCCACTGGCACGGTCACGGGCGTTGATGCCGTGGGCGGTTTGGTGGGTACAAACGCAGGAGTGATCAACAACACTTATGCAACAGGCACCATCAAAGCGACGGGTGTGAGCGGTCATGCGGGTGCTTTGGTGGGTCAAGTCAATACGGGCAGCAGCCTCTCAAGCACATGGAGTCAGGTGGGGTCCAATACCAGTTGGGACATGACCTACACGTGGACGGCAGGCAACAATGGCCCCGTATTGCAAGGCTTGATGAACCACGCGGTGGTGTCAGCCAACGCCAGTAACTTGACTTACGGTCAATACAATTTCAGCGATGTTACTAAGGCCAACGCAAGTTCAACAACGAATGCTAGCATTCTCACTAGTAGCGACTTGAGCAAATTAATTTATGTTGTGCAAGACGCAACAGGCTCAGCCCAAACAGGTCAAGTTTCACAAGGCGTCTACACCTTGACGGTGGGTGGTTTGAAAAACGACACAACCCAAAGTGGCTATATTTTTCATTACCAAGCCGCAAACTTGACGGTCAATGCAGCCACGGTGGTGGTGGGCAATCCGGGGGGCAATACAAGCAACGCCAACTCCAACACAGCCATCACCGTTTCTGACAAGGTGTACGACAAAGGAACAGGCGCATCGGTCAGCAACCCAGGGACCGCGACCGTTATCTATGGCAATGCCAATGGAACAACCAACAACAGCACCAACTACAGCGCGACAGTTCCAGCAACAGCGACTACGGCTCAGTCGAGCCCCAATTTTGACGGCAGCAGTTACTCGGTCTCGGCAGCTTTTGCTTCTCCCAATGTGGCTGTGGACGCGGCGGGGAAGCCGACCACGCAGACTGTTAACTTGACCACAACTTTGAGCAACACCAACAACTACAAACTAGACACAACAAACAGCCAATCCACTGCTTTGGCAACTATCAATCCCGCCTCTGTGACACTCAGCGGCGTTAGCGCTGCTAATAAGGTTTATGACACGACCACCAACGCAAAAATCACCAACAATGGCACGGCCACGGTGGCGTTTGGCGATAGCTCGTACGCGGGTGGTGTTGTGACTCCAACCCCTAAAGACCCCAACTTCACGGCTTACAGCCTAAGTGACGCTCAGTTTGCAAGTGCCAGTAATTTGGTGAACACTGTGAACTTTAAAACGATCCTCAATCTCACAGGCGCAGACGTGAACAACTATGTCTTGAGCGCTTCGAGTCAGACCTCGGCTTCAGCCAATATTTCCAAAGCCATGGTCACGGTCTCTGGCGTCAGCGCAGCTGACAAGATGTACGATAAAACCACCAACGCTAGCGTCACCAGTGGCAGCGCGACAGTGCAGTTGGGTGATTCTGGCAAGGCCGATGGCAGCTTGGCACCGGCCCAAAGCTTCACCGGTACTGGCATGGGCTACAGTGTGCGCGGTGCATTTGCGACCCCCGAAGTAGGAACAAATAAAACCGTTGGCTTGAGCGTTGCTTTGGATAACCCCAGTGTTTTTGGAATCTCTAGCAAGTCTCAAAGTCAAACCTTGGCCAGCATCACGCCTGTGCCACAAAGAAGCGATTCGTCGCAAGCTCTGCAAAGTGTGGGCGTAGCTTTAGCGCCTACGCCGGTGGTGACTGTTGCCGCTCCCAAAGCCAATAGTTCAGCCAATAACTTTGTCTTGGCTTCAGCAGAAAATGCCGAAGCAGAGCAAGCCAAGCCTGTGATGTTGCAAGAGGTTTCGTTTGATCCAAAGTTAAATCTGAAATCCAATAGATTCGGCACCAAACTTCCCAAAATGATGTCCTATGAATAAACCCTTTAAAGGGTTGTTAAATCCAATTACCATGAAAATTCGTCATCGCGCAGCAGGTTTTGCTTGGATCATCATTGCAACGGCTGGCGTTGAATCTGCCATAGCTGCTGATGCTCCTAACATTGGCACCATATTGCAGCAAGTGCCGCAAAACGAACCCCTTGCGCCCTTGCGAAACAAAGAGTCGCTCCCACGTCCAACGCAGCCGGAGCAACTCAGCGATAGCAAGCCCTTTTTGGTAAGCCGCTTGGAAATTGAAGGCAACACGGTGTTTTCCAAAGGGTTGTTGCACGCTTTGGTGGCCGATCAAGAAGGCCAGTCCATGGGCTTGGCGGGCTTGATGGCGCTGGCTCAGCGCATCAGCGACTACTACCAAAATCATGGCTATTCCTTGACCCGAGCTATTATTCCTGCGCAAAAAATTGTCGATGGCGTGGTGCGAATCCAAGTCGTCGAAGCACGGGTGGGACGTGTCAAGCTCAACAACAAAAGCGAAGTCGATGACGCCGTGCTCCAAGGCATCATTGCCGACTCGCTCAAACGCGGTGAGCTGGTTAAGCAAGACGGCGTGGAACGTGCAATTTTGCTCATCAGCGATTTGCCCGGTGTCTCCGCTGAGTCCGTTGTCAAGCCTGGTGGCCGCGTGGGCGAGAGCGATTTAGATATCAACACCAAACAAAACAATGACTCTTGGTTTGCAGGCCGAGGAACGGTCGATACGGCGGGTGGCGCTGCCACTGGAAGAGCGCGCTTGAGCACCAACTTGAACTGGATCAACCCGTTCCATCAAGGTGATTTGGCGAGCATCAACACCTTGAGTTCCTCGAGCTTGAAGTACGCCAGCCTGGGCTATGAAAGCGCGCTGACCACGAGTGGCATGAAGGCTGGCGCTTCGGTGTCGAATCTCAACTACACGCTGGGCGGCGATATGGCGGCGTCTGGCTCACACGGCACAGCGCAGGTCTTCAGCGGCTGGTTTAAATATCCTTGGCAGCGCAGCTTGAACAACAACTTGTCGTTTCAAATCCAGCTCGATCACACCAATTTAGAAGATGACATCGACTCAGCCAGCTCCACCAATATTCGTCATCTCAACGCCTTAGTGCTGAGTGCTTACGGCGACCATTCCGCAGATGGGCGCACCACCTTGTGGCGTGTCTCAGGTACGAGCGGCTCTTTGGTCATTGACGACCCCACTTCGCAAGTCAATGATTTTTACGGCGCCAATGCGCAAGGCCATTTCTCAAAGCTCAGCTTGAACTTGATGCATTTGCAAACCCTCGCAGCTGGCACGGATCTGTTTGTGCGCTTTGTGGCGCAAAAAGCAAATGCCAACTTAGACTCTTCGCAAAAACTCATCGTGGGTGGCCCCAACAGCGTGCGTGCCTACGACGTGAGCACGCTGGCTGCAGATGGTGGTTTTGATAGCTCGTTTGAATTGCGACGCGGCTTGGGTTCATGGGGCGCAGGGCAGCTGCAAGGCTTAGCGTTTGTTGACTATGCCAGCGTGAACATCAATGCCATCCCTTGGGCGGCAGCGGGGGTGAACTCCGCCCAACTCAAAGGCGCTGGCCTAGGGCTGAACTGGACTACTGCGCGCAATACCCGTGTGAAGTTCTCACTGGCCAAGCCCATCGGCGCGACAGACGCCACCACCAAAACCCGCGGCTGGCTGGAGTTGACCAGCATGTTCTAAAAAAGATTTGGGGTTTTCCCGAATTTATGCGACAATAGCAGGCTTGATCGGCGCATGAGGTGCCGAATCAATTTTCGCGCATCTTCCTCACACACAAGGGCTCCGCAGTAGAGCCGCCCGCGCTGAGTCCTTCAGCGTAGAACTTCGTTTGATGGTTGATGTTGTTCAACCTTCACCGAAGGCCGCGTCCTCTTAAGGCACGCGGATAAAACATGACTGACTCTTTTGAGCTGGACGCCGTTCCAGTGGATATTTCTATTTCTGACGACACTTTGCTTGCCCCCGTGCAAGCCGAAGAAGCTGTGAGCACCGAACCCAACGGCTTTGAGCTGCTGGGCTTGGCGCCTGAACTCGTGGCTGCGGTCAAAGACTTGGGTTACACCCAACCGACCACCGTTCAATCCAAAACCATTCCTTTGGCGCAAACCGATGGCGTCGATGGCAAGTTCAACGACTTGATGGTCTCTAGCCAAACCGGTAGCGGCAAAACCGCTGCGTTCTTGTTGCCCGTGCTCAACACCTTGATTGAGCAAATGCACGCCGAAAACGCCAAAGAAGAAGCCGAATGGCAAGCCGTGGTCGCTGCTGCTGCCGCGAATGGCGAAGCTGCGCCAAAGCGCCCCCGTCGCAAAGACCCTACCAATCCGCGCAACTTCAAAGCGCCCACACCCGGCGCTTTGATCGTTTGCCCGACCCGC
Source organism: uncultured Burkholderiales bacterium (assembly GCA_903832625.1). GTDB lineage: Bacteria > Pseudomonadota > Gammaproteobacteria > Burkholderiales > Burkholderiaceae_C > Limnohabitans. The sequence continues at coordinate 22,451 of CAILCI010000012.1, read as the reverse complement.
GAATTGGCGCAACAAGTCGCACATGATGCGATTGGTTTGGTCACGCATTGCCGTGGCCTGCGCGTGGCCAACGTGGTCGGCGGTATGCCTTATCAATTGCAAATTGCCAAGCTGCAAAATGCCAATTTGGTGGTGGCCACGCCCGGTCGCTTGCTCGACTTGCAACGCTCCATGCAAATCAAACTCGACCAAGTTCAGTTCTTGGTGGTGGACGAAGCCGACCGCATGCTCGACTTGGGCTTCTCCGACGATTTGGCCGAGATCAACCAGCTCACCATCCAACGCCGCCAAACCATGATGTTCAGCGCCACGTTTGCGCCGCGCATTCAGCAATTGGCTACCCGCGTGATGCGTCAGCCCCAGCGCGTGCAAATTGACTCGCCACAAGAAAAACACAACAACATTCGCCAAGTGCTGCACTGGGCCGACAACGCGCAACACAAACGCAAATTGCTCGACCATTTGTTGCGTGACACCACGATTGACCAAGCCATTGTTTTTGCCAGCACCCAAATTGAGTGCGACGGCTTGGCCAACGACTTGCAACAAGACGGCTTCTCGGCAGTCGCCTTGCATGGCGCGTTGAGCCAAGGCTTGCGCAACCGCCGTTTGATGGCTTTGCGTCAAGGTCAAGTGCAATTCTTGGTGGCCACCGATGTGGCCGCTCGCGGCATTGACGTGCCCACCATTACCCACGTCTTCAACTATGGCTTGCCCATGAAGTCTGAAGACTACACCCACCGCATTGGCCGCACAGGCCGCGCTGGTCGCGATGGCTTGGCAGTGACTTTGGCCGAGTTCCGCGACAAACGCAAAATCTTTGACATCGAAGCCTACACACGTCAGCCCATTGCTGCAGAAGTGATTGTTGGACTTGAACCCACCCAGCGCTTAGAGCGCGGTCGCGGCAACGAAAGTTTTGGCCGCAAAGGCGGTGGTGGTGGCGGTAAATTTGAAGGTCGCCGTGGCAACAGCTTTGGTGGCGGTGGTGGATTTGGTGGCAACAAATTCGGCGGCAATAAATTTGGTGGCAACAGCTTTGGCGGGAATGACCGTTTTGAAGGCCGTGGCGATAGCCGTTCAGAACATCGTTCGGATAACCGTTTTGACAATCACGCCCCCCGTGGCGAGCAGCAAGACCGTGGCTTTGGTGGCAACCAAGCCTTTGCCGCCGCAGCCCCACGCAGCTTTGAAGACCGTCCTGCACGCGGTCCGCGTCAAGTGAGTTTTGAAGCCGGTCGCACGCCGTTTGACAAACCTGCGCGCGCAGGTGGCAAGTCATTTGGCGGCGGATTTGATGCCAAAAAACGCACACCCAAACCACGAACAGCACGTTAATTCAACATACTTTGTAAAAACGGCCACAAGATGTGGCCTAATTACGGGTTTTACTTCACTCTTTGGAACATAAAAATGGGAAACAAAATCGTCACTGAAGCCGATCGCAAACGCACACCTGCACCAATTCCTCTGCCAGGCACCACGCCCCGCACAGGCGGTCGTGGTCAGCGCGTGAGTTTGGAGCGCGGCGTGTCTACACGCAGCAAAAAGAATCCCGGCAAACGTCCCAGCAAAGGCGGTTGAGTCTTAGCCAATGTGCAGTTGGTTGGCGTTGGCTAAATCGACGCTAACTCTGGCACCGCTAGGCTCTAGGTTTGTGAAATTCAGCTGCCCACCGTGCAGCTGAATTATTTTGTGGCTCAGCCACAAGCCAATGCCCATGCCGTGTGGGCGATTGGATTCAAATATTTCCAGTTGTTGGTCACGCCACTGCGCAGGAAAACCTGTGCCGTTGTCTTGCACGCTCAAGACAATGCGTTTTGTTTGCTCTTGTGAGGCAACCACAATTTCACCCGTAAATTGATGTCTCAAGGCACGCTGCTGAATACTATGAATGGCGTTGGTGAGCAAATTCAATAGCACTTGGTGTAGCTGGGTCGGATCGGCTTGAATCACGTGAGCTGGATCACAATGAATGTGTATCTTGATGCCAGAGCGATCCGCTTCGGGCTGAGCCAGCGAACAAACATCGTGAATTAAATTCACCAAATACAGTTTTTGAAACCCTGAGGCCTCGCGGTTAAAAATAACCCGTAATTTTCGAATAATGTCGCCCGCGCGTTTGGCATCGTTATTGATATGTATGAGGCTGGTGCGAACATTGGCTGCATCTATTCCCAAATTTTGTTCGAGTCGCATCAAATGTGTTTGTGCTTCGAGGCCAATGGCGGTCAGGGGCTGGTTGAGTTCATGCGCCAGCGCACCAGCCAGCGCGCCCATTCCTATGGCTTTGTTGGACAGCGTCAGGTTGCGCAGCAGCTCTTCTTTTTCGCTGATGGTTTGTTGCAAAGTTTGATTGAGTTTGAATAATTCATTGGAATACCAATTCGTCAAACGCTCTTTGGCTTGTGCTTCACTTTTAAGTTTTTGCGTCTTTTCTAAGACAAAACCAAAATAGCCAAAGTTCACAAACAACAAAGTCATATAGGAGCTAATTAGCAAATAATTGCTCTGCCATGAGTAAGATAAGTAATCAAAGGGCTGGGTTTGCGTGAAAAACCAATGCAACTTGATGAGTTGCCCTGAGCTGGAAATAATGGCCGCAAAAACAATCAATAAAATATTTTGGCTTTTGAAGGTTCGGTATATTTTGTAAGCCTGCCAGCCCAGCAATATATCCAATAGTAAATAACACCACGCGTTAACGAATATGCCTGTGGTTTTGATATTGCCCGAATAATAAATTTCGTAATTCACGCACGACCACACCAACAAGGCCGCAACGTATAGAGAATTTGGAATTTTTGTTGAAGAAGTTTCCCTGCGCAGCGCCTCGATACTCATGCAAAGACTCACGGTCGTCAACACAAAGGTCAAGCCGTAACCCAACAAATCGGGCAAAACAAACCGAGCAATGATGAGAAATATCGTCAGGCAATAAACGCCCAAAGATGCAAAAAACAAATGCGCGTTTTTATCTGCCTGAATCCGAAGCATCAACCAAGTCGCCAGTGGCAAGCCCATGTGGAGCGTCACATAGAGCATGAATAGCAAGGCAATGGCGGGTTCCAGCGCGCTCATACCAGTTCCTGTTAACGCAGTGCTTGTTGAACAAAGTCCAATCGGTCTTGACCCCAAAAAATTTCTCGATCAATGACATAGCTCGGCGCGCCAAAAATGCCAAGCGCAATCGCTTCTTGGGTGTTATCGCTGTAGCGTTGTTTGACCGCATCGCTTTGGGCATGGCGCGCAATATCGGGGTCTAAGTTGCACTCTTTTAGGAGTTGCGCCAGTACCTCAGGGTTGGCAATATCGCGCTCTTGCGCCCACACAGCGGCGAGCACTGCGCCCGCCAAAGCCATGCCGGCTTGCACGCCGTGATGCATCTCAGCGGCAATGACCAACTCAGCAGCAGGATGCCCTGGCACCGGAAAGTACTTGGGTTCAATGTGCATAGGTAGCGCCAAGGCTTGGCTAAAACGTTTGAGTTCGACCAAACGATAGGCCTGCCGCTGAGGAGCGCGTTGACCCAGGGGCAAACCGCCTGAGACGGGAAACACCAAGCCCAAATCCAAGGGTTTGAGCCGCACCGTGGCATTGGCTTGCTGTGCTATTTTCCAAAACCTGTCGTGTCCGAGGTAGGTCCAAGGGCTTTGGGGAACGTAGAAGTAATCGATGGTTTTCATTTGGCAAAGACCCAAAAAAAATGCGCCCAATGGGCGCATGTGTGAGGCAATTCAGTGAGCGTCAGGAAGTTCGATCTTGACTTCCAACACTTCAAGATTGTCGTGTCGCTCCAGGTTGACCTGAATGTCATTGGGGTTGATCTTGACGTACTTGGAGAGCACTGCCACCAAATCGCGTTGCAGGTCTGGCAAATAGTCAGGCTGCGGGTTGCGACCGGTGCGCTCGTGAGTCAAGATGAATTGAAGGCGTTCTTTGGCAACGCTGGCGGTTTTCTTTTTTTCGCCCAGTAGAAGTGAAAGCAACGACATGACTTATTTCCCGCCAAAAAAGCGTTGCAAGAACCCCGGTTTGACGTGTTCGACAAACCGCAGTGGCAACTCTTCGCCTAGGAAACGGCCAATCACGTCTTTGTAGGCTTCAGACACGTCGGTGTTGGCGAGGTGCACTGCTGGCAAGCCTTGGTTGGAGGCCGTGAGCACATTTTCAGATTCAGGAATCACACCAATGAGGGGAATGCGCAAAATGTCTTGAATGTCCTCAATCGAGAGCATTTGACCTTCTTCGACCCGAGCAGGGTTGTAACGGGTGATGAGCAAATGTTCTTTGATGGGCGTGTCGCCTTCAATGGCGCGTTTGGTTTTGCTGCTGAGCATGCCCAAGATGCGGTCGGAGTCGCGCACCGAGGACACCTCGGGGTTGGTGACCACCAAGGCTTCGTCGGCAAAGTGCATCGCCATCATGGCGCCGGTTTCGATGCCTGCGGGCGAATCGCACACGATGTAGTCAAACCCCATGCCTGCCAGCTCGGTGAGCACACGCTCCACGCCAGCTTGGGTGAGGGCTTCTTTGTCACGGGTTTGCGAGGCGGCGAGCACATACAAGTTCTCGCATTGTTTGTCTTTGATGAGCGCTTGGTTGAGCGTGGCTTCGCCGTTGATGACGTTGACAAAGTCATACACCACGCGGCGTTCGCAGCCCATGATGAGGTCTAAGTTGCGCAAGCCCACATCAAAGTCGATGACCACTGTTTTGAATCCGCGCAAAGCCAAGCCTGATGAGAAGCTGGCACTGGTGGTTGTCTTGCCGACGCCGCCTTTGCCGGAGGTCACTACAACGATTTTTGCCATGAAAAAAGCCTTTTATATAGTTTTAGAAATCAATACGCTAAGTTTACAGCGGCTGCATGATGAGTTTTTCGCCCTGAAGCCAGATTTGAGCCCGTTTTCCCACCACGTCGCTGGGCAGCGGTGTGTCGCTGGTTCGGTAAGTTCCGGCAATGGAAATCAGCTCAGCTTCGAGCGACAGCGTGAAAATTCGCGCCTCGGTGTTGCCCCGCGCTCCTGCAATGGCTTTGCCACGCAAAGGCGCATACACATGGATATGACCATCGGCCATGATTTCAGCGCCCGGATTGACCATGGCCAGCATCACCAAATCACGCCCACGGGCATAGACATGCTGGCCTGAGCGCAGCGGTTTGTCGATGACCAGCGCCGCCTCGCTGGGAGCAGGGACTTCGCGGATGACCTCCACTTCGCGCACCACTTCTTGAATCACGGTTTCGACGCGGCCTGAAGGGGCAGATGGGCTCAGGTCGCGGGCTTCAAACAGGCCTGCCGCCGCTGCATTGGCCAAGTGGTGTTCTTGCACGCCGCGCACAGCCACAGGATTCATGCGGTGGCTGCGCAGCAGGGCGCAAAGCGCTGTGAAATCGAGCACGGCGCTGGCATCGTCCACTTGTTGCAAATCGATGACGACGGGATCGTTGTCAAAAAAATCAGGCGTTGCGCCCAAGCGACGAGAAAGGTCGGCCTCTAAGTCAGATAAATTGGAGTTTTTCAGCAGAAAAGAAACCAGCGGCAGCGATGCGCTTTTGATTTCGTAAGCGTGTGGCGCAGCGGTGAGGCTCATGGTGGCTTTGAAATTGACAAAACCCCAACTTTACACGGCCTTTAGAGCCAACACGGTAAACTTTCCCCATGAGCACTACTTACATTTTTCGTGCGTTTATTCTCGTTTTACTCGGCGCACCTTGGCTCAAAGCCTCTGCTCAAACTGCCCCCACAACCGATTTGGGGCAAGTCAAGATCACCGACCGCCGCAACGACGACACCCAAGAGCGACGCGAATCGACGGTCAGCAAAATTGTGATTGGCCGCGAAGAAATCGAAAAAATGGGTGACAGCACGATTGGCGATGTGCTCAAGCGACAAAGCGGCATCTCGATCGACGGCGCACCGGGTCGCGGCAGCGGGGTTCGGATGCGCGGCCTGAGCGTGGGCTACACCCAAATATTGTTAGACGGGCAACGTGTGCCGCCGGGGTTTTCAATTGAGTCTCTCACGCCAGAAATGGTTGAGCGCATTGAAATTTACCGCGCACCCACGGCAGAAACGGGCACACGGGCAGTGGCGGGCACCATCAACATCATCACCCGCGAAGGCCATCGGGGTGAGCCCGGTGATTTGAAGCTAGGCGGCTCATGGCAAGGCGGCGACTGGTCGCCCTCGCTGGCGCTGAGCAAATCTCACGACCACGGCGACTTCACTGCCAACTACACCCTCAACGCGTTTCGCAATGAACTGCCCAACAACAGCACCTCAAGCTTGCAACGATCGGCTGGTGGCAACACGCTCTCGCGTGAGACGGTGAGCGCATCGCAAACGCGTCGCGAGGGTTTCAACACCACGGCGCGCTTGCAGTTCAAAGGCGATCCAGGCGAGACGTTTACCTTGATGCCGTTCTTCATGTACGCCAATGTGTACACGCCTGGCACTATTCAGGCGACGCAAACGGGCACGGGAACTTACCCATCGGGGACAGACAATTTATCGACGGTAGCCCAAGGCTATTACTGGGTAGCACGGTTGAATGGGCAGTGGAAAAAGCGCTTGGACAAAGACAGCAATGTCGAAGCCAAGTTCAACGCAGGCGGCTGGCAAAGCCACAACGACAGCTCGCAAGTGGCGCAAACAGGCACTATCTTGCCCACCTCCAGTTTGAACAATGTGTTGACGGATCGCAGCTACACGGGCAATTTAAAGTACAACCGCATCTTGGCGGGCGGGCATCAATGGGTGAGTGGCAGCGAGTTGGAGCAGATCAACCGCAGCGAAACCTCGTTGTCCACGCCTTCTTATAGCGGCGGCAGCACCAATATGTCAGCGACCCAGCAACGCTATGCGCTGTATACGCAAGATGAATGGCAACTCACGCCTCAATGGGCGACTTATGTGGGGCTGCGGTTTGAGCATTTGCTCACCGATGGCAACAACGGTTTGATGCAGGCGCAAAACACCTCGTCGGTGCTCTCGCCCTTGCTGCACACCCTGTGGAAGCTCAACCCCGAGAGCAAAGACCAAGTACGCTGGAGTTTGACGCGAAGCTATAAAGCGCCAACCATGAACTCACTCATGGCACCCTATGTCCGAACCACCTCGGACACCTCCAACGGCCCCACCACTGCGGACAGCATGGGCAACCCCAATCTCAAGCCCGAGCTCGCCACCGGGATGGATCTGGCCTTTGAGCGTTACTTGCCGCAAGGCGGTGTGCTCAGCACCTCGGTGTTTTATCGACGTGTTGAAAACCTCACCCGCAGCGTGGTGAGTCAACAAACCATCAACGGCGTGCAACGCTGGGTTTCGACGCCGCAAAACATTGGCTCAGCCAACACCGAAGGCGTGGAGCTTGAAGCCAAGTTCCGGCTTGACCAGTGGGTTGACGGTGCCCCAAAAATCGATGTGCGCAGCAACCTGAGTTTTTACAACTCGCAAGTCGACGGCATCATCGGTCCCGACAATCGGCTCGATCAGCAGCCTCACGTGACGGGGAATGTGGGCGCAGATTACAAGCTGCGCGATGTGCCATTGACCGTGGGCGGCAACCTCAACATCACACCCGCTTACTACACACAAACCAGCAATGCCCAGTTGCTGAGCGTCTCGCAAAAGCGTGTGATCGATTTATACGGTGTGTGGAAAATCGATCCCAAAACCGCTTGGCGTTTGAGTGTCAACAACTTGTCGCCGCTCAACTACACAACGGGCAACGTTTATAGTGCCACAGGTGTTGCAGACACCAGTTCGACCCTCAACCGCAGTTATTTGAATATCCAACTTCGCTGGGAGAAAAAAATATGAGCACCCCCGTGCGCGACGGCGCTTGGTTAGACCGCATGTACAACAACCGCGCCTTGGTGCCCGAGCACGCCACGCATTTTGCGCATTGGCGCGATGCCTCTGCCCAAGCGCGTGCCAACCACCGCGTGTTTCAGGACGTGGCCTATGGCACGGGCTTGAACGAGAGTTTGGATGTGTTTCCGGTGGACACGCCCAATGCACCGGTGGTGGTGTTCATTCATGGCGGTTACTGGCGGTCGTTGGATAAGTCTGAGCATTCGTTTGTGGCGCCCACGTTCACCCAACACGGCGCGTGTGTGGTGGTGCCCAACTATGCGCTGTGTCCGGCGGTGACCATTCCTCACATCGCGATGCAAATGGTCAAGTGCTTGGCTTGGGTGTCGCGCAATATCCAGCGTTTTGGTGGCGATGCCAAGCGCATCACCTTGGTCGGGCATTCGGCAGGCGGGCATTTGGCCACGCAGTTGCTGGCCTGCGACTGGTCGGCTTACGCCAAAGATCTGCCGAAGAATTTGGTGCACAAAGCCATGTCACTGTCGGGCTTGTACGAATTGGAGTCGGTACGCGCCACACCGTTTTTGATGGACAGCCTGCGGTTGACCGAATCCGACGCCGTACGTTGCAGCCCCGCATGGTTGCCTGCGCCCCAACACGCCACGCTCTACACCGTGGCTGGCGCAGACGAGAGCGAAGAGTTTGTGCGTCACAACGGTTTGATGCAACAAGCCTGGGGCAACTCCCATGTGCCTGTGGCCGAGGTGGCGCAAGGCTTGAACCACTTCAGCATTGTGGAGGCCTTGGTGCAGCCGGGGCATCGTGTGAATGCGTTGGCGCTGCAATTGCTTGCAGCCTAAAAGCACCAAGCCTGAAAAAAAGCCTGTCGGCAGCTAGCGCGACAGGCTTGTGAGGCAGAGCGAGGCAAGGGTTTACATGAGCAAATGTTCGCCCGCGTTGTCGCCACCCAAAATCACGTAGTTCACTTTGCGAATGTCCATCAACTTGGTGCCACCTGCGTAGCTGATGGAGCTTTGCACGTCTTGCTCCATCTCGATCAAGGTGTTGGCCAGCTTGCCTTTGATGGGCTCCAAAATGCGTTTGCCTTCGACGTGTTTGTACTCGCCTTTGTTGAAGTCTGAGGCCGAACCGTAATACTCTTTGAAGCGCTCGCCGTTGACCTCAACGGTTTGGCCGGGCGATTCTTCGTGACCCGCAAACAGAGAGCCAATCATCACCATGCTCGCGCCAAAGCGGATGCTCTTGGCAATGTCGCCGTGGCTGCGGATACCGCCGTCGGCAATGATGGGCTTGGTGGCCACGCGCGCGCACCATTTGAGCGCCGACAACTGCCAGCCGCCCGTGCCAAATCCGGTTTTGAGTTTGGTGATGCAAACTTTGCCCGGGCCCACACCCACTTTGGTGGCGTCTGCGCCCCAGTTTTCGAGGTCAATCACCGCTTCGGGCGTTGCCACGTTGCCCGCAATCACAAAGCTCTTGGGCAGCTTGGCCTTGATATACACAATCATGTCGTGCACGCTGTCGGCATGGCCGTGGGCAATGTCGATGGTGATGTAGTCAGGCGTGAGGCCCAGGTCGGCGAGTTGATCGACGGTGGTGCGATCCGGGGCTTTCACGCCCAATGAGATCGAAGCGTAAGCGCCCTTGGCGTGCATGTCTTTGACGAACTGCACATTGTCCAAATCGAAGCGGTGCATCACGTAGAAGTAGTCGTTTTTCGCCATCCACAGGCAAATCGACTCGTCCACCACGGTTTTCATGTTGGCTGGCACGACGGGCAGGCGGAATTTGCGTCCACCCAATTCCACACCCGCATCGCACTCTGAGCGGCTTTCCACGCGGCACTTGCGTGGCAACAACAAGATGTTGTCGTAATCAAAAATTTCCATATTTCCCAAGCTCCAAAAAAAACTTCGTCGAAGATTGAGCGCTTGGCTTGGCCGGTTTTCCCGGCCAAAAAACAGGCCAAAAAAAACCGAGCGCAAGAATCTTGGGCCCGGTGGCTGATTTTAGCAGGGTGTATACAGTTTTGGGATGCCTCAATTGTGGTCATTTAATTGGGGTCAGATTCTAATAAGACCATCAAACACGGCTCATGAATACCTGCGAATGCTTGCATTTTTTCGTTTATAGACGATAATTTTCAGATGTTCGCCGTGCGTCACTACTTGACCGAAGAGGGTCAAGACCCGTTTCTTGATTGGTTGAAAAAGTTACGCGACCCCATCGCGAAGGTGCAAATAATCAAGCGGGTCAACAGATTAGAGGCAGGTAATTTTGGCGATCACAAGCCTTGCCGTGAAGGTGTGTGGGAATTGAGAATAGATCAAGGTGCAGGCTATCGCGTGTATTACGCGCTCGCCGGCAAAGTGATTGTTTTGCTTTTGTGCGCAGGCGATAAAGGCTCCCAAGCTGGCGACATTGATCGTGCCATTGGGTTTTAAAAACTGGCAGAACAGGGGTGACGAATGAAAGATAGGAGTCATGACGAAGCAATGCTTGAGTTATTTCGAGATGATCCACAGCTTGCTGCGAATTACCTCACTGCATTGTTAGAAGATGGTGAGCCTGCAGACCTGTTGATCGCTTTACGCCAACTCGCGGGTGCGCACGGAGGTATTCGTGCTTTGGCTAAAGAAACGCAACTGAATGCGAACCAGTTGTATCGAACCTTGTCAGCTCAGGGCAATCCAGAGTTACGCAGCCTTTTCGTCATTCTCAAAGCCATGGGAATGCGCCTTGCGATTCAACCCGATCAAAAGCAAGTGGTTGTTTGAAGACTTCCTACAATCACCCCATGCATTCCCCCGCCGCTACAGAAGCCACTCACATCGCCACCTCCCCCTTACTCCAAGGCCTCAACCCCGAACAGTCGGCTGCGGTCACTTTGCCTGCCGAGCCTGCCTTGATTTTGGCGGGCGCTGGGTCGGGCAAAACGCGGGTTTTGACCACGCGCATTGCGTGGTTGATGCAGTCGGGGCAGGTCTCGCCCGGCGGTGTGTTGGCGGTGACTTTCACCAACAAGGCCGCCAAGGAAATGCTCACGCGCATGTCCACCATGTTGCCGGTCAATGTGCGCGGCATGTGGGTGGGCACCTTTCACGGGCTGTGCAATCGGTTTTTGCGGGCGCATTGGAAGCTGGCCAATTTGCCGCAGACCTTTCAAATTCTGGACACGCAAGACCAACTCAGCGCCATCAAACGCTTGAGCAAACAGTTTCAAGTGGACGAAGAGCGTTTCCCTCCCAAGCAAACCATGTGGTTCATCGCGGGCTGCAAGGAAGACGGCTTGCGTCCCAAAGACGTCGAAGCACGTGACGCGGAAACCCGCAAAAAAATTGAGCTCTACGAGTTGTACGAAGCCCAATGTCAGCGCGAAGGCGTGGTCGATTTTGGTGAACTGATGCTGCGCTCTTACGAGCTGCTGCGCGACAACGACGAGGTGCGCGAGCACTACCGCAGGCGCTTCAAACATATTTTGGTGGACGAGTTTCAAGACACCAACAAGCTGCAATATGCGTGGCTCAAAATGCTGGCCGGGCCGGTGGACCAAGGCGGTGGCGCGATCTTCGCGGTGGGTGACGACGACCAAAGCATTTATGCTTTTCGCGGCGCGCGCGTGGGCAATATGGCCGATTTTGTGCGCGAGTACCGCGTCTCGCACCAAATCAAGTTGGAGCAAAACTACCGCAGCTTCAGCCATATTTTGGACAGCGCCAACCACCTCATCAGCCACAACAAAAACCGCCTCGGCAAAAATTTGCACACCACCCAAGGCACGGGCGAGCAAGTGCGGGTTTATGAATCGACCAGCGACTTTGCCGAAGCGCAGTGGATGGTGGAAGAAATGAAGCATCTGCTGCGCGAAGGCCAAAACGGCGACGGCAGCCAAGGCGTGACCCACCGCCATGAGCTGGCAGTGCTCTACCGCAGCAACGCGCAAAGTCGGGTGATAGAAACAGCCTTGTTCAACGCGGGCATGCCTTATCGCGTGTATGGCGGTTTGCGGTTTTTTGAACGCGCCGAAATCAAGCATGCGCTGGCGTATTTGCGTTTGCTCGAAAACCCACGCGACGACACCAGCTTTTTGCGGGTGGTCAATTTCCCGCCGCGTGGCATTGGGGCGCGCAGCATTGAGCAATTGCAAGACTCGGCGCGCAGCTTGGGGTGCGCCATGAGCGAGGCGGTGAGTGGCGTGGCGGGCAAGGCAGGCGCGAATTTGAGCGCTTTTGTGGCCAAGATCGATGTCTTGCGCGAACAAAGCCAAGGGCAAACCTTGCGCGACATCATTGAGTTGCTGCTCGACCATTCTGGCTTGATTGAGCATTACAAAACCGAGCGCGAAGGCGCGGATCGGATTGAGAACTTGCAAGAATTGGTCAATGCCGCCGAGAGCTTTGTCACCCAAGAAGGCTTTGGCCGCGATGCCGTGGCCGTGCCCTTAGACGGCCAAATGATCAACCCCGACACGGGCGAGACTTTGTCGCCCTTGGCTGCATTTTTGACCCATGCTGCGCTGGAGTCAGGCGACAACCAAGCCCAGGCCGGACAAGACGCGGTGCAACTCATGACCGTTCACGCCTCCAAAGGTTTGGAGTTTGACGCGGTGTTCATCACCGGCATGGAAGAGGGCTTGTTCCCGCACGAAAATTCCATGAACGACTACGACGGTTTAGAGGAAGAGCGCCGTTTGATGTATGTGGCCATCACGCGCGCGCGCAGACGTTTGTATTTGAGCCATTCGCAAACCCGCATGTTGCATGGCCAAACCCGCTACAACCTGCGCAGCCGCTTCTTTGATGAGTTGCCCGAGCACACGCTCAAGTGGATCACGCCAGCGCGGTCAGCCTTTGCCGATACGCAGGTGTCACGGCGCGACGCTTGGGGCAGCCAGACTTGGCAAAACAATCCTTGGGGCGGCGGTGCGGCCACGGCGGTGGCGCCCGTGGTGCAACGCGCAGCGGCGGCGGGGCCGAATGCTTGGGTGCAATCGGGCGTGCAGGTGTTTCACACCAAATTTGGCGAAGGCACCGTGATTGGCTTAGAAGGCTCGGGCGACGATGCGCGTGCGCAAGTCAAATTCAACCGCCACGGCGTGAAATGGCTGGCGCTGAGTGTGGCCAAGCTCACGCAGGTGTGAGCCTGAGTTTTTAGGCGTAAATCGTGTCCGAGACAAAGCTGTCTCGAAAGCTGAAATAGCTGGAGCAAAAAAACATGGCGGCCAGCATCAGCATGGCTGGCACGAGCACCAGCGAGGCAAAGTCGCTGTCGCCCGTGGCGATGGAAATCAAGCTCACGATCAAGGCGGTGCTCATGAAAATCAGCGTCCACATCAGCCCAAACACCAAGAAGGCACGCCAGTTGCTCAAGCAGGCCACGGTGCTGAAAAACAAACTCTTGATGGCGGGCACATTGTTCCAATGCACGAGGGCGGGCGCAAACCAAAACACAGCGCTGAATGGCAAGTACAGCAAAAACGCCAACCACATGGCATCTTGAAACTCGGGCTTGGCCACCATCTCGGAATCAATCGTGCCGCCGAACAAATACAGCTTGGCCAATTCGCCGCCGTCCAACAACGCGGACAGTCCCATCACGCCAATAAAGCCCGCTGCGTAGAGCACGCCCAAAATCAGCATTTCGCGTTTGCGTTCTTGGCCGACACGAAAACCGCAGGCCAAAATCATGGGCATGGGGAATTTGCCCAAGTCCACCTCGCGTGTGGCCGCCATCAATCCCAAGGACGCGGCGGGCAACAGCGCCAAAGCGATGAAGCTGCCCACCACAGGCAGCAGGCTAGACAGCGACATGAGGGCCATGAACATGAAGAACAAACCGCTCAACGCAATGGGTTGTTTCCAAAAAACGCGAATGCCTTGACGCACCCATAAAGCGCCGTGTTTGGCAGGAACGATGTTGAGTTTCATGGTCACAGTGTGATGGGGTGCGCCACGCGTGCGCGTAACACCCGCTCGAAATGGCTGGGGTCGTGGGCTTGCAACATGCTGGCTTCGCGTGGCAAATGGAAATCCCACAAACGAGAAGTCCAAAAACGCAGCGCACCAGCCCGCAACATGGGGTTGAGCAATTGGCGCTCGGCGCCGGAAAAAGCGCGCACGCTTTGGTAAGCGGTGAGCAGGGCTTGTGCTTTGGCGCTGTCGTGCATGCCGCTGGCGTGGTCAATGCACCAGTCGTTCAAGCAGACCGCCACGTCAAACAACCAGGTGTCCACGCCCGCAAAGTAGAAGTCGAAAAAGCCCGTCAATTCGGGCGCGTCGGCGCTGCCGTCAAACATCACGTTGTCGCGGAACAGATCGGCGTGCACGGCGCCGCGTGGCAGCGCCGCATAAGCCGACGAAGCGGCCATGTGTTGTTGGTAGGCCAATTCGGCGCGAATCAAGGCTTGTTGCGCGGCGTCCATGAAAGGCAACACCACGGGCACGGTGTCGCTCCACCAGCTCAGACCGCGCAAATTGGGTTGCTGGCGGGCAAAGTCGCGCCCCGCCAAGTGCATACGCGCCAACATCTCGCCCACCGCCGCGCAGTGGGCGGTGCTGGGTTGCAATTCGCTTTTGCCGCGCAGTCGGTTGACCACGGCGGCGGGTTTGTCGCACACGGTGAGCAAAATATCGCCGTCTTGGTTGGACACGGGGTCTGGCACCGGAATGCCCGCTTGCGCCAAATGCTTCATCAAATACAGATAAAACGGCAGTTGCGCGTGCGTCAGGCGCTCAAACAGCGTGAGGACGAATTCGCCCTCGCTGCTGGTGAGGAAATAGTTGGTGTTTTCAATCCCGCCTTGAATCCCTTGGAGCGCACGCAATTCACCCAGTTTGAGCGAGTCAAGCAGTTCTTGCGCGGTGGATTCAGAAACTTCGGTGAAAACGGCCATATCAAGCGGAGTAAGGGTTAATTCGTCATTGTAATTGGCGCAGCTTTGGCGGCTTTGGCGCACACGGCACAATTGGCACATGAGCAATTCCCAAACCCTGTTGCTGGTCGATGGCTCCAGCTATTTGTACCGCGCCTTTCATGCCATGCCCGATTTGCGTGCTGTTCCCGGCGATCCCACCAGTGCCGCCACGGGCGCAATACGCGGCATGATCAACATGTTGCAAAGCCTGCGCCGCGAAGTGCCCGCCATGTACGCGGTGTGTGTGTTTGACGCCAAAGGCCCAACCTTTCGCGATGAAATTTATCCCGCATACAAAGCCAATCGCTCGCCCATGCCCGACGACTTGCGCAGCCAAATCGAGCCGATTCACGACTTGGTGCGCCTCATGGGCTGGCCGGTGCTCGATGTGGCTGGCGTAGAAGCCGACGATGTGATTGGCACACTCGCCAAAACCGCTGCCGCGCAAGGCTTGACGGTGATGATCTCCAGCGGCGACAAAGACCTGAGCCAATTGGTGGACGAGCGCATCACCATCATGGACACCATGAACGGCAAACGCCGCGATGTGGTGGGCGTCACAGCAGAATTTGGCGTGCCACCGCATTTGATGATTGATTTTCAAACCTTGGTCGGCGACACGGTGGACAACGTGCCGGGCGTGCCCAAAGTCGGCCCCAAAACCGCTGCCAAATGGCTGATGGAATTTGGCTCTTTGCAAGCCTTGTTGGACAACGCCGCCAGCATCAAAGGCGTGGCGGGCGAGAACTTGCGCCAAGCCGTGGGCTGGTTGCCCACAGGCCGTCAATTGGTCACCATCAAAACCGATTGCGATTTGTCCGCCCATGTGCCCAGCTTGCCCGCGATGGATGCGCTGAGCCTGAACCCACCCGACCGCGTGGCGCTCAAAGCGTTTTACGAACGCTTTGGCTTCAAAGGTTTGGCCGCCAAGGTGTTGGAGGACGCGGGATCCACCTCTGCCGACAGCGCAGCCAGCGCCAAGACCTCGACCCAATCAGAACTCAACCCCAGCTTGTTTGACGAACCCGCGCCCGTGGTCAGCCAAGTGGGCGACAAACACTACGACTGCGTGCTCACATGGGAAGCCTTTGACGCATGGCTTGCCAAAATTCAAGCCGCCGAGTTGGTGGCTTTTGACACCGAAACCACCTCGGTGGACGAGATGCGGGCGCAAATTGTGGGCTTGAGTTTTTCTGTCAAGCCCGGCGAGGCTTGCTACATTCCGCTGGCGCACAGCTATGGCGATGTGCCCCAGCAATTGCCCTTGGACGAGGTGCTGGCCAAACTCAAGCCTTGGTTTGAAAACCCGCAAGCGCACAA
Source organism: uncultured Burkholderiales bacterium (assembly GCA_903832625.1). Lineage (GTDB taxonomy): Bacteria > Pseudomonadota > Gammaproteobacteria > Burkholderiales > Burkholderiaceae_C > Limnohabitans. The sequence goes on along the minus strand of CAILCI010000012.1, from coordinate 6,374 downwards.
ACTCGGCCAGCACATCAAGTACGACCGCCACGTCATGGCCAATCATGGCATTGAGGTGCAAGGCTTTGTGCACGACACCATGCTGCAAAGCTATGTGTTGGAAGTTCATAAACCGCACGGCTTGGCCAGCTTGGCCGAACGCCACGTTGGACGCAAAGGTCTGAGCTACGAAGATCTGTGCGGCAAAGGGGCGCACCAAATTTCGTTCGCCCAAGTCGATGTGGCGCGTGCCAGTGAGTATTCGTGCGAAGACTCCGACATGACGCTGGACGTGCACTTGGCGCTGTGGCCGCGCTTGCAAGCCGACGCCAAATTGCGCTATGTCTACGAGCTAGAAATTGCCAGCAGCGAAGCGCTCTACCGCATTGAACGCAATGGCGTGTTGATTGACGCGCCCACCTTGGCCGCGCAAAGCCACAGCTTGGGCCAGCGCATTGTCCAGTTAGAAAACGAAGCCTACGAGATTGCTGGCCAGCCCTTCAACCTAGCCAGCCCCAAGCAGTTGGGCGAAATTTTCTTTGACAAACTGGGCTTGCCCGTCATCAAAAAAACCGCCACTGGCGCGCGCAGCACCGACGAAGAAGTGCTCGAAAAACTGGCCGAAGACTACCCGTTGCCTGCCAAAATTTTGGAACACCGCTCGTTGAGCAAACTCAAAGGCACGTACACCGACAAACTCGCACAAATGGCCTTGCCGCGCACCGGGCGTGTCCACACCCATTACGCCCAAGCCGTGGCGGTGACGGGGCGCTTGTCCAGCAACGACCCGAACTTGCAAAACATTCCCATCCGCACCGCCGAAGGCCGCAAAGTGCGTGAAGCCTTTGTGGCGCCGGCGGGGCGTGTCATTGCCAGCGCCGACTATTCGCAAATTGAGCTGCGCATCATGGCGCACATCAGCGGCGATGAGGCCTTGCTCAAAGCCTTTCACGACGGACTCGACGTGCACCGTGCCACGGCAGCCGAAGTGTTTGGCGTGGGCGTCGATCAGGTGAGCACCGAACAGCGCCGCTATGCCAAGGTCATCAACTTCGGTTTGATTTACGGCATGAGCGCCTACGGCTTGGCCAAAGCGCTGGGCATTGACAACACCGCCGCCAAAAACTACATCAACCGCTACTTTGAGCGCTTTGCTGGCGTCAAACGCTACATGGACGAAACCCGCGAGCAAGCCAAAGCGCAGGGCTTTGTGCAAACCGTGTTTGGCCGACGCTTGTACTTGCCCGAGATCAACAGCCCCAACGGCCCGCGCCGCGCAGGCGCAGAGCGTGCGGCGATCAACGCGCCCATGCAAGGCACGGCGGCTGACCTCATCAAACTCAGCATGGTGGCGGTGCAGCAGGCCATTGACCAACAACAACGCACCAGCTTGGTCATCATGCAAGTGCACGACGAATTGGTGTTTGAAGTGCCACAAGACGAAGTGGAATGGGTGCGCAGCGAAGTGCCACGCATCATGGCCTCCGTCGCCCAACTCAAAGTGCCTTTGCTGGCAGAGGTGGGCGTGGGGGCGAATTGGGATGAGGCGCATTGAGGTGTATCCCATTTGATACAATCGAGCATGAAGTTGATTTACACCACACAAGCCTTTGATCTATGGTTTGGATCTCTGAAAGACAAGCTTGCAGCTCGGCGAATACAGGCTCGAATTGATAGAGCAGAAGAAGGAAATTTTGGCGATCACAAAGCCGTAGGCGAAGGCGTGTATGAGATGTGAATTCATCATGGCCCAGGATTTCGTGTGTATTTCTTGCCAAAGGGATCGGAGATTGTTATTTTGTTAGCTGGTGGCGATAAATCCACGCAAACGCAAGATATTCAAACTGCGCAAGAGCTTGCGCGTCAACTCAAGGGGTAAGCAAATGACTCAACTGACATTGCGTCAATGGAACAGCGCCGAGCACCTCAACACGGAAGAGGACAGGGCCTTGTATCTGGAGGCTTGCCTCCAAGAAGCGGGAGATGACGCGGCGTTTATTGTTAAAGCACTGGGCAATATCGCACGCGCAAAAGGCATGTCGCAACTCTCGCGCGACACGGGTTTGGGGCGGGAGAGCTTGTACAAAGCGTTATCGGGCGAGGGTAATCCGAGCTTTGCCACCATCCTCAAAGTGACTTCGGCTTTGGGAATTCAGTTGCACGCGCAAGTCATGTAATTTAAGGCTTAGACCACAATCACCCCATGACCCTGTTTTTCATTCTCTTGAGCACCTTGGTGGCTGGCATTGGCAGCGTGTGGTTGGCGGCTTGGGTGGCTCAGGCTTTATTGGCGCGTTACACCACGCATTTGTTGAGCTTGGCTGCGGGCGCTTTGTTGGCCACCGCCTTCACCAGTTTGTTGCCCGAAGCATTTGAGTTGGCGCAGGCCGCGCAGTTGTCGGTGCATGTGATGTTTGCCGTGCTGTTGGTGGGCGTGGTGTTTTTCTTTTTGCTCGATAAGGCAGAGCTGTGGCACCACGGGCATGAGCATTCAGACCATGCTGCGCATCACCAGGCGCATGACCACGACCACGACCATTCACATCACAGCGGCGGCTGGGCGGTGTTGTTGGGCGACAGCTTGCATGCCTTTGGCGATGGCATTTTGATTGCTGCGGCTTTTGTGGCCGATTGGCGTTTAGGCTTGGCCTCGGCTGTGGCGGTGATGGCGCATGAAGTGCCACACCATGTGGGCGATTTGGTGGTGTTGCGCCAAGCCGATCAAAGTGGCAACGCACGCAACGCGCTGGTCAAACTCTCAATGGCTGGCGCGGTCACGGCTTTGGGCGGCTTGATCGGTTACGCCTTGGTTGGCGTGTTGGACAACGCGCTGCCTTATTTCTTGGTCATCGCAGCCAGCAGTTTTGTCTATGTGGCTTTGGCGGATTTGATTCCCCAGCTCCAAAAACGCTTGTCGCCTGGTCAAACCACGGCGCAGGTGGCGTGGTTGGCCGCTGGCGTGGCTTTGGTGGTGGTTTTGGGGATTGTGTTGGGGCATTGAGGCTTCGGGCAGAACCAGCTAAGGCCTCAACCCTTTTCGCACGGCAAACCCGCCGTGCGGCACCATTCGCTCCAACTGCCTGCGTAAAGCGCTGTGCGGCCCAAGCCCGCCACTTGCATGGCCAGCACATTGGGCACTGCACTCACGCCGCTGCCGCAGTGGTGCACCACGCTGCTTGCGCTGCGTTCGCCCAAAAGCGCTGCAAATTCTTGGCGCAATTGTTCGGGGCTTTTGAAAAAACCATCGGCATTCAAATTGCTGTTGAAAGGGCGGTTCAAGGCACCGGGAATATGCCCTGCGACTGGATCGAGGGGTTCGACCTCGCCGCGATAGCGCGGTGCGCCGCGCGCGTCGATCAGGGTTTGCTGCGCATTGCCTAAGTTGGCGGCGACAGTTTGTGTATCGACCAGTTGCACCAAAGGCTCGCGCAGGCTGAAGTTGGAAGGCTCGCCGCGCGTGGTGGCTGCGCCCGATTCAACGGCTCCGCCAGCCGCCACCCAAGCCTGCAAACCGCCATCGAGCACCGCCACGGCTTCGTGGCCGCACCATTTGAGCATCCACCACAAACGGCCACAGTAGTTCATGCCGTTGCGGTCGTAGACCACCACTTGGATGTCGTTGCGCACGCCCACGCTGTGCAGCCAGTGCACCACAACATCGCGCTGGGGCAGGGGATGGCGACCGCCGTTGACGCGCAAGGCGTCGTCGTGGGTGCTCAGGTGTTGGTCCAAGTCGGCGTGCTGTGCGCCTGCGATGTGTTGTTGTTCAAACTGCGCCAGACCCGCAGCAGGGTTGGCCAAGTCAAAGCTGCAATCAAAGACCAAGCGTTGCGCAGCAGGCAGCGCTTGCAACTCGGCGACAGAAATGAGGGTGGTGTACATGCAAAACTCCTGAATCCATCAATGTTCTTCGGCGGGAGCATGGGGCGCGGCGCGGGCGCGCAGCAACGTGGCGACCATGCCACTGCCCAAAATCAAAGCCATGCCCGCCCAGCCAATGAGCGGAATGTTGTCGCCAAACAGCAGCAAGCTGTAGAGCGCGGCAAACACAATGCCCGAATACTGCAAATTCGCCACCACCAGCGTCGCACCTTGGCTGTAGGCGCGCGTCATGCACAACTGGCCGAGCGAGGCAAACAAGCCCAAAGGCAAGAGCCACAAGGCATGTGACCCATTCCATTCGGACACACCTGCCGAGCCCATGCCCACTGCGCCTGCCAAGGTGGTGCCAATGGCAAAGTAAAACACGGTGCGGGTTTCGGGCTCGCCCAAGCGACCCAGCGCCATCACTTGCATGTAAGCAAAAGCCGCCACAAAGCCCGACATCAAGCCAATCAGCCCCGCAAAAATTTGGTTTTGTTCGATGGTGGGGCGCAACATCATCACCACGCCAGCAAAGCCGGTCAGCACCGTCAGCGCCAAAGGCCCTTGCGTCCAGGCGCTGCGTTGTTCTTGCGCGCTCCAATTGAGCAAGGAACCGCTCACCAAAAACGCCGCCACCCACACGCCACTCATGTAATTGAGCGTCATGGCCGTGGCCAAGGGCAAATGCGCAATGGCATAAAACCAAGCGGTGAGTGAAATCACCCCCACGGCAGAGCGCCACACATGCATGCCCGGGTATTGGGTGAGCAACGACACCTTTTTTTGCCGCGCAATGATGGCTAAAAACACCATGCCCACCACGCCTCGGTAAAACACCAGCTCGTAGGAGTTGAAGTAAGCCGATGCGAATTTGACGCACACGCCCATGGTGGCAAAAAAGGCCGAACCCAGCAGCATCCAAAGGGCTTGCATCTGGGCGCTTTAGGGGGAAGTGAAGTTCATCTTGCCGCGATACCACTCGTGGAAATGCTGCATGCCATCTTCCATCGGGCTTTGGTAGGGGCCGACTTCGTTGTCGCCGCGCTGCATCAGGGCTTGGCGACCCGCGTCCATGCGTTCGGCAATTTCGTCGTCTTCGATGCAAGTCTCCATGTAGGCGGCTTGCTGCGCTTCGACAAATTCGCGCTCAAATGCGACGATTTCTTCGGGGTAGTAAAACTCCACCATGTTGAGCGTTTTGCTCGGGCTGATCGGGTGCAGCGTGGACACCGTCAACACATGCGGATACCACTCCACCATGATGTGCGGGTAGTAGGTGAGCCAAATTGCGCCTTGTTCGGGCAAGGCACCGTTGCGGTATTTGAGCAAGACCTCGTGCCACTTTTGGTAAGTGGGTGAGCCGGGTTTGCCAAAGCCGCTGGACAAACCCACGGTTTGCACCGAGTAGTTGTCTTTGAATTCCCAACGCAAATCGTCGCAGGTGACGAATTGCCCCAAACCTGGGTGGAAGGGGCCGACGTGGTAGTCCTCTAGATAGACCTCGATGAAGGTTTTCCAGTTGTAGTTGCACTCGTGCAGCTCCACGCGGTCGAGCGCAAAACCCGTGAAATCGAGCGCAGCGCGTGGGCCCATATTGGCCAAATCGGCTTGAATGTCGATGCCGTTGTCTTCAAACAGCAGACCATTCCACTCGCGCAGCTTGTAGTTGTTGAGGTTCAAACACGGGTCGTTGGCAAAGTGGGGCGCGCCCAGCAATTCGCCCGCAGGCGAATACGTCCAGCGGTGCAGCGGACACACAATGTTGCCGCCCGCATGACCCGCGCCTTGCGCATTGAGCGAGCCGCGACCTTTGAGCATGACCGCTTGGCGATGCCGACAGACATTAGAAATAAGTTCTACGCCCGCAGCAGAACGCACCAAGGCGCGGCCTTCGCTTTCGTGCGGCAAGGCGTAGTAGTCGCCCAATTCGGGCACAGCGAGTTGATGACCCACATAACGCGGGCCTTGTTTGAACAGTGTTTTGAGTTCGCTTTGAAAAAGCGCCTCGTCAAAGTAACTGGTAACTGGAAGTTGGCTAGACGCCTGCTGCAGTTGAAGACTTAAATCAGACATGGGTGACCTGACCAAAGACTCCCCACAGGGAGAAATGGAAAAAAATAAATCAGCCGGGTGGCTGAGGCAAGAAGGATGGGATTCTACCCTGAGTGGGGGATTTGGGCGAGTGGTTTGTGAGCGGTGGGAATGGAAGTTGCCACGGTCACTTTTAAGAATTGTTCACGGCATAGAAAAAAGCTCAAATCCAGAAAAAACGCGAAGTGTCCATTCGAATGGACACTTCGCGTTTTTTCATGTTTTAGGAATTCGCTCAAAAACAGGGGTGAACGTCCGGCGCAGCTTTTTTCTACCTAATCAAAAACAGGTCAACCCCGCGCCAACTCCCCCGCCAACAAGTTATGCCGCTCCACCAAGGACCCCACATCCACCGTGGTCAGGCGTCCTTCGCGCACCACCACGCGGCCATTGACGATCGTGTAGTCGGCGTTGTCGCTGGCGCACAGCATTAACGCGCC
>CAILCI010000011.1 GCA_903832625.1 uncultured Burkholderiales bacterium | reverse complement strand
ACGCAAAATTCTGAGCTTGCCGCCTGCAACACGTTTGTTCATGTGTCACGACTATCCGCCCAACGGTCGCCCTGTGAATTTTGAGACGACTGTGGCCGAGCAAAAAGCCAAGAACATCCATGTCCACGACGGCATTGGTGAAGCCGAGTTTGTCGCGATGCGTACCCAGCGGGACGCTACGTTGGACATGCCAGTGCTGATCCTGCCCGCGGTGCAAATCAACATCCGCGCTGGCGAGTTGCCGCCCAAGGAAGACAACGGCATTGCCTACGTCAAAATTCCTTTGAACGCTCTTTGACCATGTCTGGATTTACCCATCCCCAGGCCAACTGGGACAAACGTTTTTCAACGCCCGACTATGTCTTTGGCGAGGAGCCCAATGATTTTTTGGTTTCCCAAGCTTCGTGTTTGGGCCATGGTCATGCATTGGCTTTAGCGGATGGTGAAGGACGTAACAGTGCTTGGCTTGCTCAGCAAGGCTTCACCGTTGATGCCTTCGACTTCTCAGCGCCCGCCGTTGCCAAAGCACAAGCCTTGGCTGCCAAGCGCGATGTCAGTGTGAATTTCAACTGCAGTGATTGGCAATCTTTTGATTGGAAAGCTGCGCACTACGACTTGGTCGTTGGCATCTTTTTCCAATTTGCTGCGCCAACGGAACGCGCTGAATTGTTTGAAAAAATCAAAAGTACATTGAAACCCGGTGGCTTGCTCTTGATCCAAGGTTACGGCAAAAACCAACTCAGTTACAAAACGGGCGGGCCAGGTAAGTTGGACCATTTGTACGACAACGCACTGATGCTTGACGCTTTTACGGGCTACGATGTCTTGGTGTGTGACACCTATGAAACCAACATTCAAGAGGGCGCAGGCCACAGCGGCATGTCGGCTTTGGTGGGGTTTGTGGCGAGGAAACCATGACCGAGATCACCGTTCCCAAAATGCATTTGGTCTGCACGCATTGCAACGCAACTAACCGTGTGCCTGCAGACAAGCTGCAAGCAGAGCTCAACTGCGGTCAATGCCACGCTTCATTGCTCAGCGCGCGCCCAGATAACTTGGGTGAAGCTGCGTTCAACGCGCAGATTGCCAAAAGCGATTTGCCGGTGGTCGTGGATTTTTGGGCGCCTTGGTGTGGCCCTTGTCGCATGATGGCACCTGCCTACGAAAAAGTCAGTCAGGACATGCAAGGCCATGCGCGCTTTGTGAAGGTGAACACGGAGGTTGAGCAAGGCCTGGCCGCCAAGTTCAACATTCGGAGCATTCCGACTTTGGCTGTTTTTGCGGGCGGGCGTGAAATTGCCAGGCAGCCTGGTGCGATGTCCGCTAACGATTTGATGCGATGGGTCAGCGCAGCGCTGCTCAAAGCAAGCACTTAAACCCCGACCAAAGGAGATAACCATGGACGCGCTTGATCCGCTTTTGTTGGCACGGTTGCAATTTGCCGCCAACATCACCTTCCACATTTTGTTCCCCACCATCAGCATTGCCATGGGGTGGTTTTTGTTGTTCTTCAAAACCCGATTCGTCGCCACGGGTGAACAGCATTGGATGGACGCCTACCAGTTTTGGGTGAAGATTTTTGCGTTGACTTTTGCCTTGGGTGTCGTCAGCGGCATCACCATGAGTTTTCAGTT
>CAILCI010000010.1 GCA_903832625.1 uncultured Burkholderiales bacterium | reverse complement strand
GGCTACCGTGGTTATTACCGCTGGGGAGGCTATTACGATCCTTGGTTGGCGCCTGTGGTTTTTGGCGCGGCAGTGGGCACGGCGGTCTACGTGTCGCGTCCAGTGGTGCCTTCGACTGTGGTGATCACCAACCCGCCTGTGGTCGTTGCCAATCCGCCCGTGGTCGTGGAGACGCAAACCTCTGTCGCTCAACCCATTGCAGAGGCTTATTTCTGCCGTGAATCGGGGCTGTATTTCCCCAACGCGCAAACTTGCCCCAGCCCTTGGCTGGTGGTTTACCCGCGTTAACGCAAACTTCACGCGACGCGTGTCATCTGGCGCGTTAGCTGAGGCGTTGTAGGTCTATCCAAGCAACGATTGCTTGTTTCTCTGGAAGGAGATGTGTATGAAACGCCTTGTATCTATTCTTTTGTGTGCTTTGTCTATGGCTGCTGTTGCACCGGCTCAGGCGCACGGTTTTGGCGGTTGGCATGGCGGTGGGGGCTATCACGGTGGCTACCATGGCGGTTATGGCTACGGCTACAACGGCTGGGTTGCTCCCTTGGTGGGCGCAGCGATTGTGGGTGGCGCTGTCTATGCAGCCACCGCACCGCGCTACGAGGTGGTGACACCCGGATATGTGGTGGCTCCACCTAACGTCTATTCCAACGCGCCGCGCGTTTCTTATTACTGCCCCACGGCGCAGCAGTTCTACCCCACTGTGCCAGCATGTAATGTGCCTTGGCAACTGGTCAACAGTTACTAAGCTCAGAGCCTACAGGGTCACCACTTCTTTGTGACCTTGGCGGCTGGAATAGCGCACTTTTGCGCCCATAGATTCCACCTCCAAACGCGCTTTGCGTTCGCCGTAGACATGTGTTTTAAGCCAAGCCAGTTCTTGGCTTTTTTCTTGTTCGTTGGCTGTGACTTTGTGCCAGCAACGCAAATCGGGCGACCAGCGGTAGCCACGGGCTTTGAGGATGTCTTTGGTCTCAAACGGCGAGCCAATGGCGTAGATTTTTTCTTGCGCACTGTTCAAACGCTCGAGCAAACTCAAGAGCGCGGGTTGTTGGCTTTGGGGCAGCGCCAAATTCAACAGCTCTAAAAGCGCCCAACAATCGGCCTCGGCGCGGTGGGCTTCGTAAAAATAGCCTTGTGTGGTGAGCAAGTATTCCAGCTTGGCAGAGCCAAAACCTTCTTGTCGCCAGTCGATGTCTTTCAAGCTGCAGGCCCAGTTCAGTGTCTCAAAAATTGGCCAACGCGCTTCCACAAAAGGTCTGTCAAATGCGGCGTTGTGGGCAATCACCACATCGACCTTGTGCAGCAATCGCTGGATCTGAGCGTCGTCAATGTGGTGACCCTTCACCATGTCGTCCGTGATGTGGTGAACGGCAATGGTGGCGGCTGGAATGGGAAAACCGGGGTCTTCTAGCTCATCAAACACATCGGTCACGCGATGGACTTGGCCTGTGACGGGATCGAATTCGAAGACCAACATGCCCAGCTCAATCACGCGGTCATTGGCGGCGTCAAAACCTGTGGTTTCGGTGTCCAGCACAACGCCTTTGCACAAGCGCTGGCCGGGCGCTGTGGGCATGAAGGTGTGACGCGGATTGAGGCGTCGCAAGACGCGGTAATCGGGGTGCTGCTCAAGTTGTTGGGCAAGTTGTTCTATGTCGGTGTTCATTCGTGGTCGGCCTGTGTTGCGTTGCGACGTGCAATGGCTTGGGCAAAAAAAGCGCTCAAAGCCCACACCAGCAAGGCATCTGCGGCCATGACAGGTGCAGAGGAGAGACTCGCCATGAGTTGCGCCAAGACCAAAACACCCAGTGATTGTCCTAAAAATAAAAAGCCAGCAAACAAAGTCACGCCTGTGGCGCGTGCCGTGGGTACCATTTGTGTGGCTTTGGCCTGCATGGTGTTGTGAAACATAGCAAACGCAAAGCCCGCGACAAAGCAGCCCGGAATCGCCAGTTGCCACCATGGCGAGAAGGCAATCACCCAAAACGCCACGCAAAAGGCTTGCCCGCCGCGCTTGGCCAAACCCACTTCACCCAAGCGCCGAATGGCCTGTTTGGCAAACGCCATATAAGCCATGCCGCCCAAACCAAACAAGGCCGTGGTCATGCCCGCATAAGTGAGCGAAATATGGTGTGTTTGATGCAGGTGCGATGCAGTGACTGCGAGCAAACCAAAAATGCTTGCTCCCTCAATCACGGCAATGAACAAAATACAGCGAACCCAGGCATCTTGTCCCGCTTGGCGCAGTTGTGAGAAAAAACCATTGCTCGGTGTATGCGAGGGCGCAGTTTGGGGCAGTTGGTGCAGGTGTTGTTTGAGTAACAAGCTCACCGCGCAAAACAGCACTGCCATCAAAGCAAATGCCCAGCGCCAGCCCAAGGTGTCGCTGAGCACGCCGCCAAATAGCTGCCCTGCAGTGATGCCCAACATCGTGCCCAAACCCACGCGAGCCAGAGTTTCTTGTCGATACTCATAACGCACGGCATCGCCAACCCACGCCATAGACAAGGGAATGATGGCAGCGGTGCACAAGGCTGTGCAAACTCTTGCTGCGACTAAGCCATGCAAGTCTTGGCTCAAGGTGCACACCAGGCAGCCAAGACTGCAGCCCAGAGTGGCCCAGATGACGACGCGGTATTTGCCCCAGCGATCGCCCACGGGGCCGTAAAAAAGTTGCATCAGCCCATAAACAATGGCAAACATTGACACAACCTGCGCTGCCTCGTTCATGGGCACATCAAACACGCGCGAGAGTTCGGGCAGCATGGGGTCGCAAATGCGCTGCACCGCCATGCTGGAGAACGTGGCCAGCGACAGTAAAAAAATGGCCCGACGTGTGGCGGGCGTGAGGTCTTGGTAGGTGTGATCGTTTTTCAAAGCGTTTGCAATTTACTACAGACGAGTATCGGAGCTTGAATCATTTGAGACAGAAAGATGTTTATTGTTTGAATTAAGAATGGGTTTTTCTGTTGAGATAGCATCTCAATATGAAAAAAACTCTCCCAATTGCCCTGATTTTGCTGTGTTTGACGCTCTTTCAAGTCGTGAGCTTGATGCGCGACAAAAGCGATGTAGGGCGCGTCAACGCCACGCCCGCAGCGGCCCAAACTGTGCAGGTTTTGGGTGTGTACTTCTCTCCGCCAGCGGGCAGCGCGCAGGCTATTGTTCGCGCCATCGATGAGAGCCGGCACGAAATTTTGGTGCAGGCCTACAGCTTTACCCACAATGCCATTGCACAAGCTTTGGCGCGGGCTCAAGCCAGAGGCGTCAGCGTCAAGGTGCTTTTGGATCAAAAGAGCGATAGCGGCAACCATTACGTGATTGGCGTTTTGAATCAAGCCAATATTGAAATGCGTGAAGACGGCAAGCATGCGATTGCGCATAACAAGGTCATGGTGATTGACGATGAGGTGGTCATCACCGGAAGTTTCAACTTCACCAACTCAGCGGAAACGCGCAACGCCGAGAACTTTTTGATTCTCAAGTCTGCCGATCTGGCGCATGAATACAAGCTCCAGTGGCAACTGCACTGGGGCCACAGTGGCTGAGAAGTTGCGCTTTGAAAGATTTAGTCTGTTGCCTCTAAACCGCTCAGTTTTTGAGGTTGAGTGCTTGTTTTTAAGCTTCACTGCCCTAAAATTCAATTCATGCTGCACCGCAACATAGACGAGCCTTCGGGAACGGGTTGAGCGCAGATTGTGTTTGAATTTTTAAAACTCTGGAGAATTTCATGACCCTGACCCCTGAACAAGTGATCGCCGCCAACAAAGCCAATTTGGAAACTTTGGTCGGTTTGACCAACAAAGCCTTCGCTGGCGTTGAGCAACTCATCGAATTGAACTTGGCCGCTGCCAAATCCGCTTTGGAAGACACCCAACACCAAGCCAATGCCGTCTTGAGCGTGAAAGACGCCCAAGAGCTCTTGGCTTTGCAAGCCAGCCTGTTCCAGCCTTTGGCTGAAAAAGCTGTGTCTTACAACCGTCACCTCTATGACATCGCCACAGGTACTGGCGCGACTTTCAGCGGCGCGGTTGAAGCCAAAGTCAACGACGCACAAAAAGCCTTCCACGCCATGGTTGAAAACGCAGCCAAAAACGCACCTGCTGGCTCTGAGTCTGCTGTGGCAGCTTTCAAAACTGCTGTCTCCGCTGGCAACAACGCCTTGGAAACTGTGCAAAAAGCTGTCAAACAAGCCACCGAAGTGGCCGAAGCCAACTACAAAACATTGGCTGCCAATGCTTTGAACGCCACCACCGTGACGGCTAAACCTGCTGCCAAAAAACGTTAATTCGTTTCAAACCAGCCAAAAACGGCGTCTTCGGACGCCGTTTTTTTTCGTCCACAATCTTGCTTTTGGAGAGGCAAATCGTGGACAAAGTCGATGGTGTGGTGATTGGTGCTGGCGTGGTGGGTTTGGCCGCAGCGCGTGCATGCGTGTTGGCCGCGCCCAGTCATGCGCGCGAGTGGTTCGTGTTGGAGGCCGACAACGCCATTGGCACGGGCACCAGCTCGCGCAACAGCGAGGTCATTCATGCGGGCATTTATTACCCGCAAGGCTCGCTCAAAGCTCAGTTGTGTGTGCAGGGGCGAGACATGCTCTATGCCTACGCACAAGAACGCGGTATTGCACACAGCCGCTGTGGCAAACTCATCGTGGCCACCCACGCAGAGCAAATCGAGGCATTGCACAGCTTGGCTCAAAAAGCCCATGCCAACGGTGTGCGGGATGTGGTTTTTTTGAGCGTCCAAGAAGCCCAGCGCCTTGAGCCAGCGTTGCACTGCGTGGCTGCGCTGCATTCGCCCAGCACCGGCATTGTGGACAGCCACGCCTTGATGCTGAGCTTGCAAGGCGATTTTGAAAACGCTGGCGGCTGCGTGGCCTTGAACTCGCCCGTGGCGGGCTTAGTCCACACGGCGCAAGGTTGGTTGGTGCAAATGCAAGACGGCAGCGAATTGTTGGCGGCGCAAGTGGTCAATTCGGCGGGTTTGTCTGCGCCACGATTGGCTGCGCACACGCAAGGCTTGGCCGCGCAGCATTTGCCCACAGCTTATTTCGCCAAAGGCAATTACTTCACCTTGGCGGGCAAAGCACCGTTTTCACGCCTGATTTACCCCGTGCCTGAAGCCGCAGGTTTAGGCGTGCATTTGACCTTGGACATGGGTGGCCAAGCCAAATTTGGTCCCGATGTGCAATGGGTTGATTCAGCCGACGACTTGCAGGTTTCGCTGGATAACCAAGACGCGTTTTATGCAGAGGTGCGCAAATATTGGCCCGCATTGCCAGATGGGGCCTTGCAGCCAGGCTACGCAGGCATTCGCCCCAAAATTTCAAGCCCATACGAAGCAGCCAGCGACTTTGTGATCCAAGGCCCCGCCACACATGGATTGGCAGGTTTGGTCAATTTGTTTGGCATCGAGTCGCCCGGCTTGACCAGTTCGCTGGCCTTGGGGTCGGCGGTGGTCAGGGCTTTGCAGGCGAGTGGGAACTCAGCCAGTCTTTGAGGGCATCATCCATGCGCGTTTGCCACCCGTTGCCCGTGGCACGAAAGGGTTGAACCACTTCAGGCGAGAGGCGAATGGTGATGCGCTCTTTGGTGGGCATTTTTTGCGGCCCACGGCTTTTGAGTTTGTTTTGCAAACTGACAGGTAAAACTTGCGCAGCGGGTCGGAACTGTCGCATTTCCGCTTCGCTGAGTTCACGAACTTCACCTTGCGCATCAATCATTGACTTTGGCATATCGCTGAACCTCTCTTTGGTTGGCTTTGCGAAAACTGATGACGCGAATGCCATCATGGGTTTCGGTAAAGCAAAGAACATGCAAACGTGTGCCAAGAAAACCTAAGGCAACATAGCGCGTTTCGCCGTAATCGGATCGTGCATCTGAGTGAATCTGGGCAGTGTCAAAGTCGAAATTTACTGCTGCTTCAAAAGACAAATCACGATCTTGAATATTGCGCTTGTTTTTCGTTGGATCGTAAGAAATGTTCACCATCTAATTGTACATACAATCAGAGTGGTGGTTTTATTTCTTTGCCGCCAAGGCTTTCGCCACCTCCGTCACCAAAGCTGGGCCTTTGTAAATCAAGCCTGTGTAGATTTGCACGGCATCTGCGCCAGCTTCGATTTTGGAGCGTGCATCGGCACCGCTCAAAATGCCGCCCACGCCGATGATGGGGAATTCTGGTCCCATGGCGGCACGCAGTTGTCGGATGACGGCATTGCTTTGTTGCAGCACGGGAGCGCCCGATAAGCCGCCAGTTTCTTGGGCATGCGCCATGCCTTGCACGGCTTCGCGGCTGAGGGTGGTGTTGGTGGCGATGACGCCCCAGCTTTGGGTCGCGCGGCTTGCGCCCTCGGTGACGCAATGGCGCTGCAACGTGGCGGCGATGACGGCGATTTGCGCTGCGTCCAAATCGGGGGCAATTTTGATGAACACAGGCACTTGCTTCCCATGCTGTTGCGCCAAGGCTTGGCGGCGCTTGGCCAGTACCGCCAGCAGCGCGTCCAGCGCCTCGTCGCTTTGCAGCTCGCGCAGGTTTTTGGTGTTGGGGCTGGAGATGTTGACCGTCACATAGTCGGCGTGCGGATATACGCCGTCGAGGCAGGCGAGATAGTCGTCGGCAGCGTTTTCAATGGGAGTGGCGGCGTTTTTGCCGATGTTCAAGCCCAGCAGCATGGGGTGGGCCTGTTGGCGGCAGCGGGCTTGGGCGACGTTGTGTAAAAACGCGTCCAATCCCTCGTTGTTAAAGCCCAAGCGATTGATGAGCGCGTTGGCCTCGGGCAAACGAAACATGCGCGGCTTGGGGTTGCCCGGCTGAGCTTTGGGTGTGACGGTGCCGACTTCGACGAAGCCAAAACCCATGGCGGCAAAGGCGTCAATGCAGCGGGCGTTTTTGTCCAGACCCGCAGCCAAACCCACGCGGTTGGCAAAACGCAAGCCCGCCAATTGCAGTGGGTCTGCGACGCGACTTTGGGCGTAAGCCGCTTGCAGCGGTGTGTTTTGGGTTTTTGCCAGAGCTGACAACGTGTGTTCATGCGCGGTTTCGGCATCCATGGCGAACAAAAACGGGCGGGCAAGCGAGTAGGGCAACAACGACATGGATAATCTCAGGTTTTGATGTAACACGAGATTTTCGCCCATGAACGCCCCTACTTTGAGTCAAGATGAATTGAAAACCTTGGTCGGCCAAGCCGCGCTGAAATACGTGGTCCCCGGCGAGGTAGTGGGCGTGGGCACGGGATCGACGGTCAACAAATTCATTGACGCGCTGGCGAGCATGAAAGATCACATCAAGGGCGCGGTGTCCAGCTCCGAGGCTTCGACCCAGCGCCTCAAAGCCTTGGGAATCACTGTGTTTGAGGCCGCCGACGTGCCTGAGTTGTCGGTCTACATTGATGGCGCAGACGAGATCGACCACCAAGGCCACATGGTCAAAGGCGGCGGTGCGGCGCTCACGCGCGAAAAAATTGTCGCTGCGCAATCCAAGCGCTTTGTCTGCATTGCCGACGAAAGCAAGCTGGTCGAGCACTTGGGCGCTTTCCCGCTGCCGGTGGAAGTCATTCCCATGGCGACAGAGCGCGTGATCCGCCAATTCTCCGCCATGGGTGGCAGCGCCAAAGTTCGCCAAAAAGACGGCCAGCCTTTGGTGACAGACAACGGTCAGCACATTGTGGATGTGACGGGCTTAAAAATCGCTGATCCACTGGCCTTTGAAAACCAAGTGAGCCAATGGCCGGGCGTGGTGACGGTGGGCGTGTTTGCGCATCAAAAAGCGCAGGTGTGTTTGTTGGGAACGGGTTCGGGGGTTCGGGTTTTGGAGTTTTGATGACTCGAAGCTAATGCGTTTATCAGCTATTTGATCCTAAGCAGCGCTTTGATCTTTGCCCGAACTTCAATCAGTACGGGTTCAGGGGCGACGCCTTTTTTCTTTGCATTGCGGTTTTTCCAATCGAGCGATTTAACCTGGTCGGTCAGCACCACGCTTGGTTGGTCGGCAATATGAATGGTCACCTCAAAGGGATGCCCTTTGATTTTTGTTGAGAGTGGACAACACACCATTAAATTGGTTTTGATGTTGTAGGCCTGTGGCGATAAAACCAACGCGGGTCTGTGTCCCGCTTGTTCGTGGCCTGTTTGCGGGTCAAATTCAAGCCAAACAATGTCCCCTGTATCGGGGACGTAAGGTCGTGACACCATTACAAAGCCTCATTGCCCATTGGGGACCCAAAAGACACTTCTTGGTGTGTGTTTTCTGGTGAGATTGCGGCAATCAAATCCTCTAGCTTGTATTCCACGTTGTTGCTAGGCTCAATGATGATCCGGCCCTTGACGGCCTTGATGATGACACGTTGCTCGACATCAAAGGCTGCTTCTTTCATGGTGGCAGCACTGAGCCTGAGGGCGGGGCTATTGCCCCATTTGCGAATGACTGTTTCCATGTGCAACTCCTGGCGTGTTTCTACATTGTAGATACAAGCAAACAGTGACGCAAGTTCATGAAAACTTAGCGGTATTCATGACAGTTCAAGCCATCCCCTGATGCCTCAACAACGCATCCAAATTTGGCTCCCGCCCACGAAACGCCTTGAACGATTCCATCGCCGCACGGCTACCGCCGGCTTCTAGGATGGCTTGGCGGTAGCGACGTCCGGTGTCTGTGCTGGGTGTGCCGTCGGCATTGGCGGTTTCTTCGAAAGCGGCGTAGGCGTCGGCGCTCAAGACTTCGGCCCATTTGTAGCTGTAGTAGCCCGCTGCGTAGCCGCCCGCAAAAATGTGGCTGAAGGTGTGGGGCGAACGCGCCCACGCGGGGCTGGGCAGGACGGCCACTTCGTCGCGCACTTGGCGCAGCACCTGCATGACGTCTTGCGCGGCTGCGGCGTCGGTATGCAGTTGCATGTCAAACAACGAGAACTCAATTTGACGCAGGGTTTGCATGCCGCTTTGGAAGTTTTTCGCGGCCAGCATTTTGTCGAACAACGCTCGCGGTAGCGGCTCGCCCGTGTCCACATGAGCGGTCATGTGGCGCAGCACGCCCCATTCCCAGCAGAAGTTTTCCATGAACTGGCTGGGCAATTCCACAGCGTCCCATTCCACGCCGCTGATGCCGGAGACATCGCGTTCATTGATTTGCGTGAGCAAGTGGTGCAAGCCGTGGCCGCATTCGTGGAACAGGGTGATCACATCGTCGTGGGTCAAGAGTGGGGGTTTACCGCCCACGCCTTCGGCAAAGTTGCACACCAAGTGCGCCACAGGGGTTTGCAAGTGTTGGTTGTCGGGGCGCAGCCAGCGGGCGCGCACATCGTCCATCCAAGCGCCGCCGCGTTTGCCTGCGCGCGCGCCGGGGTCAAGGTAGAACTGGCCGACCAACTCCGGCGCTAAGCCGCGTTCGCGTCTGGCGTCTGTCTGTCGTTCTATGCGGTAGAACTCCACGGCGGGATGCCACACAGGTGCTGTGTCGCGCCGGATGCTGACCTCGAACAAGGTTTCCACAATTTTGAACAAACCCGCCAGCACCTTGGGCGCGGTGAAATATTGTTTGACTTCTTGCTCGCTGAAGGCATAACGCGCTTCTTTGAGTTTTTCGCCAATGTAAGTCCAATCCCAGGGTTGCGGGTCGTTCATGTGCAATTGCTCGGCGGCGAATTGGCGCAGTTCGGCCACGTCGCGTTCGGCGTAGGGGCGGGCACGTTGGGCTAAATCACGCAAAAAGCCCATCACTTGGGCGGGCGACTCGGCCATTTTGGTGGCCAGCGATACCTCGGCATGGTTGGCATAGCCGAGCAACACGGCCTCTTCTTGGCGCAGTTGCAAAATGCGTTGGATGTGTGCGGTGTTGTCTTGCGCGTGTTTGCCCGCTTGCACGGCGGCCGATTGGTCAGAAGCACGGGTGACGTTGGCGCGGTAGAGGGTTTCGCGCAAGGCGGCGCTGTCGGCAAACTGCATGATGGGCAAATAGCACGGCATCTTGAGGTTGAGTTTGTGGCCCTCAAGCCCCTCGGCCTGCGCCGCGGCGCGGGTGGCTTGCACCACGTCGTCTGGCACGCCAGCGAGTTCTTCTTGGGTCACGATCAGCGACCATTGGTCGGTCGCGTCCAAGACGTTTTCGCTGAATTTTTGGCTGACCTCGGCCAGCTCTTCTTGAATGGCGGCAAAGCGTTCTTTGGCCGCACCACTCAACTCTGCGCCCGAGAGCACAAAGTTGCGCAAGGCCAAGCTGTGCGCGTGGGCTTGTTCGGCATTCAAGCTGTTTGGGGGGATGGCTTTGTATTTGGCATACAAACGCTCGTCAGCGCCCAAGCGGGTGTAAAACTCGGTCACGCGTCCCAAGCCTTCGGTGTAGGCGCTGCGCAACTCAGGCGTGTCCGCCACCGCGTGCAAATGGCTCACCGCACCCCAAGCGCGTCCCAGTCGCTCGGTGGCGACGTCCAATTCCGCAGAAATGGCGATCCAATTGGCGGGGAATTCTGGCGCAGTCACTTTTTCCAAAGCCGCATCTGCCGCAGCCAACAAGATGTCCAGGGCGGGCGCAACGTGTGCGGGCGCTATGGCATCGAACAAGGGAAGGTCAGAAAAATCGAGCAGCGGGTTGGTGGAGGACATGGTGTGCGTTTGAAAAGTTTGGGGGCTCTGCGCAACAAGCTTTGGGCTTAGGCGCCTCAGAGAGCGTTTGACTACTTCTCAGATAAGGCTCTTTGCGCCGATTCCAAGGTGTTGACCAACAACATGGTGATGGTCATGGGCCCCACGCCACCGGGCACGGGGGTGATGTAGCTGGCGACTTGGCTCACGCCTTCAAAATCCACATCGCCGCAGAGTTTGCCTTCGTCGTTGCGGTTCATGCCCACGTCGAGCACTACCGCGCCGGGTTTGACCATGTCGGCAGTCAGCACATTGCGCTTGCCCACGGCGGCGACGATGACGTCGGCTTGGAGCGTGAGTGCTTTGAGATTTTGCGTGCCGCTGTGGCAAATGGTGACGGTGGCGTTTTGTTGCAACAGCATCAGCGCCATGGGTTTGCCCACAATGTTGCTGCGCCCAATCACGACGGCGTGTTTGCCTTTGAGCGAGTAGCCAATGCTCTCGAGCATTTTCATGCAGCCATAAGGCGTGCAGGGCCAAAAGCCTTTGGCGCCGGTCATCAAGGCGCCGGCGCTGGCAATGTGAAAACCGTCCACGTCTTTGAGCGGACTGATGGCTTCGATGACTTTTTGTGCGTCAATGTGCGCAGGCAGAGGCAGTTGCACCAAGATGCCGTGAATGCTGGGGTCGTTGTTCAAGGCTTGCACACGCGCCAACAAATCAGCTTCGCTCAGGCTGGCCTCGTATTTTTCGAGCACCGAATGTAACCCCGCGTCTTGGCAGGCTTTGACTTTGTTGCGCACATAGACCTGAGACGCGGGGTTGTCGCCCACCAGCACCACAGCCAAGCCGGGTGTCAGGCCTTGGGCTTTGAGGGCGGCGGTGTCGTGGGCGACTTGGGCGCGCAGTTGTTGGGAGAGGGCGTTGCCGTCGATGCGTTGTGCGGTCATGGGCGTGTGGTGTTCAGAGTTGATTTGAAATGAAAAAGCCCGACTTATCGGGCGTGTGGGGTCAGAGGCAAACAGTGTGTGACTCAGGCTTTGGGTGCGTTTTGTCCCAGAGCGGTTTTGAGCAAATCGGCCACGGTGTTGGCATTGAGCTTTTCCATGATGTTGGCGCGGTGCGCTTCCACGGTTTTGATGCTGATGCCCAAGTCGTCCGCGATTTGTTTGTTCAAGCGTCCGGCGACGATACGCTCCAGAACCTGCGCTTCGCGGCCTGTGAGTTTGGCCATCAAGGCGTCACGGCTGGCGGCTTGTTGGTGTTCGGCAAATGATTCTTTGGCTTGCTCCAACATGCGTTCGACCAAGCTCACCAAGTCTTCTTCTTTGAAAGGCTTTTGGATGAAGTCCATCGCGCCTTTTTTCATGGTGTCGACAGCCATGGGCACGTCGCCGTGTCCGGTGATGAAGACGATGGGCAGTGGCGATTTGCGCTCCACCAATTTGTCTTGCAACTCCATGCCGCTCATGCCGCCCATGCGGATGTCCACGATCAAGCAGGCCACTTCGCGGGCGTCGTAGCGGCTCAAAAACACTTCGGCGGAGTCAAAGCAACGCACGCGGTAGTCTTTGCCTTCGAGTAACCATTGCAGGGAATCGCGAACGGCTTCATCGTCATCGACAACATAGACCGTACCTTTTTTAGGAATCAAACTCATGCAGATGCTCCGACTTCAACGGGCGGGTATCCAGAATGAAAAGCGGCAACCCGTTAACAACCCGCCATTGTAGAGGTTCTCAGCCGCCATTCTTCCCTGGTGCGATTCGACGATGCTGCGGCACAAATTCAGCCCAATACCCATGCCCTCAGCCTTGGTGGAGAAGAAGGCTTCAAACAAATGTTCGAGTACTCCATCTGAGAGGCCGCGACCTGTGTCGGTCACGATAAATTCCACGACCTCTTGCGACTCTTTGTGGCTGGTTTTCACCTCCAAAGTGACGTCCCGCAGGTGCTGCGCGCGTTGACTCATGTCGATGGATTCGGCCGCATTTTTCATCAAGTTGATCAACACTTGTTCAATCAAAATAGGATCTACATGCAGCTTGGGCAGAGGGTGTGCAATGTGCTGGCTCAGGCGCACCTGCCGACGTTTGAGTTCGATATTGGCCAGCTCCACGGCTTCAGCCACCATGGGGGCGACTTCAGACCAACTGCGGTTGGGTTCGCTGCGTTTGACGAAGCTACGAATGCGTTGAATGATTTGCCCCGCGCGTTGGGCTTGGTGGGCGGTTTTTTCCAGCGCAGTGAGCATGTCGGCTTCGCTCAAGTTTTTGGACTTGATGCGCGAGACCATACCGTTGCAATAGTTGTTGATGGCCGTCAGCGGCTGGTTGAGCTCATGCGCCACGCTGGAAGCCATTTCGCCCATGGTCACCAAGCGGCTAGCGGCTTGCGCGCGTTCGGTTTGAATTTGGGCTTGCTCTTCGGCTTGTTTGCGCGGTGTGATGTCGGTGGCAATGACCATTTGCGCCAAGCGGCCATCGACCCAATTGAGGTAGCGTGAGCGCACTTCTAGCCATTTATTGAGTTCTGGCACATAGAGTTCGGTGTTTTTGGTTTGCACCTCGGTCATCTCATCGGTGGGGAAGCCCACCAGAGGGTTGTCCATGTCATCTTCGTTGCTCTTGTTACCGTTTTGCGTGGCACTGCCCGCTTGCGCCACCAAGTTCAAATGACCAAAGGTGTTGATGTCAAACCACTGGCGGTAGAGCTTGTTGGCAAACAACAGCTCTTGTGAACCCAAGGGCGCAACTGATACCGAGGCGTCCAAGCCTTCCAACACCGTGGTGAAGCGGTCATGGGCAGCTGATAGTTGTTCACGAATGCGGTTAGGCTCAGTGATGTCGGTCATGGACGTCATCCAGCCAGTTTGCTGCCCCATGGCATCGACCAAGGGCGAAACATAGAGCCGCGCATCAAACACGGTGCCGTTTTTACGTTTGACCCGAACTTGAAAACCGCTGGCACTGGTGTTGCCCGCCAGCTCTTCCATCAGCCGTTGTTCCAGTTGTTCACGGTCGTTCTCCGGCCAGTAAGGAAACGGCGGCACACAACCTACCAGCTCGGTTTCGTTCCAGCCCGTCATTTGACAAAACGCAGCGTTGACATAGGTAATGCGGCCTTTGATGTCCAAAGCGCGCATACCGGTGAGCATGGAGTTTTCCATGGCACGGCGAAAGTTGGTCTCGGCAATCAAGGCTTGCTGAGCTTGAACGCGACGGCGGGTGTGCCGCCAAGTGCCGATCAACATCCAAGTGGTGAGTAAGCTCAATACCGTGACCAACCAAAAGACGCCGCTGCCAATGATGCTTGGCGACACACGATAGGCCTGTGCATGCAGCGACAAGGCATAACCCACGGGTGTGACGGGCACATCGTATTCATTGGTGTGCTTGAGCCAGGGCATGACTTCTGAGACTTTTTGGCGCTTGTCCGTGATTTGCCCAGCCAAGACATGGTTTTCCACATCTCGCATGGACACGGCGTACTTCAACACAATTTCATTGGGGACAGCAAAGCGCATGATGTCGTCCAAGCTGTAGTCGGCCATCAACACGCCTTCAAACTTGCCCTTGTTCAAGATGGGGACTTGGAGCTGAATTTGGTGGATCGGCGAGGGCATCATTTGCATCAGCTTGAAGGGCTGGCTGTAGACGGGCTGCGACAAGGCATGGGCCAAATCAAAGGTCTCATTGATTTCGTTGCGCGACAGCGTCGAGCCGACGGTGCGAATCAAAGCCGGATTGGCACTGGCGCTGGAGTAGCTGGCTTTGATGTTTTTATTGCTGCCCACCCATGTCAGGCTCGAGATTTCGGGGCTTTGTGCTAACAAATTGCGTGCTTCGCTGGTAAAGCCACTCAGCCTTGTTTCGTCATTGGCTATGTCGCGCGCCATGCGCATGACCAATTCTTGACGCTCCAAGAGGCGAATGCGCAGGCGCTGTTGTGCATATTCCACATCGCGTCGAACAATTTCTTGTTCTCGGTCCATTTCTTCATACTTAAGATAGGCCAGTGCAGTGGTGATTGCGGCTAAAAACAACAACACAGCCGCAACCGGTCCGATCAGTGCGAAGCGGTCTTGCTTGCTTGGGCTTTGGCTGCGCCACCAGCTGCGCCAGCGTGCGACCAAGGGGTGCGAGAGGGTGATCAGTAGTTTTTTAAACATGTCCAGATCAGTTTAGCTTGATTCCATTGGCTTTTCTGATCAAATTTCATAATAAGAAATTGAAAATCGCTATTTGAAATTTTCCGAAAAATATGCGAAACTTCGCTTCATCAAAAAACCTTAGTGAACTAAAAGGAGACAAGCATGTCAGCACAGCCCAATGATCTGCGCACATTTGCCGCAAACGATGTGGACAGTCAAGAAACCCGTGAATGGTTGGACGCACTGTCCGCCGTCATCCAAGCCGAGGGCCCCGAACGCGCCCACTTCTTGTTAGAGCAATTGCTCGAACAAGCGCGAGAAAGCAGCGTGGACATGCCTTTCTCCGCCAACACCGGCTATGTCAACAGCATTGCGCCTGAGCAAGAAGCGCATTGCCCCGGCAACATCGAGATTGAAGAACGTCTGCGCGCTTACATGCGCTGGAACGCGATGGCCATGGTGGTCAAAGCCAACCGCCATCATCCTGTGGACGGTGGCGACTTGGGCGGACACATTGGCTCCTTCGCTTCGCTGGCACACATGTTCGGCGCGGGCTTTAACCACTTCTGGCACGCTGAGAGCGAAAACCACGGTGGCGACTGTTTGTACATCCAAGGCCACGTATCGCCCGGCGTTTATGCCCGCGCTTATTTGGAAGGCCGTTTGAGCGAAGAGCAATTGCTCAATTTCCGCCAAGAGGTCGATGGCAAAGGCTTGTCGAGCTACCCGCATCCCAAACTCATGCCCGAGTTTTGGCAGTTCCCCACCGTGTCCATGGGCTTGGGGCCTTTGATGGCGATTTACCAAGCGCGCTTTTTGAAATACTTGCACGCACGCGGCATTGCCAATACCGAAAACCGCAAAGTTTGGGTGTTCTGCGGTGATGGCGAGATGGACGAAGTGGAATCTTTGGGCGCGATTGGCTTGGCTGCGCGTGAAAATTTGGACAACCTCATCTTTGTCATCAACTGCAATTTGCAACGCTTGGACGGCCCGGTGCGCGGCAACGGCAAGATCGTGCAAGAGTTGGAAGGCGAATTCCGTGGCGCAGGCTGGAACGTCATCAAACTGCTGTGGGGCAGCGAGTGGGATCCGCTCTTGGCTCGCGACAAAGACGGCGCTTTGCGCAAACTCATGATGGAGACTTTGGATGGCGACTACCAAGCCTTCAAAGCCAACGACGGCGCGTATGTGCGCAAACATTTCTTTGGCCGCGATCCACGCACGCTGGAGATGGTCGCCCACCTGAGCGACGACGAAATTTGGAACTTAAAACGCGGCGGCCACGACCCACAAAAGGTCTATGCGGCGTATCACAAAGCGGTCAACCACAAAGGTCAACCGACGGTGTTGCTCATCAAAACCGTCAAAGGTTTTGGCATGGGTAAAGCGGGTGAAGGCAAGAACAACGTTCACCAAACCAAAAAACTCACCGACGACGATGTGCGCTACATGCGTGATCGCTTCAACATTCCCGTGCCCGACAGCGAGTTGGCCAATGTGCCGTTTTACAAACCGGCTGACGACACACCAGAAATGAAATACCTGCACGAGCGCCGCAAGGCCTTGGGTGGCTATTTGCCGCACCGTCGTACCAAAGCCGATGAGAGCTTTACCGTGCCGTCCATTGAGGTGTTCAAATCGGTGATGGAGCCCACGGCTGAAGGCCGCGAAATTTCTACCACCCAAGCCTATGTGCGCTTTTTGACGCAACTGCTGCGAGACCAAGCTTTGGGACCTCGCATTGTTCCGATCTTGGTGGACGAAGCGCGTACCTTTGGCATGGAAGGTTTGTTCCGCCAAATCGGTATCTACAACCCCGCTGGCCAGCAATACACGCCCGTCGACAAAGACCAAGTGATGTATTACCGCGAAGACAAAGCGGGTCAAATTTTGCAAGAGGGTATCAACGAAGCCGGCGGTATGTCGAGCTGGATTGCTGCTGCGACCAGCTACTCCACCAGCAACCGCATCATGGTGCCGTTCTATGTGTACTACTCGATGTTTGGCTTCCAACGCATTGGCGACTTGGCCTGGGCGGCGGGCGACATGCAAGCGCGTGGGTTCTTGTTGGGTGGCACATCGGGCCGCACCACGTTGAACGGCGAAGGCTTGCAACACGAAGACGGCCACAGCCATATTTTGGCCAACACCATTCCCAACTGCGTGTCGTATGACCCGACGTTTGCGCACGAAGTGGGCGTGATCTTGCACCACGGTTTGAAGCGCATGGTGGAAAAACAAGACAACGTGTTTTACTACCTGACCTTGCTCAACGAAAACTACGCCATGCCTGGCCTCAAAGCTGGCACAGAAGAGCAAATCATCAAAGGCATGTATTTGTTGCAACAAGGCGAGGGCGCTAAAAAAGCACCGCGTGTGAACTTGCTCGGCTCGGGCACGATCTTGCGCGAGTCCATGGCCGCACGCGATTTGCTGGCGCAAGACTGGGGCGTGGCCGCCAACGTGTGGAGCTGCCCAAGCTTTAACGAACTCACCCGTGATGGTCAAGCGGCAGAGCGCCACAACATGCTGCATCCCACCGATGCGCCGCAAGTGCCGTTCGTCACTGCGCAACTCGACCCGTTTGTGGGCCCCGTGGTGGCATCGACCGACTACATGAAGGCCTATGCCGAGCAAATTCGTCCTTTCATTCCCAAAGGCCGCACCTACAAAGTGCTGGGCACAGACGGTTTTGGCCGCTCTGACTTCCGCAGCAAATTGCGTGAACACTTTGAGATCAACCGCCACTTCATCGTGGTCGCAGCTTTGAAAGCTTTGAGCGAAGACGGCGCAGTGCCCGCTGAAAAAGTGGCCGAAGCGATCCAAAAATACGGCATCAAAGCCGACAAAGTGAACCCTCTTTACGCCTAAAACTCCGGGAGACATAACATGGCATTGGTAGAAGTAAAAGTCCCGGACATCGGGGATTTCGACGAAGTGGCAGTCATTGAACTGCTGGTCAAAGTGGGCGATACGGTCAAGGCCGAGCAGTCGCTCATCACCGTCGAATCAGACAAAGCCTCGATGGAAATTCCTTCGAGCACGGCGGGCGTGGTCAAAGAGCTCAAAGTTGCATTGGGCGACAAGGTCAAAGAAGGTTCTTTGGTCGTCGTCTTGGAAGCGCAAGGAGCGGCTGCGCCTGCTGCCGCGGCTCCTGCAGCTCCAGCAGTGAGCGCGGCTGCTGCGTCTTCCGCAGCCCCAACTCCAGCCCCTGTGGCAAGCGCTGCGCCTGTTGCTGCCGCGACGGGTTCCATTGAAATTCATGTGCCTGATATTGGCGATTTCAAAGACGTGGCGGTGATCGAGGTGTTCGTCAAACCAGGCGACGCCATCAAAGTAGAGCAATCGCTGATCACGGTGGAGTCAGACAAAGCCTCGATGGAAATTCCATCCTCGGCGGCGGGCGTGCTCAAAGAACTCAAAGTCAAAGTCGGCGACACGGTCAACATTGGCGATTTGCTGGCGGTACTGGAAGGTGCTGTTGCTGCCACTGCTGCGGCATCGACCGCTGTCGCTTCCAGCGCTGCGGCTTCTGTGGCAACCAGCGCGCCTTCGGCTGCGAACCTTGTGGCACCTAGCGCATCGGCATCGGCTCCAAGTGCCGTGGCTGCAGTGGCCACACCTGCACATGCACCCGGTAGCGCGCCAGTGGGCTTGCCCCACGCTTCGCCTTCGGTGCGGAAGTTTGCCCGGGAATTGGGCGTGCCGCTTGACGAAGTCAAAGGCAATGGTCCCAAAGGACGCATCACCCAAGACGATGTGCAAGCTTTCACCAAAGCAGTCATGTCGGGCGCGGCGCAAACCAAAGCTCAAGCAGCCAAAGCGCCTGCGGGCGCTGCCGACGGCGCGGGCTTGGGTCTCATCCCTTGGCCGAAAGTGGACTTCGCCAAATTTGGCCCGATTGAACGCAAAGAAATGGGCCGCATCAAGAAAATCAGCGGGGCCAATTTGTTGCGCAACGCGGTGATGATTCCTGCCGTCACCAACCATGACGATGCAGACATCACCGACCTCGAAGCCTTCCGCGTTTCGACCAACAAAGAGAACGAAAAATCGGGCGTCAAAGTCACCATGTTGGCGTTCTTGATCAAAGCCTGCGTGGCCGCGCTCAAAAAATACCCCGAGTTCAACAGCTCGCTCGACGGCGATGCGCTGGTTTATAAAAACTATTGGCACATCGGCTTTGCGGCTGACACACCCAATGGTTTGATGGTGCCTGTCATCCGCGATTGCGACAAAAAAGGCGTGCTGCAAATCAGCCAAGAAATGTCAGAGTTGGCCAAAAAAGCCCGCGATGGCAAACTCGGCCCCGCCGAAATGTCGGGCGCAACTTTCACCATCTCCAGCCTGGGGGGCATTGGTGGCAAGTACTTCACGCCCATCATCAATGCGCCTGAAGTGGCCATTTTGGGCGTGTGCAAAAGCACGATGGAGCCCGTGTGGGACGGCAAACAATTCGTGCCGCGCTTGATGCTGCCGTTGAGCTTGACCTGGGACCACCGCGTGATTGACGGCGCAGCGGCTGCGCGTTTCAACGCTTTCCTGGGACAAATTTTGAGCGACTTCCGTCGCCTACTGTTGTAAGGACGCAAGATGGCACTCATAGACATCAAAGTTCCAGACATTGGCGACTTCAAGCAAGTCGCTGTGATCGAGTTGCTCGTCAAAGTGGGCGACACCATTCAAGCTGAGCAATCGCTCATCACAGTGGAGTCTGACAAAGCGTCAATGGAAATTCCATCCTCACACGCGGGCGTGGTCAAAGAGCTCAAAGTTAAATTGGGCGACAACGTGGGCGAGGGCAGTGTGGTGCTGGTGTTGGACGCAGCGGGAGCCGTGGCTCAAGCGGCACCTAGCGCAGCGGCTACGCCTGCTCAGGCAGCAGCTCCTACAGCAGCCCCTGCATCTGCACCCGCTCCCGTGGCTTCCAGCTTCGGCGGCACGGCAGATCTTGAATGCGATGTGCTCGTTTTGGGCGGCGGCCCTGGTGGTTATTCCGCCGCATTTCGAGCCGCAGACTTAGGCCTCAAAGTTGTGGTGGTTGAACGCTACTCCACTTTGGGCGGCGTGTGCTTGAACGTGGGTTGCATTCCTTCCAAAGCCTTGTTGCACGTTGCATCCGTCATGGACGAAGTCAGTCACATGGCCGATTTGGGCGTGGACTTTGGCGCGCCCACGGTCAACATTGACAAGCTGCGCAGTCACAAAGAAAAAGTGATTGGCAAACTCACAGGCGGTTTGGCCGCAATGGCCAAAATGCGCAAGGTCACGACCGTGCGCGGCTTGGGACAGTTTGTCGGCGCGAATCACTTAGAAGTGGAAGAAACCAGCGGCAGCGGCCAAGAAAAAACGGGCAGCAAAAAAGTGGTGGCCTTCAAACGCGCCATCATTGCCGCAGGCTCACAAGCCGTGCATTTGCCCTTTATGCCCAAAGACCCGCGCGTGGTTGACAGCACGGGTGCTCTGGCACTCAAAGAAGTGCCCAAGCGCATGCTCATCTTGGGCGGCGGCATCATCGGCTTGGAAATGGGTACGGTCTACAGCACGCTGGGCGCACGCTTAGACGTGGTGGAAATGATGGACGGCCTCATGCAAGGTGCTGACCGTGATTTGGTCAAAGTCTGGCAAAAAATGAATGCCAAGCGCTTTGACAACATCATGCTCAAAACCAAAACGGTGTCGGCACGCGCCTTGCCCGAAGGCATTGAAGTCACGTTCGAGCCCGCAGAGGCTGGTGTGACTGTGCCTGCGCCGCAGGTCTACGACCTGGTGTTGCAAGCCGTCGGTCGCACGCCCAATGGCAAAAAAATTGGCGCTGACAAAGCCGGTGTGGCGGTGACTGATCGTGGCTTTATCAACGTCGATATTCAAATGCGTACCAACGTGCCGCATATCTTCGCGATTGGCGACATTGTGGGTCAACCGATGTTGGCACATAAAGCCGTGCACGAAGCGCATGTGGCAGCCGAAGTCATTGCGGGCGAATTGCAGGGCAACAAAGAGCTGGCTTCAGCGGCTTTCAACGCCCGCGTCATCCCCAGCGTGGCCTACACCGACCCCGAAGTGGCTTGGGTGGGTTTGACCGAAGACCAAGCCAAAGCGCAAGGCATCAAAGTCAAAAAAGGTCTGTTCCCGTGGACAGCCTCAGGCCGCGCGATTGCCAATGGACGCGACGAAGGCGTGACCAAACTCTTGTTTGACGACAGCCCTGAAGCCCACGGCCATGGCAAAATTTTGGGCGGTGGCATGGTCGGCACCCACGCGGGCGACATGATTGGCGAAGTTGCACTCGCCATCGAAATGGGCGCAGACGCCGTGGACATTGGCAAAACCATTCACCCGCATCCCACCTTGGGCGAAAGCATTGGCATGGCGGCGGAAGTGGCACACGGCTCTTGCACGGATTTGCCACCGAGCAAGAAATAAGACGCTGCTTGTGTTGGTTTAAAAGCCGCTGGCCTGAATGGGTCAGCGGCTTTTGAGTTTCAGGAATACCATACGGGTGCGACACCTGAGAATGCGCTGGCATTTTTGCGGTACTTGGCTTCCTTGGCGCATTTGCAAGATGTGTATTTTTTATGGCGACCGTTTTTGCACGATCCAGATGACGACATGGTGTTGGAGTGCGCGGTCGCATCAGGTAGCTCTTTTATCGTGACGCACAATGTGAAAGATTTCCGTCGTGCTTCTGAGTTAAACGTGGTGGTTTTATCACCCGCAGATTTTCTTAAGACGTTGAGGAGTAAATCATGACTGCTTTGACCGTGCGATTGCCCAACTCTGTTCACCAAAAAATTCGTGAACTTGCCGAACGTGATGAAATTTCGGTCAATCAGTTCATTGCCAGCGCAGTGTCTGAAAAAATGGCGTCTGTCTTAACTCTTGACTACCTCAAAGCAGAAGCTGCCCAAGGAAAGCGCAGCGATTTTGATCATTTGCTGAACTTGGTGCCTAGCGTTTCAGCAGAGGCAGGCGATGAAATGCCTAAACTTTAGACCTTTGACCCAGCTTCAATTAGGCTCGCCAGATAGCGCTTCCCACACCTTGAACGCCGCATAAGCATCATTGGCCGCATAGACCAATTGTGCTTCGCTCAAATGCGGGTTCGCCCAATTGCTGGTGGAGGCTTTTTTAGATTTGATGAAGCGTTGGTGGAACAACACCGCCACGGCGCCTTTGACGCCCATGTCTTTGCGATAGCCGCGTTCTCTGAAGATCGTGTTGAGCTCCACAATGCCAGCGGGCTCTATGCCCAGTTTGTGGATGATGCGTTTGCGGTCATCGCCCAAACCAAATCCCGCTTTGACAACGCCACCCAAAGCCAATAAATCGGCAGCAATGGTGCGGCATGCGGGGTCGTGCAATTGAAACACCCAAGCGCACCCGGCGGTGGCGAGTTGCAGCACATGCGGCCCGTCCGATTGCTCGCCCACTTTGAAGGTGGGTTTGGATTCAGTGTCAAAACCCCACGCCGCTGTTTTGCACAGTTGGGCATAGGCATGCTGCGCTTGTTCGCCTGTGTTGACCAAGTGGATGCGATCGAGTCCCAAGCGCTCAAACGGTGGCAGCAGGGCGATGGCTTCTTTGTCGGGGGTGGGGTGGTGTTGCATGCAGGGTTTTCAGGCGGCGGGCTTGCGTGGAGGCTTTTTGATCTTCTCTCGCGCCGCTTTGCGTTCAGCACGTTCGGCGTCGGCCAGTTGGCCAGCGGCCAACCAAGTGGCGAATTCTTCGGGCGTCTCCAAGGTCAAACGACCCAGCGCGCCTGATCGAAAGTCGTGAATCACGATATGCGCGGCCTTGGTGGTGTCCACGCGGCCACCGCTTTGCACGGCGCCTCGGTGTCGCGCAATCGCGGTGAGCATTTGCTCGTCGCTGTGGCTGCTCACGTCTTTGATTTTGTAGCGTGTCTCAAACGCGTGCGGGTAGCGGGGAATGAGGTAGTTGAGCAACTCCAGAGCGACTTCTTCTTCATCAAAAGCATTCACGCCCATGGCGCCGCTGGCGGCCAAGTTGTAGCCGCTTTGCGGCACGATGATGCGCGGCCACAGCACGCCGGGCGTGTCGTACAAATAAAAGTCGTCAGCCAAGGTGATGCGCTGCTCCAGCTTGGTCACGCCCGCTTCGTCGCCGGTTTTGGCGGCGCGTTTGCCCTTGAGGGTGTTGATGAGCGTGGATTTGCCCACGTTGGGAATGCCACAAATCAGCACCCGCATGGGCTTGACCATGCCGCCGCGCAAAGGCGCGAGTTGGTGGCAAGCGTCGATCAAAGCCCGGGCAGGGCTGGTCATGCTGGTGTCGAGTGCCAAAGCGCGCACGTTGGGCAGGGCGTTGTAATGCGCCAGCCAAGCGGCGGTGCGCTCGGGGTCGGCCATGTCTTGTTTGCTCAAGATTTTGAGGCCGGGCTTGTTTTGTATCAGCTCGGCCAACATGGGGTTGGCGCTGGAGCCCGGCAGGCGGGCGTCGAGCATTTCGATGACGACATCGATTTCAGCCATGCGCTCCCCAATCGCCTTGCGCGTGAGGTGCATGTGTCCGGGAAACCATTGAATCGCCATAAAAAACCAAGGCCTTGCGAAAACGCAAAGCCTTGATTGTCGTGCACTTTAGAGGTGTGCGATCTCTAGTGTCGAGACTTAGGCGCGCACAGGCGTCAAGGTCTTGCTGTAGAGCGAAGCACCCGTCAAGTCTTTGAGCGTGACCGTCATGGCGCGGGTTTTGGCGTCAATGTCCACTTGACCGAAGAACTGCATGCCTGTGGAGGGCGCTGCGTTTTGCTCTTTCGGAGCTTTTTGGTAGACCACTTGCAGACCAAAAGTGTCGTCGGGCAAGTTGGGGCCAAAAGCACCAGCGTTGAGTGGGCCGGAGACGAATTCCCAAAAAGGATTGAAATCGCTGAACTTGGCTTTGTTGGGATCGTAAAAATGCGCGGCGGTGTAATGCACATCGGCGGTGAGCCACACCACGTTGTGGATGTTGGCTTTTTTGATCTCGCGCAGCAGTCGTGCCATTTCAAGCTCACGGCCTTTGGCCACGCCGTTGTCGCCGTTGGCAATGGCTTCCCATTTGTCTTGGCCTTCGGGCGTTTTGCCATCGGGGACTTGCAAACCAATCGGCATGTCGGCGGCAATGACTTTCCAAGTGGCTTTGGATTTTTTCAACCCGTCAATGAGCCAAGCCACTTGCGGGCGACCCATGAAGGCGGATTCTTCGGTTTCTGCGGTTTGCAAGTTGGCGCTGTTGGGACCTCGGTAGCTGCGCATGTCCACGACGAACATGTCGAGCAAGGGACCGTGCGAGATTTGGCGGTAGACGCGCTCGGACTCTTTGTTGCCAAACTCACGCATGGGCGCGAATTCGTGAAAGGCTTTGGTGGCACGGGCGACCATCAAGGGAATATTTTTTTCGCTGTATCGCGCGTCTTGTGAGACGTCTTTGGAGTCTGAGTAATTGTTCATGACTTCATGGTCGTCCCATTGCCAAATTTGCGGCACATCGGCGGCCATGCGACGCAGGTTGGCGTCCATCATGTTGTAGCGGTAGCGGCCACGGAATTCGTTCAAAGTCTCAGCCACTTTGCTGACCTCTTCGGTCACGACGTTGTGCCACATCGTGCTATCGGGCAATTTGACTTCGGCGGTGATGGGGCCATCGGCATAAATGTTGTCGCCGCTGTGCAAAAAGAAGTCAGGATTGATTTGGCGGATTTGTTCATAAATTTTCATGCCACCCCACGCCTCGTTGATGCCCCAGCCTTGCCCCACGGTGTCGCCGCTCCAAGCAAAGCGTACATTGCGGGTGGCTTTGTCTGTGGAGGCCTGCGGCAAGCGCAGATGACCACTCATGGCCTCGGACAACACGCGCTCGTTGTGCAAATCTTGCAGCACCACGCGGTAGAAAATTTCTTGACCGCTGGGCAGTTGCGTCAAATCAATGCGGCCTGTGTAGTCGGTGTTGTCGAGCAAGTAGTTGCCGCGCACGCGCTGAGCGTTGGCAAAGTTGGCGGTGGTTGCCCACTCCACCCACATGCGTGATGGGCGGTCGCTACGCGCCCAGATGATGGCAGCGTTTGAGGTTGCGTCGCCGCTTTGAATGCCCGATGGAAACTGTGGACGCATGGCGTCTCGGGTAATGATGGCAGGGGCTTGCGCCAGAGCCAGCGTGGGCGCAACCAAGGTTTGCGCACCCAAGAGGGCGGAAGAATTCAAAAAGCGACGACGGTCCATGGCAACTCCTCAAGTAGGTTGAACAAATATCAGTGCATTGGAATAAACCCCTATGTCAATGCAGTGACAAAAGCAAAAAAAGCGCAAAATTCACGATGGTGATGCGTTATGCTCTGCCATCGTTTTGTAATTCATTCACTATTAATACATTAATGGCGCACGTATCACTTCGCAACGTCAGTAAAAGTTATGACGGTTTAAACACCGTCTTGCACGGCATTGACGTGGATGTGGCCGATGGTGAATTTGTTGTGCTGGTCGGACCGTCAGGCTGTGGCAAGTCCACGCTGCTGCGCATGCTGGCGGGGCTAGAGAGCGTGACGGGGGGCGACATCACGATTGGCGAAACGCGGGTCAACGACTTGCCGCCAAGATCACGCGACATTGCCATGGTGTTTCAAGACTATGCGCTGTATCCCCACAAAACACTGTTTGAAAACATGGCCTTTGGCCTGCGCTTGCGCAAAATGCCCGAGGCTGAGATTGCGCAGCGCGTCAACGACGCGGCCAAGTTGCTCAAGATCGAGCATTTGCTAGGGCGCAAGCCTGCGGCTTTGTCGGGCGGACAGCGCCAGCGGGTGGCGATTGGGCGCGCCATTGTGCGCCAGCCCCAAGTGTTTTTGTTTGACGAACCGCTCTCCAACTTGGACGCGCAAATGCGCGACGAAATGCGCAGTGAAATCAAGAAGCTGCACCACCGTTTGGGCGCGACCATTGTGTATGTCACGCACGACCAGGTGGAGGCCATGACGCTGGCCGACCGCATTGCCATCATGCAAGGCGGGCGCGTGGTGCAGTTCGACACGCCCGAAGTCATCTATAAGCATCCAGCCAATTTGTTTGTGGCGGGCTTCATTGGCTCGCCGCCGATGAATTTGTTGCCTGCACACTTGCAGGGCGAGAGCCTTGTGCTGGCGCAACAAAGCCTCGCCATCAGCTCGGAACAGGCCAAGCGCTGCGCTGCGGCCAGCGCCATCACAGTGGGCATTCGGCCTGAAAATTTGCACCTGCAAGCACAATCAGCAACCGATGCGGTATTGCAAACCCGCGTGGCGCTGCTCGAACCCTTGGGTGCAGAAACTTTGGTGACTTTTGCCTTAGGTGATGTGGAGTTGGTTGCGCGTTTGCCTGCTGAGTTCAAAGCGCCGATTGACGCTCTTGTCAAGCTGTACGTCTCACACCAGCACCTGCATTTTTTTGATGCACACAGCACGCTGGCACTGTGATTTTTTGAAGATTCATGTCCATTCAACGAGGAGTCGAAGATGCAAAACAAACAAACCATTCGCCACTTGGCGCGCTTAGCGGGTTCTTTGCTGGTATGCGCCGCATTTGCTGGCCACAGCGCTTGGGCTGACACCAAGCTGCGTGTTTTTTCGGGTGGGCAAAACCAACGCCCAGACTTGATGCGCAAGCTGTTTGACAAGTACCAAGCGCAAAACCCCGGTGTCACCATTGAGCTTGAAACGGGCGGTGCCACCAGCGAGTTGCAGCGCCAATATCTGAGCACCGTGCTCAACGCCAAAGATTCCGCGATTGACATCTACATGATCGACATCGTCAACCCCGCGCAGTATTTCAATGCGGGTTGGTTGGAGCCTTTGGACAGCTATATCCCCGGTGGCGTGAGTGCGCTCAAACCCTATTTGCCTGTGTATGCGCAGGCCGATGTGGTCAACGGCAAACTCGCAGCCATGCCCGCGTTTTCAGACGCCATGTTCATGTACTACCGCAAAGACTTGTTGGACAAATACGGCATCAAAGAACCGCACACGTGGGACGAGTTGGCCGCAGCCAGCAAAAAAGTGCTGGACGCTGAGAAGAACCCCAACTTGCAGGGCTTGAGCATTCAAGGCGCGCCGATTGAAGGCGCGGTTTGCACTTTCTTGCTGCCTTATTGGAGCCAAGGCAAACAGTTCAACGATGCTTCCGGCAAGCTGACTTTGGACAAAGACGCCGCAGTCAAAGGCCTCAACATGTGGCTCAATTTGGTGGACACGGGCGTGATGAAGAAAAACATTGCCGAAGTCACCACACCTGTGACAGTCAATGAATTCAAAGCTGGACAAGTCTTGTTCGCCATCAACTGGGGCTTTGCGTGGGATGTGTTCAAAGACGCACCTGACAGCCAAGTCAAAGGCAAAGTTGGCGTCATGCCGCTGCCCGCCATGACGGGTGGCAAGAGCGCAACCTGTGTGGGTGGCTGGCAATGGGCGCTGAGTGCGTTCAGCAAAAACAAATCGGCTGCGGCCAACCTCATCAAATACATGAGCACGCCGGAGGCCAGCAAATTCTTGGCGGTGGAGGGTTCTTTGCTGCCGGTTTACCAAAGCGTCTACACCGAGGCCGATGTGCTCAAGCAAGCGCCTTGGTTCAAAGATGCGGCCAACGTCATCATCAACGGGCAAGCGCGCCCCATCAGCAGCCAATATGGACAAGTCAGCGACGTGGTGCGCACCAACACCAGCGCAGCCTTGGCACGCACCAAAACGCCTGCCGATGCGGTGTCTGACATCGAAGGCCGCTTAGGCCGCGTGATGCGCTGATTGCCGCGATGAAAAGCACTTGGCGCGATCCTTCTGAAAAAACGCTGGCGTGGCTCTTGCTCACGCCAGCGTTCGCTTTGATTGCGTTGGTGGTGGTCTATCCGGTGGGCAAGCTGATCTACAACAGCTTTTTTCAAAGCACGGGCTTTGTGGGCTGGCAAAACTATGCCGACGCCTTGCAAGACAAAGAGTTTTGGGAAGCCATGTTCAACACGCTGGGCATCACGCTCATCACCGTGCCGGGGGCTTTGTTGGTGGGCTTGGCGTTTGCGATGTTGGCCAACTTGCCTTTCAAGCGTAAATGGCCCGTGCGACTGGCCTTGCTCTTGCCGTGGGCTTTGCCACTGAGTTTTTGCGGCTTGATTTTTGCGTGGTTTTTCCATACCGATTACGGCATCGTCAACGATGTGTTGCGCATGGCAGGCTTGCAGGAACCGACCATGTGGCTGCTGCGTCCCGGATGGGCGTTTGCTGCGATTTGTTTGACCATCATCTGGAAGACCAGCTCGTTCATGGCGCTCATTTTGTTGGCGGGTTTGCAAATGATTCCGCGCTCTTTGTACGAAGCCGCCGAGGTCGATGGAGCAACACCTTGGCAACAGTTTTGGCAAATCACCTTGCCCTTGCTGGTGCCCAGCATGGTGGTGGCCTTGATTTTTAGAACACTGACCGCCTTGCAAACCTTTGACATTCCCTACACCATGACCAAAGGAGGGCCGGGCAGCGCCACCCAAACCTTGGCCATGTTGATCCACAAAACCACGGTCGATTATTTGGACTTGGGCTATGGCTCGACCTTGGCGGTGTTGATGTTTGTCATGTCCTTGTTGGTGACGGGTGTGTATTTGAAGCATGTGGGGCGGGCCGCATGAAGAACCTGTGGACTTCGGCACGTTTGCGTTGGTTGGCTGCAGCTTGGCTAATGGTGAACGGTTTTTTCCCGCTTTTGTGGATGGTGCTGACCTCTTTCAAAGCCGAGTCTGAACTGGTGGCCAAGCCCATCACTTGGTGGCCGCAACATGCCACGTTCGAACACTATGTGGGCGCATTCACCACCCAGCCCTTGTTGCGTTATTTGAGCAACAGCCTGATCGTCGCCAGTGTGTCAACCCTGACCTCTTTGTTTGTGGCGACCTGCGCGGCCTATGCGATTGCACGTTTGAATTTGCGTCGCCGTCAATGGGTGTTGACTGCGATTGTGGCGAGCAGCATGTTCCCCATCATCACGCTCTTGGTACCGATTTTTGAGACCATGCGCAGCCTGAATTTGCTCAACACTTATACGGCGCTGGTCATTCCTTACACCGTCATCAACATGCCTGTGTGCACCTTGGTGCTGGTGAGTTTTTTCCAAAGCATTCCGCGTGATTTGGAAAACGCAGCCATGATTGACGGGTGCTCGCGCGTAGGCGCCTTGTGGCGCATCGTGTTGCCGTTGGCTGCGCCGGGTGTGTTCACTGCGGGCATCTTGGCGTTTGTGAATGCGTGGGATGAGTTCTTGCTGGCTTTGTCGCTCAACTCAGCCGCCGCCATGCGCACCGCGCCTGTGGGGATTGCCATGTACCAAGGTGAATTTACGTTTCCCTGGCCAGTCATCAGCGCAGCCTTGGTGGTGACGGTGATTCCTGTGGCGCTGTTGATTGTGTTTTTTCAGGAACGGGTGATTGGTGGGTTGACGCAAGGTGGCTTGAAGGGTTGAGTTTCATTGACTCAATCGCGAAGAATACCGACACAGCTTGGCATCAAACCAAGTTTTAGAAAACTCTGCCAACTCGTTGTTCGCTGTCCACGATAAACGCTCGATGTAGCCTGTGGTTTTTTTGGCTTTCACGCCAAACTCGGGTACTGTCCACGTGGGAACATCTTGGGCGTAGATGTGGTCTTCCACGCGGCTGATCCAGAGTTGGAAGTTTTGTTGGTAGAACAAATACATGGACTCACCCAGCTGTGAGGCTTTGAGTTGACGGGTGTGTTTGGCATCAAACCAAATCTCCTCGAGAGCCACGGGGGTTTGATTCAAAAATCGCAAGCGTCGCACGCGCCATGCGCTTTGGGGCTTGGCATCTGCGCCGAATGTCGGAACATCCTGGGGTCGCTCCAGCTTGTCCACGCTCAAGATGTGGGCGCTGGGCATGCCGGGGCCATCGTGCAGCTCTAGCCTGAAAAACTCGTAAATGCTTTTGCCTGTGTTGCCGCTGCGCACATAAGTGCCCGAGCCTTGAATGCGCTCAATGACTTGTTGTTTTTCTAGAACGTCCAAGGCTTTGCGCAGCGTTCCGACGGCCACATCCAATGATTGCGCTAATTCAGCTTCCGTGGGCAAGCGCTCGCCAGTGCGAAAGTGGCCAGCACGAATTTGACGGCTCAACAACTCTGAGATTTGCAAAAACTTTGGCAGTGGCTGGGCGGGGGCGAGGGTTTTCATGTCCCAAGTATGACAAAAAATTTTGCCGAAGGCTTAAAATTCATATACTATTCATTCATTCTTAAATTTGGAGATGACATCATGAGCGTAGTACCCGTTCGCGGTGAAGATGTAAAAGGCGCAGAAGTGGCTTGGTTCGCGCCCTTGTGCTCGGACGATTTTGGGCATTTGGGTGTGCCTGAAGGTCAATACCGCAGCAGTTGGGAAAACACCAGCAAAATTGCGCTGCGTGCTGAAGAGCTGGGCTTTCGCAATATTTTGTGTCCTTCGTCTTATCAAGTCGGGCAAGACACTCTGACGTTTGCCGCAGGCTTGGCGCCTCTCACCTCACGCATGAATTTGCTGGCCGCCATCCGTTGTGGCGAGCTGCATCCCATCATGTTGGCGCGCACCGTGGCCACGCTCGATCACATGCTCAAAGGCCGATTGACCTTGAACGTGATTTCTTCCGACTTCCCGGGTCAAGTCGAAGACAGCGCTTACCGTTACCGCCGTTCGTGGGAAGTGGTGGAAATTTTGAAACAAGCTTGGACGCAAGACGAGATCAACTACGACGGCGAAATTTACAAATTCAAAGGTTTGACCACCGACCCGGTGCGCCCCTACCAAACCAACGGCGGTCCCTTGTTGTACTTCGGTGGCTACAGCCCCGACGCACTGGAATTGTGCGGTGCGCATTGCGACACGTATTTGATGTGGCCCGAAACCAAAGACGTCTTGGCGCAACGCATGAAAGACGTTCACGCCCGCGCCGCCAAACACAATCGCGTGCTCGACTACGGCTTGCGCATCCACATGATTGTGCGCGACACCGAGGCCGAGGCGCGTGAATACGCGCGTGAACTGGTGTCCCAACTCGACGACGAAAAAGGCCGAGAAATTCGCCAACGCGCTTTAGACGCTGTGAGTTTGGGCGTGGCGCATCAAGCCAAAAACCGCGAACTCGCCGACGACGAAGGCTACATCGAGCCGCACATGTGGACCGGCGTTGGCCGCGCCCGTAGCGGCTGCGGTGCCGCCTTGGTGGGCAGTGTCGATCAGGTGTTGAGCGAAATCCATGACTACCAAAAAATGGGGATTCGCGCCTTCATCTTCTCGGGCTATCCCCATCTGCAAGAATGTGAAATCTTTGGCACCAAAGTCTTGCCACAGCTCACCACCTGTTCGCTCGCCCAAGAATATGGGCGCGTTCCCTCTCAAACCCCCGCGACGCCTTTGGGCGTTGGAGTCCGTCGATGAATGTTCCTTCTATTGCCTTGTCTAAAGAAATTTCTTTGAGCCGCATGGCCTATGGCGTGTGGCGCTTGTCCGAAGCCGCCGATACCTCGCCCAATGCCGTTGCTGGGCGCATTCAGGCTTGCTTAGACCAAGGCATCACCACGTTTGACCATGCCGACATTTATGGTGACTACCGCTGTGAAAGCTTGTTTGGCGATACCTTGCGCGCGCATCCAGCGCTCAAAGCCAAGATGCAAATCGTCACCAAGACCGACATCATGTTGTTGTCCCAACAGTGGCCGACCACCCGCGTCAAACATTACGACACCACGCCCGCACACGTCAGCGCCAGTGTGGAGCGTTCGCTGCAACGCATCGGCGTGGAGGTGATCGATGTTTTGCTCATCCACCGCCCTGATCCGCTGATGGACGCACAGGCCTTGGGCGCGTGTTTGGATGCTTTGATTGACGCCGGAAAAATTCGCGCAGCAGGCGTCTCCAACTTCATGCCTTGGGACATGGACTTGTTGCAGTCGTGCATGAAACACCGCTTGGTCACCAATCAAATTGAACTCAGCCTGATGGCTACTGCGCCCTTGACCAACGGCCAAATGGCGCAAGCTCAACAGCACCGCCAGCCTGTCATGGCTTGGTCGCCTTTGGGGGGGGGCCGTTTGTGGAGCCAAGAGCCCGCCGCACTGCGTTTATCAGCCAAACTCAAAGCCTTGGCGCAAGCCCACGGTGTGGACGAAACTGCCATCGCCATTGCGTGGTTGCTGCACCATCCCGCGCAAGTCTTGCCTGTGATGGGCACAAATGATTTGTCGCGCATTCAAGCTTTTCACAAAGCCTTTGAGGTCAAGCTCGACCGTCAAACTTGGTTTGAACTCTATGAGTTGGCGCAAGGCGCCGAAGTGCCATGAGTCGCGAATACCGCAACGCCTTGTCTTGCTTCGCCACGGGGGTGACGGTGGTCACCACGCAGCACGAACAGACCGATTGGGGCATGACATGCAACTCGTTCGCTTCGGTGTCGCTTGAGCCGCGCATGGTGCTGTGGAGCATTCGTAAAAATGCCAACAGCCATGTGGCCTTTACCCAAGGCGCGGGGTACACCGTCAATGTGTTGACAGCCGACCAAGAAGCCCTGGCGCTTCAATTCGCCAAAGGCAGCTTGGACGAACGATTTGCAGGCGTGGACATGCAGCGCTTGGATTCAGGCCGCTTGAAGCTCAACCAAGCCTTGGCTTGGTTTGATTGCAGCTTGGTGCAAGTGGTCTCGGCGGGTGACCACGATATTTTGTTGGGCGAAGTCCAGCACTTTGGCTGGAGCGATCAATCGCCTTTGCTGTTTGCGCAAAGCAAATTTGGGCAGATGGCCAGCAGCTTGGTGTGAGTTTTGCGCGGGGTTCAAAGCCCCGCGCAGCGCTTTAAAACTGGCGCGTTGTTGTCACCGGATCATCAAACTTGGCCACACTGCCGACTTGTGGCGCAGCACATTCAATGACCGCGCCTTGACGGGCAAACAATGGCAGTTTGTTCAAAGGCGCGGCAACGGTGTGTGTCTTGCCCGCTTCAAAGCGTTGGCCGGTTTCAAAGTCAAACCAAGCTTCTCCGGCTTTGAGTTGCGGCAAATACACCTCGCGTTGGGTTTGTCCGGCTTGCACCACAGGTGCGACCAAGAGCCAAGCGCCCAGCATGAAGTCGTCACTGTCTTCAAAGCATTGCGCGTCGTCGGCAAAGTCGTAGAACGTGGGACGGATGATCGGCTCGTGGTGTGAGGAAGCACGCTCGAACAGTTGCCACAAATAGGGCATCAAGGTGTAGCGCAATTGGATGGCCGCGACGACTTCGTTTTTCACCTCGGGGTGCATCCACGGCAGGTTGCTGACATTGCCTGCTTTCCATGAGTTCATCACCATGCGTGGGTTGAGGCAACTGGCTTGCACCCAGCGCAAAAACAACTCGGCATCGGGCAGGGGGCCGTAAAAACCGCCCACATCGTGGCCGACGTTGAACATGCCCGACAAGCTCATTTGCAAGCCAGTGCGAATGTTCCATTTCAGCGTGCGCCAACTGGTGGTGTTGTCACCCGACCAAGTTTGCGCATAGCGTTGAATGCCGGGTGGCCCAGCGCGGGTGACGGTGAACACCTGTTCGCGTCCCAAGGCCTGGGCTTGCGCTTCGAAGGTGGCGCGGGTCATCAAGAGCGCGTGCAGCGGCCTAGAACGGTGCATGGGCGTGGCACTGCCCCAGCCATTGGATTGCGCGTCTTCGTTGAGGATGGCATATTCGTTGTTGTCATTCCAACCCGCGTCAATGCCGTAGTCCAAGATTTGCGCTTTGAGTTGGCTTTGCCACCAAGCAACGGCTAGCGGGTTGGTGAAATCCAAATGCGCGCCTTGGCCGTCCCAATAAGGCTCAACCACGGGTTGTTGAGCTGTGTCTTGGATGAAAGTTCCAGCCTTGACATGTTGCTCAAAGGCAGGATGGTCGTCCAACAAACATGGCTTGATGTTGGCCACCAAGTGCATGCCGTGGTCTTGAAATTTTTGATTCAGCGTCTTGGGATCAGGAAATTTGTCGTGGTTCCAAGTGAACACATAGCGGCGCTTGCCGCGCGTGGAGTACCCCGAGCCGTAATGAAAGGCCGACACAGGCACTTTGTGCTGCTGCGTCAAATCAATGAACTTGGAGAGCTGCGTTTGCGCGTCGGGCGAATCGGCCAAGCCCATCGCCGTCTGTGCGTAGCCCAAACTCCAACGCGGGGGCAAGTGCGTGCCGCCTATGAGTTGCATGAACTGCGCAATGACCTCAGCGGGCGAGTTGCCCACCATGAGGTAGTAGTCGAGGTCGCCGTCGTCAATATCGACGTAGCGGTAGAAGTCGTGGTAGTTATCGTGCTCGCAACCAAAGTCAAAGGTGCAAGCGGCCAAGGTGTCGTAATAAATGCCCACCCATTGGCCTTGCGGTGTGCGGCTCAAGACAAAAGGCCAGTGTTTGTAGAGCGGGTCGCCGTGTTCGGGGTCGTAGCCCAGCGAATCCATGGCCAGCGTACGCAAGCGCCGACCGCTGAGGTTCAAGCGTCCGGTCTTGTCGCCCAAGCCATAAAACTTTTCGGCGTCGTCGCGCTGAATGTAGTGGCGTACCGAGCCTGTGCGCTTGTCGCTCAGGTAGGCGCTGGTCCAGCGGTCAGATACCACCACACGGGGCTCAGGCGTATCCAACCAGTGCCAAACCAAGCGCAGCGGCTGGGTGTGCAATTCCACGCGCAGCTTGGCTGTGGAGAGTGTTTGCAGCGCCTCGTGTTGCTGATGCTGCACGGTAGGCGTAGCAAAGCCCGACAAGTCGTCTCGGCTACGACCTTGCCACGGAGCTTCGGAGTTTTCTGAGGCAGTGCTTAAAGGTGAAATTGCCCAGGTATGGGGCTCACGGTAGCCTGTGGCAGGCTTGACCGTCACCCGAGCCATGCTGTCGCTCAAAAAACGCAAGCGCATCTGGCCGTGTTGTTGCAAACGGATGTCCGCGCCTTGCGCGTGAGGGATCCATTGGGTGGCGCTCCAAGGCGTCATGGTGTGTTTCCTAGGGCGAGTCCTTGGGCATCAAAGCGATGAATGTGTGCCAAAGTGGTGTTGAGATGCAACGTGGAATTCACAGCAGGCGGCGCGGTGTCTTGCAGCAAGGCTTCGACTTTGGTGCCGTCGGCCAAGACGCCTTGCACCAAGGTTTGTGAACCCATGTATTCGGTGTTCTTCACCGTCACGGCCAATCCTTCGTGCTCGCCACATACGCTCAGGTGTTCTGGGCGAATGCCAATTTCATGCGCGTGTTGTGGCGCAAAACTGTGCGTTGCTTGCGTAGACAAGCTCTGGACCGGAATGAAGTTCATGCGCGGGCTGCCAATGAAGCCGGCCACAAAGGTGTTGGCGGGGCGCTCGTACAGGGCTTGTGGTGTGCCGACTTGTTCGATGCGTCCTTGACGCAGCACCACAATGCGGTCGGCCAATGTCATGGCCTCGACTTGGTCGTGGGTGACATAAATCATGGTCGCGCCCAAGCGTTGGTGCAACTCGCGCAACTCGCTGCGCATGGACACGCGCAACTCGGCGTCGAGGTTGGAGAGGGGTTCGTCGAACAGAAAAATTTTCGGCTCGCGCACAATCGCGCGGCCAATCGCCACGCGCTGGCGTTGCCCGCCTGAGAGTTGCGTGGGGCGTCTGTCCAGCAAGCTGTCCAAGCGCAGCAACTTGGCGGCTTCGTTGACTTTTTGCGTGATGAGATCTTTTTTCAAGCCCATGTTTTCCAAGCCAAACGCCATGTTGGCGTAGACGCTCATGTGCGGATACAAGGCATAAGACTGAAACACCATGGCACAGCCACGGTCTGCCGCAGACACGGTGTTGACCACTTGGCCGTCAATGCGAATCTCACCGGAAGTGGTGTCTTCCAAACCCGCAATCATGCGCAGCAGGGTGGATTTGCCGCAACCCGAAGGTCCGACAAACACCATGAATTCACCGTGCTTGACCTGCAAGTCAAGCGCTGGGATGACATGGGTGTTGCCAAATGATTTGGTGGTGGCGTGAAGTTCTAGCGTGGACACAAAAAATCCTCAGTTATTTGACACCCGCACTGGCAATGCCGGTGGTGATGTAGCGCTGCAAGAAAGCAAACACCAAGGTCACAGGCAGCAAGGTGATGACGGTCATGGCCAGCAAGTAATGCCATTGGGTGTTGAGCTCACCTTGGAAAGAATTCAAAGCCAATTGCAAGGTGAAAAACTCCGATTTGGAGAGCACGATCAAGGGCAGCAAGAAATCATTCCAGCGCCACATGACCGAGAAAATGGCCAGCACCGCCAAAGCCGGCGCGCTCAGCGGCAGCACGATGCGCCAGTAAATACGCCATTCGCTGGCGTGGTCCATGCGGGCGGCTTCGAGCAACTCGTCCGGGATGGTGAGCATGTATTGGCGCAGCAAAAACACACCCGTGGGCGTGGCCACTGCGGGCAAGATCACGCCCCACAAGCTGTTGAGCAAGCCCACCGAGTTGATCACCAAAAAGATGGGCAC
Source organism: uncultured Burkholderiales bacterium (assembly GCA_903832625.1). Classification (GTDB taxonomy): domain Bacteria; phylum Pseudomonadota; class Gammaproteobacteria; order Burkholderiales; family Burkholderiaceae_C; genus Limnohabitans. The sequence goes on along the minus strand of CAILCI010000010.1, from coordinate 41,787 downwards.
CAAGACGATGGTGGGCGGAATCATCAAGGTCGCGATGATGAGCAAGAACACCGTTTTTTGCCCAGTGAACTTGTATTTGGAGAGCGCAAAAGCCGCCATCGAATTGAAGAGCAAGGTCAGCACCGTGGCCACCACCGTGATGAACACGCTGTTGAATAAATACGTGCCAAAGGCAAATTTGCCAAACAACTCGGTGTAGTTGTTGAAGGCGAATTTGAGCTCGCGCACAGGCTGGCGTTGCAGCAGTTTGACCTGCACCGTTTCTTGCGGATGCTCCGGATCCACCATGGTCGCCATGATGCCAATGCGGCTGACTTGCGCCATGGGTTTGACTTGTCCGTCATCCAAAGTCACATGGAACAGGGGCAAGGGCTGGGGGTAGTTGTCCACCTGCACAGTGCGTTGCGTGTAAGGCAAAAAAGTGGGCGGAAATTCGCCAATCGCCGATTCGGTTTTGAATGACGACATGAGCAGCCACAGCACAGGCGCGAACAGGGTGAACAGTCCGACCACGAGGTAAGCGTAGCTCAGCGCATCGGTCCAACCCAAGCGTTGCGCATGGCGGGTGCGGGTGAGAAATTTCAACAACATATCAGCGCACCTTTTGTCCAGCGTCTTTGGCGCGAGTGAGTTTGAGTTGGAGCAAGGTCAGCACAATCAAGCCCACGGCCAACGCCAAAGAAGCCGCAGCCGCCAAACCATACAAGTGAATTTGCTCTGCAAAACCGGTTTGGTAAATGAACTGAACAATGAAGGTCGTGGCCGAGCCGGGGCCGCCGCCTGTGAGCACAAACACTTCGTCAAACACCTGCACGGCGCGAATCATGGCCAGCACCAACACCACAATCAAATTGGGCATGAGCAAGGGCAGGGTGATGCGCGTGAGGGTGCGCCACGGTGAGGCCTTGTCCATCAGCGCAGCTTCATACACGTCTTTGGGAATGGCTTGCAAGCCCGCCAAGAGAATAAGGGTGTAAAAACCCATGTGCGCCCAAATCGACACAAAGATGGTCCAAAAGAATGCCCAGTGGCTGTCGGTCAACCACTCGATGGGCGGATGATCCATGGCCACCAACGCGGCATTGAACACGCCTTGGCTTTTCAGCAACCATTTCCAAATCAAAGCCACCACCACGGGTGACAGCAAAACTGGGTAGAAAAACACGCCGCGCCAAAAACCGCGACCGATGATTTTGCGGTTCAACACCAAGGCGGTGAGCAAAGAAAACAAGACCATCAGCGTGACTTGAATCACGCTGAACTGCAAAGTGTTGCCAATGGCGCGCCAGAACACGTCTTTGCGGCAGGTTTGAAAGTCAAAGTAGTCGCGGCATTCAAACAGGGTTTGGAAGTTCTCTAAACCGCTGAAAGGCCGATCGGCAGGCATCAAGGCCACGCCCGCCGATGTGGCATAGAACACGTTGATGACAATGGGCAAAAACGTGAACAGGCCAAACACCAACAAATTGGGGCCGACAAACAACCAAGCCAGCCGCGATTGCCCCAGCCATTTCTGGCTGAGTGCAAACACGGGTTCTAGGAGGTTAAAAAAGAAAGCAAGAAAACGCACAGCGCAGGCTTACTTTTGCGCTTGCTTGACTGCGTCTTGCATGTCGGCGTTGAGTTTGTTGACGGCTTCGTCCACGCTCAATTCGCCGACCAAGGCTTGCGTCACGCGCGAAACGGTGGGCAACATGATGGCGCGGTTGTATTTGTAGCCTTGGAATTTGTAGGCCACGGGCGACAAATTGGCCACACCGCCACTGAACACGCCCAAAGCCGCTTTGGCTGCAGGTTGTGCGCTGGTGTAGTTCACGCCTTTTTTCGCCAAGCCTGCGTGGGCAGGGATGTTGTTGGTCTTGGCAATGAAGTCGGCATAGTTGGCCTCAGCCGCCATGAAGTTCAAGAAGGCTGCGGTTTCTTTGGGTGATTTGCTGGTTTTCAAAGCCACCCAAGCGGCACCACCGGGAATGCCTGTACATGCGGCTGCGCCGCAGGGGTTGGGCACCGCTTCCCAATCGAACTTGTTGCCAATGTCTTTTTGCAAGCGGTTGATTTGCCATGAGCCCGACAAAACCATGACCACATTGCCGTTGATGAATTCGCCAATCGAGTCGGCATAGGTAGAGCCGCCTGAGCCTGACCACACTTCTTTGAGCATGGTGCCGTCTTTGTGCCAGCCGACAAATTTGCTGATGGTGTTTTTGTAGCCGGCGTCTACGACCAAATCGCCTTTGGCATCGAAAATCGCTGCGCCGTTGCTGATGGCGGGGCCTGCAAAACGGTGGCCTGAACGATCCCACGCCATGGCGGCTTTGGTTTGTGTGGCTTTGGCCACTTTGTTGGCGGCGGCTACCCAATCGTCCCAAGTGGCTTTGGGGCCGGGCAGGGCGACTTTGGCTTGGTCAAACAAAGTTTTGTTGACATAGGGGCCAGTCATGGTGAGCTGTGACATGAAACCGTAAATGCCTTTGTCGCTTGCATCGGTGTGCAACCATGCGGCGGTGCTGCCAAATTGGGTGTCAAAGTATTTGCGGTCTTTGAGGTTGGGGGAAATGTCCATGTAGAACTTGGACAAGCCACCCAAATCGGTCACGCGGGCAATGTCAGGGCCTTGGCCTGCGGCGAGTTGAACGGGGAGTTGTTCAACAATGGTTTTGTAGGGCACGGTGTCCACCACAATTTTGACGCCTGGGTTTTGAGCTTCAAACTTCTTGGCCAATTCGGCGGTGACGTCGCACTCTACGCCGTCTTGGTAACACATGACGCGCACTTCTTGTGCTTGAGCCGACACAGCGCCTGCAGCCATCAAGGCCAAAGCCAAGGTTTTGAAAGCGTGGCGTTGCAAAATTGATTCAGTTTTAAACATGGAAATACCTTTTGTTAAACGTATGATGAATGGTAGTTTGATGAAGGACTGTCAGAACTTAGAGTTTTCACCCATAAGTCATGACAACGCCATGACGTGGGCTTACAGCCCGGAGGCAGAAAATACCCCGCTTCGCATGTCAATCGCTTGGCCAGTGCGCGCCGACTCTTGTGCTGCCAAGCCCATGCGCACAGCGGCCAAACCGTCGTGCAGGCTCACTTCCAGCCCGCCCGTGCCATTGACCACGGCTTGAAAGCGTTGGTGTTGGTAGAAAGTCGAACCGTTGTGGTCGCCTGCTGCCAAGGCCGCAGGATCGACGGGCACTTCTAGCTCGGTGGGGCCTTTGGGGTGACGCGGGCTCAACACCAACAAGGGCGTTGGAGCTGCGCCCAAATGCGCGGGCCAAAAGCGGCCAGGCCCTGGCACAAAGCACTCGACTTTGGCCTTGGGGCCAACGACAGAAATTTCTTCTTGGTAACGCGCACCTTCGGCAAACATGCACAACTCCAGCACAGCGCGTTGGCCGGAGGCGAAGTCCACCACCACATAGGCGTTGTCCAAAATATCGGGCGTGCCGTCGGGGTAGCGTTCGTCCAAATGGTTGTGTGCCACCGATGCCGAGGCATAAATGCGCGTGGCTTCGCTTTGCGTGAGCAAGCGCATCAAATCGAAGAAGTGGCAGCATTTCTCCACCAAGGTGCCGCCTGTGTAGCGGTTGAAGCGGTTCCAGTCGCCCACTTTGGTGAGAAACGGAAAGCGGTGCTCGCGAATGCTGATGAGATTGACCGCGCCCGTGTTGACTTGGCTGTGCACCTCGTCCACCAAGCGTTGAATCGGCGGCATGTAGCGGTATTCCATGGCCACCCAAATGGCTTGGGTGTAGTGCTTGGCGAGTTCTTGCAATTCGCGGACTTGCTCAATCGAGGTGCAAGCGGGTTTTTCCAGCAACACCGGAATTTGCCGCAAGCTGGCAATGTGCTTGATTTGCTCGGCATGTCGAAAGTTGGGGCTGGTGATGACCAAGCAGTCCACGTCGTCGGCCAAGATCACCTCGTCCATGGATGCGCTGCGCCGGGCTTGCGGCGCAAACGTCAGGCTGAGTTCGGCCATGGCGTCATCGGGTTCGAAGATGCGGGTGACCACTGCGTGTTGCAGCAGTGCAATATTGCGCAAATGTTCTTGACCCATCATGCCGCAGCCGATGAATCCGTAGCGAGTGTTTTTCATGTGTTGATTAAGCAGCAGTGGTTTGGCGAACGGCGTGATTCCACGCATTCATTTTGTGTTGGGCTTGGTCGCGCGACAGGATGGGTTCAAAGCGTTTTTCAACCCGCCACTGCGCAGACAAATCGTGTGGGTCGGCATACAGGCCACAGTGCAAGCCCGCTAAATACGCTGCACCCAAGGCCGTGGTTTCAATCACAGCAGGGCGCACCACGGGAATGCCCAGCAAATCGGCTTGCATTTGCATGAGCAAATCGTTGGCGCAGGCACCGCCATCGACGCGCAGTTCTTGCACAGGCAAACCGCCGTTTTGCACTGCGTCGCGGCTCATGGCTTCGAGCAGTGCCGTGCTTTGAAACGCAATACTCTCTAGCGCGGCATAGGCCAAATGCGCCATGGTGGTGCCGCGTGTGATGCCCACAATCGCGCCGCGTGCTTCGGCCTTCCAATACGGCGCACCCAAGCCTGTGAAGGCTGGCACCATGACCACGCCGCCTGCGTCGCCCGCGCTTTGCGCCAGCGCTTGCACCTCAGCCCTGTGTTTGAAGGCGTGCAGCCCGTCGCGCAGCCACTGCACCACCGCACCGCCAATGAAGACGCTGCCTTCCAGCGCAAACTCAGGCGTGCTGCCCGTTTGCGCGGCGCTGGTGGTGATGAGACCGTTTTGGCTGGTCAAGAATTTTGTGCCGGTGTGCATGAGCGCAAAGCAGCCCGTGCCATAGGTGTTTTTGGCTTGTCCTGCCGTCCAACAGGTTTGGCCAAACAAAGCGCTTTGTTGGTCTCCGGCCACGCCGCCAATGGGCAGACTCGCGCCCAAGAACGAGGCGTCTATCGCACCAAAGTCACTGGCAGAGGGCTGCACGTGTGGCATGAGCGATTTTGGAATGCGCAGCAAAGCCAGCAAATCGTCGTCCCATTGGTTGGTGTGCACATTGAAGAGCATGGTGCGCGAGGCGTTGCTCACATCGGTGGCATGAACACGGCCTTGGGTGAGTTGCCAAATCAGCCAGGTGTCCACCGTGCCAAAGGCGAGTTTTCCGGCTTCGGCCAGATCACGGGCATGGGGGACGTGATCCAAAATCCATTGCAGCTTGGTGCCTGAAAAATAGGCATCGATGATGAGGCCGGTTTTTTGTTGCACCATTGCTGCATGGCCTTGTTCGCGCAAGGCAATGCATTGGTTTTCCGCCCGTCGGTCTTGCCAAACAATGGCGTTGTAGATGGGTTGACCCGTTTCACGGTGCCACACCACGGTGGTTTCGCGTTGGTTGGTGATGCCTGCGGCCAACAAGTCGCTCACTTGCAGATTGGCTTTTTTCAACACCTCGTGGATGGTGGCGAGTTGGCTGCTCCAAATCTCCATTGGGTTGTGTTCGACCCAGCCGGGGTTGGGGAAGATTTGTTCAAACTCGCGCTGCGCCATCGCCACGATGTGGCCGTCGGGCGCAAACACAATGCTGCGCGAGCTGGAAGTTCCTTGGTCGATGGCTAAGAGGTATTTCATGGGGTTTATCAGTGAATCGAGGCAATGACGCATTCCACGCCGGCTTGTTCCATCATGTGTTCAAAGGTGTCGGGCGGCGCTTGGTCGGTGAAGACGCGGTCAATGTCGGCCATGCCCGCGAGTTCGACCATTGCGGGGCGGTTGAATTTGCTGTGGTCTGCGGCCAGCCAGACTTCGCGGGAATGCTCGATGATGGCACGCGAAACCTTGACCTCGCGGTAATCGTAGTCGCGCAGCGTGCCATCGGCCTCAATGCCGCTGATGCCAATCAAGCCAATGTCCACCTTGAATTGGCGGATGAAGTCCACCGTCGCTTCGCCCACCACGCCTTGGTCCAAGCCGCGCACCACGCCGCCTGTGACGATGACTTCAAACTCAGGATTGCCACTGAGCAAGGTGGCAATGTTGAGGTTGTTGGTGATGATGCGCAAATCTTGGTGCTGCATCAACTCGCGCGCAACGGCTTCAATGGTCGTGCCAATGTTCATGATGAGTGAGCAACCGTTGGGCACGCGCTGGGCAATGGCTTTGGCGATGCGGGCTTTGGCCTCGTCGTTGAGGGCTTGGCGCTGGCGGTAGGCAATGTTTTCGGTGGTTGAGGTGGGCAAGCGCACACCGCCATGAAACCGGGTGAGAAACCCCGCCTCGCTCAAACGCTGCACATCGCGCCTGACGGTTTGCAAAGTGACTCCAAATTTGTCTGCCAAAAAATCAATAGAAGCGACACCTTGTGATTTAACAAGGTTCAATAGCTCGGATTGGCGTGGATTGGGCGACATGTCATAACAATAAATCATGTTCGAATGTGTTCGAGTCAGGGTAAGTACCACATCTTTTCAATCAAATGCGAACCAGAATGCGAACATAAAAGAAAATAATCATTTTCATAGGACATAGGCCAAGCGTGAAGCTTTCATTGAAACAAGTGGGTAAGTCAGTCGGTGCAGCGGTGCATTTGCATCCGTTGGACTTGAACTTGGTGCCGGGCGCTGTGACGGTTTTGCTGGGCGCAACCCAGGCGGGCAAAACCAGCGTCATGCGTTTGATGGCAGGATTGGATGTGCCCAGCATAGGCCGTGTGTGGGTAGATGAGCAAGACGTGACAGGCGTGCCCGTGCGCGAGCGCAATGTGGCCATGGTCTACCAGCAGTTCATCAACTATCCGTCGATGACGGTGTTTGACAACATTGCCTCGCCCCTGCGTTTGCGCGGCGAAGCCGACATTGACGCCAAAGTGCGCAACTTGGCGCAGCGCTTGCGCATCGACCCGTTTTTGCAGCGTCTGCCCGCAGAACTCTCTGGCGGACAACAACAGCGGGTCGCATTGGCGCGTGCATTGGCCAAAAACGCGCCCTTGATGTTGCTCGACGAACCCTTGGTCAATCTGGACTACAAGCTACGCGAAGAATTGCGCGACGAACTCACCCAATTGTTTGCCACGGGCGATTCCACCGTGGTTTATGCCACCACCGAACCCGGCGAGGCCTTGCTCTTGGGCGGCTACACCGCAGTGCTGCAAGAAGGTCGCCTGTTGCAATACGGCCCCACGCTGGAAGTGTTTCGCCGTCCGCAATCTTTGGCGGTGGCGCGTGCTTTCAGCGACCCGCCGCTCAATGTGCTCCATGCGCAAGCCACCGGCACGCATTGGCAAATTGCATCGGGTCCGCGTTTAGATTTGCAGGGCTTAAACAACTCCAGCAACGAGGTGACTCTGGGCATTCGCGCAGCGGCTTTGCGCGTCACCGCAAACGCCAACGACGTCTCGGTCATGGGGCGCGTGCAATTGGCTGAAATTTCAGGCACCGACACTTTTGTGCATTTACACACGCCCATGGGCGAATTGGTCATGCAGCGCACGGGCGTGCATGTGTTTGAGCTGGGCTCGAACATCGAAGTTTTTTTCAACCCAGACGATGTCTATGTCTTTGCGCAACAAGGCAAGCTCTTGCGAGCACCCTTGGCGTTTGAAAAAGGAGGGCGTTGATATGGCCGCCCGCATCGATCTAGATTTGGCGCACGCCTACGCGCCCAACCCGCAGCAAGACAGCGATTACGCCTTGTTGCCCCTGAAGATGAGTTTTCGCGCAGGCGGCGCTTATGCGCTGCTGGGGCCTTCGGGCTGTGGCAAAACCACCATGCTCAACATCATGTCGGGCTTGGTACAGCCTTCACACGGCAGCGTGTCGTTTGATGGCGTGGACGTCACGCGCAAAACACCGCAAGAGCGCAACATCGCGCAGGTGTTTCAGTTTCCGGTGCTCTACGACACCATGACCGTGGCGCAAAATTTGGCGTTTCCTTTGCGCAATCGCGGCATGAAAGAAGACTTCATTCGCCAGCGCGTGGGTGAAATTGCCGAGATGCTTGAGCTCAGCGGTCAACTCGACCAACGCGCCTCGGGTTTGTCAGCAGATGCCAAACAAAAAATCTCGCTCGGTCGCGGCTTGGTGCGTCCCGATGTGGCTGCGATTTTGTTTGACGAACCACTCACCGTCATTGACCCGCACTTGAAATGGCAGTTGCGTCGCAAGCTCAAACAAATTCACCAAGAATTCAAACTCACACTCATCTACGTCACCCACGACCAAGTCGAAGCCTTGACCTTTGCTCAAGAAGTCGTCGTCATGACCCGAGGTCGCGCAGTGCAAATGGGCAGTGCCGAAGATTTGTTTGAGCGCCCGCAACACACCTTTGTCGGTCACTTCATTGGCTCGCCCGGCATGAACTTTTTGCCCGCCGTGCGCCGTGGTGAATGCCTGCACATTGGTCAAAGCTTGCTCATGCTTGACGCCGTACAAAGTGCTCGCTTGCAAAGCGCCAACGAGCTGCGCCTTGGCATTCGCCCCGAATACGTGGGTGTGTCAGCCGCGCCTCAAAGCAATACCTTGCCCGCGCAAGTGCTACGTTGGCAAGATTTGGGGACCAGCTACTTGATGACAGCGCAATGCGAAGGCGAAATCCTGCGTGTGCGTTTACCGCTCGACCACGAGAGCTTGCAGCCAGGTCAAAGCGTCCACCTACAAGTCTTGGGTGCGCACACCTGCTTTTACAAGAATGAGGAGTTGCTGGCATGAAGCCCGTCAATCAAAAAGCGTGGTTTCTGATCCTGCCCGTTTTGCTGTGCGTGGCCTTTTCGGCCATCGTGCCACTCATGACCGTGGTCAATTACTCGGTGCAAGACATCATCTCGCCTGAGCGGCGCGTCTTCGTCGGTACCGAGTGGTTTGCGGCGGTCATGCGCGATCAAGATTTGCATGAGGCGCTGTGGCGTCAACTGGTGTTTTCTTTCTCGGTGTTGTTGATCGAAATTCCACTGGGCGTGGCCTTGGCTTTGTCTATGCCGGCTCAGGGTTGGCGCTCTTCCATCACGCTGGTGACAGTGGCCTTGTCTTTGCTCATTCCGTGGAATGTGGTGGGGACGATTTGGCAAATTTATGGTCGGGCTGACATTGGTTTGTTGGGCTACACCTTGCAAGCCATGGGCGTTGATTACAACTACACAGGCAACGCCACCGATGCGTGGTTGACCGTGCTCATCATGGATGTGTGGCATTGGACGCCTTTGGTGGCGCTTTTGGCTTTTGCAGGTTTGCGCAGTATCCCCGATGCCTATTACCAAGCTGCGCGAATTGACGGCGCATCTAAATTTGCCGTCTTTCGCTTCATTCAACTGCCCAAAATGCGCGGCGTTTTGATGATTGCAGTGCTGTTGCGTTTCATGGACAGCTTCATGATTTACACCGAACCCTTTGTGCTCACCGGTGGCGGGCCTGGCAACGCAACCACCTTCTTGAGTCAGTACCTCACTCAAAAAGCTGTCGGTCAGTTTGATTTGGGGCCTGCGGCGGCGTTCTCACTGATTTATTTTCTGATTATTTTGCTGCTGTGCTTCATCCTCTACAACTGGATGCAGCAGGTCGGCACTGCCGCCAAGGAGAGCGAACATGCTTGAGGCACGTTTTAAAAAGCGGACAATTTTTTTGTGGCTGTATTTGCTGTTTGCGCTGTTGCCCATTTATTGGATGTTCAACATGAGCTTGCGCACCAATGAAGAAATTTTGTCCACCTTCACCCTGTTTCCACAGCACATCACCTTTGCCAATTACATGACCATCTTCACCGATGAGTCGTGGTATTCGGGCTATATCAACAGCCTGATTTATGTGGGCATCAACACCCTGATTTCTGTGAGTGTGGCCTTGCCCGCGGCCTATGCGTTTTCGCGCTACAGCTTTTTGGGTGACAAGCATGTGTTCTTTTGGTTGCTCACCAACCGCATGACGCCGCCGGCTGTGTTTTTGCTGCCGTTCTTTCAGCTCTACACCACCGTGGGTTTGATGGACACGCACTTGGCGGTGGCCTTGGCGCATTTGCTTTTTAACGTGCCGCTGGCGGTGTGGATTTTGGAAGGCTTCATGAGCGGCATTCCACGCGAGATTGATGAAACGGCCTACATCGACGGCTACAGCTTTCCCCGCTTTTTTGTGCGCATCTTTTTACCGCTCATCAAAGCTGGCGTGGGTGTGACGGCATTCTTTTGCTTCATGTTCAGCTGGGTCGAATTGCTGCTGGCGCGCACCCTCACCAGTGTGAATGCCAAACCGATTGTCGCCACCATGACGCGCACCGTGAGCGCATCAGGCATGGACTGGGCGACTCTGGCCGCTGCGGGCATGTTGACCATCGTGCCCGGTGCGATCGTGATTTATTTTGTCCGTCACTACATCGCAAAAGGTTTTGCGATGGGTCGCGTCTAAAGGAGGCGTCATGTTGAGTTGGATGTATTGGACGCCCCCTGTGGCTGTGTTTTTCATCGTGGTGGTGCTGATGTTGGCAGGCATGACGGTGTGGGAGATCAAATCTCCCACCGTTGCACGCAAAGGTTTTTTGCCGCTCGTCACCACGCGGGGAGATAGGTTGTTCATTGGTTTGCTGGGCGCGGCCTACATCAATTTGATGTTTGTCGGCCTTGCCGGATGGCTGGCCAGTGAGTTGGGATTGTTGGAAGAACCCTCGATTTGGTGGGGCACAACGCTGAGTGCAGTTTGGTTGGTACTTGTCATGCGCAAGGGCTGAACAAACAGTCACCCGATTCGGTCTGCTTCATTCCCCCAGACCGAGCTAGATCAACGTGGGGAACACAACGCTTGAGGAGACAGACATGAAGATGAAGCATAGTGCGCTGGCATTTGCCGCCGCAGCCGTGGTGCTAGGCCACAGCGCGTGGGCGGGCGAACCAGAAGCTAAAAAGTGGGTCGACAGCGAGTTTCAACCCTCCACCTTGTCCAAAGACAAGCAAATGGCCGAATTGAAATGGTTCATGGACGCGGCTAAAAAACTCAAAGCCAAAGGCGTGAATGAAATCTCGGTGGTCTCTGAAACCATCACCACCCACGAATACGAATCCAAAACGCTGGCCAAGGCGTTCGAAGAAATCACAGGCATCAAGGTCAAACACGATTTGATCCAAGAAGGTGACGTGGTTGAAAAACTCCAAACCTCGATGCAATCGGGCAAGTCCATCTATGACGGTTGGATTTCTGACTCCGACCTGATTGGTACGCACTACCGTTACGGAAAAATCTTGCCCTTGTCCGACTACATGGCAGGCAACGGCAAAGAGTGGACCAACCCAGGCCTCGATTTGAAAGACTTCATCGGCACCAGCTTCACCACAGGTCCCGACAAGAAGCTCTACCAATTGCCTGACCAACAATTCGCCAACCTGTATTGGTTCCGCGCTGACTTGTTCGCCCGCAAAGACTTGCAAGACAAATTCAAAGCCAAATACGGCTACGACTTGGGCGTGCCTCTCAATTGGAGCGCTTACGAAGACATTGCTGACTTCTTCACCAATGATGTGAAAAACATCGACGGCAAAGCCATCTACGGTCACATGGACTACGGCAAGAAAGACCCTTCATTGGGCTGGCGTTTCACCGACGCTTGGTTGTCCATGGCTGGTACGGCTGACAAAGGCATTCCCAACGGCATGCCCGTGGACGAGTGGGGCATTCGCGTGGCCGACGACAAATGTACGCCCGTGGGCGCATCGGTGTCTCGCGGTGGCGCAACCAACTCGCCAGCCGCTGTTTACGCACTTACCAAGTACGTGGACTGGATGAAGAAATACGCGCCCAAAGAAGCCACGGGCATGACCTTTGGCGAAGCCGGTCCTGTGCCAGCACAGGGTCAAATTGCACAGCAAATTTTCTGGTACACCGCCTTCACGGCTGACATGACCAAGCCCGGTTTGCCCGTCGTCAATGCCGACGGCACACCCAAATGGCGCATGGCTCCTGGCCCCAACGGCCCGTACTGGAAACAAGGCATGCAAAACGGCTACCAAGACGTGGGTTCTTGGACCTTCTTCAAAGGCCATGACGAAAGCAAAACAGCAGCCGCTTGGTTGTATGCGCAGTTTGTCACCAGCAAAACCGTTTCGCTCAAGAAAACCATTGTGGGTTTGACCCCCATCCGCGAGAGCGACATCCGCAGCCAAGCCATGACCGATTTGGCACCCAAACTGGGCGGCTTGGTGGAGTTCTATCGCAGCCCTGCACGCGTGGCTTGGACACCGACTGGCACCAACGTGCCTGACTATCCAAAACTCGCGCAACTCTGGTGGAAAAACGTCGCACAAGCTGTGACCGGCGAAAAAACTCCACAAGGCGCGATGGACAATTTGGCTGAAGAAATGGACCAAGTGATGGGTCGTTTGGAACGCGCGGGCATGGCTCAGTGCGCACCTAAGCTCAATCCCAAAATTGATCCCGCCAAATGGCTCAGCGACAAGGGCGCTCCTTGGAAAAAACTCGACAACGAGAAACCCAAGGGTGAAACCATCGCTTACGACAAGCTGTTGAATGCTTGGAAAGAAGGCCGTGTTCGCTAAGTAGCACGCACAGGAGGCCGCTCAACAGGTGGCCTCCTTTTTTTTGAACTGAATTTTGATCTCATGTCGCGTCAAGAATTATTCGAACAATTACAAGCTTCTCAGCCTTTTGACGTCGCCGTTGTGGGTGGCGGTGCAACCGGCTTGGGCATTGCCTTGGATGCGGCATTGCGTGGTTTGCGCGTGGTGTTATTGGAATCGCATGACTTTGCCAAAGGCACCTCATCGCGCGCGACCAAGCTGGTACACGGCGGCGTGCGTTATTTGGCACAAGGCAATGTGAGTTTGGTGCGCGAGGCGCTGCACGAACGTGCGGTGTTGCTGCACAACGCGCCGCATTTGGCGCAACCGCTGCCCTTTGTCATGCCGTCTTACCGTTGGTGGGAGACGGCCTTTTATGGCATAGGCTTGATGCTCTATGACCTCTTGGCCGGAAAATCTGGCGTCGGTCGAACCAAATTTTTAAGCCGCAACGAAGTGCTCAAGCGCTTGCCACAAGCTCAACAAAAGGGTTTGCGTGGCGGCGTGCAGTATTGGGATGGCCAGTTTGATGATGCGCGGCTGGCCTTGGCTCTGGCTCGCACTGCCGAGCAGCAAGGCGCATTGCTCATCAACTACTGTCCTGTGACCGCGCTCAAGCATGACAACAAACGCGTGGTCGGGCTGCAATGCCAAGACCAAGAAACGGGGCGCGCCTTTGATGTGCAAGCCCATTGCGTCATCAACGCCACGGGCGTGTGGGTCGATGCGCTGCGCGAAATGGATGGTTTGGCCATTGACCGCCAAGTCAAAGCCATGGTCGCCCCCAGTCAAGGCGTTCACTTGGTGGTGGACCGAGAATTTTTAAACAGCGATCATGCGCTGTTAGTGCCCAGCACAGCCGATGGCCGCGTGTTGTTTGCTGTGCCGTGGTTGGGCAAAGTCATTTTGGGCACGACCGACACCCCCCGCCACGATTTACCGCGTGAGCCGCAGGCGTTTGAGTCGGAGGTCGAATTTATTTTGCAAGAATCCGCCCGCTATTTGCAACGCGCACCGACCCGCGCCGATGTGCGCAGCGTGTGGGTGGGCTTGCGACCCTTGGTCAAACCGCAAGACGACGAGGGCGACAACACCAAAGGCTTGAGCCGCGAGCACACCGTGCTCATCAGCCGCAGCGGCTTGGTCACGGTCACAGGCGGCAAATGGACGACCTACCGCGCCATGGCGGAAGACGTGCTGAGCCAGTGCATCAAGGCCACACTGATTCACACCAAGCATGCGCACAGCAGCAGCCAAGATTGCAGCTTGGTGGGTGCGCCAAAGAGCGCTGCGCAACACGTCTCCATCACCCAAGCCGCAGGCCTTCATTTGTACGGCAGCGAGCAAGCGCAAATCCAAGCCACAGCGGGTGCAGATCACTGGATCACGCCCGAACTCAACGAAGCCATGATTCGTTTTGCCGCGCAACACGAATTTGCCCGCACGGTGGAAGACGTCTTGGCACGCCGTTCGCGCCTGTTGTTTTTGGATGCGCGTGCGGCCATGCGCGTCGCACCTCAAGTGGCCGACATCTTGAAAAGCGAAACCGCTTGCGATCCTAAATTGGAGGATTTCCTTCAAGTAGCATCGCACTACGTTTTATAGCTTTTCAACCCATGACTTCAACACATGCTTTGCGACCTTGGCAGGTCACGGTGGGCGGTATTTGTGGCTTGGTGCTCACCATTGGCTTGGCACGATTTGCCTACACGCCCTTGTTGCCCAGCTTGCAAGCGCAAACCGGTTTGAGCGATGCAGCCGCTGGCACACTGGCCTCCATCAATTACGCGGGCTACATGACAGGCGCTTTGGCTGCTGCATGGATTGAGAATCCGCGTTGGCGGCAATGGCTCTACAGCACAGGCCTGTGGATGGCCTTGCTGTGTACCGCCGCCATGGCCATCGCGCCCTATATGCCTGCTTGGATGCTGCTGCGCTACATCGGCGGCTTGTGCGGTGCAACGGGCATGTTGCTGGGTTCTGGCTTGGTGTTGGGTTGGCTCATGCGGCATGGTCAGCGGCCTGAGCTGGGGCTGCACTTCATTGGCATTGGACTGGGCATTGTGTTTTCTGCTGTGGGCTCGTGGAGTTTGTCCATGCTGTGGAGCGATTGGCAAGGTCAGTGGTTGAGCTTGTCGGCTCTGGCGGTGGTGTTTTTCATCCCGGCTTGGGCTTGGCGACCACCCGTGCCGCCGCCAGTCACGGCCTCGACGGCTGACGCCACTGCCCCCGTGATGTCGCGCCGTTGGGCATGGACGATGTTGGCGAGCTATTTTGCGGCGGGTTGGGGCTTTGTCATCAGCGCCACGTTCACCGTGGCGATTGTCGAGCGCGAACCTGCGTTGGCTGGGCAAGGCGCATTGGCTTGGGGCTTGGTGGGCATGGCCGCCATGCCCGCTGTGTTTGTCTGGGACCGCGTGGCTCGCCGCTGGGGTGACACCCGCGCTTTGTTGCTGGCTTTTGGCTTGCAAACTTTGGCCATTGTTTTGCCCGCCATGTCGGGTTCTTTGATTGCCGCTTTGCTGGGTGCTCTCGGTTATGGCGCGACCTTCATTGGCATTGTGAGTTTGACCTTGGCTTTGGTCGGACGTCGCTCACCCCAAAACCCTGGCAAAGCCATGGCACGCCTGACCTTGAGCTACGGCGCTGCACAAATCATTGCGCCCGTCGTGGCAGGCATGATGGCGCAAAGCAGCGGCAGCTTCAAAGGTGCGTTGTGGATCACCGCAGCGGTGATGGCTTTGGGCATGGGCTTGTTGGCGAGTTTGCCGAAAGAGAACTAGGCTTGATGAAGGCTGTAAATTGGATATACTTGCCGCATGATGCAGTAATACTGTGTATTGCATAAGGAGCACTCATCATGTCGGCGACCACACTTCGCGCCTCGTATTCCATTTCAGCCCCCACGCTCCAGCGTTTCAATGCCGTTGTTCCTGCGGGTGAACGCAGTCGCGTGATTGAGGCTTATATGCAGCAAGCACTGGTTATCCGAGAAAAAGAGCTTGAGGCCATTGCTGCTGCATTCATGAATGATCCGGCAAATGCCGAGGCACTAGCAGATGAAAAACTTTGGGACGCCACCATTGGCGACGGCCTCGAAGGTATTCCCGAATAAAGCCTGAGTGCCATGGAATTCAAACGCGGTCAAATTTACCGATTCAACCTTGAACCCGCGCGCGGTAGTGAACAACAAGGTGTTGCACGACCTTGTGTGGTGCTTTCTCTCACCCCGTTTAACAAGCAATTTCGCACCATTGGCGTGGTGCCCCTGTCGTCATCTGCCAAAGTGTATGAGCCTGTTTCTATTGCAGTTCCTTCGGCGGGTGAGACTTCGGTTGCACTGGTGTATCAATATCGGACAGCGGACAAAACAAGAGCGGGCAAATATGTGGGTGAAATTGCACCGTCAGACATGGCGCGTCTTGAAAATGCGTTGCGTCAGTATCTTGGCTTGTAGCGCCTCACAGCCCCAAACTCTCCAGCTTCACCATGCCCTTGGGCGTGTTGAAAGTCGCGCAAATATTGGCTGCACCCTCAAGCACGCCAATGCCTTTGAGCCCAATCGCGTCATACGCCGCTTGGAGTTTGGTGGCGCTGGGATGGGTAATTTCTAGGTCTTGCAGGCTCACGCCCGAGCGGGGCAGGGTGCTGCGTGGGTGCAGGCGCAGCGGGTCGGCTGCGTCTTCTTTGCCCCATTGAATGAGGGTGGGCAGCGTGCCGTCAAACAGGCGTTCGCCGTCGTCGCGCACGGTGATCTGCCATTGCAGCCGACCTCGGTTGGTTTTGCGGCTGGCATGAATCACGTTGCCGCGCTCTATTTGTTGCTCGCGCAAGGCTTGCCGATCGGCTTTGATGTCGGTGGTGCTGGCCACAAAGTGGATCAAGCGCGGCTCCTTGGCAATGGCTGCGATCACGCGTGGGTCGTCTAAGTCGAACCAACGTTTGTTCTTGTGTTGTTTGGGCAGCGGCGTGGCGGGGTTGATGGCGATGATTTCCAAATACGCCATTGGAAACGTGGGCGTGGCAATTTTGAACAAGCGGTTGTGCGTGCCAAATTTGTCGTGTTCGCCGCCTGCGCCGGGGGTGATGCCAAAGGTGTCTTCGCACCATTGCACGCCTTGCGACAGGGTTTTTGCGGCAACGATTAAGTGATCTAGTTGTGAGTTCATCGCGACACCTTACCATTGAAGCTCTTTGGTCTTTGTTTTTTTCATGCAATCTTCTCTTTCTGAGGGCGTCCGCCTCTCCAAATGCGTCATGCAATTGCGTGACTGTTCACGCACGCAGGCCGAACAATTCATTGCGGCGGGTTTTGTGCGCGTGGGTGGTGTCGTTGTGTTGGAGCCCCAGCATCGCGTGCTCCAGCAAGAGGTGACGGTGGACGAGCACGCCAGTTTGCTCAATCTCAAGCCCGCCACCTATGTGTTGCACAAGGCGGCTGGACAAGTTGCGCAACTCACTGGGCGTTTGAGCAAACTCGGCTCACTTGTGCCGCTGGAGCAAGCGGCCAGTGGTTTGGTGGTGTTTACCCAAGATTGGCGCGTCGAGCGCAAACTCACCGAGCACATGGGCGAGATGGAGCATGAGTTGATGGCCGATGTGCGCGGCGAAGTGCCCGCCGAGGCTTTGGCTTTGATGCAGCGTTTGCTCAAAGACGAGCGCCAACGCTTGCCCGTGGCCAAAGTGAGTGTGAGCAGCAGCAAGCCGCAGATGAGCACTTTGCGTTTTGCCGTCAAGGGCTCGCATCTTGGTTTGGTGGCTTATTTGTGCGACCAAGCGCAGTTGCAAATGACTGCGCTGCGACGCATTCGCTTAGGGCGTGTGAGCTTGGGCGATGTGGCGCCTGGGGCTTGGCGCACTTTGGATGAGTTTGAGCGGTTTTAAAACGAAAACTCAGGGCTGCTGCGCTCTGGCAGCTAAATTGCCATCTTTGGCCTCAACCCGACGCGCACCCGTAAAGCGCTGCTGCCAATAAGCTTGCCGCATATCGTCAATGCGCACTTGCTGGCCGGGTTTGGGCGAATGGATGAACTTGTTGTCACCCAAATAAATGCCCACATGGCTAAAGGTTTGACGCATGGTGTTGAAAAACACCAAGTCGCCGGGTTGCAAATCTTGTTTGTCGATTTTTTCGGTGACTGCGGCTTGGTCGCGCGCGCGGCGTGGCAACACCAAGCCGACAGTTTGCTCGTACATGGAGCGCACAAAACCGCTGCAATCAAAACCCGTGTCGGCGTCTGTGCCGCCGCGACGGTAGGGCACGCCCAAAAAGCCCATGGCATTGACCACCAACTCAGACGCTTTGCCACCCACTTTTTGGCGGATGAAATCCATTTGCGCGAGCACGCCACGGTCATTGAGGTATTTCTCAATGTCGTCGGCGGGTTGTGGATTGGGCGCAGCATGGGCACTGGCCATCACACACATCGCTAGGAGGGCGCGTTTGATCATGCCGGCATTCTAGCTGATACAAATGATCAAGAATCTGCGCTAACTGTTTGATTTCATTACCGTTAATTTTTATAAATTTTGTCTTAGCGAGATAGCCGATACTCCACACCAGTCACGCATTTTTTTCAGGAACACAGCATGTTGATGGACGATCAAGAATCGCAACTGGTTTTGGTGGACTTTCAGTCGCGCCTCATGCCAGCAATTTTCGAAGGCGAACAAGTGCTCGCCAATGCCCAGCGTTTGGCCGAGGCCGCGCATTTGTTTGAAATTCCCACCTTCGGCACCGAACAAAACCCAGACAAACTGGGGCAAAACCCGCAGGCCATGCGCGAGTTGTGCCGTCGCACGCTGGCCAAAATGAGTTTTAGCGCCTGCGAAGAAGGCTTGATCGATGTGCTGCGGCCCAATCCGCGTCCGCAAGGCGGCAATGCCCGCAGCCTGCCCAAGCATTTGCAAAAAGCCGTGCCGCAGTCCAGTCCCAAGCGCGAAACCATTGTCATTGCCGGCGTTGAAGCCCATATTTGCTTGCTGCAAACCGCGCTCGATTTGCTCCAAGATGAGTTTCAGGTGTTTGTGGTGACCGACGCCTGTGGCTCGCGCACCGAGCGCAACCGCGACGCTGCCTTTGACCGCTTGGCGGGCGCGGGCGCAGAGCTGGTCACCACCGAAATGGTGTTGTTCGAATGGTTGCGCAGCGCCGATGCCGACCCATTTCACGAAATTCAAGCTTTAATCAAGTAAGTTAAAAATCTGTGTAAGTCAGCCTGTTGCAAGTCAGGTCTTCTCATAATTATGAATTCAGTATGACGTCAACGAGGAGACAAACGCATGGTTGCTTACGCAGAATTCCACCGCCAATCCATTGAGGAGCGCGACAGTTTTTGGGCCCAAGAAGCCCAACGCATTGAGTGGAAAACACAACCCCAACAAATCTGCGATTACAGCAACCCACCATTTGCCAAGTGGTTTGTCGGCGGCACAACCAACCTCTGCCACAACGCGGTAGACCGCCACTTGAAGGACCGCGCCGATCAAGCGGCCTTGATTTTTGTCTCCACCGAAACCGACCAAGAAAAAACCTATACCTTTCGCGATCTGCACGCCGAAGTGCAGCGCATGGCCGCTATTTTGAAAGACCGTGGCGTGGGCAAGGGCGACCGTGTGTTGATCTACATGCCCATGATTGCCGAAGCCGCATTTGCCATGTTGGCCTGCGCACGCATTGGTGCCATCCACTCGGTGGTGTTTGGTGGTTTTGCTTCGCACTCGTTGGCAACGCGCATTGAGGACGCCACACCCAAAGTCATCATCAGCGCTGACGCAGGTTCGCGCGGCGGCAAGGGCGTGCCTTACAAACCCTTGTTAGACGAAGCCATCACGCTCTCCAGCCACAAGCCCGCAGCGGTCATCATGGTCAATCGCAACTTGGCCGCGTTCACTCCGGTGGCAGGCCGCGACTTTGACTATGCGACTGAACGCGCCAAGCACATGGATACCCAAGTGCCTTGTGAATGGGTGGAATCCACGCATCCCAGCTACACGCTCTACACCTCGGGCACGACGGGCAAGCCCAAGGGCGTGCAGCGCGACACGGGCGGCTACACCGTGGCCTTGGCCGCAAGCATTCCCAACATCTACCAAGGCAAACCCGGCGAAACCTTTTTCTGCACCAGCGACATCGGTTGGGTGGTGGGACACAGCTACATCATCTACGGGCCATTGATTGGCGGCATGGCCACCATCATGTACGAAGGTCTGCCCATTCGACCTGATGGCGGCATTTGGTGGAGCTTGGTCGAAAAATACAAAGTCAGCGTCATGTTCAGCGCGCCCACCGCCATTCGCGTGCTCAAAAAACAAGATCCCGCGCTGCTCAGCAAATACGATCTCTCCAGCCTCAAAGCCTTGTTTTTGGCGGGCGAGCCTTTGGATGAACCCACGGCCAAGTGGATTTCTGAGGGTCTAGGCAAGCCCATCATCGACAACTACTGGCAAACCGAAACCGGTTGGCCAATTTTGACCATTTGCAACGGCGTCGAAAAAGCGCTCAGCAAATTTGGTTCTCCCGGCAAAGCGGTGTATGGCTACAACGTCAAGCTGGTGGACGACCAAACGGGCGAAGAACTCACAGGCGCCAACCAAAAAGGCGTGTTGACCATCGAAGGTCCCTTGCCCCCCGGCAATTTGCAAACCATTTGGGGCGACGACCAACGCTTTGTCAACACGTACTGGAAGACAGTTCCTAATAAACTGGTTTACAGCACCTTTGACTGGGCGGTTCGCGACGAAGATGGCTACTTCTTCATCTTGGGTCGTACCGACGACGTGATCAACGTCGCAGGCCACCGCTTGGGTACACGCGAGATTGAAGAAAGCATTTCCAGCCATCCCAACATTGCCGAAGTGGCGGTGGTCGGTGTGGCTGACTCACTCAAAGGGCAAGTGGCGATGGCATTTGCCATTGCCAAAGACGCATCGGCTTTGAGTGACGCTAATGCCCGTTTGAAGCTCGAGGGGGAGGTCATGAAAGTCGTGGATTCGCAATTAGGAGCCGTTGCTCGACCTGCTCGCGTGCTATTCGTCACATCATTGCCCAAGACGCGCAGCGGCAAGTTGCTGCGTCGAGCCATTCAAGCTGTGTGCGAAAAACGCGACCCCGGCGACTTGACCACCATTGACGACCCCAGCGCCTTGCAGCAAATTCAAGCGCAGCTTGCGTGAAGCTTTCAAAACGAACGATAACTAACAAATAAGCCGTAAAAAAACGCGAATCGGTGCTGTGAACAGTGGCACAATGTCGGATGTACTAAGGCCCTTCCTTGCCACAGTCGCATCCGCTAATCGGTTCAGCCGTGTTGCGGGAGGTTTTTTCAACCAGCTTATGTTCCCTGAAGGGGAACGGAGGTCAGCGCAAAATGAACGAGACATCATCCGTCTACCAAGCCTATTCAGGCAATACCTATTTGTTCGGGGGCAATGCTCCGTATGTCGAAGAGATGTACGAAAGCTATTTAGCCAACCCCGGCAGCGTCCCAGATTCTTGGCGCGAGTACTTTGATGCTTTGCAGCACGTACCCGCAGTCGATGGCTCCAATGCCAAAGACGTGCCGCACTTGCCCGTCATCAACGCCTTTGCAGAACGCGCCAAACAAGGCGGCACCAAAGTTGTCATGGCCAGCGCCGATGTTGAAATGGGCCGCAAACGCACCGCCGTTCAACAACTCATCGCCGCTTACCGCAACGTCGGTCAACGCTGGGCGGACCTCGATCCTTTGAAGCGCACCGAGCGCCCCAATATCCCTGACCTCGAACCTTCTTTTTATGGCTTCACCGATGCCGATCAAGAAACCGTGTTCGACACCAGCAACACCTTCTTTGGCAAAGACCGCATGAGCCTGCGCGAGTTGCTCAATGCCTTGCGCGAAACCTATTGCGGCACCTTGGGCGCTGAGTTCATGTACACCTCAGAAATGGGTGAAAAACGCTGGTGGCAAGAAAAGCTCGAAAGCATTCGCAGCAAACCCAGCTTCAATGCTGATAAAAAGAAAAACATCTTGGAGCGCTTGACCGCTGCTGAAGGCTTGGAGCGCTACTTGCACACCAAGTATGTCGGCCAAAAACGCTTCTCGCTCGAAGGTGGCGAAAGCTTCATCGCTGCGATGGACGAACTCATCCACGCAGCAGGCGTCAAAGGCGTGCAAGAAGTTGTGATCGGCATGGCGCACCGTGGTCGCTTGAACGTGTTGGTCAACACCATGCGCAAATTGCCAGCCGATTTGTTCGCCGAGTTCGATCACACCGCGCCCGAAGAATTGCCCGCAGGCGATGTGAAATACCACCAAGGTTTCAGCTCCGACGTGAGCACCTCGGGCGGCCCAGTTCACTTGTCTTTGGCGTTCAACCCCTCGCACTTGGAAATCGTCAACCCGGTGGTCGAAGGTTCGGTGCGCGCACGCATGGACCGTCGTGCTGACCCGCACGGCAAACAAGTGTTGCCCGTGTTGGTGCACGGCGACTCGGCCTTTGGCGGCCAAGGCGTCAACCAAGAAACGCTGGCGCTGGCGCAAACCCGTGGTTACTCCACCGGTGGCACAGTGCACATCATCATCAACAACCAAATTGGTTTCACCACCTCTGACCCACGGGACATGCGCTCCAGCGTGTTCTGTACCGACATTGTGAAGATGGTCGAAGCGCCTGTGTTGCACGTCAATGGCGACGATCCAGAAGCCGTGGTCTTGGCCACCCAATTGGCGCTGGAATACCGCATGGTGTTTAGCAAAGACGTGGTGATTGACATCGTGTGTTTCCGCAAACTCGGCCACAACGAACAAGACACACCCGCGTTGACACAGCCGCTGATGTACAAAAAAATTGGTGCTCACCCCGGCACGCGCAAACTGTTTGCCGACAAACTGGCCATGCAAGGCTTGGGCGACACCTTGGGCGACGACATGGTCAAAGCCTACCGCGCCGCCTTGGATGCTGGCAAGCACACCGATGATCCTGTGTTGACCAACTTCAAAACCAAGTTCACCGTGGACTGGGCGCCCTTCTTGGGCAAGAAGTGGACAGACTCGGCTGACACGGCCATTCCGATGTCCGAGTGGAGACGCTTGGCCGAAAAAATCACCACCATTCCAGAAACCGTCACACCGCACGCGCTGGTCAAAAAAGTCTATGACGACCGCGCTGCCATGGGTCGTGGCGAAGTCAACGTCGATTGGGGCATGGGCGAACACATGGCCTTCGCATCGCTGGTGGCCAGCGGCTACCCCGTGCGTTTGTCCGGCGAAGACTGCGGTCGCGGCACCTTCACCCACCGCCATGCTGTGATTCACGATCAAAAGCGTGAAAAATGGGACACAGGCACTTATGTGGCTTTGCAACATGTTGCAGAAAACCAAGCGCCTTTCACCGTCATCGACTCCATCTTGTCGGAAGAAGCGGTGCTGGGCTTTGAATACGGCTACGCCTCCAACGACCCTAACACCTTGGTGATTTGGGAAGCCCAGTTTGGCGACTTCGCCAACGGCGCACAAGTGGTGATTGACCAGTTCATTGCTTCGGGCGAAGTGAAGTGGGGTCGCGTCAACGGCTTGACGCTGATGCTGCCACACGGCTACGAAGGCCAAGGCCCAGAGCACAGCTCGGCACGTTTGGAGCGCTTCATGCAGTTGGCGGCTGACACCAACATGCAAATCGTGCAACCGACCACGGCCAGCCAAATCTTCCACGTGTTGCGTCGCCAAATGGTGCGCGACTTGCGCAAGCCTTTGATCATTTTCACGCCCAAGTCCTTGTTGCGTAACAAAGACGCGACATCGCCTGTGTCTGAGTTCACCAAAGGTGGCTTCCAAACTGTGCTGCCAGAAAACAAAGCGCTCAAGGCTGACAAGGTCAAACGTGTTTTGGTGTGCTCGGGCAAGGTTTACTACGACTTGGTCAAAAAACGCGAAGAACTGGGTGCTGACGACGTCGCGATTTTGCGCGCCGAACAGCTCTACCCATTCCCCCACAAAGCATTTGCGGCTGAACTCAAAAAATACCCCAACGCCACCGAATTGGTGTGGACGCAAGACGAGCCACAAAACCAAGGCGCATGGTTCTTCGTGCAGCACTACATCCACGAAAACATGAGCGCTGGCCAAAAGCTGGGCTATTCGGGCCGCGCCGCTTCTGCGTCGCCAGCCGTGGGTTACTCACACTTGCACCAAGAGCAGCAAAAAGCGCTGGTCGAAGGCGCATTCGGCAAGCTCAAAGGCTTTGTGCTGACCAAATAAATCGTTGAACCGAACACCTCACATTCAGGAAATATTGATATGGCAATCGTAGAAGTTAAAGTCCCGCAGCTCTCCGAATCCGTGGCCGAAGCCACCATGCTGCAATGGAAAAAGAAAGTCGGCGAAGCCGTCGCGATGGATGAAATCTTGATCGACATCGAAACCGACAAAGTCGTGCTCGAAGTGCCTGCGCCCGCCGCTGGCGTGTTGGTCGAACTCGTGGTCCCTGACGGTGGCACAGTGGCTGCCGAGCAACTCATTGCACGCATTGATACCGAAGCCGTCGCTGGCGCTGCTGCTCCTGCCGCTGCGCCTGCACCCGCCGCACCTGCGGCTGCGGCTCCTGCGGCAGTTGCCGCTTCATCCACCAGCAAAGCTGGCGTGGCCATGCCAGCTGCAGCCAAGCTCATGGCTGACAACAATTTGGCGGCTGGCTCTGTGGCTGGCACGGGCAAAGATGGCCGCGTGACCAAGGGCGATGTTCTGTCTGCCGTTGCAGGCGGCGTGCAATCGACCCCTGGCGTCATTCCAACCGGCGCACCCACCAAAGCCTTGCCGCAAGTGGCCGCGCCTGTGGCCGTCAACTTGGGAGACCGCCCAGAGCAGCGCGTGCCTATGACGCGTTTGCGTGCGCGTGTGGCCGAACGCTTGTTGCAATCGCAATCGACCAACGCGATTTTGACCACCTTCAACGAAATCAACATGGCACCCGTCATGGACATGCGCAAACGCATGCAAGAGAAGTTCGAAAAAGAGCACGGCGTCAAGCTGGGCTTCATGAGCTTCTTCGTCAAAGCAGCGGTGCATGCCTTGAAGAAATTCCCCGTCTTGAACGCCTCGGTCGATGGCAACGACATCGTCTATCACGGCTACTTTGACATCGGTATTGCTGTGGGCTCGCCCCGTGGTTTGGTGGTGCCAATTTTGCGCAACGCCGACCAAATGAGCTTTGCCGACATCGAGAAAAAGATTGCCGAATTCGGCGTCAAAGCGCGCGACGGCAAACTGGGCATCGAAGAGATGACCGGCGGCACCTTCTCCATCTCCAACGGCGGCACGTTTGGCTCCATGATGTCCACCCCCATCATCAACCCGCCACAGTCTGCGATTTTGGGCGTTCACGCCACCAAAGACCGTGCGATGGTGGAAAACGGCCAAGTCGTGGTTCGCCCCATGAACTACTTCGCCATGTCTTACGACCACCGCATCATCGATGGCCGCGAAGCCGTGTTGGGCTTGGTCGCCATGAAAGAAGCACTGGAAGATCCAGCGCGCTTGTTGTTTGATATCTGATTGAAGGACGATTCATGAGCAAACAATTCGACGTCGTCGTCATCGGTGCTGGCCCCGGTGGTTATATTGCGGCCATTCGCGCTGCGCAACTCGGTTTCCAAGTCGCCTGTATTGACGAGTGGAAAAACGCTGCGGGTGGTCCTGCACCTGGCGGCACTTGCACCAACGTGGGATGCATTCCGTCTAAGGCTTTGCTGCAATCGAGCGAGCATTTTGACCATGCCAACCACCACTTTGCCGAGCACGGCATTTCCGCCAAAGACGTGAAGATGGACGTGGCGCAAATGTTGGCGCGCAAAGACAACGTGGTCAAACAAAACAACGATGGCATTTTGTACTTGTTCAAAAAGAACAAGGTCACGTTCTTCCACGGTCGCGGCAGCTTTGTCGGCAAGGTCGAGGGCGGTTACGAGATCAAGGTGGCGGGCAAAACCGAAGAGTCCATCACCGGCAAGCAAGTCATCATTGCCACAGGCTCGAACGCCCGTGCTTTGGCTGGTGTGCCGTTTGACGAAGTCAATGTGCTGTCCAACGATGGCGCGTTGCGCGTCGGTGCTGTGCCTAAAAAATTGGCACTCATTGGCTCTGGCGTGATTGGTTTGGAAATGGGCTCGGTCTGGCGTCGTTTGGGCGCGGATGTGACCATTCTCGAAGGCCTGCCCACATTCTTGGGCGCGGTGGACGAGCAAATTGCCAAAGAAGCCAAAAAAGCTTTTGACAAGCAGGGCTTAAAGATCGAGCTTGGCGTGAAAGTGGGCGAAATTGTCAACGGCAAAAAAGGCGTCACCGTCAACTACACCAATGCCAAAGGCGAAGCCGTGGCTCTGGAAGCGGACAAGCTGGTGGTCTCAATTGGCCGCGTGCCCAACACCATCGGCTTGAATGCCGAAGCGATTGGCCTGCAACTGGACGAACGCGGCGCGATTGCTGTGGACGGCGAATGCAAAACCAATGTGCCCGGCGTCTGGGCGGTGGGCGACGTGGTGCGTGGCCCCATGCTGGCGCATAAAGCCGAAGAAGAGGGCGTTGCCGTGGCCGAGCGCATCGCAGGTCAGCACGGGCATGTCAACTTCAACACCATTCCTTGGGTGATCTACACCAGCCCTGAAATTGCGTGGGTGGGTCGCACCGAGCAACAACTCAAAGCCGACGGCGTGGCTTACAAAGCGGGCACTTTCCCATTCCTGGCGAACGGTCGTGCGCGCGCTTTGGGCGACACCACGGGCATGGTCAAGTTTTTGGCCGACGCCAAAACCGACGAAATTTTGGGCGTTCACATTGTCGGGCCCATGGCTTCAGAATTGATTTCTGAGGCTGTGGTGGCCATGGAGTTCAAAGCCTCTGCCGAAGACATTGCGCGCATTTGCCACGCGCATCCTTCCTTGTCGGAAGCCACGAAAGAAGCGGCTTTGGCGGTGGACAAACGCACGCTGAATTTCTGAGTTTAAAGTTTTCATGCTTGCCTCAATCCCCGGCTTTGACCGGGGATTTTTTTGTCTAAATGCGGGTAATTCCTCGCAATCACGCACGCAAATCTATTTACTATTCATCACTATTTTGACGCGTGGGTCATGTCTGGTTTCGCGGCCCTGTCACCGTCCAACTCAGAAAGCTCCACCATGATCGACACGATCAACGCCCACAACGGCTTTCAAGGCATTTGGCCTGCATTGCTCACGCCTTTGGATGCACACGGCAATATTGACCATGCCAAGTTTGCGGCTCACGCCAAACATTTGCTGCAAGCGGGTTGCAAAGGCGTAACGCCGTTTGGCACCACTGGCGAAGGCCCGTCTTTTACGCTGCAAGAGCGTATGGATGCGCTGGATCAGCTCATCAAGAGTGGCATTGCGCCTGAGCGCATCATGCTCTCGACCAGTTGTGCCGCGCTGGGCGATGTGGTGACGCTGACACGTCATGCAGTGGCGCATGGCGTGCACGGTTGTTTGATGTTGCCGCCATTCTTTTTCAAAGGCGTGAGCGACGAAGGTGTTTTCAATGCTTACACGCAAGTGATTGACGCCATGGCGCAGCCCAGTTGGCGCTTGTATCTGTATCACATTCCGCAAGTCGCGGGCGTGGGTTTGTCGCACGACGTCATTGCGCAGTTGATTGCGCGCTATCCGCACATCATCGCGGGCATCAAAGACAGTGGCTGTGAACGCGCTTTTTCTGTGTCTTTGGCGCAAGCTTTTATGCCCGACATCACGGTCTACGTGGGCAATGAGCCCGACTTGCCCACCATGGGGCGTTTGGGCAGTACCGGCGCGATCAGCGGTTTGGCGAATTTTTTGCCCAAGCTGGTGCACCGCTCGGTGTTGGCGCCTGATGGCGCTAGCCACGCGGCTGACGCACAGCGTATTCAAGCGATGTTGGATTTGCTCAAACCTTTTGCCTTGTTGCCCGCACTCAAAGGCGTGATGAGCGTGTTGCACAACGACGAAGCGTGGTTGCGTGTGCGTGCGCCTTTGGTGGCTTTGCCGCCCGCGCAATTGGCGTTGCTCAGGCAATCGCTGCAAGGCTTTGCGGTGAACCCGCAAACAGATTGATGTTTCGTGATTGAATTTTTCAAAAAAAACCGTATTTTTAGGAGACGCCGCATGACTAACTTGACTCACTTTCGTCGCAAATTTTTAGCCGCCAGCGCTTGTGCCTTGGCATTGTGCAGCGTCTCGGGCGCGGCTATTGCGCAGAGCAAAACGGTGTTGCGCATCTCCACGCCCGCTGTGCCTGACGACTGGCACGCCAAGATGTGGACCGTGTTCAAAGAAGCCTTGGACAAGTCTGATCCCAATCAGTTCGATGTGCAAATCAACCTGAATGCTTCCTTGTTCAAACAAGGCACCGAGCCTGCTGCCATGGCACGCGGCAACTTGGAGTTGTCGGCCATTTCTGCTTTTGACATCGCCAAGTTGGTGCCTGAGTTCTCCATCTTCACCGCTGGCTATGTGGTGCGCGATCCAGCGCATCAGCAAAAAATCTTCAACGGCCCCATTGGCACAGAGTTGTTCAAAACCGTTGCCGAAAAAATGGACGTCACCGTGTTGTCCACCGCTTATTTAGGGACTCGGCAGGTGAACTTGAGTGAGGTGAGGGCGGTCAAAACGCCGGCTGACCTCAAAGGCGTCAAACTGCGTATGCCCGCTTCTAAAGAGTGGTTGTTCTTGGGTGAAGCTTTGGGCGCAACGGCCACGCCGCTGGCTTTTGGCGAGGTGTATTTGGGTCTCAAAACTGGCACGATTGACGGCCAAGACAACCCTTTACCCACTGTTCGCGCAGCCAAGTTTTACGAAGTCACCAAGCAATTGGTGATGACCAACCATTTGGTCGATGGCATTTTTATCGCCATTTCAAACAAAGCGTGGAATGCGCTCACGCCCGCGCAACAAACCCACCTCAAAGCCGCAGCCCAAGCCGCTGCGCAATACAACAATGACAACCGCATCAAAGAAGAAGCGCAAATTGTGGACTTCTTCAAACAACAAGGCTTGCAAGTCACCACGCCCGATGTGGAAGCCTTTCGCAAATCGGTGCAAAACACCTACGCCAAGTCTGACTACGCCAAGGTTTGGCCTGCGGGCTTGCTTGAGCGCATCAACAACACTCGCTGATTTATGCGTTGGCTCAAACACTTGGCCGATACACTCGGCGGCCTGATTTTCTTGGCTTTGTTCCTGACGTTTTTGGTGCAAATCACGCTGCGATTTGGATTCAACCAGCCCTTGCCGTGGACGGATGAGCTGGCCGTGATTTTGTATTTGTGGGCCATTTTGTGGGCAGCGGGCATGATGGTGCCAGAGCGCGAACATGTCATGTTCGATTTGCTGTGGAACAGCGTGGGACGCAACACGCGCCGCATCATGCGCATTGTGGGCAATTTGATGATCGGTGGTTTGGCCTTGGCGGCAATTCCTGCCTGCTGGGACTATGTGCACTTCATGGGGCGCGAGGGCTCGCCTGTCTTGGGTATTTCATTCGAATGGATTTTTATGCCGTTTGTGCTTTTGCTGGTGGCCTTGGTGGTGCGCAGCGCTTGGGCGGTTGTGTGTTCTATTCAAGGCAAAGGTCTTGAAGACCAAGGGCTGGAAGAAAAAGGAATAGCGCCATGAGTACTGCCATGTGGGCTTTGGTGGGCGTTGTGGTGCTGGGCATGTTGCTGCGCATGCCGATTGGTTTTTCCATGATGATGTCGGGCGTGGCGTATTTGTTGGTCAAAGGCCAAGACGTGGGTTTGGTGGCCGAGCAAATCAGCAACGGTTTGTACAACAGTTATGTGCTTTTGGCCGTGCCGCTGTTTGTGTTCGCCGCCAACATCATGAATGCGGGTACGGTGAGCGAGCGCATTTTTGATTTTTGCCGCATCTTGGTCGGGCGTATGCGTGGCGGCTTGGCGCAGGTTGATATTTTGGTGAGCGTGATTTTTTCCGGCATGAGCGGCAGTGCCATTGCCGATGCTGCGGGGCCTGGATTGGTGACGATTCGCCAAATGCTCAAAAAACCGGAATACACACGCGGCTTTGCAGGCGCGGTGGTGGTGGCGAGTGCCACCTTGGGGCCCATTATTCCGCCCTCGATTCCTATGGTGATTTACGCGCTGGTCTCGGGCGCGTCGGTGGGCGCATTGTTTTTAGGCGGCGTCGTGCCTGGCGTGTGCATGAGCTTGTTGATGATGGGCGTGGTGCACTTTATTGCGGTCAAACGCAATATGCCGCGTGAAGACCCGATTCCGCTCAAAGAATGGCCAGGCATTGTGTTTCGCGGAGCCTTGCCTTTGTCGATGCCGATTGTGTTGTTGGGTGGCATTTATTCGGGCGCGTTCACGCCCACCGAAGCGGCGGCTGTGGCGGCCTTGCATTCCTTGATCTTGGCTGCCTTGGTGTTTCGCGCCTTGAGTTGGCGCAGTTTTTGGGGCGTGGTGTTGGAATCAACCCGAGCCAGCGCGGTGATTACGGTGATTTTGGCTGGCTCTTTCATTTTGAACTATGCCTTCACTGCCGAAGGTGTACCGCAGATGATGGCCGCGTGGGTCGATGGCTTGCATCTGAGTCGCTTGCAGTTTTTGTTCATGGTCAATGTGTTGTTTTTGGCCTTGGGTTGCTTTTTAGATGTGTCGGTGTTGTTGCTGGTGTTTGTGCCGATGTTGCTGCCAGCGGTCAAACTCTTGGGCATTGACTTGGTGCATTTTGGTGTGCTGGTGGTGCTCAATATGATGATTGGTTTGATCCATCCGCCCTTTGGCATGTTGTTGTTTGTCACCAAAGCACTCACCGGTATTCCAATTGGCGAGATGATGCGCGAAGGCTGGCTGTTTTTGGTCATGTTGCTGGGCTTGCTGGTAGCGATGACCGTGTTCCCCGACATCGTGCTGTGGTTGCCGCACACCATGGGCTACGGCGCAAAAGGAGCCGGATGATGTCAGCGCCCAACGTGGTCTGCCTTGCGAGTTGGAATGTGGACTTCATGGCGCGCATTGCCCAGCCTTTGGCGCGAGGCCAAACCGTCATGTCGCCGCAATTGCAACGCTTGCCCGGTGGCAAAGGCAGCAACGCCGCCGTGGCTTGTGCCAGACAAGGCGCGCAGGTGTGCGTCATCGCGCGTGTGGGCGACGACGACTTAGGCCAAATGGCCTTGTCGTTGTGGACGCAAGAGGGCATGGACATTGGCCATGTTGTTCGCGCCAAGGGCGAGAGCAGCGGCGTGGCTTTGATCATGGTGTATGACGACGGCGACAACTCCATCGCCGTCTATCCCGGCGCAGGCGCTGGCATGACCGCGCAACACGTCTTGGCGGCGCAGCCCCAAATTGCGCAAGCCCAAGTGCTGGTGTCCAATTGCGAAGTGCCGCTGGCTGCAACCCAAGCGGCGTTTGAATGCGCTCGCAAAAATGGTGTGTTGACGCTCTTGAACCCCGCACCCGCCAATCCTGTGCCTGATGCGCTTTGGCCTTTGGTCGATGTGCTCACGCCCAACGAAGGCGAATTGCTGGCTCATACGGGCGAGCACGATGTGGCCGCCGCTGCGCAGGTGCTGTTGCAGCGCGGCGTGGGCGCAGTGGTGGTGACTTTGGGCGCACAAGGCTGCTGTTTGTATCGTGCTGGCCTTGCGCCACTGGCTGTAGCCGGACACGCGGTGCGTGTGGTCGATACCGTGGGCGCGGGCGACACCTTTACCGGAACATTGGCTGCTGCGTTGGCCGCAGCACGGGCAGGCCACACAGAAAAGGCACAGACACAAGAATGGCAAGCCATTTGGCCGCAAGCCTTGGCACAGGCCAATGCCGCAGCAGCGCTCTCCACCCAAGCGGTGGGCGCAGTCAGCGCCATGCCCACGCTTGAAGCCGTGCGAGCATGGTTGGCGCAGGCATAAAAAAGCCCCGTAGTGTTCACCACGGGGCTTTGATGTGGTTGGTCTAGATCAGAGCAATGGCACGATCAACAACGCCACAATGTTGATGATCTTGATCAAGGGGTTGACCGCAGGTCCCGCCGTGTCTTTGTAAGGATCGCCCACGGTGTCGCCCGTCACAGCGGCTTTGTGGGCATCGCTGCCTTTGCCGCCGAAGTGGCCGTCTTCAATGTATTTTTTGGCGTTGTCCCAAGCGCCGCCGCCGGTACACATCGAGATGGCAACAAACAAGCCCGTCACGATGGTGCCCATCAGCAAACCGCCCAAGGCCGTGGGGCCTAAGAACACGCCCACCAAAATGGGCACCACCACAGGTAAAAGCGATGGAATCATCATTTCTTTGATGGCGGCTGTGGTCAGCATATCGACTGCGCGGCCATATTCGGGTTTGGCCGTGCCTTCCATGATGCCTGGAATTTCGCGGAATTGGCGACGCACTTCTTCCACCACAGCGCCTGCGGAGCGACCCACAGCTTCCATGGCCATGGCGCCAAACAGGTAGGGAATCAGCCCGCCGATGAACAAGCCCACAATCACCATGGGGTTGGACAAGTCAAAAGTCACGGCTTTGCCCGCAGTTTCTAACTTGTGGGTGTAATCGGCAAACAACACCAAAGCGGCCAAACCCGCAGAACCAATGGCGTAGCCCTTGGTCACGGCTTTGGTGGTGTTGCCCACGGCGTCCAAGGGGTCGGTCACATCGCGCACGCTGCTGGGCAATTCGGCCATTTCTGCAATGCCACCCGCGTTGTCGGTGATGGGGCCGTAAGCGTCCAAGGCCACCACAATGCCCGCCATGCTCAACATGGCCGTGGCAGCAATTGCCACGCCATACAAGCCCGCCAAGCTGTGTGCCGCCACAATCGCCACGCACACAGACAGTACGGGCCAAGCGGTCGATTTCATCGACACGCCAATGCCCGCAATGATGTTGGTCGCGTGACCCGTTGTAGAAGCTTGCGCCACATGTTTGACCGGCGCGTAGTCGGTGCCTGTGTAGTATTCGGTGATCCACACCAAGGCAGCGGTCAACACCAAGCCCACAGCGCAGGCGCCAAACAAGCGCAGTTGCGTGCCAGCGCCCAAGGCGTCGTCAGGAATCATGTTGACGGTGACGAAATAAAACGCCACCAAACTCAACACGCCCGCCACGATCAAACCTTTGTACAAAGCTGGCATGACGTTTTTCATGCCGGGTGAGGCTTTGACAAAAAAGCAACCAATGATGGACGCAATGATGGACACGCCGCCCAACACCAAGGGGTACATCACCGCTTGTGTGCTGATGGAGGTGAGCATCAAGGCACCCAGCATCATGGTGGCAATGAGCGTGACCGCATAGGTTTCAAACAAATCGGCGGCCATGCCAGCGCAGTCGCCCACGTTGTCGCCCACGTTGTCGGCAATCACCGCAGGGTTGCGCGGATCGTCTTCTGGAATGCCAGCTTCGACCTTGCCCACCAAGTCCGCGCCCACGTCAGCGCCTTTGGTGAAAATGCCGCCGCCCAAACGCGCAAAAATCGAAATAAGCGAAGAACCAAAAGCCAAGCCAATCAAGGGATTGAGCAGGGTGGCCAAGTTTTGGTCAGCAGCACCATTGCTTGCCAAAAACCAATAAAAACCGCCCACACCCAACAGACCCAAACCGACCACCAACATGCCCGTGATCGCGCCGCCTTTGAACGCCACGTCCAACGCTGGGCCAATGCCGTGCGTGGCCGCTTGTGCCGTGCGCACATTGGCCTTGACCGACACATTCATGCCAATGAAGCCGCAAGCGCCCGAAAGCACTGCACCCACGACAAACCCAATGGCGGTGGTGACGTTGAGAAAGAGTCCGATGAGCACCGTCAACACCACACCAACCACTGCGATGGTTCGGTATTGACGCGCCAGATACGCCGCTGCGCCTTGTTGAATGGCCGCTGCAATTTCCTGCATTCGGGCGTTGCCTGCATCCATCGCAAGAATCGATGAGCGCGCCCAAAAACCATAAATCACGGCCACAAGGCCGCACGCAAGCGCAAAAAGTAGCGCTGAATTTCCAGACATAAGGTCTCCTTGATTGTTGTTTCGCACTGAAGGTGAAGCCACGCAAAACGGCTTCACCGCTGCGTTGCTTCCTCCAGCCAACAAGGAAAACCTTGCGCTGTGATTGGCCAACCAAGACACTTTATAGGCTTTGTTGTGAGTTCGAAAGCCTCATGAAAGTAAAATCGGGGTTAATCCTAGTGAATTCATTCATTTTTCAACCTCAAACGAGACACCATGTCCTTAGATAAAGTTCATCCTGGTAAGAATGCACCCGAAGCCTTCAACGTGATCATCGAAATTCCGATGAACGCTGATCCCGTGAAATACGAAGTGGACAAAGAATCCGGCGCGATCTTCGTGGACCGCTTCATGGGTACGGCCATGCACTACCCCACCAACTACGGTTATGTGCCCAAAACCATCGCCGGTGACGGCGACCCGGTGGATGTGTTGGTCATCACGCCTTTCCCGCTGATTCCAGGTGTGGTCGTCCCATGCCGCCCCATCGGCATTTTGTTGATGGAAGACGAAGGCGGACAAGACGGCAAAGTCTTGGCAGTGCCCACCGACAAAATTTTGCCCATCTACAGCCACTGGCAAAAACCAGAAGACATGAACGAGCTGCGCCTGCGCACCATTGCGCACTTCTTTGAACACTACAAAGATTTGGAAAAAGGCAAATGGGTCAAGATCAAAGGCTGGGAAGGCCCAGAGTCAGCCAAAAAAGAAATCATGGATGGCATTGCGGCTTATCACAAGGCGAATGCTTGATCTTTGTCTGCTTCAGACAATCCAAATGCCCTCTGATGAGGGCATTTTTTTTGTTGAGCAAAGTGAGTTTTGACGATTTGTTCACGCCTTAGAAAAAAGCTCAAATCCAGAAAAAACACGAAGTGTCCAATCGATTGGACACTTCGTGTTTTTTCATCTTTTGGGAATTAGCTGGAAAACAGGGGGTAACGCGCTGTTGAGGTTTTTTTAAGCTACGAAAACCATTGAAAAGCTATGATTTTTGGTGATTTTGTCGAGATGCTAAAAACCGAAGTGTCCAAACGATTGGACACTTCGGTTTTTAGCATCTTGTTAATACTGATGGGAAATGTTGGAAATGCGTTGTTGGCGAATTTAAATATTTCGCGAATTGAAGCAATCAGTGCAATGCCTAAAGCTTGCTCTCATGAATGCTTAAACGGCGAGCGAGCCGCCAAACTCTCCAAATAACCTTCCACGCCCGCCGTTTCTCGTTCCAAAAACCGCTCCACCGCATCGGCAAATGCGGGATGTGCCAACCAGTGGGCGCTGTAGGTGGGTGTGGGCATCAAGGCGCGAGACATTTTGTGTTCACCTTGTGCGCCGCCTTCAAATCGGCTCACGCCGTGGGCGATGCACCACATCAGCGGTTGGTAATAACACGCTTCAAAATGTAGGCAATCCACCCGCTCTAGCGCGCCCCAATAGCGGCCATACGCCACAGCGTGGGCTGTGCCGAGGTCTTGCACGCCAATCAAGCTGCTGGCAATGGCGCGGCCTTCGCGCTGGGCGATGAACAACACCCAGTTTTCGGGCATGGTGTGCTGCATCTGCTCAAAAAACGCCCGCGTCAAATAAGGCGCATTGCCGTGTTCGAGGTAAGTGCGTTCGTAGCAGTCGTAGAAAAAATCCCATTGCGCCGAGGTGATGGCTGTGCCCTGGTGCACGCTGAAACTCACGCCCGCATCCGCCACGCGACGGCGCTCTTGTTTGATTTTTTTGCGTTTTTCTTGGTTCAAGCTGGCTAAAAACGCATCGAAGTTTTCAAAACCCGCGTTGTGCCAATGAAATTGCACGGTTTGGCGTTCCAGCAATTGCAAGGCGTGCACCGCCGCGCGGTCGGCGGGGCTGTCAAACAACAGGTGCAAGGACGACACATTCAAAGCCTTGGCGTGCTCTATGCAGGCGTGCAGCAAAGCTTGGCGAGCCGCGTCATCCACCGCCAGCAAGCGCGAACCGGGCACGGGCGTGAAAGGCACGGCAATCACCGCTTTGGGGTAATAGCTCAGGCCGTGTTGCTCGTAAGCATTGGCCCACGGCCAGTCAAACACGTATTCGCCATACGAATGGTTTTTGACATACAGCGCGCACGCGGCTTGCAAGCTGTCGTGCAGCCACAGGCTGACAAACTGCACGGCCCAGCCGGTTTTGGCGCAAGCGCTGTGGCTGGTGTGCAGCGCCGACAAATAGGCGTGGCGCATGAAAGGCGAGGGCAGGTCTTGCGCTGCACACAAGGCGTCCCATGGCGCGGCGTCCAGTGCTTGCGGGTCGTCATCGATGCGGGTGAGATAATTCTTGTGTTTTTCTTGCATGTTTCACTCTGACGAATAACCCGCCACCATGTCTTTCAAAATCAGTGTTGCTCAATTGAACTTTGTTGTGGGCGACATCGCGGGTAACGCGCAAAAAATCATCCACGCCGCACAAACGGCTTATGCACAAGGTGCGCGTCTGTTGCTCACGCCCGAGCTGTCGTTGTGCGGCTATGCGGCGGAAGATTTGTTTTTGCGTCCATCCTTCATCCTAGCCTGTGATGATGCCCTCAAAACCATGGCCCATGAATTGGCAGGGTTGAAAGACTTGCATGTGGTGGTCGGCCACCCCAGCGGCGGTGACGAACGCAGCCGCTCGGTCGCCGTGCAGCGCCGCCTCAACATGGCCAGCGTGCTGTGCGAAGGCCGCGTGGTGGCGCAATACGCCAAACGCGAATTGCCCAATTACCAAGTATTTGACGAACGACGCTATTTCATGCCCGGCCACGCGCCCTGTGTGTTTGAGGTGCAAGGCGTGCGCGTGGGGCTGCTGATTTGCGAAGACGCTTGGTTTGCCCAACCCGCGCTAGACACCCAAGCCGCAGGCGCAGACATTTTGGCGGTCATCAATGCGTCGCCGTTTCATGTGGGCAAAGGCGACGAGCGCGAAAACGCCATGCGCGAACGTGTGCGCGACACCGGCTTGCCCCTCATTTACGCCCATTTGGTGGGTGGACAAGACGAGGTGGTGTTTGAAGGCCGATCTTTTGCTTTGAATGCCGACCAAAGTTTGGCGGGCAGGGCCGTGAGTTTTGGCGAAGAGCTTTTTGCTGTGGCTGTTGCGCCAAACAAGGCCACGCCGCAAGCCAAACATGGCACAGTTTTGCTGTCTGCCACCACCGCGCCCCACGCCAGCCTAGAGGCCGATT
Source organism: uncultured Burkholderiales bacterium (assembly GCA_903832625.1). Taxonomy (GTDB): domain Bacteria; phylum Pseudomonadota; class Gammaproteobacteria; order Burkholderiales; family Burkholderiaceae_C; genus Limnohabitans. The sequence goes on along the minus strand of CAILCI010000010.1, from coordinate 5,094 downwards.
TGTGGCACGCTTTGGTATTGGGTGTGCGCGACTATGTGGGCAAAAACGGTTTTCCCGGCGCTTTGCTGGGTTTGTCGGGCGGCATCGATTCAGCCTTGGTCATGGCCATTGCGGTCGATGCGCTGGGCGCCGACAAAGTACGCGCCGTCATGATGCCGTCGCCCTACACCGCAGAAATCAGCTGGCTGGATGCCCGCGACATGGCGCAGCGCTTGGGCGTGCGCTACGAAGAATTGTCCATCGTGCCCGAATTCGAAGCGTTTTTGAATACGCTGCAAAGCAACTTTGCAGGCACGGCCTTAGACACAACGGAAGAAAACATCCAAGCCCGCATTCGTGGCACGCTGCTCATGGCCTTGTCCAACAAATTTGGCTCAATTGTGCTGACCACCGGCAACAAAAGCGAAATGGCGACGGGCTATTGCACGTTGTATGGCGACATGGCGGGCGGCTTTGCCGTCATCAAAGACGTGGCCAAAACACTGGTGTTCAAACTCGCACTTTGGCGCAACGCGCACGATCCTTACGGCACGGGCGCCAACCCCATTCCAGAGCGCATCATCACACGCCCCCCCAGCGCCGAATTGCGTCCCGACCAAAAAGACCAAGACAGCTTGCCGCCCTACGACGTGTTGGACGAAATTGTCTCGCGCTATATGGAAAACGATCAAAGCTCCGCCGACATCATTGCCGCTGGATTTGACAAAGCCGATGTGGAGAAGGTCACGCGTTTGATTCGCCTCAATGAATACAAGCGCCGCCAGTCTCCGGTAGGAATTCGCGTCACGCACCGCAGTTTTGGTAAAGATTGGCGTTATCCTATTACCAATAAGTTTCGTGCCTGAGCACATGTTTTTTGAATCAAGGAAATCACCATGAAGCAAGTCACCGCCATCATCAAACCGTTCAAACTCGAAGAAGTGCGCGAGGCGCTGGCGGAGTGTGGCGTCACCGGCTTGACGGTGACCGAGGTCAAGGGTTTTGGCCGCCAAAAAGGCCACACCGAACTCTACCGAGGCGCTGAATATGTGGTGGATTTTTTGCCCAAAGTCAAAGTCGAAGTGGTGGTCAAATCTTCAGACGTTGACAACTGCGTCGACGCCATCGTGCGCGCTGCGCGCACCGGCAAAATTGGCGACGGCAAAATTTTTGTGACTGCGGTGGAGCGCGTGGTGCGCATTCGCACGGGCGAAACAGACGAAGACGCGGTGTAAACAATGCTGGGCTGCACCCAGCCCCGTGTTTTAAATATTTTTGAATTCAGCAGGCGGCACAAACCCAGCCGCTTGCACCAAGGCTTGCAACATTTCCTCGGGTTCGGTGCCAAAGCGCACCAAATCGAGTTGTTTTTCGCTCAAAAAACCTTGCCCTACGCTGTGTTGGGCAAAGTCAATCAGCCCGTTGTAATAGCCGTTGGTATTGAGCAAGCCAATCGGTTTGTCGTGGTAGCCCAGTTGACGCCACGTCCAGACTTCAAAAAACTCTTCAAATGTTCCAATACCGCCGGGCAGGGCGATGAAAGCGTCGGCGCGTTCGGCCATCATGCGTTTGCGCTCATGCATGTTGTCCACCACATGCAGCTCGGTGCAAGCGTGGCGCGTGTTCTCTAAGGTTTGCAAGGCTTTGGGAATGATGCCCACCACCCGTGCGCCCGCTTGGGCCGCAGATTGCGCCACCAAGCCCATCAAACCGTTGTTGCCGCCACCATAGACCAATTGGCCGCCGTGGTCGCCAATCCATTGGCCTACACGCTGAGCAACTTCGGCATACGCTGGCGAGACGCCACTGCGCGAGCCGCAATAAACGCATATTGAAAAAGCGGGTGCTTTTGACGCTGTGCTGCTCATGCCAGCACCAAAGCACGAATCGCCGCACCCCAAATACCCAGGCAAAACAGCAAAGACATAAGAACAGCGGCGCTGCCCATGTCTTTGGCGCGTTTGGCCAAGGCGTGCCATTCGGGGCCAATGCGGTCAATGGCTGATTCGATGCCTGTGTTGAGCAGCTCAACAATCATGACCAACAAAATAGAGCCAATCAGGAGGGCAATTTCTACCCAACTTTGCCCCACCCAAAAAGCGCTGGGAATCATCACCACTGAAAAAATAGCTTCTTGACGAAAGGCTTTTTCATACCAAGCGGCTTTGAGGCCACTAATGGAATATCCAAACGCGTGCCAGACGCGGCTAAAGCCGGTGCGGGCTTTTTGTGGGTTGACTTCTTCGTGCATGTTTGGACGGGATTGGCTCAATGGCTCAGGGGTTTATCGGCTCAGAGGTTCTGAGTGAATCAGGCGGGTGCCAGCCCATACATCATGCCAAAACTGTTTGTCAGTTTGAAAACGGCTCAAAATCGCCCACACAGCCACCCAACCCAAGCAAATCACCATCACCTCGCCGCCGCTGAGTTCATAGGGCGCAACCGCCACCAAGGGGGGTAAGAACCAAATCCAGCTCAGCACGTAGCGCAAAAAAGCACGTTGGCGCGTGACCGCTTGGCCATGGACATCGACCAATCGAATATTCCAAGTCTTCATCGCCAAGGTTTGGCCTTTGTTGCCAAACCAAGAAAAATAAACCGCAAAGACGAGAAATAAAAAAGCTTGCAGCGCATGGCGGTTGTCCAAGGCATTGCGGGTTTGCGTCAAAGTGCTGAACAAATAGCCAGAGATGAACACCACACCAAAGAGCAACAAACCTTCATACATCCAACACGCCATTCGACGCAAAAGACGAGGTGCCAGAAGACGCGTCTGCTGGGCTTGAGAAGCTTCAGAAATCATGAAAGAAGAAAGCAGGGGGACAGATTTAATGCTGTGCAGGCAGCAAAGTGACAGGATTGGACTGCTGCGTGTCAATGCGCGGCAGCGGTTTGCTGTCGCTAGGCGCGGGCAGAGAAGCCAGCTTTTGTGCGGGTTGTGGCTTGATGGCAGGCGCAGCGCCGTTGGGGGCGGGCTTTTGTTGTTGGGTGGCTAGCTTTTGCTTGGCCTCTGGGCTCAAGGCTTGATAGGCTTCCCATTTGGCGCGTTTTTCGTCTTGCGAGAGCTGTTTGGCGTCGGCGTAGTTCAAGCGTGCGACGTTGCGCTGTTGCGGGCTCAAAGCGGCCCATTCGCGCATACGGCCTTGCACCAAAGATTTTTCTTCGGCGCTGAGTTGGTCAAAGTTGCGCGAAATATTGAGCCACTTGCGTTTGCCGACCTCAGGAATGCTGGCCCATTGTTCGGCCAAAGGAGCCAAGGCTTGGCGTTGTTCGGCGGTGAGTTCGCTCCAAGTGGGCTTGCCCGCAACGACCAGGGCAGGCTTGTCGGCAGAGATTTTGTCGGCGGGTGCTGGTTGTGCCCACACTGACGCGCCCCAACAATTCGCAACCAAGAGCATGGTCACAAAAGTGTGCGGGATACGAGTCAGGCGCAGCATGTGTTTATTCTTTGGTCTCGCTAGAGGTTTCGCTCTCGCTGGTAGTCAGCGGCATTTTGAGAAACTGCAAAAAACCGGGGTCGGCGTAGGCGGTTGGAGGCAAGTCGTCAGACAACATAGCCGAATCCACTTCGGTCAATTCGTCCACGCGCATGTTGTCCACCAAATGTTGAATCAAGCCTAAACCCGCTACCAAGGCCACCAAAGGCAAAAGCGAAGCCAAGCGGTTCCATAAATTCAAGCCCTCGTCTGCGCCCATGCCCAACAACGCTGAGCCACTGGATTGCCCCACTACTTGGCTGGCTCGAACCTGAATGTGCGAGGTGATTTTGGCCGCAACGGCGCGTGTACGCGCTGCGCTCAAGCGCGCTTGAATGTCGTGGGGCAGGTCTTTGCAAGCCGCATCTAAACGCGCAGCAACGCGCAAACCAAACTGGTTTTGTCGGTCGATGAGAAGTTGTGCGTTGTTTTTCATGGCTTGAGCCCTTTGGTGGTGAGTGCTTTGCTGAGTGCGAGAACGGCGCGTGAACAGTGGGTTTTAACACTTCCTTCTGAACATCCCATAGCAGATGCTGTCTCCGCGACATCCAACTCCTCCCAATAACGCAGCAGGAAGGCTTCTCGTTGACGCATCGGCAATTTTTCTATCTCTTCTTCAATTTCTTTGAAGTTCGCATTTGTGAGGAACTTCGCTTCTTCGCTCAGTGTGTCGGGCGAATCTTGCACCAAACTGATGGATTCAAGCAAGTTGAAATCATCATCTTCGCCATTGCTGGACTCAAAATCGCTGAAATTGCTGAACAAGGCGCGGCGGGTTTTGTTGCGACGAAACCAATCCAGCGTGGTGTTGGAGAGAATGCGCTGAAACAACATCGGCAGTTCTTCGGCGGGCTTGTCGCCGTAGTGCTCTGCCAATTTCATCATGCTGTCTTGCACGATGTCCAAAGCCGCTTCGTCGTCGCGAACGTGGTAGAGCGAGCGCTTGAAGGCACGCTTTTCCACGCTTTGCAGGAAGTCTGACAGTTCTTTGGAGGAGGCCACTGAGTCTAAGTTGGTGTTAATTCGACGCGAATTATGGCATTTGAAATGCTTTATTCGTGAGAATGTATCAAAGTGTGTCACATTCAATGCCATAATACTCGGTTGCAATCCGACAAATATGGCAAACGAGCCCCAGTTCGGCGCGACCAACAAATGCGCTCATGGCTGACGGTTCAAAGTTTCAACACCGCCTCACAAGGGTGGGTGAAGAAGCACCCCAGGTTTTTCTTTCACGAAATTCACTAAGGTTAATCATGGACACCCCACAAGCCGGCACACACGCCGCATCTTCCCACGACACCAAGTCGCCGACCCCAGAATTGATGGGCGCTGAGATATTGGTCAAAGCCCTGCAAGCTGAAAACGTCAAATTCATCTGGGGCTACCCCGGTGGCTCCGTTCTCTACATTTACGACGCGCTCTACAAGCAAGACACCATGCAGCACGTGCTGGTGCGCCATGAGCAAGCTGCGGTGCACGCCGCCGACGGTTATGCCCGTGCCACCGGCGATGTCGGCGTGGCCTTGGTCACCTCAGGTCCGGGCGTCACCAATGCCGTCACAGGTATTGCTACCGCGTACATGGACAGCATTCCCATGGTCGTCATCACCGGTCAAGTGCCTACGCACGCCATTGG
>CAILCI010000009.1 GCA_903832625.1 uncultured Burkholderiales bacterium | reverse complement strand
TTGCTCGACAAATCGGCTGGTCGGCTGACTTTGCAAGCCGTGGGCATGCAAGGCGATACGCTCACGCGCTTTGAAAACTTGGTCAAACAGCCGCACGGTATTGTCTTGGTCACAGGCCCCACAGGTTCCGGCAAAACCACCACACTCTACGCTGCGCTACAAACGCTGGACGCCACCCGCAACAACATCATGACGGTGGAAGACCCCATCGAATATGAGCTCTCCGGTGTGGGGCAAACGCAAGTCAATCCCAAAATCGATCTCGACTTTGCCAAAGCCCTGCGCGCCATCTTGCGGCAAGACCCTGATGTCATCATGATTGGTGAAATCCGCGATTTTGAAACGGCGCAAATCGCCATCCAAGCCTCGCTCACCGGCCACTTGGTGCTCGCCACCTTGCACACCAACGATGCCAGCAGTGCCGTCACCCGTTTGATCGACATGGGCGTGGAGCCGTTTTTGCTCAGTTCTTCTCTGCTGGGTGTGTTGGCGCAGCGCTTGGTGCGCAAGGTGTGTACCCATTGCCACGGCTCGGGCTGTGACGCCTGCGGGCAAAGTGGTTATTCGGGGCGCACGGGGATTTTTGAATTGCTCACCACCAACGAATCTTTGCGCGAGCTCATCCACAACCAAGCCAGCGAAGCGCATATTCGCGACGCGGCCTTGAGCGCGGGCATGACGCTCATGCGCGACGACGGCGAAAAGCTGGTGCGTCTTGGCATTACCACCGAGCAGGAACTGCTGCGCGTAACGCGCGAAAATTAAGCCATGCCCGCTTATACCTTTGAAGCGCTCACAGCCCAAGGCAAAACGCAACGCGGCACACTCGAAGCCGACAGCGCCCGCAGTGCGCGCAGTCAATTGCGCACTTTGGGTTTGGTACCACTGAGCGTTGAGACCGTCACCACCAAAAACAAAGGGCTCAACACCGTGGTGTGGGAGTCCAAAGTGTTCAGCCACACGGCCTTGACCGTGTGGACGCGCCAGCTCGCAGGACTGGTCGGCGCAGGCCTGCCCATTGAACGCGCTTTGAGCGCCTTGGCTGACGAAGCCGAAACTCCGCGTCAGCGCGATTTGGTGTCGCAACTGCGTGGTGAAGTCAATGCGGGATCGAGCTTTGGCAAAGCGCTGGCAGAACACGCACGCGAGTTCTCGCCCGTCTTTGTGGCCGTGATCAGCGCAGGCGAGCAAAGCGGCTTTTTGGCGCAAGTGCTCGAACACTTGGCCAACGACTTGGAAGAGCAACACACCTTACGCAGCAAAATGCTGGCGGCGGGGCTGTATCCCGCCATTGTGTGCTTGGTGGCCTTTGCCATCGTGTTGTTTTTACTCTCTTATGTCGTGCCGCAAGTGGCGCAAATGTTCAACAGCAACCAGCACACCTTGCCGGTGCTCACCCGTGTCATGTTGGCGCTGAGTGCTGGGGTGCAAGACTATTGGCTGTGGGGTTTGGCGCTGATCGTGACGAGCGTCGGCTGCCTGCGACTGGCTTTGCGCAGCAAAGACTTTCGCCAAAATTTTGATGCCCAATGGCTCAAGCTGCCCCTGATTGGTCGCTTGGCTCTGGGCTACAACAGCGCCCGCTTTGCCAGCACCTTGGCCATGTTGGCCAGCGCAGGTGTGCCGATTTTGAAGGCCTTGCAAGCGGCAGCCGACACTTTGTCTAACCAAGCCCTCAAGGCCGATGCGCAAGAGGCTTTGGTGATGGTTCGCGAAGGTGCGCCGCTGGCTTCGGCGTTGGGGCAACATGCGCGGTTTCCTCGAATTTTGGTCATGTTTTCGCGCTTGGGTGAGCAAACAGGCACCTTGCCCGTGATGCTGCAACGCGCTGCTGCACAATTGAGCCAAGAAGTGCAGCGTCGCGCCTTGCAATTGGTAACCATCTTAGAACCCCTACTCATTGTGGCAATGGGAGGTATGGTGATGTTGATTGTGCTGGCCGTGATGCTGCCCATCATTCAACTCAACCAGTGGGTGCATTGAGCATGAGCGTGACTTTAGATGGCAAGTTGGTGGTCGCAATTTCTTCGCGGGCGCTGTTTGACTTTGAAGAAGAAAACCAAATCTTCGAACAAGGCGATGACCACGCCTACATGAAACTCCAACTCGATCGCATCGACACACCTGCCAAGCCGGGCGTGGCGTTTTCGTTGGTTCGCAAACTTTTGTCGTTCAACGATGCGCAAGCGCAACGGGTGGAAGTGGTCATCTTGTCGCGCAACGATCCGGTGAGCGGCCTGCGCGTGATGAAGTCTGCCGCGCATTACGACCTGCCCATCATCCGTTGCAGCTTTACCCGTGGCGAGCCGCCTTGGCGCTACCTCAAACCGCTGCACGCCAATTTGTTTTTGTCCGCCCACTTGCCCGATGTGCGTGCTGCCTTAGATGCACAAGTGCCAGCGGCGCAGGTCTATCCGCACTCGGCACACGCCTCGGAAGCGCATCCCAACGAAGTGCGCATTGCCTTTGACGGCGACGCAGTGCTCTTTAGCGACGAGGCCGAACGGGTGTTTCAAACCCACGGCCTCAACGCTTTTCAACAGCACGAAAAAGATTTGGCCAACCAACCGCTGTCGGCAGGGCCTTTCAAGCCCTTGTTGGCTGCGCTGCATGCGCTGCAAAAAGCAGGCACTGCCAAGATGCGCATTCGCACGGCCCTGGTTACCGCGCGCAGCGCACCTGCCCATGAACGCGCGATTCGCACCCTGATGAACTGGAACATTCAGGTCGATGAAGCCATGTTTTTGGGCGGCCTAGAAAAAGGCGAATTCCTGCGCGAGTTTGAACCCGATTTCTTCTTTGACGACCAAACCGGACACATCGAGTCCGCTGCGCGTCATGTGCCCGCAGGCCACGTCGCCAGTGGCGTGCGCAACGATTTATCCCAAGGACTTGTATGAACGCTTTGCGCGTGATGTGGCACAACGCCACCGCCAATTGGCACAAAACCCGTTTGCAAATTCAACGCACATGGGCGCTGTCGCTGCCGTTTTTTCAGTCTGACCAAAAATGGATGGCGCGTTTGCTGCTGGGCACTTGCGTGGCCTTGAACTTGGGCATGGTCTACATGTCGGTGCTGTTCAACGACTGGAATCGGGTGTTTTACGACGCGCTGCAAAACCACAACGAAGCGGTGTTTTGGAAGCAGCTCGGCGTGTTTGCCATGCTGGCCACGGCCTTTATTGTGGTGGCGGTCTACCGCTTCTACCTCACACAATTGCTTGAAGTGCGCTGGCGCGTGTGGATGACGCAAGACTACCTGCGCCGCTGGCTCAGCGGCCATGTGTTCTACCAAATGGAGTTGCAAAACCAAACCGCCAGCGACAACCCCGACCAACGGATTCAAGAAGACATCCAAGGCTTTACCTCTGACACCGTGAGCTTGAGCCTCGGCTTGCTCGACGCCAGCGTGACGCTGCTGAGTTTCATTGGCATTTTGTGGGGACTGTCGGGCGGCTTTAGCTTTACGGTGGCTGAGACGTCTTACAACATTCCGGGCTTCATGGTGTGGATGGCCTTGCTCTACTCTGTGGGCGGCAGCTTGGTGGGGCACTTCATTGGCCGATCAATGGCGGGCCTGAACTTTGCACAACAACGCTTGGAAGCAGATTTTCGCCATCACCTCATGCGTGTGCGCGAATACAGCGATGCGATTGCACTCGACCGGGGTGGTGAGGTGGAACAGTTGTCTTTGAAAGCGCGTTTTGCCAAAGTGCTGGACAACTTCATGCAGTTGCTCAAAGTGCAAAAGCGCTACACCTGGTTCAACTCAGGCTACGGCCAAGCCGCTGTGGTGTTTCCCATGCTGGTGGCTGCACCGCGCTACTTCAGCGGCGCCATTCAATTGGGCGAGTTGATGCAAATCTCCTCCGCATTTGGACAAGTGCAAGACGCTTTGAGTTGGTTCATCAACAACTACAGCCGTTTGGCCTCTTGGCAAGCAACCACGCTGCGTTTGACCAGTTTTCAAGAGCAAATGGCGCGTGTGACCGAGCCACATGATGTTGCAGAAGCAGAAAAGGCAGATACAGCGCATTTAGCTGCACCCCAAGCGCCAAACTTGGCCATGCGCGGCGATGGTCTGCACACCCAAGCGCTCAACATCACCCTGCCCGACGGCAAAATCTTGTTGGCCAACACTGCCTTGCACATCCAAGCGGGCGACAGCGTGTTGATTCAAGGCCCCTCGGGCTGTGGCAAATCGACCTTGCTGCGCGTGCTGGCTGGCGTTTGGCCTTTCGCAGTGGACAGCGCGACCCAGCAAGCCGCACACATCGCCTTGCCCGATGGCTGCGTGTTCATGCCGCAGCGTCCTTACTTTCCCGAAGGCACATTGCGTCAAGCCTTGGCCTATCCGGCATCGCAAACCCACTACAGCGACGAAGCCTTGCGCCATGCGCTGCGCGAAGCGTTGTTGCCCGATTTGCTCGACCAACTCGACACCGTGAGCCGCTGGACGCAACAACTCTCAGGCGGCGAACAACAACGCTTGGCCTTGGCGCGTGTGCTGCTCAAGCAACCGCGCTGGGTGTTTGCCGACGAAGCCACCAGCGCCTTGGACGAAGCCTCTGAACAAAGCCTCTACCAAAAGTTGCTGCAGATGGTGCAAGCGCAAAACGGCGCCTTGGTGTCGGTGGCGCATCGCCCTGCTGTGGGGCAATACCACCACAGCACCTGGCGCTTTGACGCCGCGCCACAGGGGAATGCGGCGGCGTTTGTGTTGCAAATGCACTGAGTTAGGGATTGGCGCGCCAATGCGCCCAGCCTTTGGCGCGCAAATCGCAAGCGGGGCAAGTGCCGCAGCCGTAGCCCCAGTCTTGGCGGTGCTCACGGTCGCCCATGTAGCAAGTGTGGGTGTGCTCGACAATCAAATCCACCAACTGCTGGCCGCCGCCTGTTTGCGCACGTTCGCCCAAGTCGTGGGCGAGTTGCCAAGTTTGGGCTTTGTCGATCCACATCAGCGGGGTCTCGATCAGCAAGCGTTTGTCCAGCCCCAGCGACAAGGCGATTTGCATGGCTTTCATGGTGTCGTCGCGGCAATCGGGGTAGCCTGAAAAATCGGTTTCGCACACGCCGGTGACGATCACATCAAGTTCACGCCGATAGGCCAGTGCTGCGGCCAGCGTCAAAAACAGCAGATTGCGCCCCGGCACAAAGGTGTTGGGCAAACCCGAGCTTTCCATTTTGAACGCCATGTCGCGCGTGAGTGAGGTCTCGCTCACTTGACCCAGCACCGCCAAATCGAGCATGTGGTCTTCGCCCAGCTTGTGCGCCCATTGGGGGAACTGCGCTTTGATTTCGCGCAGCACATGTTTGCGCGCTTGCAATTCGACATGGTGACGTTGGCGGTAATCAAAGGCCAAGGTTTCGACGCGCTCGTACTGCGCCAAAGCGTGCGCCAAGCAGGTGGTGGAGTCTTGCCCGCCAGAAAACAGAACCAGCGCGTTGCGGTGAATAGGAGGCTTCATCTCAGGTTTTGGACTTGGGCGTCCATTTAAAAAACATTGGATAACGACGTTCCACCAAAGGACTGTCAAATCGCCATGACAAGCAACGGCCCAAATGTGGTGGCGGCTGATCGGGATGGCTGCCCGCAAAAGTACCTGTCACGCTTTGAAACGCTGCGGTGGCCATGTTGAAGAGCAATTCTCGCAAATGGGTGCAGCCTTTGGCGTTGCCCAGATTTTCGTCGATGGCCTTGCGCCAGCCTGCGCCCAAACGGCAACCCACCATTTTTTGCATGGGATCAGCGGCTTGGTCGCACTCGCCATGTGGCGTGCTGTTCATCGACACGGCGATGGCATGAATCACCAATTGCGTGTCCACGGTGAGGCGAATGTGCATGTCGTGAATCGGCTCCTCGGGCTGCCAAGTGTGTTCGCCGGGAATATCAAACAAGTCGGGTTTGGTATCGCGCAAATGGGCTTCGATATCCCACAAGCCGTCTTCACGTTGATAGCCGTGGTAGCTGGTGGTGCGGGTGTGGGCAAGTTTTCGGGGATGGGCTGGCGGAAGTGACAAAGCTAGCAACTTTCAATCAAAAAATCATTTTTTCAAGGCAAATCTCAGATGTCAATGAAGTACGTGACACCCCTTTTATGCCCGCTCCAAGAAGGGCATAAACTCTGATCCCATGTTATTTCAAATTTTCTCACTGCTCTTGAACGTGGCCGTTGGCCTGATTGCTGGCACTTGCTTGTTACGCATGTACATGCAATTGCAACGGGTGAGCTTGGCGCCGATGTCGGGCAATCCTTTTGCGCCGTTTATTTTCACTTTCACCAACTGGTGTGTGCTGCCCTTGCGCAAGCTGATGCCCAACGCAGGGCGCTTGGATGTAGCGAGTTTGCTGGCGGCTTATTTGGTGATTTTGGCCAAGTTTGTTTTGCTCAGCGCTGTGTCCCTCTTGCCGGTGAGCTGGAGCCTGATCGGTTTTTTTGCTTTGCTGGAATTGGCGCACTTGGCGCTGTCGAGCCTGATGTGGTTGGTGATTGCCTATGTGGTGCTGTCGTGGGTGAGAACCGACTCAGACATTCACTACTTTTTGAGCCGACTGGTTGATCCCATGCTCGTGCCTTTGCGCCGCTTCTTGCCTCAGCCTGGGGGCATCGATTTATCAGCCTTGGCCTTGCTGCTGATGATTCAGATTGCTGAAATCGTGCTCAGTTCCCTGTAAAGCGCGCGGCACGTTTTTCCACAAACGACTGCACACCTTCTTTGGCGTCATCGCTGTTCGATAAGCGTTGCTGGGTGGCAATGAATTCTTGCATCGCCACCACAGGGCCTTGTTCCACGGCTTTGAGGGCATTCAAGCGGCTGGCAACCACGGCCAGCGGTGCTTGTTGGGCAATGGCTTGCGCAATGTTCAGCGCCTGCGCGAGTTGCTCGCCCGCTGGCACCACTTTTTGCACAAAATTCAGGCGCAGCGCTTCTTGTGCACCAAATTCATCGCCTGTGAGCAAATGCAGCAAGGCATTGCCCAATCCGGCGCGCTCAGACATGCGTAAAGTCGCGCCGCCCGTGGCCATGATGCCGCGTTTGACTTCGAGCTGAGAAAAACGACAGTCGTCGGCCGCCACCACAATGTCAGCGGCCAGCATCAACTCAATACCCAAGGTGTAGGTAATGCCTTGCACCGCCACCACCATGGGTTTGTTGCGGCGGCGATAGCCGTCAAGGCCTAGGTTGAGTGGATCGACCAGCCCCAAGGGCACGGCCTTTTTGCCCGCGCGCATGAGCGGTGCAATGGTGGGTAAATCGAGCCCCGCCGTGAAGTGATCTCCCAAGGCATACAACACACCCACACGCAAGTCGGGCTCATCGTCTAAGCGGGTATAGGCCTGCCCCAGTTCTTCGAACATTTTGGGCGTAAAACCATTGCGTTTTTGGGGGCGGTTGATGCCTATGAGCAGCACATGACCGTTGACCTCGGTGTCGATGCTGCCTTCTGGGTGTGGAGTTGCTAATTGAGTCATGAGCTTCAATATAACCGTAAAAAAGATGCGCCTGGAAGACGCAATTTCATTGCCGCAATGCAGTTAACAACGCCTGGTTGATGTCTTCGAAATATGTATCAGCCGCCTCGGTGGGTTTGAGGTATTTGGAGCGTTTGTTTTTGCCCAAATAAGCAATTTCAACCAAGCCTTCTGCTCGCAAAAAATCAATCCTTCGATGAATAGTTGCAGGCGAGCCCACTGGCTTTTGCTGCATGGCATCACTTACCGTCAAGGCAGTGCCATTGACGTAATTGAGGTAGATCACCTCTAATAATTTTTTGGATTCAAAATCCAAAGTACCGGACGTCATTTGGGCTGGGGATATTGCATCAGCCAAGGCCAAAAAAGTGAGGTAAATGTTTTTCATGACTTTTCTCTTCTTGAAGATATTTCACGCAAGGATCTCAACACAACGCTAAAGATTGAAAGAACAATCAATGTGCCTGTGAACTTACCCAAAGCCATGACCATAAATGAATTTAAAAAATCACTGGTTTTGCCGTTGATATAAAACCAATACTGCAACATCAGTGAACTCAGCGTGGCCAACAACAAGGCCATCTTAAAAACAATACCCAAACTCAAACCAGCTAAGTTTTCGCCCAAATCAAACCATTTCAGCGACAAAAAACGCGTCAACCACGCCGAAAAAGCCACCAAACCACACACCACCAACGCAAAGACATGGTCGCCATCAAAAAAGTAGCTGTAATTCATCATCAATGAGCCGAAAAATATTCCCGCCACCCCCAAGTCAAAAAACAGCAATACCAGCAATAGTCGCAAGCCAGCGGGCAAATAAACCCAATGCACGCGCTGTGTGAATTGAAAATCTGAAAAAAGAAAATGGTTCAATCTGAAAGATTCGAAATAGATAAGCGCAGATAAAACCACAATCAAAAGCTTGATGTGTAAGGGCAGCGTATCTATGCGACCATTGAACATAATCTCCACATCATACGTTCATCCGCGATTGGGGGCTGGATCGACCAATATTTGCAGGGCATTTTCCAACGATGGGTGCAGCCTCGAATTAAATTTACCGTTTTTATTGAGCGTATAACGATTGGGCGCTGGCAATACATGCAATTGCAAGCCCTGCAATTCCAAGCGATCCTGCGACTCAATCTCGTCGAAATTAGATTTCATTTTTCGACCATCCACAATGGTGATGGCACCTTTGCCGATCACCTCCACGGCCTTTTGTCGCTCGATCAACACGGCCGTGTCCTCGTCGATGCCCACGCCCAACAAATCTGGGCGCTGCGCAATGGCCGACAGCAATCGCCCCAAGCGACGGCGTTGAGAAAAATGTTGGTCCACGATGGTGTTTTTGATCAGGCCCAAACCAATATCAAACGTCACGGTGTCTTTTTCAGGCAGCACGGTAGCGGGGCCTTGGGCAATCATTTGGCGCGACATGACCGCAGCGCCAGCGCTCGTGCCGGCGATGAACGCGCCACGCACATGAAAAGCGCGGTGGATGGCCTTTTGTGCTGGCGTCTCCCAAAGACAGGCCATCAGGCGTGACTGGTCACCCCCGGCCATGAAAATACCGTCTGCGGTTTGCAAGGGGTCGATGACTTCGGGCTTGAAAGCATCGTCATAGCTCAACAAAGGCAACACACTGAACTGCGTCGCGCCCAACTCTTCAAATGCTTGTGAATAGGTGTGCGCTACCGCGGCGGGATCACTGCTGGCGGCAACGATCAACACAAGTTTTGCGTTTTCGCCGCCCGAGAGTTCTAAAAATCGCTTCAAAATTAATTTGTCATGCACCCGATCTTCGGCACCGCCAATGATCAACAACTTGCCGTTGGCAAGTTTGTTGTCAGGAGCAGCCCAAGCTGGCAGCAGCGAAACACCGGCCAAGCCTAAAAAAAGACTTCTTCTCTTCATTCAAGCTATTTTATTTAAAAATTTATATTTAAATAATACTATGAAATTAAATAAGTGATGAATCCGCACAACAAAACAATACAAAACATGATGAAAATTTCGAGTTTATTGTTATTGATAGGCTCGAATTTGACGGAAAGCGCAGCATGGGTTGAATAAAAATGAATCAATGCATCGAGCGAGTCCAAATCAACTTCTTGATATCGGTTGGTGAGTTTCCATTTTTGCGTGGGAAATTCACCCGTTTCAAGAACCGAATAGCCCAACGATTTGATTTTGCGTAGAGTTTCGTTTTTTAAGCGCAAAAGTTCGGGGCTTTGATGAATCAAATACAAACGATCTTGTAAATTCTCAACCGCTGCACGATCGCCCATCACACGTTCCAATCAACAGATTTGTAAAGACGGCATTTTATCTTCAAAGCACCCACTGAGCCTGGGCTGAGCATTGACCCTAATTCACACACCGAACAATTGCTCAGACAATCCGTGCACTTTTAGTCTCATGCCAACGCAACCATGCAACTCATTGTTTATGTCATCCCAGCTTATATTGTTCTGATGTTTGTCGAGCTGGTTTGGGGATTGACGACAGGCAAAAACACCTACCGCCTCAACGACAGCATCAGCAGCTTGAGCCTTGGTTTGCTGAGTCGAGCCGTGGTGGTGTGCTTGCATTTTTTCCATGTGGGCATCTATTTTTTGGTGTACCAGCAATTTGCCCTGCCCCATGCGAGCGATTTTTGGATGTCTTGGTATGGCTGGGTATTGCTGTTTTTTTTATACGACTTCTTGGAATATTGGTCGCACAGAATCAGCCATGAAAGCGCGTTTTTTTGGGCAGTGCATGTGGTTCATCACCAAAGCCAAAGGTTCAACTTGAGCACGGCTTTGCGTCAAGCCAGCTTTGGACCGATTTCAACATTTATTTTCTTTGTGCCTTTGGCTTTTTTGGGGGTTTCACCCAGTCAATATATTTTGATTCAAACCATTGTGCTGACTTACCAATTCTGGATTCACACCGAACACATCACACGCATGGGCTGGTTTGACCAAGTGTTCAACAGCCCCGCCAATCATCGCGTTCACCATGCCATCAACCCAGAATATTTGGATAAAAACTACGGTGCTGTCTTGATGGTGTGGGACAAATTATTTGGCACTTACCAACAAGAGCAAGCGCCCTGCGTCTATGGCACCACGGTAGCGCTCAATAGCTGGAATCCGGTTTGGGCTAATTTTGCAGTTTTTCAACATTTACTCAGCAAGGCCAAAGCGCAAACCCGCTGGCGCGACAAGTTGCGCAGTTTTTTCAATTCGCCGGGATGGGGTGAGTCGTCCAGCGACACCAAACCAAGCCCCAAACCTTACAACCCCAAGGTACCGGTTTGGCAACAAAAAGTTGCTGGAATTTTATTTTTGGTGAGCGTTGTTTGCACGATGACTTTTCTCATCCAAGCAGCAACTTTGGACATTTGGCAAAGCTTGGGCGGCTTGCTGGTTGTGACGCTCGAGCTTTGGGCTGCCAATGGCTTGCTTGAAAAACCTATTTTTAAGTCCCAATCCCGCACTGACGCTTCGATTTAAACTCGTTTCTTTTCGAAATCTGCTTCCATGTCGCTTCCTCTGACTGTTGTTTGTTTTTGCGCCGCATGGTGCCGCACCTGCGATGACTACACGCAAGTCCTTGCACAGCTCAAGCAACACTTTGGCGAACGCACCCAATTTCAATGGATTGACATTGAAGACCAGAGCGACACCGTAGGCGATGTGGACATAGAAAACTTCCCCACACTCTTGATTTCCTCAGCCGACAAAGTGCATTTTTTTGGCACTGTATTGCCGCACGAAAACACGGCCAAGCAACTCATTGAGCGCGCCTTGGCCGCAGAGCTCACCCCAGTCACTCGCGACGAAGTGCTGGCCTTGAACCAACGCGTTCACGCTGCAGGCTAATCAAGGCAACTCAAGATTGTCTGCGGCCACGGCGTTGCGCGGACCCACGATGCCTAGACGGCTTTTGAGCGACTGCGGCTGCCCCGTGATCAACGCTGCATAGTTGGTGGTGTTGGAGAGCACTTTCTTGACGTAATCACGGGTTTCGCTGAAGGGGATGTTTTCCGCCCAAATCGCACCTTCTAAATTAGGCCCGTCGCCGTCCTTTGGAGCGCGCCAACGCCGCGCACGACTGGGGCCTGCGTTGTAGGCCGCAGCGGCCAAGGGCATGGCGCCGTCAAAGCTGTCTAGCACGAGCTTGAGATAGCCCGTGCCAATGGCAATGTTGGTGTCTCGGTTGCCCAGCTGGTCGGCGCTAAAGCCTTGCAAACCAATTTTCTTGGCCGTCCATTTGGCGGTCGCGGGCATGACTTGCATCAAGCCCGATGCGCCCACGCCCGAGCGGGCATCCATGACAAAGCGGCTTTCTTGGCGAATCAGTCCGTAGACGTAGGCTGGGTCGAGGTTGATTTCTTTGCTGCGTGCCAACACTGCGTCTTTGAACGGCATAGGAAAACGGTGTTCTGCATTGAAATCGAACTTGGTGCGCTCGCTGGTGTTGATGCAGCGATCCCACACTTGGTTGTCGCAAGCCAACTGCGCTGCGGCTTGCAGCTCGCGGTCACTCATCGCACCGCTTTGGCCTTGCATGTTGACAAAGCTCACCGCGTAATTCCACTCGCGCACGCCTTCTTGGCGCAAGCCAATAGACAAGGCGTAGAGCGCGCGCTGCAATGACACATTGCGCTTGGCGGCTTCCATTTCCTCTGCGGTAACAGCAATGGGCGCTGTCGGTGTGGTGATTTTTCGCCCCAACTCTTCGCTGGCGAGTTGTTCATAAAAACCTCTGGCGCTGGCAATGCTCTCAAAGGCGTTATTGGCTTCTTGTTGAATTTGCGGCGTGACTTTTTTACGCGCCAGCAAAGCACGGGCGCGCCAATACACCCAAACAGGCGTTTGGCGGGCTTCAGGGCTCATGGCGTCAATGGCGGCCTCAACGGTTTGCCACTTACCCACACGCAAAGCGGCGCGCGCCTTCCAGCCCAGCATGTCGTCGTTCAAATCTTTGTCATGCGCCACACGGTCAAAGTAAACCAAGGCCTCATCATCCAATTGCATGGCCGACTGACGGCCAATCACGCCCCACAACCAATGACGTTCTTCCGTGCTGAGATAAGGTTGCCATTTGGTTTTCAGCATTTTCGCGGCGGCATCGGGATCGGCGATGGCAATTTTGATGAGCGCCATGACCACCAGCTCTTGTCGCACGCGCTGTGGCGCGGCCAGGCTTTTCTTCAAGAAAGGCTGCGGATTGCCATAGGCTTCTTTGAGCAAACCGAGCGCGTCGGGCGCAACAATTTCCACAGCGTTGCGAGCCGTCACGGGTCGGCTTTGCTCCACCATCAAACGCGCTTTGCGCCAGATGTCTAGGGCGCTGATGAGTTTGTAGTCGTACAAACGATCCGCTGCCAAGGTGCAGCCATCTTCGGCTTCGCGCATGTTGAACCAATTGCGCTTGACCTCTTCGGCAATGAAGCTGCCATTGCGCGGGCCTTTGGCAATCAACTCAATGGCCAGCGCATAGCAACGCACTTCGCGGTCGTCTTTCATGCGGTAGTTGGCGTATTCGGCTTCGAAATTCGTCCAATCGCGGCGATTGCCCAAGAGCTGCAACCAATCGTTACGCAGGCGGTCTTCTTGGTAAGTGCCTGCATACTTACTCAGAAACGCCCGAATTTCATCGCTGCTGGCTTCGTCCAGACGGGCGCGCAGCTCCCAATAAGCCGCCCAAGGCTCCAGCAAATGTCCTTTGACTTGGGGCAGCAAATTGCTGAGCCGCCGCTTGTCCCCCTGCTTAAAGGCTTGCGCCATATCGGTGATGACGGCATCGGAGCGAGCATCGCTCGACGCAGCCGCGCTGGACAGGGAAAACACGCAGCAGGTCAAAACACCTGCAAACAATGACACAATGGCTCGAAACTTCATAGCCTGATTATCTCTGTGGACAAGAAAGCTTTACGCCAGCAGCTCATTGAAGAGCGACTCAACATGCCCGACCGGCTGGAGCGGGCCGATTCACTGCAACGCATCATGCGTATTTGGCTGTTCGGCAGACCCGACACTGTCATTGGTGCGTATTGGCCGATCAAGGGCGAATTTGACCCCTTGCCCGTGCTGCACCGCTGGAAAGAAGATGGCGAATTGTCCGACCAACCCCAATTGCGCCGCATTGGCCTGCCGGTGGTGGACAAAGCCCACAAAACACTGACCTTCCACGCTTGGTACCCCGGCTGCCCGATGGAAGAAGACGCTTACGGCATCCCCAAGCCCAAAGACACCGAGATCATTTTCCCAACCCTGTTGTTTGTGCCTTGCGTGGGCTACGGCCCCGGCGGTTTTCGATTGGGCTATGGCGGCGGCTTTTACGACCGCACCTTGGCCACCTTGCAACCCAAGCCTTACACCGTCGGATTGGGCTTTACCCACGGCTTTTTGCCCGACCTCATGCCCGAAGCGCACGACATGCCGCTGGACGCGCTGCTCAATGACAACGGCGTGGTCTGGCCGATGTCCTGATGTGACGCGCCATGGCCCGACCCAAATCTGCCACCCACGACTTCAAGCGCGATGAAATCTTAGACATCGCGGCGCTGTGCTTTGCCCAGTCCAGCTATCCTGCGGCCAGCATGAACACCATTGCGGCGGCGGGCGGCACCTCCAAAGCGCGGCTCTATCACTATTACGACAGCAAAGAAGCCATCTTGTTTGACCTGCTCGACCGCTACACACAGCGGCTGCTGGCCTTGATTGGCGAAACCGAAGCCGCCGCCCAGCGCGCCAATTTGGACGACCGCGCCGCCTTGCACGAACTGGTGCGCCGTTTCTTGCAGGAATACGAAAACTCGGCCACGCGCCATGTGGCGTTGTTGAGCAATGTTCAATTTTTAGGCGATGCGCAACGCGAATTGATCTTGGCGCGCCAGCGCGATGTGGTCTCGGCTTTCACCCGTTTTTTGAAGCGTGCTTACCCCGAACGCCTCACTGCTGCCAACCAAACCGCCATCACCATGATGTTGTTTGGCATGATCAACTGGACTTTCACTTGGCTGCGCCCCGACGGCCCCATGAGCTACAGCGCCTTTGCCGACGAAGTCATCGCCATGCTCGAAAAAGGCTTGGCCTGAGTCTGTCGCGCATTCACTTATTCGTAACTCGTTACGATTAGGTAAAATCTGATTTTCGCCCAAAGAACCACCAAGGAGACATGCACCATGTCCAGCGCGCCCACCAAAGCCTTTGCCAGCCAGGCCGATTTGAACGACAAAAAAATCACTTTTGAGCAACTCAGCTCCCACTGCTGGGCCTACACCGCCGAGGGCGACCCGAACTCGGGTGTCATCATTGGCGACAAATACATCATGGTCAGCGACGCCACCGCCACGCCCGACATGGCGCGTGACTTGATCGCCAAAATTCGCACCGTCAGCGACAAACCCATCAAATATGTCTTGCTCACCCACTACCACGCGGTGCGTGTGTTGGGCGCAAGCGCCTATGCCGCCGAAGGCGCGACCGAAGTGCTGGCCAGCCGTGGCACCTATGAGCTGATCGTCGAGCGCGGTGCGCAAGACATGCAAAGCGAGATTGAACGCTTCCCGCGCCTGTTTCGTGGCGTAGAAGGCATTCCCGGTTTGACATGGCCAACGATGGTGATTGGCGACGGCCAACCCGGCCGCCAAGGCTCGCTCAGCGTCGATTTGGGCGGCGTCCAAGTTGAAATTTGGCATCCCGGCGCAGGCCACACGCGCGGCGACACGATTGCTTGGGTGGAAGCCGAAAAAGTGCTGTTCAGCGGCGACTTGGTGGAGTACGAAGCAGGCGTCTACACCGGCGACGCCCAACTCGAAGAATGGCCAGCCACCTTGGAAGCCTTGCGCGCCTTAAATGCCGAGGCCATCGTACCCGGACGCGGCGAAGCCATGAAGGGCGCAGCCAATGTTCACAAAGCCTTGGACTACACCAAGCGCTGGGTGGAAACCTTGTACAAATGCGGCCAAGAAGCCGCTGCCAAAAACCTCGACCTCAAAGCCGCCATGGCGCACACCCGCCAGAGCATGGACCCGATTTTTGGCCATGTGTTCATCTACGAACACTGCCTGCCCTTTGACGTCAGCCGCGCCTACGACGAAGCCAAAGGCATCAAAAACCCGCGCATTTGGACGGCAGAGCGCGACAAGGAAATGTGGGCGGCGTTGCAGGGGTGAGTTGACTCACGGCTTAGCCATCAACCCCCGCACGTCATCCGCATACTTGGACAAACGCGCCAACAAATGTCGCCGTTGCATAACTGTGGTGCTGTTGTGCAGTTGCGCAAAGCCTTCGCAATTTTTGAGGGTGGTGGCGTGAATGTAGGTTCTATAAGTCTCGTCGGGCGACTCAAAATCTTGTTCTAGCCATGTGCGCAGCAGGGCTTGTGCGCCAGCGGGTGTGCCGTCTTGCTGCATTTGCTTGAACACGCGCAAGCTGTCGGCTTGGCGGCGCAGGCGCTCGGCGTCTACTTTGCGCGGATCAAAACCTGCGTTGCTGAGCCACAGCGTCAACAAACGCAATTGCGGTTCAGACAAATCGCCATAGAGGTCTTCGAGTTGGTCCAACGCCTTGTTGGTTCTGAACTTCAGGCGCTTGGCTTCTGAGCCGTCTAGAAAATCCTCACGCCAGCTTTTGTTGCTTTTGTCATAGCGCTTTTGAATATTGCGCAACTGCTGCGGTTTGAATTGCAGCACCAATTGGGCGCTGGCTGGCTCGGCGTAATGAAAAAGCGTCAGGGCATGTGTCTTGACTTCGTCAATCACCTCACAGGCCTGTGCGGGGGTGATGTCTTGGCGAGACGCGTCGCCTAAACGATCGAGCAACGCCAAATATTTGGGCAACTCGTTGTTGCGATGCCATTGGTGAATGTCCTTCAAGGCTTGCAGCGTGAAGTCTTTTTGTGCGCTGTCAAAGTCCACATAGCCGTCGAGCCACCAATAGGTGAAGTCTTCGCTTTGGTTGTAGACCAGTTTGAGGGTGCTGCATGAGGTCAACAACAGCGCAAAGCCCAAAACAAACATCAACAAACCTTGGCGGATAATTCTGTGATTCATAAGGACAATTGACATGAGCGTTTTGGATGTGGTGATCATGGCTGCCGGAAAAGGCACTCGCATGAAAAGCAGCTTGCCCAAAGTATTGCATCCTTTGGCTGGCAAAGCCCTGGTGCAGCACGTCATCGACACCGCACAAACCCTGAACGCGCGCCACACCATTGTCATCACCGGACACGGCGCTGAACAAGTTGAGGCTGCACTGCTGCAAGCCAATGCCAGCGCAGGTTTGCAATTTGCCCGCCAAATGCCCCAGCTCGGCACCGGCCACGCGGTGCAACAAACCGTGCCCTTGTTGGCCGATGACGGCGTGGTGGTGGTGCTCTCGGGCGATGTTCCGCTCACGCAAGCCAACACGCTCCAAGCCTTGATTGATGCGTGCGCTGGCACACGCCTCGCGCTGCTGACCCTAAACATGCCCGACCCCACAGGCTATGGCCGCATTGAGCGCAACGCCAGCGGTGCGGTGCAAGCCATCGTCGAGCACAAAGACGCCAGCGAAGCGCAACGCGCCATTCGCGAAATCTACAGCGGCATCATGGCCGTGCCTGCCAAATTGCTCAAAACTTGGTTGGCGCGGCTGGACAACCACAATGCGCAAAACGAGTACTACCTCACCGACGTGGTGAAGTTCGCCGTGGCCGACGGCGTGGCCGTGGTCGCCCACACGATTGACGACGCCGCACAAGTGGCCGGCGTGAACAGCCCCGTGCAACTGGCCGAGCTAGAACGCACGCACCAACTGCGCGTGGCGCGAGCTTTGATGGAGCAAGGCGTGCGCTTGATCGACCCGTCGCGCTTGGATGTGCGCGGCATGCTGCGATGCGCCAGCGATGTGCACATTGATGTCAACTGCGTGTTTGAAGGCGTGGTCGAACTGGGCGCGGGCGTCAAAATTGGCGCGAACTGTGTGATTGCCAATTGCACGATTCACGCCGGCGCGGTGATCCATCCCTTCACCCACATCGATGGCGAAAAACTGGGTGTGAGCGTGGGCGAAGGCGCGTTGATTGGCCCCTTTGCCCGTTTGCGCCCCGGTGCGCAATTGGGCGCAGAGGTGCACATTGGCAACTTTGTGGAAGTCAAAAACTCTACGCTGGCTCAAGGCGCAAAGGCCAACCACTTGGCTTATTTGGGCGACGCCACCGTGGGCGAGCGCGTCAACTACGGCGCGGGCAGCATCACCGCCAACTACGACGGCGCCAACAAACACCGCACCGTCATTGAGGCCGATGTTCACATTGGCAGCAACTGCGTGTTGGTCGCGCCCGTCACCATCGGCGCAGGCGGCACGGTGGGCGGCGGCTCGACCATCACCAAAAGCACCGAAGCCGGCGCCTTGAGCGTGGCGCGGGGCAAGCAAATCAGCATTGCGAATTACAAGCGGCCTGTGAAGAAAAAATAGGTTTAGGCTTGGCGGGCGGCGTGATGGATGCGCAATATCTGAACGTCGCTGCCGCGAATTCGGTAGATCGCAATGTAGTTGGGATGCAGCACCAACTCACGCGTATCTTGAACACGTCCTACTTTTCCAAGCGCGGGGAAGGTTTCTAAGCGTTGAATTTTGTCGCGCAGTTCACTGACAAATGTTGTCGCGCGCTGTGGGTTACGTTGTGCAATATATGCCGCGATGTTGTCAAGCGAACGAAGCGCCTCGGCTGTCCATTTAAGCGCCATACTTTGCAAACACAGCACGAACTTCTTCATCTGTTGCAAACAAGCCAGCATCCGCCTCTGCAATTGCTTGTTCTATGTCGTGAATTTGCCAGGTTGCTGAATTGACATATCGGTCCAGGGCTTCAAGCGCAACACCGTTTTCACTGCGTGAGGTGGCCTGCGCCAGAGCAACAAGTTGCTCAAACAGAGGCTCTGGAATATCAACAGTGAGGCTTCGGGTCGTCATGATTTCGATTGTATGGATTTGCCAAGCTGCGTCAACGCAACGGCCACGTCGTCGTGAACTTGGCGCGTTTGATGCTGAAGAACGCTTTCACATTGCGCACATTGGCGGCTTGGGTGAACAGGCGCTGGCTCAAGGCCAAATAGCTGGGCATGTCGGCGGTTTGCACCACCAACACAAAATCGGGGCCGGGCGAGACGCGCCAGCATTGCTGCACGGCGTCTTCGGTGTGCAGGCGTTGTTCAAAGGCATTCAAATGCTCTTCGCCTTGTTGGTCGAGGGTAACTTCGACCAAGGCGCTCAAGGCGTGACCGAGCGCTGCGCCCAGTTTGTCGGCGTTCAAAATGGCGACTTGACGCTCGATCCAGCCCTCGTCATGCAAGCGTTTGATGCGCCGCAGGCAAGTGGGCGCCGATACCTTGACTTTCTCGGCCAAGGCCACATTGCTCAGGCTGGCGTCGAGCTGGAGACATTGGAGCAATTGCACATCAATGCTGTCTAGTTCTTGCATAAATCAACTATTTAAGAAATTAAATTTCAAACAATGCTTATTATGAAATTTACAGTCAATAAGTCAATCATTTTTTAGATTAATTTCTCATCAATTGGCCTACTATCAGCTTTTCGCCTCAATTGGAGAGCTTTTATGTGTGGCATCGTCGGCGCAGTGTCTTCTCGCAACATCGTTCCTATTCTTGTGCAGGGTTTGCAGCGTTTGGAATATCGGGGTTATGACTCCTGCGGTGTGGCGGTTCATGCGGCGAGTTTGGGCAACATTCAAGGCGGTTTGCAACGTGCGCGCAGCACGGCGCGGGTGTCGGAGTTGATGGCGCAAATTGAGCACGACCATGTGCAAGGCGGCACGGGCATTGCGCACACACGCTGGGCCACCCACGGTGCGCCTGCGGTGCACAACGCGCATCCGCATTTCAGCCACGGCAGCGGACAAGACACCAACAAGCCCGGGCGCGTGGCCTTGGTGCACAACGGCATCATTGAAAACCACGACGAACTGCGCGCCGAATTGCAAGCCCTGGGCTATGTGTTCAACAGCCAAACCGACACCGAGGTGATCGCGCATTTGGTGGACAGCCTCTACAACGGCGATTTGTTCGAGGCGGTGCAAACCGCGCTCACCCGTTTGCATGGCGCGTATGCAATTGCCGTGTTCCACAAAGACGAGCCGCAGCGCGTGATTGGCGCGCGCGCTGGCTCGCCCCTGATTTTGGGCGTGGGCCTGGGCGGCGCAGAAACCTTTTTGGCCAGCGATGCCATGGCTTTGGCGGGTGTGACCGATCAAATCGTCTACCTTGAAGACGGCGACCGCGTGGACATTCAACTCGGCCACTACTGGGTGTTTGACAAGCACAACAAAGCCGTGCAGCGCGAAGTCAAAACCGTGCACGCGCACAGCGGCGCAGCCGAACTCGGCCAATACCGCCACTACATGCAAAAAGAAATTTTTGAGCAACCCCGCGCCATTGCCGACACCTTGGAAGGCATTGAGGGCATCGTGCCCGAGTTGTTTGACGGCGTGCATTCGGGTGGCCACGCGAGTGCGCATCGCGTGTTCAAAGCGGTGGACAACGTGCTCATCTTGGCTTGTGGCACAAGCTATTACAGCGGTTGCGTGGCCAAGTATTGGTTGGAGGCGATTGCCAAAATTCCGTGCCAAGTTGAAATTGCCAGCGAATACCGCTACCGCGAATCGGTGGCCAATCCGAGCACCTTGGTTGTCACCATCAGCCAATCGGGCGAAACCGCTGACACCTTGGCCGCGCTGCGACACGCGCAAAGCTTGGGGCTGGAACACACCTTGACGATTTGCAATGTCGCCACCTCCGCCATGGTGCGCGAATGCAAGCTGGCCTATGTGACCCGCGCAGGCGCAGAAATTGGCGTGGCGTCCACCAAAGCTTTCACCACGCAATTGGCGGCGCTGTTTTTGCTCACCTTGGCGCTGGCACAAGCCAAAGGCCATTTGAGTGAGGCCGACGAAGCCAAATACCTCAAAGACATGCGCCACCTGCCTGCCGCACTGCAAGCGGTGTTGGCGCAAGAGCCGCAAATCATGGCGTGGGCGCAAGAATTTGCCAGCAAAGAAAACGCCTTGTTCTTGGGGCGCGGCACGCATTACCCCATTGCCTTGGAAGGCGCGTTGAAGCTCAAAGAAATCACCTACATCCACGCCGAAGCCTATGCCGCAGGCGAACTCAAACACGGCCCACTCGCCTTGGTGACCAGCGCCATGCCCGTGGTGACGGTTGCGCCCAACGACGCATTGTTGGAAAAACTCAAAAGCAATATGCAAGAAGTGCGTGCACGCGGCGGCGTGCTGTATGTGCTGGCCGATGGCGATACGCACATTGAAAGCAGCGAAGGCGTGAACGTGATTCGTATGCCCGAGCACTACGGCGTGCTGTCACCCATTTTGCACGTCGTGCCATTGCAGTTGCTGGCTTATCACACCGCGTGTGCGCGGGGGACGGATGTGGACAAGCCTCGGAATTTGGCTAAGTCGGTGACAGTGGAGTAAGTTTCGTATAACAGATAGGGTGGATGATTTAGTTCTTTTGTTATCAATATTAGTGACAACGAGGCAGTTGTCACTGAATTTTCTATCTGATTCAAGGAATTACAGACACGACCTTATGAGGCAAATGGTCTCAGAACGCTTTACAAATCAGCAAATTGCCGATGTTCTGAATAGACAAGGAATCAAAACGCCAAGTGGAAAAAGCTATTACGCAGAGTTAGTTGGGGCAACTTGGAGCAAGCTGAGAAAACGAGACTTGAGAAAGTCTTCAAAAACCGTAAAGTTTATAGAAATAGGACTTTATAAGGTTGTAGACGATGGCGAAGCGAAAGACTGAATTGAGTTAATGGTTAGTCAGCTTGAAGTTTTTAACGCAAGTCATGTGAAAACATTTCGTGAATTAATTAATGAACTTCAGAAAATCTAGCGAAAACATGAGAAGTCAGTAAAAATTCATTCATAAAAAATATGTCATTAATAGCTTCAAGCGTGAGTTTAATAGGGAGAGTAGGCGTGTCTGTTGCATCAAGATTCTTCACCCCAAAAGAGGTTGTAGTTGACATAGGAATGCCTCCTAATGAATTTGTTGCAGTCAATTTAAGAGATAAAAACCTTGAATATGCATTTGCTAGGCGCGATAGAGTTATTGCAAGCGTTAAGAATGGTTGGCAAGTCGCTAAAGGTCGTCGAAAGTTAGTTTTAACAGAGCACTATATAGACAGATTGGGGGAGCTAATTCTGTTGTGCAAAGACAAATCAACTCAATAATTCAACAGCGTTTCTCATGCTCTTGGGTGAGACTTCGTAATAGAGCATGGTTGTTTGCAACTGACGATGACCCAAAATCTTCTGTATGATTTTTGGATTCACAGACTGTTCGCACAATTGCGTAGCTCCCCAACGCCTTCCACTGTGACTTGATGCTCCATTGATTGAGCAATCAGCGTACAGCTTAGTGAACCACTGACACAGCGTGTTTGGAGAGAAACCTCGCTGAGTGTTTTTTTGAGAGCCAAACAATGCTTTGGTTGTGTCAGTGAAGTTCAATACTTTCAAGTCTTTGTCTTTGAGTCCAAATCTGACACTTAGATAGCTCTTGATTTCGTCTTGCAGCTTTGTTGGAAAGTAGACAGTGCGTCCTCGCGAACCTTTCGTCTGTGAAGGTTTCAGATAGACCTCTTCTTTGATTGACCCATCTTGATTGAGTACATCATTGATTGTGAGACTTGCAATCTCGCCAACTCGCATACATCCAAAGAAACTGCAATAGACGATTGCTTTGTTTCGTGCGTGATGTTTCTTCTTTGCGATGTGCAGAAGAATTTTGCGAAATTCAGAGGGGGCGAGAATCTTTGCTAGCGACATGTTGTTCCTTACTAATCTAACTATTTATGAGCTAGACGATATTCCCAAACATTTGGTAGGACA
>CAILCI010000008.1 GCA_903832625.1 uncultured Burkholderiales bacterium | reverse complement strand
CGCCGTGTGTTGGGTGGGCTTGGTTTTGAGTTCGCCTGCCGCAGCAATCCACGGCACGTAGCTCAAATGCACAAAGGCCGCGTGGTTGGGGCCCATCTTCAAGCTCATTTGTCGCGCGGCTTCAAGAAAGGGCAGCGACTCGATATCGCCCACGGTGCCGCCAATTTCAACAATCGCCACATCCACCGCGTCGGGCGTGCCAACACCTGCGCCACGGCGCACAAAGTCTTGAATTTCGTTGGTGATGTGGGGAATGACTTGCACCGTTTTGCCCAGATAGTCGCCTCGGCGTTCTTTTTCGAGCACGCTTTGGTAGATTTGTCCGGTGGTGAAGTTGTTGGCCTTTTTCATGCGCGTCGTGATGAAGCGCTCGTAGTGGCCCAGATCGAGGTCGGTTTCTGCGCCGTCATCGGTGACAAACACCTCGCCGTGTTGAAACGGCGACATGGTGCCTGGGTCTACGTTGATGTAGGGATCCAGTTTGATGAGGGTGACTTTGAGGCCGCGCGATTCAAGCAAGGCGGCGAGTGAGGCGGAAGCAATTCCCTTGCCCAGGGAAGAGACAACACCGCCGGTGACGAATACAAATTGAGTCATGCCAGATCGGGCATTGTGAATGGCCCGGTAGGTGGAAATTGAAATTATAGACGCTCTGTTACATTGCACCCATGAATGATTTGGCAAACAAACATATCGTTTTGGGTTTGAGCGGCGGCATTGCTTGTTATAAGGCCGCCGAGTTGTGTCGTGCCTTGGTCAAGGCGGGTGCGTCGGTGCAAGTGGTGATGAGCGAGGCTGCTGCCCAGTTCATCACGCCTGTGACCATGCAGGCGCTCTCCAACCGCAGCGTCTACACCTCGCAGTGGGACGCGCGCGAGCCCAACAACATGGCACACATCAACCTCAGTCGGGAGGCCGACGCCATCTTGGTGGCGCCCGCCAGCGCCGACTTCATGGCCAAGCTGCTCCACGGTCGCGCCGACGATTTGCTCAGTCTCATGTGCTTGGCACGTCCCATCGCCCAAGTGCCGCTGATGTTGGCGCCCGCCATGAACCGCGAAATGTGGCAACACCCCGCCACCCAGCGCAACATGGCGCAACTCAAGGCCGACGGCGCCTTTGTGCTTGACGTTGGACAAGGCGAGCAAGCCTGCGGCGAAACGGGCGATGGCCGCATGTTGGAGCCAGAAGAAATTTTGGCCGACCTGATTTCCCACTTTCAGCCCAAGCTGTTGGCGGGGCAGCATGTGTTGGTCACCGCAGGGCCGACGTTTGAAAAGATCGATCCAGTGCGCGGCATCACCAATTTGTCCAGCGGAAAAATGGGCTTTGCCATTGCCCGCGCCGCAGCCGAGGCGGGGGCGCAAGTCACGCTGGTGGCTGGCCCCGTGAGTTTGCCCACGCCACGCGGTGTGCAGCGCGTCAATGTGCAAAGCGCTTTGCAGATGCAGGCCGCTGTGCTGCAACATGTGGACGCGGCCAGCGTGTTTGTGGCGACCGCAGCCGTAGCCGATTGGCGCGTGGCCGAAGTGGCTGAGCACAAAATCAAAAAAGACGGCTCGGGCGATTTGCCCGTGTTGCAGTTCACCGAAAACCCAGACATTTTGGCGGGCGTGGCGCAGTCAGAACGCGCCCAGTCGGGCGGATTATTCTGTGTGGGCTTTGCGGCCGAGAGCCATGATTTGCTCCATCACGCCAAGGCCAAACTTGCCCGCAAAGGCGTGCCGCTTTTGGTGGGCAACATTGGCCCAGCCACTTTTGGGCAGGACGACAATGCCTTGCTTTTGGTGGACGCCCACGGCAGCCAAGAATTGCCGCACGCTCACAAACTGGTGCTGGCGCGGCAATTGGTGGCTGAGATTGCACGGCGTATTCGGCGCTGATTGCTGCGCAAATTCTGGACTCATGGCTCTGCGCAGGCGGACTTCAACAACCTTTTTATTCTTCGACAACAGACATGAAACTCGACGTCAAAATTCTCGATCCCCGCATGGCCGATCAACTCCCTCAATACGCCACTGCAGGCAGCGCGGGCTTGGATTTGCGGGCTTGCTTGGATGAACCGCTGACTTTGCAGCCCAATGCGTGGCAGCTCGTGCCCACAGGCATTGCGATTCACTTGGCCGATCCGGCCTATGCCGCGCTCATCTTGCCGCGCTCGGGGCTGGGTCATAAGCACGGCATTGTGTTGGGCAACTTGGTCGGATTGATCGACAGCGACTACCAAGGCCAGTTGATGGTCAGCGCGTGGAACCGCAGCGATGTGGCGTTCACCCTAGAGCCGATGGAGCGCTTGGCGCAATTGGTCATCGTGCCGGTGGTTCAAGCGCAGTTCAATGTGGTGCAAGAGTTCACCGCGCCCAGCGAACGCGGTGAGGGCGGCTACGGCTCCACCGGAAAACAGTAAGCATCAGTGCAACAAATCGTTGCCGGGCGCTTGGCTCTCGATTTTGAAGAAGCCGGTGCCCAAGGTGCCGCGTCCCACTTCAGCTTCGGTAGCTTCGCGTACCGAGGCCACTTTGAGATGGATGCGAATCGCAATGCCCGCCAGCGGATGGTTGCCATCTAAGACCACATGCTCGGGGTAAATATCGGTCACGGTGTAGAGCGCGTTGCGCGGCGCGTCAGGGTTGCAGCCCTCGGGCAAGGCATGGCCTTCGACCGTGTGGCCTTCTTCTAACTCGGGTGGAAACAGCTTGCGCGCTTCTAAAAACACCAGGTTTTCGTCGTAGTCGCCAAAGGCTTCTTCGGGTTCGAGGTGCAAATCCAGCTTGGCACCTGCTTCGTGGCCTTGCAAGGCCTCTTCAATTTTGTGCAGCAAATCGTCGCCGCCCAGCAAGAACTCGACCGGTTCGTCCAATTCGTCGAGCACTTCGCCCAAGGTGTCTTTCAAGGTCCAAGTTAAGCCGACCACGCAGTGTTGAGTAATTTCCATAGGGCAAAATTGTCGCACGATGAACACACACACACCTTTGACACTTCTGGGGGGCCTCTCGGCCACCGAATTCATGCGCGATTACTGGCAGCGCAAGCCCTTGCTGGTGCGCCAGGCCTTCCCCAATTTCAAGCCCTTGCTCAGCCGCAGCCAGCTTTTTGAGTTGGCGCAAAACGAAAATGTCGAATCCCGTTTGGTGTTGGGACAAGACAGTGCGGCGCGGGAGTGGCAACTCAAACGCGGACCGTTCAAGAAGCGCGACTTCCCCAAACTCAGCGAGCGCGATTGGACGCTGTTGGTGCAAGGCGTTGACGGACAAGATGAGCGCTTGGCAATGCTGATGCGCCAATTCCGCTTCATACCCGATGCGCGTCTGGACGACTTGATGATCAGCTGGGCTGCAGACGGAGGCGGTGTCGGGCCGCACTTTGACAGCTATGACGTTTTCTTAATCCAAGCCCACGGCCAACGCCATTGGCGCATTGGGCAGCAAAAAGATTTGACTTTGCGCCAAGACGTGCCGCTGAAAATTCTTGCCCATTTCAAAGCCCAACAAGATTGGGTTTTAGAGCCAGGCGACATGCTGTATTTGCCGCCACGCTATGCCCACGATGGCATTGCTGTTGGCGAATGCATGACGTATTCGGTGGGGTTTAGAGCGCCGCAAAAAGGCGAATTGGCGCGTGAGTTACTCATGCGTTTGAGCGATGAAGCCGATGAGGCCTTGGGCGAGGCCATCTACCAAGACCCGGGTCAGGTCGCTGTCAAAAACGCTGCAGCCATCCCCGAGGCTTTGCAGGACTTTGCCCGTTCTGTCTTGCAAGAGGCCTTGCGTGACCCGAAAGATTTGGCGCGTGCCTTAGGCGAATATTTGACTGAACCCAAAGCCCACGTCTGGTTTGATGCGGGGCAAGTGCCACGCAAGAAAAAAGCTGTGCAACTTGATAAACAGAGCCGCATGTTGTATGACAAGCACCATGTGTTTTTGAACGGCGAGAGCTGGCGCGCAGCGGGCGCTGACGCCAAGTTGATGCGTTTGTTGGCCGATCAAGGTCACTTGAGTTCTGATCAGTTGGCATTAGCCTCTGATGAGGCGAGTATTCTTTTGAATGACTGGTGCGAGGCCGGTTGGCTTCATTGTGTTGGATAAATGGCAAACAGCATTCAGCATGAGATCAAGGTCTGCGGATTTACCCTATAATCTTTGGTTGAGTTGGAGGGCTCGAGTCCATCAGCTTGGTCGTGGCAAAAACCACGGCAATTTCTAGAAATTGTTTCAATCCCTCAAAGGAAAACCGTTATGAAAAAATCGCTCCTGTTGGCGACACTCTTGGCTGCTGCTGCTCTCGTGGCTTGCGGTAAAAAAGAAGCTCCTGCTGCCGCTCCCGCTGCACCTGCTGAAGCTGCCTCTGCTCCTGCTGCTGACGCATCAGCCGCTGCCGCTCCTGCTTCAGAAGCTGCCAGCAAGTAATCGGTTTTTAACTGATACGAAAAAGCCACCGTCAGGTGGCTTTTTTTTTGCGCATTTGGATTGCCGCGTTGCCCCAAATCTGCAACGCGGATTGTGCGGTGGATCAGTTCAATTCGCCAGACAACAATTTGAGAATGCGTTGTGCAATCTCGCCTTGATCGGGTTTGCCCTCTGAGTTTTGAATACTCACGGTCGAGACGCCGCTGGCATTGGCGACGATCACACGGAATTTTTGTGGACCGCTGTCGGGCTTGGTTGAGCTGAAGAGTTTTTTGAAGAATCCTGGCTCTTCTTTGTTGGTGGTGTCGACATAGCGCACAAAGTAGATGCCTTGCGCAC
Organism: uncultured Burkholderiales bacterium; assembly: GCA_903832625.1. Taxonomy (GTDB): domain Bacteria; phylum Pseudomonadota; class Gammaproteobacteria; order Burkholderiales; family Burkholderiaceae_C; genus Limnohabitans. The sequence continues at coordinate 9,715 of CAILCI010000008.1, read as the reverse complement.
GGTCACGATCTTCAACTGTAAAGCCCGTGCGATCTAGCGCCAAACCGACGCGACGCCAAGAGACATCGAATGAGTCTTTGAGGGTCAACAAATTGGGATTGGTCGAGCTGGGACTGGCCAAATTAGTCCCATCTCCAGTCTGAGCAACAGCGGCCTGCGCGTTTTCGTTGCTCACGCCCAGCTTGACCATCAAGCGCACCAAAAACTCTGCTTCGAGCTCGGGGTCTGAGGGGCGAGCCATCCACATAGTGCGCAGTTTGGCCGCGTCTGCATACTCTTCGCTCATGCCGCGGTGTGTGACGAAAATATCCACGCCGCCTTGATCATTGCGCTCAATTCGGGTGCGGTATTTGTCGCGGGTGCCTGACGAATAAATACCGTCAATCACTTTGCCAATCGTGCGACGGATGAAGTCCATCGGAATTTTGGCGCGGTTTTCTGCCCAATCTGTCTCCAAAAGACCCAAGTCTTGTTGTTCAAGGACGTAGCTAAAGCCTTCTTCTTTCCAAAAAGTATTGACCACAGGCCATACGGCTTCGGCAGGGCGATTGACCACCAGCCAACGGCGTGGACCGTCACGCTGAATACGCACATCGTTGATTTGCTTGGGCGCCACCACATTTTGAGCTGCGACAGGCTTGTTGTTTAAGCTGCTGGCTGAGACTGTGCCACCGGGAATGTTGTATTTGGTGTCGCGACCCAGTTGGGTCAAGTCGGGCGGGATATCGAGCGGAACGGTTTTGACGGTGCTTTGGTTTTTGTAATTGACCTTGCTGTCGCCGGCTTCACCGTAGGAGCTGCAGGCTTGCAAAACTCCCAAACACAGAGTCAAAACGGCAAGGCGTATGGGTGTCGAGGACAAATTTAGAGACATTTTTTTCACAATCAAATCAAACCGGCACTGCGCATGGCGCCTTCAACAATGGGTTCATACGCAGGTGTGAGTTGCGTCATGGGCAAGCGCATTGTCGGGCCGCACAAGCCCATACGCTGCATGGCCCATTTCAGGGGAATAGGGTTGGCTTCGACAAACAAGTTTTTATGCACGGGCATGAGTTTGAATTGGATCTCCATCGCTCGTTTGACGTCGCCTGCGATGGCCGCAACGCACAATTCATGCATCAGGCGCGGGGCAATGTTGGCGGTCACGCTGATGTTGCCTTGGCCGCCGCACAACATGAGTGCTACCGCTGTGGGGTCGTCGCCTGAATAGATGGCAAAGCCTTTGGGTGCTTCGCGGATGAGCCATTGCGCACGCTCGATGTTGCCCGTGGCTTCTTTGATGCCCACGATGCCCGGAATTTGCGCCAAGCGCATGACGGTGTCGTGCGCCATATCTGCCACGGTGCGGCCTGGCACGTTGTAGAGCACGGTGGGCAAGTCGCCCACGGCTTCGGCAATGGCTTTGAAATGCTGGTACTGGCCTTCTTGTGTGGGCTTGTTGTAGTAGGGCACGACTTGCAGTTGGCAATGTGCGCCGACTTTTCGGGCGAATTTGGCCAGTTCAATGGCTTCTGCGGTGGAATTGGCGCCGCAGCCCGCCATGATGGGAACATGACGTGCGGTATGTTTGGCAGCTTGTTCGACCGAGACGCGAATGATTTCGCAATGTTCTTCTACGTTGACGGTGGGCGATTCACCGGTGGTGCCGACCACGCCGATGCAATCGGTGCCTTCGGCGATGTGCCAGTCGATGAGCTTGCGCAGGCAGGGGTAGTCCACGCTGCCGTCTTCGTGCATAGGAGTGGCCAAGGCCACGATGCTGCCAGTAATAGGTGTCATAACCGCTGATTCAGTCGGGAGGAAAACTCACATTCTAACGAGTGTCGGGCAAAACGCAGCGTCACAAGCTGTAGCGCCGCAAAGCCCCTGTTTGCGCTGGCTCGCGCACCGCCACAATGCGTTGGATGAAGCTTTCCGGCGAAGCCAAAAAGCCATCTTCAAACGCCACCACCCTGAGCCCTTGGCATAGCGTCAATAGTTCTGCGGTACGCAGCAAAAAATCGGGGCGCGAGGGTTTGCCCACGGTTTCGTTGCCTGCGCTGAAGGTTTCGTAAATCAGCACGCCGCCGGGGCGCAGGCTCTCCAAAATATGCGGCCACACATCGCGCCACAGGTAGTGGGTGACGACCACACCGCCAAATTGGCGTCCTGCGAGCGGCCAAGGCGCGTTTTCAATGTCTGCTTGCACGGTTTCGGCCACGCCGTGAAGGCTGGCCAAGGCTTGGGCATCTTTGTCTACAGCCACCACGGGGTGGCCACGTTGGGCGAGGTAACGGCTGTGGCGGCCCCAGCCGCAGGCCAGATCGAGCACGCTCACCTGCGCATCGAGCAAATGTGCCCAACGTTGTACCCACGGGCTGGGTGCTTGTGTGCCGTGTAAATTCATGGGTGTCGTGTCAAGCTTCTTTTTTCACCGCGGCCCAAGCCAGCCGTTCGACCAAACCGGGCGCGATGAGTTTGATGAAACGGCCAATTTTGCCTTTGAAGGTCATCACCACTTCGCGTTCGCGCAGCATCATGCCTTCGATGATGAGTGCTGCGCAGGTTTGCACCGACATCGCACCGTCTTCTTTGAGGCCGCTCACGCCTGCGGCTTGGCCTTTGGCGTTGTAGCCGTGGTAGCGAATTTGGGTGTTCACCACGCCGGGGTAAGCGGTGGTCACGCTCACACCGGAGCCGATCAGCTCGGTACGCAGGGCTTCAAAAAAGCCGGTCATGGCAAATTTGGTGGCGCTGTAAGCCGTGCGCCCCGGCACGCCCACCAAGCCCGCCAACGATGACACGGCCACAATGCGTCCTTGGCGCTGCTTGAGAAACGGCAGTGCCGCATGGGTACACCACACGCTACCCCATAGATTGACGCGCATGAGGTTTTCGTACCAAGCCAAGTCTTGCTCTTGGACATCGCTGAACAGGGCATGCGCTGAAATGCCAGCGTTGTTGATTAACACATCCAGCCCGCCAAAATGCGCCACGCTTTGGGCGATCAGGGCGCGACAGGCGGCGGGGTCGGACACATCGGTGGGCACCACCAACACGGCGGCTCCCAGCCCTTGGCATTCGGCGGCCACGGCTTGCAAGCCCTGGGCGTTGCGTGCCGCCAACACGAGTTGGGCTTGGGCTTTGTCGCTGCGGGCGATTTGGCGAGCGATCTCGGCGCCTATGCCGTCGGATGCGCCAGTGATGACGATGGTTTGCATGTGTTTGATCTCTTTTAAAAATGGTGGTGTCACACAGGTGGTGGATAATAGCTGTATTTTCATCCAGTAGTCAAATTCAATTCTGACTACAATTCGCGCCCATGGCAACTCAGCAAAACCCCTCAGTTCCCCAATACTCCGAAAGCTCGATTCGCGTCCTCAAAGGGCTCGAACCGGTCAAACAGCGTCCGGGCATGTACACCCGCACCGACAACCCCTTGCACATCATCCAAGAGGTGTTGGACAACGCGGCGGACGAAGCCTTGGCGGGCTACGGCAAAAAAATCAATGTCACGCTGCATGCCGACGGCTCGGTCAGCATCGAAGACGATGGGCGCGGCATTCCTTTTGGCATGCACCCCGAAGAAAAAGCGCCCGTCGTCGAGCTGGTCTTCACCCGACTGCATGCAGGCGGCAAGTTCGACAAAGGCAAGGGCGGCGCTTACAGCTTCTCGGGTGGCTTGCACGGCGTGGGCGTGAGCGTGACCAATGCTTTGTCCAAGCGCATGGAGGTGACGTCTTACCGCGAAGCGCAGGTGGCACATTTGGTGTTTTCTGGCGGCGATGTGGTGGAAAAACTCAGCTTGCGCAAACAAGCCAGCGGCGACCGCAAACAAGGTACGACCGTGCGTGTGTGGCCGGACGCCAAGTATTTCGAATCCTCGGCATTGCCCATGAACGAGTTGGTGCATTTGCTGCGCAGCAAAGCGGTGCTCATGCCCGGCTGCAACGTCACGCTGGTCAACGAAAAAACCAAAGAAACTCAGCAGTGGCTCTACAAAGGCGGGCTGCGCGATTATTTGATGCAATCGATCAACGGCGAGTTGGTCATTCCCATGTTTGAAGGCGAAGGTTTTGCCGACAGCCAACACGACAGCTTTGCCGAGGGCGAAGGCGCCGCTTGGGCGGTGGCCTTTACCGAAGACGGCCAACCGGTGCGCGAGAGCTATGTCAACCTGATTCCCACCAGCGCTGGCGGCACACATGACAGCGGCTTGCGCGATGGCTTGTTCACGGCAGTCAAGAGCTTTATTGAGCTGCATGCCTTGTTGCCCAAGGGCGTCAAGCTTTTGCCCGAAGACGTGTTTGCCCGCGCCAGCTATGTGCTTTCGGCCAAGGTGCTCGATCCTCAGTTTCAGGGACAAATCAAAGAGCGCCTCAATTCGCGTGACGCAGTGCGCTTGGTGTCTAGCCATGTTCGCCCAACGCTGGAGCTGTGGCTCAACGAACATGTGGACTACGGCAAAAAGCTGGCCGAACTCGCCATCAAAGCTGCCCAAACCCGCCAAAAAGCAGGGCAAAAAGTCGAGAAGCGCAAAGGCTCCGGCGTGGCCGTGTTGCCCGGTAAGCTGACCGATTGCGAGAGCAAAGACACAGCCGACAACGAAGTGTTTTTGGTCGAGGGCGACTCGGCAGGCGGCAGCGCCAAAATGGGACGCAACAAAGAAAGCCAAGCCATCTTGCCGCTGCGCGGCAAGGTGCTCAATACTTGGGAGGTCGAGCGCGACCGCTTGTTTGCCAACAACGAAATTCACGACATCTCGGTCGCCATTGGCGTGGATCCCCACGGCCCCAACGACAACCCCGACTTGAGTGGTTTGCGCTACGGCAAAGTCTGCATTTTGTCGGACGCCGACGTGGACGGCTCACACATCCAAGTGCTGTTGTTGACCCTGTTTTTCAGGCATTTCCCCAAACTCATCGAAGCTGGACATGTCTATGTGGCAAGGCCTCCGCTGTTTCGCGTGGATGCGCCAGCACGCGGCAAAAAGCCAGCATCCAAGGTCTATGCACTGGACGAAGGCGAGCTGCACTCCATCTTGGACAAGCTGCGCAAAGACGGCGTGCGCGAAGGCGCATGGAGCATCAGCCGCTTCAAAGGCTTGGGCGAAATGAGTGCCGAACAACTCTGGGACACCACGCTGAACCCCGACACCCGCCGCTTGATGCCGGTGCAACTGGGCGCATTGGATTTTGCGCAGACCGAAGGCCTCATCACCCAACTCATGGGCAAAGGCGAAGCCGCTGCCAGACGTGAGTTGATGGAATTGCATGGCGATAGCATTGAGGTGGACGTTTAAGTCAATACATTTATGTCAGAACTCATCACAGATATCCCCTCCGCCGATGCAGACGGCGACTTAGCCCTCGGCCACTACGCCCAACGCGCCTACCTTGAATACGCTTTGAGCGTGGTCAAAGGCCGCGCCTTGCCCGATGTGTGCGACGGACAAAAACCGGTGCAGCGGCGCATTTTGTATTCCATGTCTCGCATGGGCTTGGGCTTTAGCGGCAACTCTGGCGCCAAGCCTGTCAAAAGCGCCCGCGTGGTGGGCGATGTGTTGGGTCGCTTCCACCCGCATGGCGATCAAGCGGCTTACGACGCGCTGGTGCGCATGGCGCAAGACTTTTCGCAGCGCTATCCGCTCATCGACGGGCAGGGCAACTTTGGCAGCCGCGATGGCGATGGCGCAGCCGCCATGCGCTACACCGAAGCGCGTTTGTCCAAAATCACCACGCTGTTGCTGGACGAGATTGACGAAGGCACGGTGGATTTTCAGCCCAACTACGACGGCTCCACCGAAGAACCGCGCCAGTTGCCGGCTCGCTTGCCGTTTACCTTGCTCAATGGCGCCAGTGGGATTGCCGTGGGCTTGGCGACCGAAATCCCCAGCCACAACTTGCGCGAAGTGGCGGACGCCTGTGTGGCGCTCATCAAATCGCCCAAGCTGACCGACGCCGAGTTGCTCACGCTCTTGCCCGCGCCCGACTATCCGGGCGGCGGCCAGATCATCAGCAGCGCCGCCGACATTGCCGAGGCCTACCGCACGGGGCGCGGCTCGCTCAAGGTGCGCGCGCGTTGGGTGATTGAAGATTTAGCACGCGGCCAATGGCAGCTGGTGGTCAACGAGTTGCCTCCCGGCGTGAGCACGCAGCGCGTGTTGGAAGAAATTGAAGAACTCACCAACCCCAAAATCAAAGCGGGCAAAAAGGCGCTGAGTACCGAACAAACTCAGCTCAAAGCCACGGTGTTGGCGGTGCTGGACGTGGTGCGCGACGAATCCAACAAAGACGCCATGGTGCGCTTGGTCTTCGAGCCCAAAACCAGCCGCATTGAGCAGCAAGAGCTCATCACCACCTTGCTGGCGCACACCAGCTTGGAGACTTCGTCGTCTATCAATTTGACCATGGTGGGTATTGACGGACGGCCAGTGCAAAAGTCCATGCGCGAGATGCTGACCGAGTGGATCGAGTTCCGCTCGGCCACGATTTTGCGCCGCTCACAGCACCGCTTGAACAAGGTGCTCGACCGCATCCACATCTTGGAAGGGCGTCAGTTGGTGTTGCTCAACATCGACGAGGTGATTGCCATCATCCGCCAAAGCGACGAGCCCAAGCAGGCCTTGATGGCGCGTTTCAAACTCAGCGAACGCCAAGCCGAAGACATTTTGGAAATCCGCCTGCGCCAATTGGCGCGTCTGGAAGCCATCAAGATCGAGCAAGAACTCAAAGAGCTGCGCGACGAACAAGCCAAGCTGGAAGAAATTGTGGGCAACCCCACAGCCCTGCGCCGTTTGATGGTCAAAGAAATCGAGGCCGACGCCAAAACCTTTGCCGACCCACGCCGCACGCTGATTCAAGAAGAGAAAAAAGCCGTGGCCGAGGTCAAAGTGATTGACGAGCCCGTGACGGTGGTGGTCTCTGAAAAAGGCTGGGTGCGCGCCCGTACCGGGCATGGCCACGATGCGAGCAGCTTCGCCTTCAAGGCCGGCGACGGTTTGTACGGCACATTTGAGTGCCGCACGGTGGACATCTTCATTGCCTTGGGCAGCAATGGCCGCGTCTACTCCGTGCCGGTCTCGGCCTTGCCTGGGGCGCGTGGCGATGGCCAACCCGTCACCACCTTGGTCGATCTTGAAAGCGGCACACAACTGCTGCACTACTTGGCGGGGCCGGCCAGCGCCACGTATTTGCTCAGCAGCTCGGGTGGCTATGGCTTTTTGGCCAACATCGAACACATGGTTTCACGCAACAAAGGCGGCAAGGCATTTGTTGCGGTGGGCGAGGGCGAAACCATGGGGCGTCCGTCGCCTGTGAGTGGTGGCTCGGGTAGCGTGACCGTGCCAGCGGCCACCCATGTGGCTTGTGCTTCGGTGGGCGGGCGCTTTTTGACCTTTGAATTGTCTGAACTCAAGGCCATGGAAAAAGGTGGTCGCGGCTTGATGCTCATCGACTTAGAAGCCAAAGACAGCTTGGCTGGCGCAGCGGCCTACACACGCAGCGTGCGCGTGGTCGGCATTGGCAGAGGCGGCAAAGAGCGCGAAGAAACCTTGGAAATTCGCAGCTTGAACAACGCCCGCGCAGCGCGAGGCCGCAAAGGCAAAGCGGCTGATTTGGGCTTCAAGCCCAATGGCGTGTTACGGGTCGAATGAAAAATTTTGCCCCAACAAAAAAGCGGCTCAGAGAGCCGCTTTTTTGTTGATCAAGGCATTAAGCCTTGGCCGTTTCTGCAGGAGCAGCCTCTTTTTTGGGCGGACTGCAATCAAAGCAAACAAACATGGAGGAGCCTAAGATGCGCTTGAATGAGCCATTGTTGCGGGGCTTGTGAACGCCGCATTTGATGCAGCTCATGGTGTCACCTGTGCGGCCTAGGCCTTCAAAAGGTGAGCCGCCTTTTTTTGATTTGTAGCGCAAGCCATCGTTTGAAATCTCTGTTTTTTCTTGACGTGTCATCGTTGTTCTTCTCGAAAGGCAAAAGCGTATTTTCGCAAATTTATCTTTAGTTTTTGTGTCAAGCGCTTAAAAACCTGACACATGGCTCAAGAAAAACAATCAAAAAGATTTAAAAAGCCTTGTTTCATAATCAACGAAACCCACAAAGTCCGACCGAACCACGATGAATACCCAAGAAACACCGCAAGCGCTCGAAGCTCGTTTGATTGATGTGTATGCCCGCGCAAAGCTCAGTCATGCACAACATGTGTTCACGCAGTTGCTTGAAGAGCAAGCCTTTGCGCAAGTTCGCAAGCTGAGTTCAGCGTCGACAAGCCGGTTGTACGGCTGGATGATCAGCCTCAAAGACAACATCGATGTGCAAGGGCACACCACCATGGCTGGCACAACAGTTTGCCAAGGTGAGCCTGTGGCGCAGGCCGACGCGCCAGTGGTGAGTCGCTTGCGCCAAGCGGGTGCGGTGTTGGTGGGCAAAACCAATATGAGTGAATTTGCGTTTTCTGGCGTGGGCATCAACCCACATTACGGTACGCCGTGCAATCCGTGCGATGCCACATTGGCGCGGATTCCGGGCGGCTCTTCGTCGGGAGCGGCGGTTTCAGTGGCGCTGGGCTTGGCGCGTGCGGCGCTGGGCACAGACACGGGCGGCTCGGTTCGAATTCCTGCAGCCTTGTGTGGTTTGGTGGGCTTTAAACCTACGCAGGCACGCGTGCCGCTACAAGGCGTGATGGAGCTCTCGCGCAGCTTGGATACCGTCGGTGTGATTGCCAACAATTTGCAAGACTGCTTGGATATAGAAGCCGTCATGGCCGCGCATGATTTCAAAGCTAAGCCTTTGCCGCTCCAAGGACTGCGCTTTGCTGTGCCACAAACTTTGCTGTTGGATGACATGGAGCCCGCCGTAGCGCGCGCTTTTGAACGCAGTTTGTCGCGCCTATCCGCCGCTGGGGCTGAGGTGGTGGAGATCACTTTTGCTGAACTGAGCGACATTGCCCCGCGCAGCCAGCCCGGTGGTTTTTCGCCCGTTGAGGGTTACGCTGCACACCATGTACGTTTGGCGCGTTCGCAAAGCAATGCACAGAGCCTCGACCCGCATGTGTCTGCGCGAACGATAGACCACCGCGTCGTCGCCAGAATGGCTTTGGGGCAGGGCGTGAGCGCAGCAGACTACATTGCTTTGCACGACAAACGCCGCGAATGGATAGGTCTAGCCAGTGCCGTGCTGCAAGGTTTTGACGCCATGTTGTGTCCCACCGTACCTTTGATTGCGCCAGAAATCGCACCTTTGCTTGGCAGCGATGAGGCGTTTTTCAAAGCCAACCGTTTGCTGTTGCGCAACCCTGCAGCTATCAATTATCTGGACGGGTGCTCGATCAGCTTGCCCTGCCACATGGCAGGCGAACTGCCAGTGGGCTTGATGGTGTCATGTCTTGGCGGGCAGGATGCGGCTTTGGCCTCGATGGCGCTGAGCATGGAGTCAGCTTTACGTCCTAGTCATTGATCGTTGACCCAGATTGCGCCAAAATCGTGCATTGTTTGGAGAATCCAAAATGAGAATTTCTTCTAAGTTGCGTATCGCTGGCGTGGCTGCTGTGTTGTGTGCTGTATTGCCTTTGGCGCAAGCGCATGGTCCGCATGGCTACCGTGGTTATTACCGCTGGGGAGGCTATTACGATCCTTGGTTGGCGCCTGTGGTTTTTGGCGCGGCAGTGGGCACGGCGGTCTACGTGTCGCGTCCAGTGGTGCCTTCGACTGTGGTGATCACCAACCCGCCTGTG
>CAILCI010000007.1 GCA_903832625.1 uncultured Burkholderiales bacterium | reverse complement strand
TGTTTGGAATCAAATAAATTTCGTCTAATTCCATCTCTTTGCTGAGAATTTTGATGGTGCCATAAGCATCAGCGATCGAAGAAGGATCATCCTTGACCACGATAAAGCGACGCTGACATGACGACAAAAACGACAGCACCGAAGGCGAGATGCCCGCTGCAATATCAACAATCAAAAAATCGATATCGTCAGCCAGCACACCAAAGGACTGCACAATGCTTGCCGCTTGAATTTGACTCAAACCCGCCAACTCCTGCATTCCAGATGCGCCCGGAATGAGCTTCACGCCTTGGCGGGTGGTGATCATGATTTCGGTCAAGCTTTTTTGGCCAGACAAAAAATGTCCCAAGTTGTATTCAGCCCGTGCGCCCAACGCAATTTGCGCATTGGCTAGGCCAAGATCCGCATCAAACAACATGACGCTGTGACCGAGCTGTGTCAAAGCCACCGCCAAGTTAATGGAAGTGGTGGTCTTGCCCACACCGCCCTTACCGCTGGCAATGCCGATGACTTCTGTGTGACGAATTGGACTCATGTTCAGGCCTGTGGTTCTGTTTGGGTACGTGCAGAAAGTTCTGCCAACTTGGATCCTGCTAGAGCACTCAGTGCGGACTCGCGATCTGATTGACTGTTTTGTTTAGCCAAGCCCAAACCGTCAAGTGCGCAATCGACCAAGTCAGACAAACTCAATTCTTGCAACAAATCTGCCGCTCTCTCACCTTGGCTTGCCACTGAAACCGCGACTGTGCGGTCACTCAAAAATTGCAGCAAGGCCCAAGGCTGACTTGACTCATCGAGTTTGCTCAACATCAAGCTGCTCCACACATTGTCGGTGTTTTCGAACACGCGTCGAATGGTGGCTGATGATGAATCTGCGGGCACAACTGCATGAAATTCAACGTTTTTAGCTACTGCGCGAATATCGGCCAAGCGTTCATTCATTTGTACACCGGGTGTGTCAATCAAAATGAGTTGTCGCCCATCGTTTTCTTCGAGCAAAAGTTTTAAAGTGCCAGCACTGGTGGCACGGACACAGTCCACACCAGAGTGAGCGCACAACAATTGGGTTTGACTCCAAGCACCTGCGCGCTGGTCGTGAAAGCTCACCACCAACACTTTTTCGCTGCCCGCTTGCTGTGCTGCCAAGTTGGCCAAACGCGCCACCATCATGGATTTGCCAGCTCCCGAGGGGCCGGCCAGCACGTGCACGCCAGATTTGGGCGCAACAACGGTTTGCTGCTCGATGGTGTGGGCCAGTTGCCGTTTGAGCGAAGACATGGCTTCTTGGAGGTTGTCAAAATCTTTGATGGTGTCGATCAACAAAGCACGCAAGGCCACGGGAATGGGTGCATCGTTGAGTGCATCGCGCAAAGGACCCAACGCAGGATGCAGCGGCATGCTGCCTTGCCAAGCGGCGACTTGTTGGCTGAGTTTGAATTCACGGCGCAAGGAAGCGAGTTCTTCGCGCACTTGAGACACCACTTCACGCACCCGCTCGCTGTCTTGCTTTTGGGCTTGCACTTGGGCGAGATATTGCGCTTGGGCTTGCTCGCTCACGCGGTCTTGGCTGGGCTGTTGGGTTTTGACCTCAGCGGGCTTAGTCGCCACAAAAGCAGCTTTGGGTTTGGGTTTGACTTCCACAATCGGCTGCGTCGCTTGCGTTGCCTGCGATTGACGTGCCGAGCGCTTGTTGTCTTCCAAGTTTTGACCCAACAGCACATCAAACTTACCTTTGGACTCGGCATGTGGGGCTCGGGCAAACTCATGCTTGAGGTAAGGCTCTGCCTCCTCTGTGGGCATGGGCGGCAAGTCCACCGCAACGATGAGTTCGGTCATGCCATTGACTTGGCTGCTAGAGATGATCATCACGTCAGAGCCAAATTGGGCAATAGCCTTTTCATTGGCAGCGCGTGCGTCGCGGGCGAGGATTCGTTTGAGTTCCATGTGTCAGCTCACTGGTTCATCACTGGGGTCAGGCCGGAGATTGGGCTGTCTTGGTGTCCACCGTATGGATCACTTTGACGGCTTGGTCATCTGGAATTTCACTGTAGGACAAGACGGTCAAGTCGTTCACCCGAAAACGTGCGGCTTTGGAAAGCCAGCCACGAATCACGGGCGAGACAACTAAAACGGCGGGATGTCCCATTTCTTCTAATGCACGCGCACCTTGGCGCAATGCAGCAAAAAGGTTTTCGGCCAAGCTCGGCTCCAACACCACAGGTTGGCCAGGTTGGCTTTGTTGCAACACGTTGTGCAGCAGCTGCTCCAGCGTGGGCTCAAGTGTCATGACTTGCAAACTGTTGTCGCCGTCAACCAAGGCTTGCATGATCATGCGACCCAATTTAGGACGGATCATGGAAGTCAGTTGGTCGGGATCTTGGGTGCGAGTGCTCGCGTCAATCAGAGCTTCGGCAATCGTGCGCATATCGCGAATCGACACCGATTCATTGAGCAAGTTTTGCAAGATGCGGGTCAACGAACCCAAAGACAATTTCGCAGGCACCAAGTCTTCCACTAATTTGGGAGATTTGGCGGCAAGTTTGTTGAGCAACTGCTGAGTTTCGTCGTGGCTGATCATCTCGGATGCGTTTTCACGCAAGACTTTATTCAAGTGTGTTGAGATGGCCGTGGCCGCATCGACCACGGTGTAGCCCAAAGTGCGTGCTTGATCACGTTGCGAAGGCTCAATCCAGACCGCTTCCAAACCAAACGCGGGTTCGCGGGTTTGCAAGCCTTCGATCTTGCCGTAGACATGGCCTGGGTTGATAGCCAATTCGCGCCCAACTTTGACCTCACCTTTGCCGCGCACCACACCTTTGAGGATGATGTTGTAGGCGTCGGGATCAATATTGAGGTCGTCTCGGATGCGAACCGGTTGCACCAAAAAGCCCAGCTCTGCGGAGAGTTTTTTGCGCACGCCTTTGACGCGGTTCATCAACTCACCACCGGTTTCAGTGTTGACCAGCGGAATCAAACCGTAGCCAATTTCTAAGCCAATCAAATCGACCTGATCGACGTCATCCCAATCCAGCTCTTTGGGTGAGCTGGCAGCCGAGGCGGCTGCGGCTTCGGTTTCGGCCTTTTGTTCGTGTGTGTCTTGCACTTCTCGCGACACCACCATCAGGCCCAAACCCATGGAGGCCGCGGCCAAGCACAAGAACATCAGGTGCGGCATACCGGGCACCATGCCCAGCACAATCAAAATACCGCCGGAAATAAACAAGGCGCTGGGGTTGGAGAGTTGAGTGCCCGCTTGTTCCGTGATCGATTCAGCCGTCGTCACACGCGTCACGATGATGGCGGTTGCCAAGGAAAGCAACAAGGATGGAATTTGCGCCACCAAGCCGTCACCAATCGTAAGCAAGGTATAGAGCTTGCCCGCTTCGCCCACCGGCAAATCGTGCTGCGCCACGCCAATGATCAGCCCACCGATCAAGTTAATCATCAAAATCAGGAAGCCTGCCATCGCGTCGCCGCTGACAAATTTAGAGGCACCGTCCATGGAGCCGAAAAAATCTGACTCCTGCGCCAGCTCAGCGCGGCGTTTTTTGGCCGTGTCCTGGTCGATGATGCCTGCGTTCAAGTCAGCATCGATGGACATTTGTTTGCCGGGCATGGCGTCCAAGGTAAAGCGAGCGTTCACTTCTGAGACACGTCCTGCGCCTTTGGTCACCACAGCAAAGTTGATGATCATCAAAATACCAAAGATGATGAAGCCCACCACATAATTACCGCCAATCACAAATTCGCCAAAAGCGGCAACCACGCGTCCCGCCGAATGCGCGCCCTCATGGCCGTGAACCAAGATCACGCGAGCGGAAGCCACGTTCAGCGCCAAGCGCAACATAGTGGCAAACAGCAGCACAGTTGGAAAGGATGAAAATTCAAGAGGTTTTCGAGTGGCAATGGCCACCATGATGACCACAAGACTGACTAATATGTTGAAAGTGAAGAGAAAATCCAGCAAAAGCGGCGGAAGCGGCAATACCAACATTGCCATGATGACGAGCACAACCACCGGAATACTGAGTCCGGAGAGATCAAACTTTGACAAGTTCTGTCGAATCGTTGACAGAGAAATCGTGGTCATGTGTGAAATCCAGTGATTTGTTGGTACTTTTGTTGAAATTCTGCGATGAAAAACATCGTCTGCAGGTTTGTAAAGCAAGCGATGTGCCAACATGAACTGACACTGTTCTCAAAATCACCAGGTTCTGTTGGAGCGGCAAAATCTAACCTGTCACGATTCTTGCTTAACAACGCGGAATCATCCATTTTTGAAATGCCATGAACTTGCAAAGCCCCAATCAGTTGCCAGCCACAACGCCTGCAACCACCAGCACCAACACCTCCCCAGCAGCGGGGCAGGCGGTCGGTGTGCGTCCGGTCGCAGGCGCGAGTTTGGGTGTTGATTTCGCCCAAATCATGGCGCGCCAGTTCCAGCGCCTGCCCTCCTTACAAAAGCAGCAACTGGCCGACTCCAGCCAGTTGACCCAAGCCGCACAAGGATTGAACAGCGTCAACGACAACGCGGCTGACAGAAACCTTCAAGACGCACAACAAGCGCGCAGCACCAATGCACATCCCCTCGAGGACGCACAAACACAGGTGAGCCTGCGCGACGCGGCTGGCGCCAGCCATTCGCCAGCTGGTGAGCCGTCTGCGGCAAACCCACTTGCACATGCACCCAAAACCAAAGCAGGGGTCGACCCCAAAGACAGCAAGCTTTCTACCCCAGCGACTCCGCTCACCACCCTCACCCCTATTGGTTTGGCGCTGAATTTGCCACCTGCGGCGCCTGTGCTCAATCCCACACAAGCCGCCACTGCCACAGCTTTGACCGGGGTAGCCGCCGCACAGTCAGCACCATCGGCTGGGACGGACGTCACCTTGGTGTCTTCCACCTCCGGTCAAGCGCCTGTGATGGCGCACGCCATGCTGAGCAATCCTTGGCTCAAAAACGTGGCGCTGATCTCCAGCACTTCTCAAAGCAATGACAATTCGTCAGAGCTCAAAACAGTGACCTTGAGCCCCAAGCTCTCCATCGTGACCCCGGCCAATAACGCCACCAGTCCCGAGAGCCTGACCGCATTTGCACAGTCCATGGGGTTGGAAGACTCAGCCATCGCCAAGCTACTCAATCCCAGCACGTCTTCAAGCAGCGTAGCGGCGGGCGTGGACGCCTCCAGTGCCGCAACGCTGAGTCAGGCCAGCGCTAAGGCCCAATCGGCTCTGCCCTCCTCGGCAACGCAGCAAGCAGCTACTCAGTCAAGCGCGGCCTCGCAATTGGCAGCCATGGGCGTAACTTCCTTTGAAGTGACACAAAGCGCGGCTGCAAACCCCGCCAGCAGCCCAGCCAGCACGCAAGCGCAAGCCGTGACATCGATGCAAAATTCGGCCACTGTTTTGGCAAACACCATCGACAACACCAGCAATCTGGCTTTCGCACCGCAAGTGGTGTCGGCATCTGCCGGCATTGTGGGCGGCACCTCTGCAACGGCCTTGAAAAGCAGCGCAGCGTTTACAAGCGACTCAGCCTTGAGCACCGTTGACGCATTGCATTTGATTGACACGGGCGTCTCCGCCAACGATGTTGCCGCTTTGAGCTCAGGCATGGCCGCAGGCGACTTCAGCGGCAACAACACCGGACAACAAGGCGCAAGCAATGGCGGTTTTGGTCAAGGCTTTGCCACGCTTACAGCCGCGGCTGCCAGCAGCAACACCAACCCACCCGCCGATCCAGCCACGCAAGCGGCACAAGCCCCCTCAGAAGCCAAGATGCAAGAGGTTTACGACCAATTGAGTGACAACCTAGCCACCGAAATGGCAACCCGGATGCACAAACAATTGAACGATGGCCAATGGAAAATGAAATTCGGTCTGCGTCCAGCCAATTTGGGCGGCGTAGAAATTCAGCTCGAAATGAAAGATGGCAAACTCAACGCCAGCTTCAACGTCGACAACCCATTGACCGGCCACCTTTTACAAAACGCTGCAGCGCGCTTGCGCGAAACGCTTGGGAACTTTGGTATTCAGGCGGGTCAGGTTCAAATTGGACAAAACACCAGCGGTCAGTCGCAAGGCGGCCAACAAGGCAATTCGCAACAATCGTCCAGTCAGCCTCAAGTAATGGAAAACTCGAGCCGACTCAACAGTACAGCCAACGAATCGCAGAGCGACAATCCAGTCAAGTCACCCAGCGAGAGCTCAAGCATCCTTGATCTTTTTGCTTGAAGACAAACGACAATCTGAATAACAGGAGTAATCACCATGGCAACCGCAGCACCCGAAACCGAAGAAGTTGAAGAAGCACCGAAAAAGAAGAAAAACATTCTTTTAATTTTGGTCATTGTGTTGGCAACGATCATCGTGATCGCTGGCGTGGTCATGGGCACGTTGTTTGCCTCAGGTTACTTTGAACACAAGAGCGAAGCCGCTGCACATGAAAAAGTAGATGAGCTTGAAAAAGAAGCCACCGATGCCAAAGAAGCCACACCTGAAGGCCCCGAAAAGGTCAAAAAAGGTGCTGAGGCGACGCGCTTTGAAAACAGCTACATGCAAATTGACAAAGAGTTCATGACCAACATCACCGGCAGCAAAAAGGTGATGGTGGTGCAAATTGCGCTCATGACGCACTATGACGACCGTGTGTTTGATAACGTCAAGAAACACGAGTTTGCTATTCGTTCAGGTATTTTGGATGTGATGCGTCAATCGACCGAAGCTGATGTCCTCAAACCCGAATTCCGCACCGACTTGGCTGCAAAAATCAAAGATGTGGTCAACCAAATCTTGATGAAATACGAAGACTTTGGCGGCATTGAAGACGTGTTCTTCACCTCCTTTGTGATGCAATAAATCCATACACCATGAAATCAAACCTGCTCTCGGAAGAAGAACTGTCTGCACTCTCAAGCGGCGTGCAAGACGGCTCCATCGAGACCGACACCGGCTTTAACACCCGCGTGCGGGTGCGCAAACACGACCTCGCCAGCGAAGACAGCAGCTTGGGCGTGAATGTCTCATCGGTGGACATGATCAATGAGCGCTTCATTCGCTTGTTCCGACTTGGTCTGCTCGAAGTTCTAAGAACCAGCCCGCGCGTAAACCCCACGCGCGTGCAAATTCTCAAATTCGGCGACTACCTCAAAGGCCTCAAAGCACCTTTGTCGGTCAACATCGTGCGCATGAACCCGTTGCGTGGCAACTCGGTGATCATCATCGACCCCAACGTGGTGTTTAGTTCACTCGATAGTTTTTTTGGCGGCTTTGGCAAAGGCGTGGGTGAGCTGCCCTCAGGGCGCTTGTTCACTCCCACCGAAAGTCGAATCATCAAGATCATTTTGGAAGTTTTCTTTCGCTCGCTCACCGAAGCGTGGTCGCCGCTGCTGCCGCTGGAATGCGAGCACATCAGCTCAGAAATCAATCCTCAGTTTGCACAAATTGCAGACGAAAACGACTTGGTGGTTCTCAGCCGTTTCGAGGCCGATGCCACAGCCAGCGGCGGACGGGGCTTCATCGACTTGGTCTACCCCTACGCCACCCTCAAGCCTGTACGCGAGTTGCTCAGCAGCCGCCTCCAAAGCGGCGATGGCAACGAAGAGTCCGACAAAATTTGGCGTCAACAGCTTGCCGCGGCTGTGGGCGATGCCAAGTTGGATTTGCGCGTCTCTCTGGGCGAAATCAAAACCACCTTGCACCACCTCAACAACTTACGCGAAGGCGAATTGCTGTTCTTCAAAAAGGACGAAACCGCCTTGATGAGCGCCAATGGCGTTCCCGCATTCCATGTGGCTGTTGGCACACGAGGCTCACAAGTGGCCGTGCAAATCGACCACGAACATGTTCATGGCAAAGCTTGAAAGATAGGATTCAATCATGACAGACAACAAAGAAAACCCCACACCCGAGTCCGAAGCTCCTGTGCCAGCAGCCGACGTGTCACCTGGACTCGAAGCCGAGACAGCCCATGAGGACGATCTGCAACACATGGAGCCTTCTCTTGAAGACTTCAAGCCCATGATGCCCGGCAACATCAACCCCGAGGTGCTGCAAAACATCGTCGTCACTTTGTCCATTGAAGTGGGCAAAGCAGAGATCAAAATCAAAGACCTGATGCGACTGACGCAAGGCAGCGTGGTGGAACTCGACCGCATTGCAGGCGAACCACTGGATTTGTTGGTCAACAACTCAGTGGTCGCCCAAGGTGAAGTGGTCTTGGTCAATGACCGCTACGGCGTTCGTTTGACGCGCGTTGTGCCATCGTCAGAGCGCTTGAAGCTGATTTAAATTCACCCATAAAAAAACGCCTGCTTACACAGCAGGCGTTTTTTTGTTTCTATGGGCCCTCGCTGGACCTCATAGATCAATTGGCAGTGATCACGCGACCATTGGCCGGCTGCACCGGACGGGCATTGCGTTTGAATGGGAATTCATTGACTTGTTTCTTTGAAATATCCACTGTGGTTTTCAAGATATAGAACTGCACGCCTTCTGTACAAGGCGGTGTCGTCAAAGAGCCTTCGTAGTGATAGTGCGTGAGCGCCGCAGGAATCAAACTGCTGGGGTTGAATTTGACGCCCTCCACGACAACCTCTGGCCCCTCAGACTTGGGCGCGTTTTCCCACAGCGTTTTGATGGCCTCACTGTCTTTGCCTTCGTTCAACAACACACCTACCACGGCCAATTTACCTTCGGCATTCTTGTGCACAAAGTGCGCCACCATCGCCATGGGTTTGCCATCAATTTGCTCTTCACTGGGACGGTGAAAGTGAAATTGCAGCAAGTTGTAAACCTCTTTGTTGAGCTTGAGCGTGCTGCCGGGCTCCACATTGACTTGAATCGTGTGGCCGTTGTTGAGCATTTTCAATGGGCCTTCTTTGTAGCTCACGCTCAAGACGTCTTTTGATTTCTCAAACGGTCCCACGATATTCAAAGGCGACTGTTTTTTGCCTGAACCGCAAGTGGGGAATTCTTCACCCCAATTTTCGGGTCCCATTTCGCCTTCATAAGCCCAATGAACGACGTGTTTTTCTTTAGCGGGTTCTTCTGCCTGCACACAATCGGCCAACACTTTGACTTTTTGTCCCGCAGCCACCAACGCATTTTGTGCCGCACAAATCGACTTCAAACGTGATGACCATTCGGCCATTTCCAAGGCTTTTTGATATGCCGCGATGGTGTCAGGGTCTTGTGCGCCTTTGGTCAACAAACGCAAAGCACCCAAGCCCAACTGTCGCTCGCTGATGACAGGCCCTTTTTGCGCCTTGATGAAAGCCTCATAGTCTTGCAAGACCACGCCGTTTTCAAATGATCCTTTGACAGCCGCCAATTCGCGCGCAGCAGGCTCAAAAGAAGCCGCCTTTTCTTTGGTCTCTGCCAACTCTTTGTTGACTTTTTCGAGCTCTTGCTTGGTCTCGTCCACGCCTTCAGAGACATCGGTGAGCTCATCAATGGCGTGAGCCTTGCCGTTGTAGCTCCAGTAGCTAAACGCCAAGGCGCCAGCCAGTAGCAAGCCCATGACAATTTCAATTAGTAAACGTAGATATTTTTTCATGGCCATTCACTTTGGTTGGATGCATTGTTTTTGTTTCATCACGTTGCGTGTGGCAACACACACACGTGAGCATGTCTTGTGGTATCGGCTCAAACTTGAATAAGCTTTAACCACTTCTCAAAACGGCAAATTATTGCCGCTTCTTGCGCATTTCTAGAAGAATCACCTCCAATTAGTTTGGTGGGCAATTACAATTTGATTTTTAAACAGCCTCTGGATGAACACCATGAAACGCTGCATCACTCCCCAAGGGAGCGCTTTGCTATGAGTCCGAAAGTCTTTATTAAAACCTTCGGATGCCAAATGAACGAGTACGACTCCGACAAAATGGCCGATGTCTTGGGCGCTGCCCAAGGCTACGAAAAAACCAACGACCCCGAACTTGCCGATCTGATCGTCTTCAACACCTGCTCGGTGCGCGAAAAAGCGCAAGAAAAGGTGTTCTCCGACCTCGGACGCATCCAGCACCTGAAAGCCAAGGGCGTCAAAATTGCGGTGGGCGGCTGCGTCGCCAGCCAAGAGGGCGACACCATCATTGCCCGCGCTCCTTATGTGGACGTGGTGTTTGGCCCGCAAACCCTGCACCGCTTGCCCGAGTTGCTCAACCAACGCGAAGCGCAAATGCGCCCGCAGGTGGACATCAGTTTTCCGGAAATCGAAAAATTCGACCACTTGCCCCCCGCCCGCGTCGAAGGCGGCAGCGCCTTTGTGAGCATCATGGAAGGTTGCAGCAAATACTGCAGCTATTGCGTCGTGCCCTACACCCGTGGCGAAGAAGTCAGCCGCCCGTTTGATGACGTACTGGTCGAAGTGGCGGGCTTGGCCGCGCAAGGCGTGAAAGAAGTCACGCTGCTGGGCCAAAACGTCAACGCCTACCGAGGCACGATGGGCAACACAGCCGAGATTGCCGACTTTGCCTTGCTCATCGAATACGTGGCCGAAATTCCGGGCATTGAGCGCATTCGCTACACCACCAGCCATCCCAACGAATTCACCCAGCGCCTGATTGACGTCTACGCCAAAGTGCCGCAATTGGTGAGCCATTTGCACCTGCCCGTGCAGCACGGCAGCGACCGCATTTTGATGGCCATGAAACGCGGCTACACCGCCATGGAATACAAAAGCACGGTGCGCAAACTGCGCGCCATTCGCCCCGACATGGCCATGAGTTCAGACTTCATCGTCGGTTTTCCGGGCGAGACCGACGAGGACCACCAAAAACTCATCAAGCTCATGCACGATGTGTATTTTGACAACTCGTTCAGCTTCATCTTCAGCCCGCGCCCCGGCACGCCCGCTGCCAATTTGGCCGACGACACGCCGCACGCCGTCAAGCTGCGCCGTTTGCAAGAAGTGCAAAAAATCATCGACGACAACATGCGCGCCATCAATGTGCAGCGCGTCGGCACAGTGCAGCGCGTGATGGTCGAAGGCTGGTCGCGCAAAGACGCCACCGAGCTGATGGGGCGCACCGAATGCAACCGCATCGTCAACTTCCAAGCGGGCCCTCAGTCTGAACGGCTGATCGGCCAGATGATGGACTTGCACATCACCCAAGCCTTTTCGCACACCTTGCGCGGCGAGCCGGTATTGGCGGAATCACACACCTGAGTCACACCATGATCCACATCACTTTTTTTGAACACGGCAACACCCAAGGCCAAACCATTCAAGGCAAAGTTGGCCAAAGTTTGATGCAAGCGGCCTCAGCCGCCGACATCGAAGGCATTGCCGCCGACTGTGGCGGCACCCTCACCTGCGCCACCTGCCACGTCATGGTGCGCCCCGCTTGGCAAGACAAAATGCCCGCCCTGAGCGACGACGAAGACGGCATGCTCGATTTCGCCGCCGCCAGCCGCCAACCCAACAGCCGTTTGTCGTGTCAAATCAAACTGACCGAAGCCATGGACGGCTTGGAAGTGGATTTGCCCGAGAGTCAGTATTGAGCCAGCGGCTCAACGCATCCCCGGAAAACCACCGCCGCCCATTCCCGGCATGCCCTTCATGCCGCCCATGCGCTTCATCATTTTCATGAGGCCGCCGCCGCGCATTTTTTTCATCATGTCTTGCATTTGCTCGAATTCTTTGAGCATGCGGTTGACGTCTTGCACCTGAACACCAGCACCAGCGGCAATGCGGCGTTTGCGCGTGGCTTTGATGAGGTCGGGCTTGCTGCGCTCCAAGGGCGTCATGCTGTGGATGATGCCTTGCTTGCGCGCAATGTCTTTTTCGGCTTTGGACAAATCCATCTCGTTGGCTTTGGCGGCCATTTGGGTCGGCAGCTTGTCCATCAAATTGGAGAGTCCGCCCATGGCGCGCATTTGCTGGATTTGCGACAAAAAGTCGTTCAAATCGAAGTTGTCGCCGCGCTTGACTTTTTCGGCCAGCTTTTGCGCCGCCGCCATGTCCACGCCCGCAGTGACTTGCTCGACCAAGGCCACAATGTCGCCCATGCCCAGCACACGCCCGGCGTGACGTTGCGCATCGAACAACTCCAAGCCGTCCATTTTTTCGCTGGTACCGGCAAATTTGATCGGCACGCCGGTGATTTGCTTGACCGACAAGGCCGCGCCACCGCGTGAATCGCCATCGAGTTTGGTCAGCACAATGCCCGTCAGTGGCAGCGCGTCTTTGAAAGCCTTGGCAGTGTTGATCGCGTCTTGCCCTTGCATGGCGTCCACCACAAACAAGGTTTCCACCGGATTGAGCACGCGGTGCAGGGTTTGAATTTCCTGCATCAAGGCTTCGTCAATGCCCAAACGGCCTGCGGTGTCCACCAGCAACACATCAAAATAATGTTTGCGGGCGTAATCGAGCGCTGCCAGCGCAATGTCTTGCGGTTTTTGATCGACGCTGCTGGGAAACCATTCCGCGCCGACTTGCGCGGTCACGGTTTTGAGCTGCTCAATGGCCGCGGGGCGATACACGTCGCCCGAGACGGTCAAGACTTTTTTCTTGCGCTGGTTGATGAGCCAACGCGCCAGCTTGGCGGTGGTGGTGGTTTTACCCGCACCTTGCAAGCCCGCCATCAAAATCACCGCAGGCGGCTGGGCGTTGAGGTTCAAATCGCTCACGCCTTCGCCCATGGTCGCGGCCAACTCGGCGTTGACGATGCCCACCAAGGCTTGGCCGGGCTGCAAAGAGCCGACCACTTCTTGGCCAAGGGCTTTGTCTTTGACGCGGGCAATGAAATCGCGCACCACGGGCAGCGCCACGTCGGCTTCGAGCAAGGCCATGCGAATCTCGCGCAGCATGTCGGCCACGTTGCTTTCGGTGATGCGGGCTTGGCCGCTGATGTGTTTGACCAGTCGGGAGAGTTTGTCGGTAAGAGCTGAGGCCATGAATCACCCTTCAAAGGGGTCGCTGTAAGAGCAAAGCAAAACGCTAAACTTAGGCCATGATTTTAGCCAGCGACCTCACGCCTCACCTATTGTTGGGTTTGCCCACCGCCTTTGCCTACGCTTTGACCGCGTTGGTAGGTCCGCGCCTGACACCACGCCTTGGACAGCGTTTGGTGTTTGCCCCTTGGGTGCTGCACGGCTTGAGCCTGATTTACGCCTTGTTTGGCTCGCATGACGGTGCGACGCACTTTGGTTTTGCGCCCGCCTTGTCGGTCACGGTGTGGCTGATGTTCACTTTTTATTTGCTGGAGCAGCATTGGTTTCCGCAATTGCGCATGCGCTGGGCCTATGCCTTGTTGGGCGTTGCGGTGGTGTTGTTGGCGGCCATCTTCCCCGGCGCGCCTTTGCATGTCCAAACCTCGCCCTGGCTGCCGTTGCATTGGGCGCTTGGCATTGCGTCGTATGGTTTGTTTGCCGCAGCCGTGGCGCATGCGGTGATGATGACGCGGGCTGAGCGCAACATCCGACTCGCCACTGACTCTTCCGTGGGCTTGCCGCTGCTGACCTTGGAGCGGTTGACGTTTCGATTTGTAGCCGCGGGCTTTGTCTTGCTCAGTGCCACCTTAGCGGCGGGCTGGTTGTTCGGTGACAGCTTATACGGCGCAAAGGCAGCATGGCATTGGGACCACAAAACCGTGTTCTCGCTGCTGTCATGGTTGACCTTTGCCGTCTTGCTGCTGGGTCGCTTGCGTTTTGGTTGGCGTGGCCGAACTGCTGTGCGGGTGCTGTATGTGGGCTCGGGGCTGTTGTTGCTGGGCTATGTGGGTTCGCGCTTTGTGTTGGAAGTGATTTTGGGGCGCATGGCATGAAGCTGCTGGTGTTGTTGCTGGTGATCTTGGGCTTTGTGTGGTGGATACGCCAGCAGCGGCCTCAGGGCATGAATGCAAAACCCAACAGCCAACCCACACCCGATTCGCCGCAATCCATGTTGCCCTGCCAACACTGCGGCACCCATGTGCCCGAATCCGATGCCGTGCGTGGCCGCTTGGGGCCGTATTGCAGCAGCGCACACCGCCAACTGGCCGAGGGCTGACCGATGGCTGCCGAGCTTTGGCGCGATGGCTGGTGGCGTGAGGCGCAGCCCATCGCGTCGCCCAACTTCGGCGCACGCCCACAGCAGGCGCAGATCGACTTGATCGTGATTCACTCCATCAGCTTGCCGCCCGGTCAATACGGCGGGCCCGAAGTGGTTCAACTCTTCACCAACCAACTCGATTGGGAGGCGCATCCTTACTTCGCGCAGATTCGAGGCATGGAAGTCTCGGCGCATTTCTTCATTCGACGCAACGGCGACATCATCCAGTTCGTCAGTTGCAACGACCGCGCATGGCACGCCGGAAAATCAAGCTACCGAGGCCGCGACAACTGCAACGATGACTCGATTGGCATTGAACTCGAAGGTCTGGAGGGTGAGTCTTTTGAGGACGCGCAATATGCAGCATTGCAAGAACTTTGTTCAGATCTAACAGCGCATTACGCCATTGCTCACATCGCAGGACATGAACACATTGCCCCAAGCCGCAAAAAAGATCCCGGCGAAAATTTCGATTGGCATCGCTTAATCAACGCATTGAATTTGCCCAATACGTGTTTTCCCGCCGATGTTTCCAAGTTCCAACACCTGCAAAAAAAATAAATTTATTTTTTTGATACAAGCTTAAAAATTATTTTCATTTAAAAAAAGTTTCATTAGCCCGCGCGACTTGCGCAACAAATATCGCTTAAATGATTGGTTTTTCCTCAAGTTTAAAAATTTAATCTTAGTT
>CAILCI010000006.1 GCA_903832625.1 uncultured Burkholderiales bacterium | reverse complement strand
TGCCTTGACGGAAGACTTGATATCGTTAGCAACAGAATTAACCAAGGGTTTCGTCGCGGTTGTGAGAGCAGCGCTGTTTGAAGCATTGCTAATTTTCAAATTACTCATGACTCAACCCTTTCTTGATATTCAAGAATCGGAATGAATAATATAAACTTTAGTAATTAAATATAACTAATGTAATTAAAATCAAATTACTTTTTATATTTTTCTGCGTCGATAAATAAAATGGCGTAATGATTGCTACTTTGCTTACCAAAGAACAACTACCATAAGTTTGAAGCAAACCTCAGAATAATGAATAAATTTTTCCTATTCTTGTGATCTATTTAATTTCTTTAAATTAATTTCTTCCTATGATGAAATTCAGCCCGCTGTCAATCGCGGTGTCGCCGTGATGCAGTTGACAAGGAGTTTCACATGAAAAATCACACCACCCATTCTGGGCAATGTCCCGTCGCCCATGGCGCAAATTCCAGCGCGGCACAAGCCGCACAAGCTTGGTGGCCTGAGGCGCTGAATTTAGACATTCTTCATCAGCACGACCGCAAAACCAATCCGCTGCACAACTTCAATTACCGCGAAGAAGTCAAAAAGCTCGACGTAGCAGCTCTGAAAAAAGACCTGACCGAACTCATGACCCACAGCCAGCCTTGGTGGCCTGCGGATTGGGGGCATTACGGCGGCTTGATGATTCGCATGGCTTGGCATGCAGCAGGCACTTACCGCGTGGCCGATGGACGCGGCGGTGCAGGCACGGGCAACCTGCGTTTTGCGCCGCTCAACAGCTGGCCCGACAACGGCAATTTGGACAAGGGTCGACGCTTGCTCTGGCCCATCAAAAAGAAATACGGCAATCAAATCAGCTGGGCCGATTTGATTGTGCTGGCAGGCAACGTGGCGTACGAGTCGATGGGTTTTAAAACCTTTGGATTTTCTTTTGGACGTGAGGATATTTGGCATCCAGAAAAGGATATTTTTTGGGGCGCAGAAAAACAATGGTTAGCCCCCAGCGGTTCAGAGGGCAGTCGCTACAGCGGACAGCGAGATCTGCAAAACCCGTTGGCGGCAGTCATGATGGGCTTGATTTACGTCAACCCCGAAGGCGTGGATGGCAAGCCCGATCCTCTCAAAACTGCCCAAGATGTGCGCGTGACCTTTGCCCGTATGGCGATGAATGACGAAGAAACCGTGGCCCTCACCGCAGGCGGACATACCGTGGGCAAAGCGCATGGCAACGGCAGCGCGGCCAATTTGGGCGCAGCACCAGAAGGCGCTGAACTTGAAGATCAAGGCTTGGGCTGGGTGAACCACAACACGCGGGGCATTGGCCGCGACACCGTCACCAGCGGACTTGAGGGCGCATGGACGAGCAACCCCACGCAATGGGACAACGGGTATTTCAAACTCTTGCTCAACTACGATTGGGAGCTGAGCAAAAGCCCCGCAGGTGCGTGGCAATGGATTCCCAAAAACATCAAGCCAGAAGACATGCCGCGTGATGTGGAGGACCCCTCGATTCGCTGCATGCCCATCATGACCGATGCCGACATGGCCATGAAGATGGACCCCGACTACCTCAAAATCTCGCAACGCTTTGCTGCCGACCAAGCCTATTTTGAAGACGTGTTCGCGCGTGCTTGGTTCAAACTGACGCACCGCGATATGGGACCCACATCGCGCTACATTGGCCCCGAAGTGCCAAACCTTGATTTGATTTGGCAAGACCCCATTCCCGCAGGCAACGCGGCCTATGACGTGGCTGCGGTCAAAGCCAAAATCGCTGCTGCTGGCCTGTCGATTGCCGAGATGGTGAGCACCGCTTGGGACAGCGCCCGCACCTATCGAGGCTCTGACCACCGAGGCGGTGCCAATGGCGCGCGCATTCGTTTAGCGCCGCAAAAAGACTGGGCAGGCAATGAACCAGAGCGTTTGTCCAAAGTGTTGGCGGTGTATGAAACCATTGCGGCTCAAATGCGTGTGAGCGTTGCTGACGTGATTGTGTTGGGTGGCAACTTGGGGCTAGAGCAAGCCGCCCACGCTGCTGGCATGACAATCACTGTGCCGTTTGTGCCGGGTCGCGGTGACGCTACGCAAGCGCAAACCGATGTGGCATCGTTTGAAGTATTGGAGCCTTTGGCCGACGGTTTTCGTAACTGGCAAAAAGAGCACTACGTCGTCAAGCCTGAAGAATTGCTGCTCGACAGAGCGCAACTCATGGGGCTGAGCGCCCTTGAAATGACGGCGTTGGTCGGCGGAATGCGGGTGCTGGGCACGAATCACGGTGGCACTGCACACGGCGCATTCACTCAGCGCGTGGGTGTGTTGAGCAACGACTTCTTTGTCAATCTCACCGACATGTCTTACAGCTGGAAACCCACAGGACGCAACAGCTACGACATTGTGGATCGTGTCAGTGGTAAGACCCGTTGGACAGCAACTCGCGTGGACTTGGTGTTTGGCTCCAACTCTGTGTTGCGTGCCTATGCCGAGCACTACGCGCAAGACGACAACCGCGAAAAATTCGTGCAAGACTTCGTAGCCGCTTGGGCACGGGTGATGAACGCTGATCGTTGATCGTTGATCGTTGAGACACCCGTTGTAGATGCTATGCCCCTAGGCCGTGTTCCTAGGGGTAATTTTCAGGCTGGCCTGAGAGTTCAGTCTCCCACCAACACGTAAGGCGCCCAAAACAAAGGGTGAGCGTAGGTGAAGAGAGTTTTTCCGCTCGGGTCTTCAAGCCCCAAGTTGTCCAGCATATTGCGCATGGTCATTTGTAAATATTCGGGTTTGCTCAAGTTGGGCTTTTCCTTTAGAAAATGAAACATGTCGGAGGTCAACATCGTGGCCGATTGCGAGTCGACGGGCCAGTTGGTCACCAACAGTGCGCGTGCGCCCGCATAGAAGAATGCGCGTCCCAAACCCGATACCGCTTCTGACCCCGCGCCTTCACCAAGCGCGGTGTTGCAGGCAGAAAGAATTACCCAATCGGCATTGAGTTTCATGGATAAGATTTTCTCCATGGTCAATAAGCCATCGCCATCGGTTTCACCGCTCACCGAAGGTGCTGTTAAGGCGAGGGCGGGTTGAGTCAGGCCGTCTAAATCGCCCGGAACCAAACCGTGGGTCGCGAACATCACCACACGGCGATCAGACAAGTCAGTATTCAATACTTTGCTCACGTTGGCATCTTTGTGCAAGAAGATGTCTTGGCTTGGGTCTGCTTCAAGTGTGTGAGCGATTTTTTCGATTTCATCTTGCGTGTCGGGCAGGCGCGGCAGCAGCGCCAATTGCGCGCTGTTGACTCCCCGTGTTTTAGGGCTGCTGCGTTGGCTAAATCCCGCGCCGCGAGACAGGCTTTGGCTTGCCATGCTGACTTGAAGTTGCGCATCGGTGGCTTGTTTGACGCTGAAATACGGGTCACCGAACCCCGCAAAGGCTTTACGCACTTGCTTGCTTTGAGGCGTATTGCGCAAAGAAACCAAGGCCGTTGCAGAGGGCAGCTGGGCGATGGCAATGTTTTTCATCAACCAAGGAACTTGGCGGTAGTCGGAGAAGTCTGTGTTTTTAGATTGGATGTGAATGGGCGTGGTTTGCGTGACTAACAAAGACAAAGGCAGCTGACCTAACTCGCCATGAGGGACGGTGAGCATGACTTTTTTGTCCCGCAAAATGGCTTCTACGGGTGCCAAGATGTCTTGATAGAGCTTGCTGGCTAGCGCCACATCAAAGGGCGGCAACTCCGTGACCGATGCAACATTGGGATCGAGAGCTCGGCGCAGTTGGCTAACCGCTTGTGCCATCTGTTGATGGTTGATGGAGAGTCGGTGAAACTGCGGTGTGTCGTGCTTGGTGACGGCCCAAACATAAGCTTCCTTGTCAGAGAAATACCATGAGACAAAAACTTCCTCAGCTTTGAGAAGTTTCTGAATGCTCTCTAAAGTGACAGGTTTTGGATTGACAAGATTGGCATATTCAGGGAATTGGAGTTCAATTTCTTTTTTCAACTGAGCCCGCTCAACTTTGAGTTGAGCAATATCTTTTCGCATTTGCGCTTGAACTGCGGGTAGCTGCTCCTCTGCAGGGGCAGAAAGCAAGCCTGTTAATATTTTTTCAAGTGAGGCTGTGCGCGCTTGTGTGTCTTGCTCTTGGCGGGCTAAGTTCGCTAATTTTGGGTCTTTGATTTTCGCTCTAGCGGCGCTGGCGGTTAATGCGCGTTGTACACCGCTGCCACGAACCACATCGGCCAATTTAAATGCCTCAGCCATGAAATTTTTGGATTGATCGGGCTTGGACTGGGTCAGGCCTGCCAAGATAGATATCTGATCTTCAAGGGCTAATATTCTTCGCTGATGCTCTGTGTATGCACCAGACTCTGCATCTCCCTCATCGAATGACAAAAGCGTTGGCATGTATTTGGTGTAGATGGCTTGGGCTTGCTCTTCTTCACCCATGCCATGCAATGCGTAAGCATCGATGATTTCAAATTCCGCCAAACGTTTCTCTGAGGGATCAGATTGTTTTTTGAGATTGGCGATCAAGGCTTGCGTCATTCGCCTTGCTGCTTGTGCCTGATTGGTTTTGACTTTGGCTATTGCCCAATCAAGCTCATTGGAGGATATTTGAATTCCATTTGCTTTATTGGCTTCAATTTGTGCATCTATTTCAGTGAAAAGACTATCGGCCTCAGCATATTTATGCTCGGCCACCAAGTATCTTGCAATGGCTTTTTGGGTTTTTAAAACCACCAATGAAGCATTGCTTGCGCCTGTTGTTTTGTAAATTTTGAGCGCTTCTTGCGCAAGGGTTCTGGCCTCAGATTGTCGGTCTTGTTCTGAAAGAATAGAGCTGTATTCGAGCAAGGTGGCGCCAGATTGCAATGAATTGGCACCGTAATATTTGAGCGTTAATTCAATAACTTGTCGAATATTTATTTCGGCTTCTAATAATTTGCCTTGATTTGCCAGCGACCTGGCAAGCAAGCGCTGGGTATTCAACAAGTGGGGGACAACGTTTTTTAACAAATTAGAACCGGCATTGTCGTCTGAGCTCGGATCCGCGCCAAGGGTGTTGATAGGCAGGTTCTCAATACTTTTCAACCAATTTTCAATCAATGGAAGCGCAATGCGTAAGTTTGATTCAGCCTCACTCCATTTGCCTTGTTGACTCAAATAAATGGCTTTGGTCTGTAATAATTGAAAGCGCCACCAATTGCCAGCATAAGAAAATCTGGGAGCTCGTTTTAAAAAATTAAATGTAGCTTCTGTGTCGCGCAAATATTTTTCTGCCTCTTGGAAATCCCCAATTTCGGAATATAAAACTACCAAAGCAGGGCTGTTGCCCATAAACAAGCCTTGAATATCGGGACGAATCATGCTGCGCTCTTTTAAGGCCAGTGCAATCGCCTTAGTGAGATTGCCTGTTTGCGCTTCATAGTTGCTCAAAGTCATCAAATCCATGAGCTGTAATCGATAGTCGCTACTGGGATATTTGCTGATCAAAAGCTCTACATCTTTGATGGCTTTGTCCAGCATTCCCAAACGAAAAAAAGCTTCTGCACGGCTTAAATAAAAACTATTTTTTTGCTCTTTGCTTGCTGAATCTTCTATTTCTTTCAAAACCCATTCTTGTGCCTCTTTCAGCGATGTCGATTCTTTTGAATTCTTTTGTAATACCTGTAAAACATCATCAATATTTCTGGGCGGAACTTTGAAATCTGCCGCCGTGGAGAAACTCGTGAATAAAATGGAAAGAGAAAATAAAACAAATTGGCTCAATAAATTTGGTTTTTGCATCATTTCTTACATTGAGTAACTTCAATATAAAAATCTTTATTTAAAACGATAACGAAGTCAAGTG
>CAILCI010000005.1 GCA_903832625.1 uncultured Burkholderiales bacterium | reverse complement strand
TCGGCCAAATGCAGGGCATACGGCGTGGGCGACATGCCGCTGGCAGTGCGGACAAACAAAGGGTCGTCCAACAAAGTGCGTAAGCGCTTGAGCGCGTTGCTGACCGCAGGCTGAGTCATGCCAAGCTTGTCAGCTGTCGTGGACACGCGCCGGTCCATCAGCAGTTGCTGAAAAATGACCAAGAGGTTGAGGTCAATATTTCTTAAATCCATCTTGCGGGACCATTATTCATAAAAATGATTTTACTTATACGAACTGATGCATTTACTTATAAGAGTGGTTTGCTCAAAATTCGGTTCAATTTATAAAAAGAGAGAGATAGGCGACAACCATGGAACTTGTGGTGCAACCCAGCAACTTGAACCTGAGCTTTGAGAGTGGACAAAACCTGCTCGACGTGCTCAAAGGTCATGGGGTGGCGATTTCATACAGTTGCATGGCGGGGCGTTGTGGCGTGTGCCGCTGCAAGATTGTTCAAGGCGAGGTACAGCACAGCGGCCCCGAAACGGGGCGGCCGCAGCAACACAAGGCGCAAACCGTGTTGGCGTGCCAAAGTGTGCTCACACACAGCTGCACCATAGAAATTCCTGACGTGGATGAGGTGGTCACGCATCCAGCCAAAATTGTCAAAGGCACGGTGGTGGCTATCGAGGTGCTTACGCACGACATCCGGCGCTTGCGTATTCGTGCCGCAAAGCCGATGGAGTTTTCGCCTGGGCAATATGCCTCGCTGCAGTTCACGCCAGATCACATCCGTCCCTATTCTTGGGCAGGTTTGCCGCAAGACGAGGAGATGGAGTTCCACATTCGCCAAGTCCCCGACGGTCGGGTCAGCGACTATGTATTCAACCACCTCGCGGTGGGCGACGCTGTGCGTATCAGCGGCCCCTTGGGAACAGCGTATTTGCGCAGAAAACACGCTGGCGTCATGCTGTGCGTGGGCGGCGGGACAGGCATTGCGCCGATTGTGTCTATCGTGCGCGGTGCCATTGAGGCGGGCATGCACAACCCGATTCATCTGTACTTTGGCGTCAGAAGCCCAGAGGACTTGTACGACCAAGCGGTCTTAGAGCGCTTAGCCGCCGAGCACGGGCATATGCATCTTCACGTTGTGGTGGCTACCGGGACAGCGAAAGTCGGCCAAAGAAGCGGCTTGGTGACGGACGCGATACGCGCCGATTTGTCCAGCCTCAAAGACGTACGCGGTTATTTTTGTGGCGCACCCGCCATGGTCGAGGCTTTGAATGCATTGGCTCTAGAGCTGGGAATGTCAGAGAGTCACATCCATGCTGATGCGTTTTATCCCACGGGCATTTAGCTGCACTCGAAGAGTCATTCACCACAACAC
Source organism: uncultured Burkholderiales bacterium (assembly GCA_903832625.1). Classification (GTDB taxonomy): domain Bacteria; phylum Pseudomonadota; class Gammaproteobacteria; order Burkholderiales; family Burkholderiaceae_C; genus Limnohabitans. Next base: position 27,542 of record CAILCI010000005.1, on the reverse strand, counting down.
CCTCACGGAGACAAGCAATGCAACACACCAGTGTTTTTCCAGACCAACCGCAATGGGAGGGCGAGGGCACCAGCCGCGTGCCGTTTTGGGCCTACACCCGCGACGACTTGTACAAAAAAGAGTTGGATAAATTTTTCTATTCTGGCCACTGGTGTTATGTGGGTTTGGAGGCAGAGATTCCCAACCCTGGTGACTTCAGGCGCACCGTGGTGGGCGAGCGCTCGGTGATCATGGTGCGTGATCCAGAAGGCGGAATCAATGTGGTGGAGAACGTCTGTGCCCACCGAGGCATGCGGTTTTGTCGCGAACGCCAAGGCAATGCCAAAGATTTTTTCTGCCCCTACCACCAATGGAATTACAGCGTCAAAGGCGATTTGCAAGGCGTGCCGTTTCGCCGTGGCGTCAAGCAAGACGGAAAAATTAACGGCGGCATGCCCAAAGACTTCAAGCTCGAAGAACACGGCCTGACCAAACTCAAAGTCGCCACTCGGGGCGGCGTGGTGTTTGCCTCATTTGATCACGACATCGAGTCGCTGGAGGCGTTTTTAGGCCCCACCATCTTGGCCTACTTTGACCGCGTGTTCGATGGCAGAAAGCTCACTCTGCTGGGCTATCGACGCCAACGCATTCCGGGCAATTGGAAGCTGATGCAAGAAAACATCAAAGACCCCTATCACCCCGGTTTGCTGCATACATGGTTTTCAACCTTTGGACTTTGGCGGGCGGACAACAAATCTGAACTCAAAATGGACGCGCACTTTCGTCATGCCGCCATGATTTCTACTCGGGGTCAAGGCGGCCAAAACGCCGACGTGGTGGCGGGTGTGGACAGTTTCAAAGACAAGATGACGGTCAAAGACCCGCGTCTTTTAGACATCGTGCCGGAGCCGTGGTGGAAGGGTCCGACGGCGGTGATGACCACGATTTTCCCCAGCGTCATCATTCAGCAACAAGTCAACAGCGTATCGACCCGCCACATCCAGCCCAACGGCCATGGCTCATTTGACTTTGTGTGGACGCACTTTGGTTTTGAAGAGGACACACCCGAGATGGTGGAGCGGCGTTTGATTCAAGCCAACTTGTTTGGTCCAGCAGGCTTTGTCTCTGCCGACGACGGCGAGGTGATTGAGTGGTCGCAACAAGGCTTTGAACAAAAACCCGCACACCGTACCGTGATTGAGATGGGCGGCTACGACATCGAGAACACCGACCACATGGTGACCGAAACCTTGATTCGCGGCATGTACCAATACTGGCGCAAAGTGATGGGTGAATGAGCATGACCGATTTTCAAACCTACTTTGAACTCTTGAGCCTCTACAGCGACTACGCCATGGTCTGCGACTCGGCTGAATGGGAGAAGTGGCCGGAATTTTTCCTCGAAGCAGGCACCTACCGCTTGCAACCACGAGAAAATTTCGACCATGGCCTGCCCCTGTGTTTGCTGGCGCTGGAGAGCAAAGCCATGATCGAAGACCGTGTGTACGGCGTCAAAGAAACCCTCTACCACGACCCTTATTACCAACGTCACATCGTTGGCACGCCGCGCATATTGGCGGTGCAAGGCGAGGGCATGGGCCAACGTATTCAGGCGGAGGCCAACTACACGGTCATTCGCACCAAGTTTGACGGTGCGTCCACGATTTTGAGCGTGGGCTTTTACCGCGATGAGATTGTCAAAACCTCTGAGGGGCTGAAATTTCAGTCGCGTCTGTGCGTGTACGACAGCGAAATGATCGCCAACTCCATCATCTACCCTATTTAAAGGCAAAGCACATGACAGAACAATGGATTGATGTCGCCGCGCTGGACGCATTGGCTCCTGCCGACGTGACTGCCGTGCGCGTGGGCGACAAAGAAGTCGCTCTCTACGAGGTGGACGGACAAATTTATGCCAGCGACAACCTGTGCACCCACGGCGCAGCGCGCATGAGTGACGGCTTCTTGGAGGGACATGAAATTGAATGCCCGTTGCACCAAGGCAGATTCGATGTTTGTACAGGGAAAGCCCTATGTGCGCCTTTGACCGAGAATATTCGGGTGTATCCGGTTCGCATCGACAAGCAGCGCGTGTTGCTCAACATGGCGTCTGAGTGACATTTTTTCAAACGAAAGAGACAAATGAAACACACCCAAATTTTCAAAACACTGGCCATGGTTTTGGCCGCCAGCGCTGTCACGCAGGCACAGGCCGACATCAAGATCGGTTTTTCTGCGCCCTTGTCCGGGCCGGTGGCTGCGGTCGGTCAAGACCAATACGATGGCTTCATGCTGGGGCTTGAACTCTTGCAAGGCAAATTGGGCGGGCAAGCAGCAACGGTGCTCAAAGAAGACGACCAACTCAAGCCCGAGCTGGGCAATCAAATCGTGCGCAAATACATTGACCGTGACAAGGTCGATGCCTTGGTGGGGCTTGGTTTTTCCAATGTCTTGATGGCCAGCTTGCCGCGCATTGTGGAGTCTGGCACGGTCGCGCTGGCCACCAACGCCGGACCTTCGCCATTGGCAGGCGCGGGTTGCGTGCCCAATGTGTTTGCCACCGCTTGGCAAAACGACGGCGCTGCAGAAGCCATGGGCAAGCACGCGCAAGACGCTGGCTACAAGAAAGTGTTTGTGCTCGCGCCTAATTACCAAGCGGGCAAAGACTCCATCACAGGCTTTAAGCGCATGTACAAAGGGCAAATCGTTGACGAGATTTACACCCAAGTCAACCAGCCCGATTACTCGGCAGAGATTGCCCAAGTCCAAGCCGCCAACCCCGATGCGGTGTATGTGTTTTACCCAGGCGGCATGGGCGTGAACTTTGTCAAACAGTTCAGTCAAGCGGGCTTGATGAAAAAACTGCCCCTGCTCTCGGCCTTCACCGTAGACGGCACCAGCATGCCCGCCTTGCGTGATGCGGCCATTGGCTCGGTGTCGGGCGCGATGTGGGATGTGGCTTTGAAAACCAACGGCAATGCGGAGTTTGTCGCGGCGTTTCGCAAGAAATACGACCGCACACCCAGCCTGTATGCGGCTGTCGGTTACGACACTGCCAATTTGTTGGACATTGCGGTGAAAAAGGTCAACGGCAAAACCGACAACAAACCTGCTTTTGTGGCCGCCGTCAAGGCTGCGGGCTCGGAGCTCAAATCGGTGCGCGGGCCGTTTCAGTTCAATGTGAACAACATGCCGATTCAAAACTACTATGCCTTTCAAACCATCAAAGATGGCAACAACATCACCGTCAAACAGTTGGGCACGCCCTTGGCCAACCATCCCGACGTGTATGCCGAGCAATGCAAGGTTAAGTAAGACATGAGCACGCTTCTTGTGGCGCAGTTGCTCAACGGTTTGCAATACGGCGTGCTGCTGTTTTTGCTGGCTGCGGGGCTGACCTTGGTGTTTGGCATCATGAATTTTGTCAATTTGGCGCATGGCTCTCTGTACATGCTCGGTGCCTACGCCTTTGCTGTGGTCGGGGCGCGCACCGAGTCTTTTGTGCTGGCCGTTTTGGCCGCTGTGGCGACAGGCGCGGCCGTGGGATTTGTGCTCGAAAAAGCAGCGGTTTCAAAGCTGTACCGACGCGACCATTTAGACCATGTGCTCGCCACCTTTGGCTTGGTGATGTTTTTCAACGAAGTGGTGCGCATGGTCTGGGGGCCGCAGCCCATGTTTGTGACTTTGCCCGAGGCTTTGTCGGGAACGGTGGATGTGCTGGGGTTTTCGTATCCCAGCTATCGGTTTTTGATCATCGTGGTGGGCTTGGCAGTGGCGGCGGGCAGCCAATGGCTGATTCACAACACCCGCGTCGGTATGTTGATTCGTGCGGGTTCGGTCAACCCCGAGATGGTGGGCGCTTTGGGCGTGAATATTCGCTTGCTCAATGCTTTGCTGTTTGCACTGGGCGCGGCTTTGGCGGCCTTGGCAGGCGCGATGGCCAGCCCGATTTTGTCGGTGCAAAGCGGCATGGGCGAATCGGTGCTCATCACCACCTTGGTGGTGATTGTGATTGGCGGTATTGGCTCGGTGCGCGGCGCTTTGTATGCAGCGCTCATCGTGGGTGTGGCCGACACGCTGGGCAGAAGTTATTTGCCGATGCTGTTGCGCCAAGTGGCTGAGCGCGATGTGGCCAATGCGGCCGGCCCCGCGTTGGCGTCGATGTTGGTTTATGTCTTGATGGCCGTGGTACTGGTGTTGCGCCCGCAAGGTTTGTTTCCAGCGCACAAAGGATGATGATGGCCTTGCACAAAAAATGGGTGTTTGTCTGTTTCGTCGCGCTGGCATTGGCGTTTGTGCCCAGCCTCTCAGCGGCGATGGATGACAACTTCTTGGTCGCCTTTTTGGCGCGGGTCTTGATTTACGCCATCGCTGCCACCGCTTTGAACATCGCCTTGGGATTTGGCGGTTTGGTGAGTTTGGGACATGCTTTGTACATAGGCTTGGGTTTGTACAGCGTGGCCTTGCCTGCCTATTTGGGCGTGAGCAATGGCTGGGTGCAACTGGCGCTGTGTGTGCTGTCGTGTGCGCTGGTAGGTGGCGTCACGGGCGCGATCAGCCTGCGCACAGCGGGCATTGCGTTCATCATGATCACCTTGGCGTTTGCGCAAATGGGCTACTTTGTGTTTGTGAGCTTGAAGCAGTTCGGCGGCGACGACGGCATGGCCGTGGCGGCGGCCAGCAATTTTGTTTTGTTCAAACTCGCCACCGCCAACAGTGTTTACTTCTGCGCTTTGGCGTTGTTGCTGGCGCTCACGTTGTGGGTAGATCAACTCAGTCGTTCGCCCTTTGGCATGGCTTTGCAAGCGGGGCGACAAAATGCTCGCCGAGCCAGTTCGCTGGGCTTGGCCTTGCGCGGCTACCAACTCACGGCCTATGTGTTGTCGGCGGTGCTGTGCGGCGTCGCAGGCATGTTGTTGGCGAACTTGAACGCTTATGTGTCGCCCAGCAGCATGTCGTGGGTGGTGTCGGGCGATTTGATTGTGATGGTCGTCTTAGGCGGCATGGGCACTGTCATGGGGCCTGTCGTTGGCGCGTTTTTGTTCATGTGTACGGAAGAAGTGTTGAAGTCTTGGAGCGATCACTGGATGGCGGTATTTGGTCTGTTGATTGTGGCCATCGCCATGCTGGGCAAAGCAGGCGTTGTGGGCTGGTTACAGCGCCGTGCAGCCCTGCCAAACAAGGAGAGTCGCGCATGAACGCCTTGCTCTCAACCACCGCGCTGACCAAGCGTTACGGCGCTTTGCAGGTCACAGACAACGTCAGCCTTGACATCCGCACGGGTGAGCTGCATGCCATTATTGGCCCCAATGGCGCGGGCAAAACCACCTTGATCAATCAGTTGTCGGGCGAGTTGGCGTCCGACAGCGGGCAGGTGTTTTTTGAAGGTCAGGACATCACCGCGCTGCCCATTCATGCGCGGGTGCGCCGTGGCTTGGTGCGTTCCTATCAAATCACCTCGGTGTTGGATGATTTCACCGTGCGCGAAAACGCCTGCTTGGCCGCGCTGGGTGCGCAACGCCATGCCTTTGGGTTTTGGCGTGCTTTGTTGGCTAACCCACAGGCCACACACGCGGCAGACCAAGCGCTGGCCGACACGGGCTTGACGGCGCAAGCCCAACTCAAAGCCGCAGAGCTGGGCTACGGCGAGCGCCGCCAGTTGGAGCTCGCCATGGCCTTGGCCGCTCAACCCAAATTTTTATTGCTCGACGAGCCGATGGCGGGCATGAGCGTTCAAGAATCTGCCGCCGTGGTGGCACTGCTGCAAACCTTGAAACGCCGCTACACCTTGGTCTTGGTGGAGCACGACATGAACGCGGTATTTGCTTTGGCAGACCGCATCAGCGTGCTGGTGTATGGGCGCATTTTGATGACGGGTACGCCCGACGAGGTGCGCAACAACCCAGAGGTGCGCTCGGTCTACCTCGGCGATGAGGAGATCAACGCATGAGTCAACACTTGTTGAACATCACCCATCTGCATGCAGGCTATGGCCGCGCGCAGGTGTTGTTTGGCGTGAATCTGTCGGTCAATGCGGGCGAGGTGGTCACATTGTTGGGCCGCAACGGCATGGGTCGCTCCACCACCATCAAATGCTTGTTCGGCTTGTTGCCCGTCACACAAGGCGAATTGGTGTTTCAAGGCCAGCGCATAGACAACGCGCCGTCGTTCCAAATTGCCAGACTTGGGCTGGGTTTGGTGCCCGAGGGGCGACAAATATTTCCCAATCTCACCGTCACCGAAAACTTGGTGGCTACCGCACGCACCAACAGCACAAATGGCCTCAAACCTTGGAGTTTGGCGCGGGTGTGCCAGTTTTTTCCAAGACTGGCCGAACGACAACACCATTTGGGCTCGCAGCTGTCGGGCGGCGAGCAGCAAATGCTCGCCATTGGCCGCGCCTTGATGACCAACCCCAGTTTGTTGGTCTTAGACGAAGCCACCGAAGGCTTGGCGCCGCTCATTCGCGCTGAAATTTGGAGCGCTTTGGCCGAACTCAAGGCCGAGGGCTTGTCGCTCATCGTGATCGACAAAAACCTAGGGCCTTTGCTCAAACTGGCCGACCAACACTTTGTGCTGGAAAAAGGCCGCATCGTGTGGTCGGGCAGCTCCGCTGCGCTGGCAAATGAGCCGGACATTGTTCACGCGTATTTGGGCGTTTGAAACCGATCAAAGCTTTACAGCAAACCCTCGTACCCAATCGAAATTGGCGCATGGTCTGAGAACTTCTCGTCCTTGTAAATTTCTGCGTGTCGCGCTTTGGCCGCCAGTGCGGGTGTGGCCAAGTGGTAGTCCAAGCGCCAACCCACGTTGTTGGTATAGGCTTGGCCTCGGTTGCTCCACCATGTGTAGCAGGTGTCTGTCGTGTCGGGGTGGAGTTGGCGGTAGACGTCCACCATGCCCGCTTCGTTCAAAAACTGGGTCATCCACGCGCGTTCTTCGGGCAAGAAGCCGCTGTTTTTTTGGTTGCTGCGCCAGTTTTTGAGGTCAATTTGTTGGTGGGCAATGTTCACGTCGCCGCAGACAATGAATTCGCGCTGGGTTTTAAGTTGGCTCAAATGCGGATAAAGCGCGTCTAAAAAGCGGTATTTGGCCTCTTGGCGTTCCGGCCCCGACGAGCCGCTGGGAAAATAGCTGCTGATGAGCGAGAGCTTGCGTTGCGGTGTGTCAAAGCGCAATTCCACATAGCGGCCTTCGTCGTCGAACTCGCCGCCGTCAAAGCCCACCACCACGTCGCTGGGCGTGTGGTGCGTGTAAATGCCCACGCCCGAATAGCCTTTTTTCTGGGCATAGTGAAAGTAGCCGTTCAAGCCGCTCAAGGTGTCGAAGTTGCCCTCGATGTCTGGCGCTTGGGCTTTGAGTTCTTGCACGCAAATACAATCGGGCTTGGCTTTTTCGAGCCATGCTTCAACGCCCTTGCGGGCGGCAGAACGAATGCCATTGAGGTTGAGGCTGGTCAGTTTGAACAAGGAATTCCCCATGAGTCAGAGTAAGGCAGCCAACAGTGCGTTGGCGCAAGAGTTTGTGCAATTCTCGCTGGATTGTGGCGTGCTCAAGTTTGGTGAGTTCAAAACCAAGGCTGGCCGCTTGTCGCCTTACTTCTTCAACGCGGGATTGTTTGACGATGGCGCCAAGTTAGGCCAACTTGCCCGCTTTTACGCGCAAAGCCTGATGGCCAGCGGCATTGAGTTCGACATGATTTTTGGCCCCGCCTACAAAGGCATTCCGCTGGGTGCCGCCGTCGCCATTGAGTTGGCGCGCTTGGGTAAAAACGTGCCCTTCGCCTACAACCGCAAAGAAGCCAAAGACCACGGCGAAGGCGGCAGCTTGGTCGGTGCGCCGCTCAAAGGCCGCGTGCTCATCGTGGACGACGTGATGAGCGCCGGCACCGCTGCGCGTGAATCGATTGCCCTCATCCAAGCCGCAGGCGCGACGCCGCACGCCGTGGCCATCGCGCTTGACCGCCAAGAAATGGCGACCGAAAAACAAGCCGACGGCAGCACAAAAGACGTGCCTTACAGCGCCGTTCAATACGTGCGCGAACAAGTCGGCTTGCAGGTCTGCGCCATCGCCGAGTTGTCAGACCTGTTGACTTACTTGAGCGCCCAGCCGGGCAACGGCATGGGCGAGCATTTGGCGCGCACGCAGGCGTATCGGGAGCGGTACGGGGTGCGTTAAGCGCGCAACCAAGCCGCAAATTCAGCCGCCACGGCCTGCGGCGCTTCCATCATCATCATGTGGCCTGCGCCATGGATGACTTTGACGTCGGGTGGGGCGGGAATCCGATTTGCGATTTCTTGGTGTTGCTGGGGCGACGCCCAGGCATCGAATTCGCCTGCCATCACCAGCGTGGGGACGTGCACCTGCGTCAGCACGTCGCTGGCATCGGGGCGTTCTAGCAAGGCTTTGATTTGGTGCTGAAAAATGGGCACGGTTTTTTGTTCGAACATGACGAGCACTTGCTCGATCAGCGTGGCGTCTTGCAAGCGGTGCGGTGCGACCATGTTTTGCACCCATTCAAAGGCCATGGCTCGCAGGCCTTGTGTTTGCGCAATGTGCAGCAATGCCATGCGTTTGCGGGTTTCTTCTTCGCCGCGCTCGCCTTCGGGTTTGGCGCGGTAGCCTGTGCCGAGCAGCCCCAAGTGCGTGACGCGCTCGGGTGCCAAACGCATGACTTCAAGCGCCACTCGGCCACCCATGGAGTGACCAGCCAAAGCAAAACGGCTGGGCGCAGTATGCAAAATTTGCTCTGCCATGCGCACCAATGAGTCGGCGCTGCCGTGCGAGACCACCTCGCATTGCGCGAATTCAGACACAGCGGGAACGATGGGCAACCAAGAAGCCTGATCGCACATCAAGCCCGGCACCAAGATGAGATGCGGTTTGTTCATGGTTTGAATGCCTGCCATGTCAGCCCAGCTTAGCTTTGAGCAAAGCGTTGACTTGCGCCGGATTGGCTTTGCCTTGACTGGCTTTCATGATTTGCCCGACCAAGGCGTTGAGCGCTTTGGCGTTGCCTGCTTTGAACTCATCCACGTTTTTCGGATTGGCCGCCAGCACTTGATCGACGATGGCTTCTAGGGCGCCGCTGTCGTTCATTTGTTTCAAGCCCATTTCTTTGATGAGGTCGTCCACAACGGATTCAGCACCTATTTCTGGGGTGATGGGCGGTGCAATCTCAGTAATCCAAAGCGAATCCAAAACTTTTTTGGCGGCATTGTTGGAAATGGTTTGGTCGTGGACGCGCTTTATCAAGGCGCCCAAATAATAAGGGCCAGCGAAAGTTAGTATTTTTTCAAAACCAGTCTCAGCTTCATTCAAGCGCCGCGACACCTCGCCCATGATCCAGTTGCTCGCCAGTTTGGGCTGGCCGCAGGCTTTGGCGGCGGCTTCAAAATAAGCCGCCATTGCCTTGCTTTGCGTGAGTTGCGTGGCGTCGTAGTCGGGCAAGGCGTAGTCGCGCACAAAGCGCTCGGCCATCACGCGGGGCAGCTCGGCCATCTCGCTTTTCACGCGCTCGACCCAGTCGCGGCCAATCACCAAAGGCGGCAGGTCGGGGTCGGGGAAATAGCGGTAATCGGCGGCGTCTTCTTTGGTGCGCATGGCGCGGGTCTCGCCCGTGTCGGGGTCGAACAGCACCGTGGCTTGCTGGATGGCGTGGCCGTCTTCCAGTTGGTCGATCTGCCAGCGCACTTCGTAGTCAATCGCTTGCTGCATGAACTTGAAGCTGTTCAAGTTCTTGATTTCGCGCCGTGTGCCAAGTTCAGCACCGGGTTTGCGCACCGAGACGTTGGCGTCACAGCGAAACGAGCCTTCTTGCATGTTGCCGTCGCAAATGCCAATCCAGGTCACGATTTTGTGCAGTTCTTTGGCGTAAGCCACGGCCTCGGCGCTGGAGCGCATGTCGGGCTCGGTGACGATTTCTAAGAGCGGCGTGCCCGCACGATTCAAGTCGATGCCGCTTTGCCCCACAAAGTCCTCGTGCAGCGATTTGCCTGCGTCTTCTTCTAAGTGGGCGCGCACCAAGCGCACGGTTTTGCGAACGGTCTCTTTGCCCTCTTCCAAAAAGAACGACACCTCGCCGCCTTGCACCACCGGAATTTCAAACTGGCTGATTTGATAGCCCTTGGGCAAGTCGGGGTAGAAGTAGTTTTTGCGGGCAAAAATGCTGCGCTCGGCAATGTGCGAATTGACCGCCAGCCCAAACTCAATGGCGCGTTGCACCGCGCCCAAGTTCATCACGGGCAAGGTGCCAGGCAGCGCCAAATCGACCGCGCAGGCCTGCGTGTTGGGTTCGGCACCAAATGCAATCGGTGCGCGGCTGAAAATTTTGCTCTGCGTGGAGAGCTGGGCATGGGTTTCAAAGCCGATGACGACTTCGTAGCCTTGGACTAATTTGGGGGAACTCATGGTCAAACGCCCTCCGGGCTGCGGAGGTGATGGTCGGTGGTCAACTGAAACTGATGCGCCACATTCAGCAGCTTGGCTTCTTGCAAATAGTTGCCAATGAGCTGCATGCCCACGGGCATTTGGGCGTCGCCAAAACCCACGGGAAAACTCATGGCGGGCAGACCTGCCAGCGAGGCGGGCAGGGTGAAGATGTCGGCCAAGTAGTTGGCAATCGGGTCATCGGTTTTTTCGCCCAGTTTCCACGCCACGGTGGGCGCCACGGGGCCTGCGAGCACGTCGCATTGGGCAAACGCGGCTTGAAAATCGTCGGCAATCATGCGGCGAATTTTTTGCGCTTGCAAGTAGTAAGCGTCGTAGTAGCCGTGGCTGAGCACATACGCGCCGGTCATGATGCGGCGCTTGACCTCGTCGCCAAAACCTTGGGCGCGCGATTTTTTGTACATGTCCACCAAGTCGGTGTACTCCGGCGCACGGTGGCCGAACTTCACGCCGTCAAAGCGGCTGAGGTTGGAGCTGGCTTCGGCGGGCGCGATGATGTAGTAGACCGGAATCGACAACTCGGTGCGCGGCAGGCTGATGGGCACCAGCAGGGCGCCTTGGGCTTGCAAGGCGTCCAGCGCTACGTCGATGGCGCTGCGCACATCGGTGGCCAAGCCGTCGCCAAAAAACTCTTTGGGAATGCCAACACGCAGGCCGTTCAAGCGGTTGCCCAAAGCCGCAGAAAAGTTTTCAGCTTGCAAATCCAAAGACGTGGAATCACGCTCCACATCGCCGCCGCACATGGCGCTCAAGAGCAAGGCGCAGTCTTCGGCGCTGCGTGCCATTGCGCCGGCTTGGTCGAGGCTGGAGGCGTAGGCAATCATGCCGTAGCGCGAAGCGCGACCATAGGTCGGCTTGATGCCGGTGATGCCGCAAAAACTGGCGGGCTGGCGAATGGAGCCGCCCGTGTCGGTGCCTGTGGCCGCAGGCGCCAAACGCGCCGCCACAGCCGCTGCGCTGCCGCCCGAAGACCCGCCCGGAATACGGTGTGCGTCCCACGGGTTTTTCACTGCGCCGTAGGCCGAGTTTTCGTTGCTCGAACCCATGGCGAATTCGTCGCAACTCACTTTGCCCAAGCTCACCATGCCAGCACCGCCTTGGCCGTTGACGCCGCTGCCCAGCTTTTGCACCACGGTGGCGTCAAATGGCGAACGGTAGCCTTTGAGCATTTTTGAGCCCGCGGTGGTTGCAAAGTCGCGCGTCACAAACACGTCTTTGTGCGCAATTGGCACGCCTTCTAAGCAGCCGCCTGTGCCGGCGTTGATGCGTTCTTGCGCGGCGCGGGCTTGCGCCAGCGTGACCTCGCGCTGGACGTCTAAAAACGCGCCTGTGTTTTGCCCTTGTGGGTCAGCGGCCAAGTTGGCGGCTTGGTCAGCTGAAATGCGCGTCAAAAAATGCTCGGCCACTTCCACGGCGCTGGCTTGTTTGCTGCGCAGCGTGGCGGCGAGTTCGGTGAGCGATTGCTCGTGAAATGCTTGGTGAGAGGTTGTCATGCTGTGAAACCCCTCATTCAATGACTTTGGGAACCAAAAACAAACCGCGCTCCACGGCAGGGGCGCTTTGTTGGTTGGCTTCGCGTTGGTTGGGCTCGCTAGGCAGATCGGGGCGCAGGCGCAGCTCGATGGCGCTGAGTTGGAGGTGTTCGCGCAGCGCCGAGGCGGGCATGGCGTCTAACGGATGCGCCATGGGCACCACGCCAGAGGTATCAACCGCGCTGATTTGCTCAACAATGCCAAAAAAACCGTTGATTTTGGTGAGCATTTGCGTTTTTTCGTCCGCTTGGAGCTCCAAGCGCGCCAAATTGGCGATCCGGTCGATATCTTGTTCGGAAAGTGGCATACAGTAAAAAGTTAAATACCCGAGATTTTCAGGCGATGCGGTATTATCTCGCCTTTGTGCACGCGCGTGCGGCACCCGTTACATGTCGCAGCGACAAACACGTCTGCGTTTGAGAGGACTCTAATGTTTGGATCTTTCCGTCGGTATTTTTCAACCGACTTGGCCATTGACCTTGGCACCGCCAACACCCTGATTTATGTGCGCGACAAAGGCATTGTTTTGGACGAGCCTTCTGTTGTTTCCATTCGCCACGAAGGCGGCCCTCAAGGCAAAAAAACCATTCAAGCTGTAGGACACGAAGCCAAGGCCATGTTGGGCAAAGTGCCGGGCAACATCGAAGCCATTCGCCCCATGAAAGACGGCGTGATCGCCGACTTCACCGTCACCGAGCAAATGCTCAAGCAGTTCATCAAGATGGTGCATCCCCGCTCGGTGTTAAAGCCCAGCCCACGCATCATCATTTGCGTGCCTTGCGGCTCAACCCAAGTGGAGCGTCGCGCCATTCGCGAATCGGCTTTGGGTGCAGGCGCTTCCGAGGTTTATTTGATTGAAGAACCCATGGCCGCAGCTATTGGTGCGGGTTTGCCCGTGTCAGACGCCTCCGGCTCCATGGTGGTGGACATTGGTGGCGGCACGACTGAAGTGGGCGTGATCAGCTTGGGCGGCATGGTCTACAAAGGCAGTGTGCGCGTGGGCGGCGACAAGTTCGACGAAGCCATCATCAACTACATCCGCCGCAACTACGGCATGTTGATTGGCGAGCCTACGGCTGAAGCCATCAAAAAGAAAATCGGCTCGGCCTTCCCCGGCTCCGAAGTCAAAGAGATGGAAGTCAAGGGTCGCAACCTCTCCGAAGGCGTGCCACGTTCCTTCACCATCTCGTCCAACGAGATTTTGGAAGCCCTGACCGATCCGCTCAACAACATCGTCTCCGCCGTGAAAAACGCGCTGGAACAAACCCCGCCAGAGTTGGGCGCAGACATTGCCGAGCGCGGCATGATGCTCACGGGTGGTGGCGCCTTGTTGCGTGACCTGGACCGTTTGCTGGCCGAAGAAACTGGCTTGCCCGTCTTGGTGGCCGAAGACCCGCTGACTTGTGTGGTGCGCGGCTGCGGTTTGGCGCTTGAGCGTATGGATCGCTTGGGCTCTATCTTCACCAACGAGTAATTGAGCGAGACCCGAGCGACCTATGCCACTCGGTACGTTGGACAGATCACCACCGCCCTTTTTCAAACAAGGGCCTTCCGCCCTCTCTAAACTGTTTTTCTTCAGCGCTTTGTCGTTGCTGTTGATGGTGGCCGATGTTCGTTTTGCAGTCACCGAACCCATCCGTTCTGCACTGTCTGTGGTGCTGTATCCGGTTCAGTGGTTGGCGTTACGACCTTCGGTGTTCAGCGAGTTTTCGGGTGATTACTTGCAAACCCGCGATGCCGCTCAAGCCGCAGAACGCCAAGTGCGCCAGCAATTGTTGGTGCAAGCCCAGCGCTCGGGCCAGGTTGAGCAGTTGAGCTTAGAAAATGAGCAGCTGCGCCATTTGTTGGCCTTGCGAGAACGGCTGGGCACTTCCAGCATGGCCGCCGAGGTTTTGTACGACGCGGCCGATCCGTTCACGCGCAAATTCATCATCGACAAAGGCTTGGTCAATGGCGTTAAAAACGGCTCTCCTGTGATGGACGAGATGGGCGTTTTAGGCCAAGTTACCCGAGTACTTCCTTTGGTCAGCGAAGTGACTTTGGTAACAGATCGCGAACACTCTATTCCCGTTTTGAACACGCGCACTGGCGCACGTGGCGTGGCCTTTGGCGAGGCCGCAGGTGCGCCGTTGTTGGAGTTGCGTTTTATGGCGACCAACGCCGACATTGAAGTGGGCGACTTGCTCTCGACCAGCGGTGTAGACGGCATTTATCCACCCGGCGTGCCAGTGGCCAAAGTCACCAAAGTTGAGCGCCGTGCTGAAACCGCGTTTGCACGTATTTACTGCGAACCTGTGGGGCGCGTGCAAGGTGCGCGGCATGTCATGTTGTTGGAGCCGCTCAACGAAAAGCTGCCACCGCGTCCTCAAATTGATCGTCCGCAACCCGTTGCACAAAGCAAAGGAGGCCGTCGATGATCATGCCTCGTGGGCAGCAGTTGTTGTTGCCAGCTAACCCGTTATTTGTATTTCTGTCCCTTGCTTTTGCCATGTTGTTGGACATGATCTTCAACATGAGTCTTACAGGCAATGCACAGTGGATGCCTGATTTTTTGGCGGTGGTGATGCTGTTTTGGTGTGTGCATCAGCCACGCATGGTGGGCATAGGCGTGGCATTTTTGTTTGGCGTGATGACCGATGTTCACCAAGCCGCGCTGTTGGGCGAACATGCGCTGACGTTCACTGCGTTGGGTTTTTTGGCCGTCATCGTGCACCGTCGCTTGCTGTGGTTCAGTGTTCCTTCGCAAGCCATGCAAGTGTTTCCTATATTTTTTGCGGTTCATGCGCTGGAGTTGTTGATGCGCATGATGTCTGGCGCATCTTTTCCTGGCTGGCCTATATTTGCAGCGCCATTGTTGGAGGCATTGCTGTGGCCTATCGTGAGTGTGATTTTGCTTGCGCCACAACGCCGCGCACCTGACCCTGACAACACACGACCCCTATGAGTGTGATTCGCAATATTGAGGGAGATCTGCGCCGCTTTAGAAACCGCGCGATGGTGGTTTCATTTGCCATTTTGGGTGCATTTTTGGTGCTCTCTTTGCGCTTGTTTTATTTGCAGGTGATTCGCTACGAAGAGTTCAACGAAAAAGCTGAAAACAACCGCACGGCCATCGTGCCCATCGTGCCTAACCGTGGCGTCATATTGGACCGCAATGGCATTGTTTTGGCGACCAATTATTCGGCTTACACGCTTGAGATCACGCCCTCCAAAGTGGTTGAGCCGCTGGAGGAAGTGATTGAAAAACTCGGCACTGTGATTGAGGTGCAAGCACGCGATAAACGCCGTTTCAAAAAACAAATTGACGAGTCTAAAAGCTTTGAGTCTGTGCCCATTCGCAACCGTCTGAGCGACGAAGAAGTGGCGCGTTTCACGGCGCAAAGCTTTCGTTTTCCGGGCGTTGAAATCAAGGCGCGCTTGTTTCGCAACTATCCCTACAGCCAACTCGCCAGCCACGTGATTGGTTATATCGGCCGCATCAATCCCTCGGAAAAAGCCAAGATTGAAGAGACCGAAGACGTGGGCAATTACCGAGGCACGGACTACATTGGTAAATTGGGCGTAGAACAAAGCTACGAGACGCAGTTGCACGGCATCACAGGCGTGCAGCAAATGGAGACTTCAGCGGGCGGGCGAGCCGTGCGTCGCTTGAGCAGTAGCCAAGCGGTGCCAGGCAACAGCGTGGTCTTGTCCATCGACATCAAACTGCAAAAACTCATCGAAGACTTGTATGGCACACGCCGTGGTGCTTTGGTGGCACTGGACCCCAGAACCGGAGAAGTGCTCGCCTTCGTCAGCAAACCCACCTTCGACCCCAATTTATTTGTTGACGGGATTGATGCCGACAACTGGCAGGCGCTCAACGAGTCCATCGACAAGCCCTTGCTTAATCGCGCACTGCGCGGAACATATCCGCCGGGCTCGACTTACAAGCCGTTCATGGC
The DNA here is from genome assembly GCA_903832625.1 of uncultured Burkholderiales bacterium. Lineage (GTDB taxonomy): Bacteria > Pseudomonadota > Gammaproteobacteria > Burkholderiales > Burkholderiaceae_C > Limnohabitans. The sequence continues at coordinate 11,638 of CAILCI010000005.1, read as the reverse complement.
TTTGGCAGCCTTGCAATCGGGCAAACGCGCCGAGAAAACCATCATCTTTGACCCTGGATATTTTCAGTTCGGTAACCATCGTTTTCGTGACGACAAAGAGGGCGGTCATGGGTCGGTGGACATGTACAAATCCATCGTCGAGTCGTGCGACACCTACTACTACACGCTGGCGCGCGACATGGGCGTGGATCTGATCAGCGATCAAATGAAGCCGCTGGGTTTTGGACAAATCACGGGCATTGACATCTTGGGCGAAGCCAAAGGCGTATTGCCTTCAACCGAATGGAAGCGCACCACCTACAAAAAAGCAGAACAACAACGCTGGTATTCGGGTGAAACGATTTCGCTGGGCATTGGTCAGGGGTACAACAGTTTTACGGTGCTACAAATGGCCCAAGCGGTCTCGACCTTGGCCAACAATGGCTTAAAAATGAAGCCGCATTTGGTGCGCGAGGTGGTGGATGTGGAAACCAAAAAATCCACCCCTGTCGCCAAAGAGCCTGTGGCGCAACTCGATTTGTTGCCCGAGAACATGGATGTGATCAAAAAGGCCATGGTTGGCGTGAACCTTGAGGGCACATCGGCCACCAGTTTTGTGGGGGCGCAATACACCAGCGCCGGCAAAACCGGAACGGCGCAGGTCTACACCGTCAAGCAAAACGAAAAATACAACGCCAACACCGTGGACGAGCGTATGCGCGATCATGCGTTGTTCATCGCCTTTGCGCCCGCAGAAAATCCCAAAGTTGCGCTGGCCATGGTGGTTGAAAACTCAGGTTTCGGTGCCCAAAATGCGGCGCCGATTGCACGTCGTGTGTTTGACTACGTCATCATGGGGCAATTCCCATCGCTAGAAGACATCGATGCGGTGCAAAAAGGCCAAGCCACTCGACCGATTGGCAAACCCCGAGCTATTGTGGACGTGCCTTGGCCGCCTAAGTCCGTTGAAACCGCCCCAGATACCGACACTGATGAGCGGGTCGATGCAAATCCTGCCAAAGCCGTACAAAGCAAGGCCAGTGCCAGCGCCAAGCTTTAATAAAATTTAATAATAATTAAGAAGTGCAAATTTACAACAATAGGCAATAAATACCATGCCTATTGAAGTAAAAGCATAATAATAAGTACATAAAATACAAAGTGTTAATTTCGGCAGATATGCTGAAGTTCGCTTGTCATTGGCATTCCGTTTGCAAAGGTATCAAATGCGTAAATTAGTACATTTTCTATTCGTCTCACTCTTGGCCATGTCATCTTCAGCTTTTGCTGAGTCGCCTGCTGCTGCCAATGCACCAGCGCCCGCTGCGGCAAACGCAGCAGCTCCTGGCGCGGCAACCACGGGTGCAGCCGGTGCTCCCGGTGCTGCTGCGGGCGCGGCTGCTGCTCCCGGTGTTGCTGCGGGCGCGGCAGGAGCGGCAGGCGCAGAAGCAGCCTTCGAGCCAGCCTTTTTGGGAGCTGCGCCAGCTGTGGCCGCCGCCGGCGGTGGTATTTCTGCAGCTGCCGTGGGTGCCGCGGCCGCTGCTGCTGCAGCAGTAACCGCTGCAGCAGGAAGCAACAGCGCCACGACCACGACTGCAACTGCCACGGCCACCAATACTGTTAAGCGCTGAATAACCGTCTCATTGTGATTTTGTGGCTGATGCCAACGCCCCTGTGGGGGCGTTTTTTATGTGAGTAAACATGAGATGGTTTGGGTTAGTGCTTGCTTTGCTGCTGAGTGCCTGTTCGCAAACAAACCCAGTGTTAACAACGCTGGGTTCAGCTTGGCACGACCCAAGCGCAGCGATGAATTTCAATCCCTCTCTCGAGTATTTGCAAGTTCAAGCGCTGGGACGTAAAAGCTATCTGGTGTTGGGTGTGCGCCAAGTTCAAGGCGAGGAAATGAACGAGTATTGGTACAGCGCAGACAAAGAAATGCTGCATTTGCGCAATGGTCGTTTGATCGAAGCCTTGGGGATGACGCGTGAAATCCGCAGCACCACTTTGACAGCGCCTGCTTGGCTGACGCTGAGCACACAAGCGCAAGTGTGGGTTCGTGAGAGAGATTTGATGCCCTATTACCAATATGGTGTGCGTCAATTCGTTATTTCTCAGCAAGTCAAACCCACCGAACAAGAAAAAGCTTGGGCGCCTCGCGCAACCCACTGGGTGCAAGAGCAAATCAAAACAAGCTCTGCAACGCAGGGAGCTTGGATCTATGACGAGCTCTTTGCGCTGGATGACCACGGACATGTTCTGTACTCAAACCAGTGTGTCGCCCCAGACTTGTGTTTGCAGATGACGTATTTGGGACATGTGGGCAAGCCATGAAAACCAGTTTCTTGGTCTTGATCGTGATGTTGAGCTTGCGCGTTGCTGCACAAGAAGCCAGCGTGTACGCCATCGATCAACCGGTGCGCTTGAGCCAATGGTTGTTGGCGCATCCAGAACTCAAAACCCAAGATGCCTTGTCCATAGAGTGGTTGACCCCCGAGCAACGTGTTCAACAAACCTTGGCCTTGGAAAAACTCAACCAAAGCCTGCGCAACGCATGGCACAACAAGACGATCAACACCACTCAATACGAGTCACTGCAAAATTTGCTGCAAGCATTCGCTGTTACAGGCCGCGTGCCTTTGGCCGCAGCCAACTCAGCTTGGTTGGAGGCGAGTCCTCGGCGCAATCCCTTGCTGCAACCCGACGACCAACTGCGCACCTCGCCTAGGAGCGCGAGCGTTCAAGTGCTCAATGCGATGGCACAGGTGTGCGAACTACCGCATGTACCCAGTGCGTTGGCAAAAGACTACGTTGGTGTTTGCCAAAAAAATATTCCTGCTTGGGTTTGGGTCGTGCAACCAGATGGGCGTGTGCAGCGCCACGGGACAGACTTTTGGAATCTCCAGCTCGAATCGTCCATTGCTCCGGGCGCTCGGATCTGGGCGCCTGAAGCACAAGGCTTGAGTGATGACGTGAATTTGGCCATTGCCCAACAACTCAGCGCTCAGGGTTCGCGTGTGCTTGCTTTGCCTGTCGTGCATCAGCCCGCGCCCTTCTTACCCGCCGACGACTGGTTGGATCTATCCGCCAGAAGACTCACCGCGCGCCAAAGCTCCAGCGATTGGGGCGGCGTGGGCTTGCTGCAAATGTCAACGGCGCGGATGCAGCCATCGGGCTATTTTGGTATGAGTGTTCAGCACGCGGCGCCTTATAACCAAGTCAAGCTATTTGCCCAGCCCACCCAAGATCTGGAGGTGGGATTTAGATACCTGAGCATCACGGACAGGTTGTATTCGGATGTGTTTTCCTACAGCGGCACGCAATCCTATCTTGACAAAAGCTTGGATGTGAAGCTGCGTGTCTGGCATGAATCGACTTGGCTGCCCGATGTGGCGCTAGGCATGCATGATGTGGGCGGCACGGGCTTGTTCAGCAGTGAATTTGCGGTTGTCTCCAAACGACTTGGGCGCTTGGATGTGTCAGCAGGCATGAATTGGGGCTATTTGGCGCAACGCGGCGCCATGACCAACCCGTTAGGACTGATGTTTGGGCACGGGTTTGATAGCCGAGTCACCGCGGCCACCAGCGGCGCTTTAACGCCCAGAGCTTGGTTTCACGGCAATGCTGCGCCTTTTATCGGCGCGTCCTACGAAACACCATGGCGCACAACTGTCAAAGTTGAATACGACACCAACAACTACCAGCACGAACCCTTGGGCAATGTTTTGCCAAGCCGCTCGCCCATCAACTTGGGTTTGGTCTATCACCTGACACCTTGGATTGATGGACACGTGAGCTATGAGCGTGGCAACACCTTGAGTGTGGGTATGACCTTCTATACCAATTTGGCGGGGCCTTCGTTTCCCAAGATTGACGATCCAGTGGTGCCCAGCGTGCAAATGAGTCGTCCCAGCCAAGAACCAAATTGGGAGCAAACCGCCAAAGACCTGAATGCACAAACCCAGTGGCGCATTCGGCAGTTGTACAGGGATGAACAAACCATCATTGTGAGCGCCGAGGACAGCAGCACCAACACGCCTCAAACAAGATTAGACAAAGCGTTTGCCGTGTTGCACCGCGATTCCCCCGAATCAATTGACCAATTTGAAATTCGACATCACGCAGCCAATGAAGATTTGGCAGTGCAAGGTGTCAATCGCCAAAGCTGGGTGCAATCGCAAACGGCACCAGCAAGAACTGCGCTTGAATCTGAGCCCGTTGTAGCGCCTACCTACAACCCCAAACCTATCCAACAAGATCAAGCCTTGTTGCAACACGGTGAGGATGCGGTGCACTTTCATACAGGACTTGATTTGATGCAAACCTTTGGTGGCCCCAACGGTTTTGACATATACCAGTTCAGCCTTTACGAAAGCATGAAACTCAAGCTCGGTCAAGGTTTTGAACTCAATGGCTTGGCACGTTACCGCTTGTTGAGTAATTACGACAACTACCAAGACCAAGGCTCATCCGAATTGCCGCGCGTCAGAACCTATCTGCAGAAATACCTCACCACGAGCCGCACCACATTGAGCAGTTTGAGTTTGTCAAACACACAGCGCCTGCAAGGCGATTGGTTTGGCAGTGTGTATGGCGGCTATTTGGAAGACATGTTTGCCGGTGTTGGCGCAGAAGCTATGTATCGGCAATCAGCCAGCCGCTGGGCTTTTGGCGTTGACATCAACCAAGTGCGGCAACGTGACTTTGCTCAAAATTTTGCGCTGCTCAATCCGGCATACCAAGCTACCACGGGGCATTTCACCACCTATTGGCAAACACCGCTTGAAGGCGTCACCGCACGCTTGGCCGTGGGGCAATACCTTGCGGGGGACCGAGGAGCCACGCTGACGATGACCAAAACATTTCGCAACGGCTCGGTCTTAGGCATATTTGCCACCAAGACCAACGTCTCGGCCAGTGCTTTTGGTGAAGGCTCGTTTGACAAAGGTTTGTTCTGGTCGTTTCCTTTTGAGCACATCACCACCAGCACCACCAATGGCAACTTAACCATGGCATGGCACCCGCTCACACGCGATGGTGGCGCAATGCTCATGCGCCCCGTCAATTTGTACAACAGCACTGCGTGGTTGGCACCCGATGCGGCCTATCGTCGCGCCGCACCCAATGACAACGACAACGTTATTCCTGATGATCGCCGTGAGTACCACCAAATTCACTACTGAAAGAACACATAAGAGATTGCCATGAAATGTATTAAAAAAATCTTTGCTGTGACTGTGTGGACAAGTTGTGTGTTGACGAGCTTTGCCCAGTCGTCGCAAAACCGAACCAGTGATGCGCTCAGTGTTGGACTCCCCGTGTTTGCTGCAGTTGCCAGCCTTGCAAAAGATGACACACAAGGGCTCTACCAATTGATGCAATCCGAAGCTGCCGCCTTGGTGGCGACACAAGTGCTGAAGTCCGCCATTCATGAAACACGGCCTAACGGCACCGATAACCAAAGCTTTCCCTCACAACATGCATCGGTTGCATTTGCAGCGGCGCAGTATTTGCAAATCAAGGGCGGCTGGGAATGGGGCGCTCCTGCCTATGTGTTGGCGGGCTATGCGAGCTATTTGAGAGTAGATGCCAAAGAGCATTACTGGCGAGACGTCATAGCAGGCGCAGCCATTGGTATGGGCGCGAGTTATTACTTCACAGATGACCCGAGTAAACAACGCTTGAGCATGTCATGGCGACCCGGCGGCGTTGCGCTCAACTGGCAGCGACCCTTGCCTTGATGGGTGGGAAGAACACTATTTTTGAAATTTGAAAGAGACACATGCAAATCACATCCACATTCATCAAGCAGGCATGCCGTGTCGTGCTCGCAGGACTTTTATGTAACGCTGGGATGACCTTGGCGCAAACACCTGCGCAACTGTTTGGCGCAGCGGCGGCAGGGCAAGCAAGTTCGCAACTGCTCTCCAACTCCGGATCTGCATCGGGGGCAGCAGTTGTCAATCCTGTGGAGGCCAACCTCAATGTCATCCGCAGTACAGATGTGGCTGCGCCAACTGCCGATGCCGCAAGCAAAGGCGCTGGACAAATTCAAAAACTGGATGGCTTCAAACCCAATGATTTTCAAAAATACGTTCTCGAAACCACGGGCTACAAACTGTCGGTTTATGGTCAAAGCTTTTTCGAAAATTTGCAGTTCACCCAGCGCATTCAAAACGGCAATGCTCAAAACATTCAAAACGCGGGTGGCGTTGGCTTTGCTCCGCTGGACAGCGCGCCCGTGAGCGCAGACTACCTGCTCGGCCCCGGCGATCAAGTCTTGGTGCGCAGTTGGGGCTCGGTGGACATAGACGTCAAAGCCATTGTTGACCGCAACGGCATGATCACCTTGCCGCGCGTGGGCGCCATTCCTATGGCGGGTGTGAAAGCGGCGCAGGCCGACGGCATCATTCGCAGCGCCATTGGCAAGTACTACAAAGACTTTGAGATCAGCGTCACCTTGTCCAACCTGCGCGCCATTACCGTGTATGTGGTGGGGCAGGCGCGCCGCCCAGGCAGCTACACCATCAGCGGTGCATCGACCTTGGCCAGCGGATTGTTTGCGACTGGCGGCCCCGCGCCCAACGGTTCGGTGCGCCATGTGCAACTCAAGCGAGCTGGGCAAATCGTGCGCGAGTTTGACCTCTACCAATTTTTGTCAAGCGGCAATAGCTCGGGCGACATCAAACTCATCGATGGTGATGTGATCGTCATTCCGCCCGCTGCGGGTTATGTGGCCTTGGTGGGCACCGTCAACAACCCCGCCGTTTACGAACTCGCCCGAGAAAGCGAAACCTTGGCGCAACTTCTGAGCGTGGCCGGTGGCCTGCCCGTTACGGCCAATCAGCAACGCGTCACCTTGGAGCGACTCGACCCAAGCAAAGCGCAACCGCGCAGCGTCGAAAACTTTGCTTTGGCAGACAAAGCCGCCAGTACCGCACTCAAAAACGGTGATGTCTTGACCGTCCAATCCATCGTGCCCGAGCTTGGCAACGCTGTGACCTTGCGTGGCCATGTGGCGCAACCTATTCGGCTGCCTTGGCGTCAAGGCTTGCGCATTCGCGATTTGATTCCTAACCGCGAAGCGCTCATCAACCGCGAATCCGTGCGTCAGCAAAACGAAACCTTGTTTGATGAAAACCAGCGCAAGCGCATTTTTTCGGATGAAGTGGCTACCGACGCGAGCCAACGGGTCTCGCCCGAATCGGTCGGTCAATTGTTTGATGAAATCAACTGGGACTACGCCGTGGTCGAGCGAATCAACCGAGGCGAACTCACCACTGCGCTCATCCCTTTCAACCTGGCACGCATACTGGCCGATGCCAACAGTCCCGACAACATGATGTTGCAAGCCGGCGATGTGGTGACCGTTTTTTCCGCAGAGGACGTGCGAGTGCCAGTGGCCAAGCGTCGCGTCATGGTTCGCGTGGAGGGCGAGGTCAACAACCCGGGCTACTACCAACTCAAGTCGGGTGAGGATTTGCTGAGCTTGCTCCAAAAATCGGGTGGACTCACCTCTGACGCCTACCTGTTTGGTGCAGGCTTGTACCGCGACGAAGTTCGCAAAAGCCAAACAGAGAATTTGCAAAAACTCATACGCCGCCTAGATGCTGAAGGCAACTCCCGCGTGCTCTCGCTCAGCCAAAACTTGGGCGCAAGCAGCGACGCCACATTGGCACAAGCCCGCATCATGGCAGCGCAAATGCAGCAGCGCCAAACCCTTGAGCGCCTGCGCAACGTCAAACCCGAGGGCCGTATTGCACTTAATTTAGAGCCCAGCCTGAACAACTACATCGACCAACTACCTACATTGCGCCTCATCAATGGTGATCGATTTGTTGTGCCTTCGCGCCCGGACTTTGTGTATGTCTATGGCTCGGTCAACACCGAGTCAGCATTGCTGTTCAAGCCCAATATGACGGTCACCGACTACCTCATGCAGTCAGGCGTGGGCGCAGGCGCCGATCGCGACGCAGTGATTGTGGTGCGTGCCAACGGCTCAGCCGTAACCACCAACAACGAGTGGTTTGGATCGGTGGGGCGTTTGCGCCTCATGCCGGGCGACGCCATCATCGTGCCGGACAAGATTGACCTCGAAACCGGCTGGTCCACCTTCATCCGCAACACCAAAGACATCACGCAAATTTTGTATCAGCTCGGTATTGGTGCTGCGGCATTCAAGGCCTTGGGCTATTGAGGGAGTCACCACATGAACAACACAGCAACGCCTATTGAGCCGCAAGACGACGATGAAATCAGTTTGCTTGAACTCGCCATTGCGCTGGGTGAAGAAAAGCGTTTTATTTTTCGAACAACACTCGGTGCCGTGGTCTTGGCAGTCATCACCAGCTTGGTGATGACGCCCATGTTCACCGCCCGCACACTCATCATTCCGCCGCAGCAGCAACAAAACTCCGCCGCCGCCGCATTGGCCGGACTGGGCGCACTGGCTGGCGTGGCGGGTGCTGCCGCAGGGATCAAGAGCAGCGACGAAATGTATGTCGCCTTTTTGCAAAGCGAGAGCCTGCAAAACAAAATCATTGAGCGATTCCACCTCAAAGACCGCTACGACGAAGACACCCTAGAAAAAACGCGAAAAGAACTTAAAAAACAAGTCAGCGTCAGCTCGGACAAAAAAACCGGACTCATCACCCTAGAGGTGGATGACAAAGACCCGCAAATTGCCGCTGACATGGCCAATGCTTATGTGCAAGAGTTGCGCGAACTTCTGGGCAGATTGGCCGTGACCGATGCCCAACAACGACGGCTCTTTTACGAACAACAAATCAAGCGCACCCAGCAAGCTCAGGGCGAGGCTGAGCAACGCTTTAAGCAAGCCAAAGAAAAATCTGGCATGCAAGTAACGGCAGTTATTGCCGAAGCAGATGTCAAGGCCAGTGCCGAGATTCGCGCCCAAATTGCTGCGCGCGAGGTGCAACTTGCCGCCATGAGCCAATTTGCCACGCCGCAAAACCCAGAGTACCAGCGCGTGAGCAGCAATTTATCGGCTTTGCGCTCGCAATTGGCAAAGCTTGAACAAGGCAATGGCGCAGACCCCAATATCTCATCCACCCAGAGCGAAGCCGTCAAAGCCTACCGAGAAATCAAGGCACAAGAAGCCATGATGAGCGTTTTGATTGCTCAGTACGAGTCGGCTCGTGTTGACGAAGCCAAAGAAGGCCCACTGGTTCAACAGGTAGATCCGGCGCTCAAGCCTGAGAAAAAATCAAAACCCAAACGCCTACTCATAGTCTTTTTGGGCGGCTTTGCTGGTTTGATGTTGGCCATGCTGATGGCATTTGCACGCCGTTCTTGGCTAAAAGCCCACCAAACACCGCAAACAAAGGAACAAATGCAGGCTTTTAAGGCTGCATGGTCTTGGCGTTCTTGGTGATGTTTATAAATTTGCCTTGAATCGCATTAATTTAATTTAATAAATTTTAAGATCAGTTTTGCGTAGAAGTTAAGGTTATTATTAGTTTTGATTCGAAACTTAAGTGTCTTCGAATGGCGGTAGCGTGGGCAAATAAGAATCAAAAACCATCAATAGTCATGACAATATGAATCGACAAAGCTTGCACAAAATTGTCTGCGGCATCGCCATCATGGCCTCAGATGTCGTGGCTTGGTGCTGCGTTGCCGCCCTGTTCAAACTGCCCCGCGAAGGCACCTTGGTCATCGCGGGCGTTTGGGGTTTGGGCTCTTTGTTGTGGCTACGCAGCTATAGCCGCCGAGTAACTTTTTGGAATGAACTCAAGCTTGAAATCAAAGGCATGGCCATGATGGCTTTGCTGCTGGCGCTGGCCTTGCTGCTGGCCAACCGCATACACATGCTCAATGGCGTGATTAATTTGGTTTTATCCATCACAGCGCTGGTGTTGGTGCTGAGAACGGCCACACGGTGGGTGCTTATCAAAACTGGCTTGTATGCGCGTGAAGTGATGATTTTTGGCACGGGTGACAACGCCAAACAGGCTGCCAAAGCCATGGTCAGTGATGCGACTTTGGGGTATGTCATTCGGGGGTTTGTGTGCACAGGCGAACCATTGGCCAGCCCAATGCACGGTGTTGAGACGCGAGCTTGGCCCAAAACAGAGCAAGACTTTGCACACTATCGGCACTATTTGTGCGTGGTAGCGCTCGAAGACGAGCAACGCGACTTGGGCGCAGAAATCATGCGCGACTTGGCGTTGTGGGGTGCGCACGATGTGCATGTCATTCCTTCCATTCGTGGGGTGCCTTTGTATGGCATGGATGTCTCGCACTTCTTTAGCCACGATGTGTTGATGATTCATCTGCGCTACCAATTGGCGCGGCCGTTGCGCAGGGCGTGTAAGCGCAGCTTTGATATTGTGGTGTCGGCATTGTTGCTGTTGTTGCTGTCGCCCTTGTTTGCGGTGTTGATGTACAAAATATCGCGCGATGGTGGCAGCCCCTTTTATGGGCATGGGCGCATTGGCAAAGGCGGGCGCAAATTTGATTGCTACAAATTCCGCTCCATGATTCTTAACTCGCAGCAAGTGCTGCAAGAAGTGCTACGCACAGACCCGCAAGCCCGCGCCGAATGGGAAAGAGACTTCAAACTCAAGAACGACCCGCGCATTACTGCAGTGGGGCATTTCTTGCGCCGCACCAGCTTGGACGAATTGCCGCAGTTGTGGAATGTGCTCAAAGGCGATATGAGCTTGGTGGGACCACGCCCCATTGTGCAAGCCGAGCTAGAGCGCTACAAAAAAGACGTGGGCTTTTATTTGTTGGACAAACCCGGCATGACCGGGTTGTGGCAAATCAGTGGCCGAAACGATGTGGATTACAAAACACGGGTGTATTTTGATTCTTGGTACGTGAAAAACTGGTCGTTGTGGACGGATATTGTGATTTTGTTTAAGACGGTGACTGTGGTTTTGCGGCGGGATGGGGCGTATTAAGGTGATAGGCGATGTATTCGCATTATTGATAAGTAAGGCAGCGTTTATTGGGTTGCGATTATTGGTGCTGTTTTGTGTTGCTTCTTTGGCACCGAAAGACATTTTTGGTGCACTTTCACTAGCATTTACTACGGCAGAAATCTGCAGATACATTGCAGATTGGGGGGTAGATACTTGGTCTCTAAGAGAATTTTCAAACCCCAAACTAAACCATGCTAGAAATTACTTTTTGAAAGTTTCTATTTGCAGAATATGGGCGAGTATTTTTGGGGTTGCATTTTCCTTTCTGTTGATAACACAGCTTACTTCGAACTTAGATAAGTTAGATCAATTATTAATATCAACATTGACAGGCTCAAGTTTGTGGTTAAATATCAGCGTGAATTGGCTGCAGGCAAGAAAAAAATTAAAAGAAATTGCATTAAAAGTGGGAGTGTTAGGAGTAGGAAGTGCCCTATTTATAATATATTTATGTTTAAATAATAGAGCGCATAAAGAATTAATAGTTGTACTGACCTGTTCGGAGTGGCTGATTGTTGCATTGTTATTTTTCTCAGCAAAAATAACGGATGAAATAAGACTCGAAGATAAATCCGAACTTAAATTTAGCAAAATTTATAAAATGACAACACCCATAGCTATCGCAGGGCTGATTTCTTTAGCTTATGGTCGAATGGATCAGTATTATGTGAATGAAAATTATACGAGTCAAATATTGGCCGATTATGTGTTTT
>CAILCI010000004.1 GCA_903832625.1 uncultured Burkholderiales bacterium | reverse complement strand
GTGCAAACGGTGAACCTTTATGTCCAGATTGTGGTAGCTCGGATGTTGTTTCTTACGTTGCCAAATCAAAAACCGCAACAAGTCGACACGATAACTTGACTGAGGAAGAGCTAAAAATACTATGTTTGCACAAACGGAAGGATGAGGCAGCATTTAATTATCCAGACTCTCTTCTAAAGTCAGGGAACTTTTGCCCTAACTGCAAAACAATGTCTTTAAGATTTAATGCGAACGGATCTTTTTCATAATTTATCAATTAACAAAATGCCTGCTGATCAGTAATATCTAGTTCCTGTTTTTTCGCCTGTCGCTTTGCAAGCCAGCTGGGTATTTCTAATATGCACAGAAGCAACACAGCTATAACAAGTAGGGCTATGCTGATCCATTCGCCTTTTTCCCAAGCTCGGAAGTATCCATTTATCGCTACGATCACGCCAATTACTATTGGTACTCCTAGTGCCAAAGAAAAAATTAAGGTTGTTACCAGTTCAAAGAATGCCCTCTTCTTTTCGATTGGCTGAGACTTTTCTTCACCCATAAATTTCTTTAGATAGTTAAAGCTGCTAGTTTACGTGGGCACATGTTTGCTCATAAGCAATATTCGCAGGAATTTCCACGTGATGCTTGAGCGACTAAATACCAGAGTAATTTTGACTTTAATTCATCCAAAAATCAAAGCTTATCCACATTTCATGTAGTTATCGCGTAAGTGCTTGATTTCATTGACCCGACAGGTTGGACGGGCTTCGGTTGCCCAAACCGAATCAAAGAAAACAAACTGTAGCTCTGTATTTATTACTTTTAGGAGCACAGATGGCACAAGCAAAAACACTCACAGCGGCTGAGCTACGCCGCGCAACCGATTACATAGCAACACGCCCGCATGCAGCACGCAACAGGGCAATGCTGCTAACTACCCACCTAGCTGGACTTCGCGTCGGGGAAGTCGCCCTGCTCGGCTGGTCGGACGCTGTTACCCCAGAGGGCCAAGTCCGCGAGGAAATCCGTTTGAACGCAGATCAAACCAAAGGCAGGCATCCACGAACCGTTTACATCAGCCCAAAGCTACGCAAGGAACTTCAAGCTTATGTGAACTCAATTCCAGCAAGAGCACCTGAAGCTGCCTTCTTCTATACACAGAAGCATCCACGCAGAGGCTTTACGCCCAACACGCTCACTCAGTTGTTCTTCAATCTTTATCGCGGTGCTGGCATTGAAGGCGCTAGCAGCCACAGTGGACGCAGGACATTTGCCACATCCTTGAGTAGCAAAGGCGCAAGCATTAGGGTGTTGATGAAGCTCATGGGGCACCGCAACATCTCGACTACGATTGGGTACGTTGATGCATCGGATGACATGCTGCGTCGTGCGGTAGAGCTTGCGTGACCTAGCCTAGAACAGTAGCCCCTGATGATGCAGCGTCGGTTTAACCGACAATTTTCGGTGTGACCCTGAACACCGTATGACCTCAGCGCGAGCATTGCCCATTTCAACTGCACCTTGAGCAAATAGCTGTTGAGCACGGCATGTGTCCGTAAAGTCAAAGCATCCTTGGGTTTCACCTAGCTTGGCTTTACAGGGGAAGTCATTAACGGCAGCGTGCTCGGCAGTATTGAAAGCCCAATCATGATGCCGCATGACTGTGAGCGTCAAATGTCGACGGGCATGGTCTTCCGATGAGTTCATTCTGCGTCCAGTAGGGTCAATCGCACCAACGAAGCGATTAACCAACATGGCTTCAGCACCAATACGCCACAACTCCACATCAGGGTTACTGAACATTAAGTAACTGAGATAGATGTTCTTCCAAAGGTTCTTGACCGCGACAGGTGTCAATCTTGTCTTAGCGCCTTGGGCTTTTGGAACATTTAATTTGATGAAGGCCAGCAGCTCTTTGTCAGTCATCGTGTTCACGCCGTTGGGGAAACACAAGAGCAAATCAGTTTTTGAAATAGAAGCTAAATCACTGGGAGTACGCACTTCCACTAAATTCCGCTCGTTGTAGCTGCTACAGCCCTGCCCAGCAATCCATTCTCCATATTGGCACTTATTTACGTCCCCATAGGCCTCCGCGCAACTAAGCACTTTCTTGCCATGGGTATTGAGCTTTGGCTTAGCACCATTAGCAATGCGCTGACAAGCAGCGGCGTAACTCGGACTCAGTTTCAGGTAATTAAAGAACAACCTGTCAAATGGCAAATCCGCTCCAGCAGGGGCACTTGGCAACCTGTTGTGCTTTGTTGTTCTTGTGTCTCGCTCCACCCAAGCTGACCGTTCTTTTTTACATACTTTTTCTGGTTCTCAAATTTGTATGTATTCCAGCACGTAAGGAATAGTTGAAATAAGTACGTGGTCTTTGTTTTAAATAGATCACACATCCATCAATGAACTAGGAGTCAACCATGAGTCAAGAAAAAGTTAAAGAATCATCACCTGTCGGAGAACTGAAAAACTCAGACGCACCAAATAAGTTCGCGACCAGTGTCGGGTATCTACTGACCCGAAGCAATCCTGAGCGGGCAGTTGGAGAAGCCATCGATCAGCTAATTTTGGAAAGAGTTCATTGGGAAAACCACGAGCTTGCCAATTCCAATGAAACACTCTATTCCCTGCTCCAGCATTGCTATTCACTGAACAACGCGATGTCCGGTACTGACTTCACTGCCAAGGCATTGCGTAAAGGATTGGCTAACTACATCGGACAAAAGGGTTACCAGTTCAAAGAGTCAAGCCCATTGATCAGCAAGATTGTGAAATGTGTTTTTGGCGTTGACCGCCGTCGTGTCAATGCTTATAGCTCTGCCCTGCGAGTTGCCATAGCCGAACAAGTTGCAGTCATGAATCTGCCTAAGTTCTTTAAGGATAAAGGTGGCATTGAGGAAGTTCGTCGCCAAGCAACCGCTGGTCGTGGCAAAACAATGAAAGACAAAGTTGAACTGGGGCGTGCGGTGCTTGAAAGCGATGTTTTAGCAAAGGTTCAAAGCGACACGCTGAGCAAGAACTTCTCGAACCAAAGCCTCGAAGAAGGCGTTGTTCTGCTTGCTACTCGTGAAGATGATGGCAGCTTTGCAATCCGTCGAGTTGTTCAATCTAATGCAGCTGTCAAGAGCGCGCTCGCGGCTTGTGCCAGCGTAGGACAGGACAAAGAACGAGCCAAGCAATTTGCAGAAGAACAAAAAGCTATCGAAGCTGATCGACTTGCTGCCCAAGCAGCCCTCAAAGCCGCATGAAGTGAAAGTACCCTCTTGAGTGACTGTGGGCTTTAATCCTCAGTCACTCTCCTACTAAGGAGTTTGAAATGAAAACAGTAAAAGTTCAGCAACCCACACGACTTCAAGACTTTGCATTACAACCTACCAGCAGATACAAGCTGGAGAGCATCTTAGATCTGACTCTGCCATTCCCAGACAACGGAATCTGCGGAATCGTCTTGTATGGTCTTTACGGAACAGGCAAGACCACATTAGCCAACTTATTGCCAGGACTCATTGATACGGCAAAGAGTGACCCGAATGCTCAAAACACTAAACCGAGTTTGATTGTCGATACCACTCAGCCATACTTTGATGTTCATGCATGCGCTCAAGGTCAAAACGGAACTCAGCTCACACAACTAATTCAGACGCGGACGCAGCTTGTATCTTTTAACAACTCGGGTTATCACTTTGTAATCCTAGATGAAGTAGATAACTTGACTGAGGCAGCACAGGCAGGATTGAAAGCAATCATGAATAAGCCTCAAGTAATTTTCATCATGACTACAAACAATCTCGACAAGATTGACAACGGCATAGAAAACCGTAGCGTGGTCATCGACATGAATATGCCACCAGTTGGAAATTGGTTACCAATTCTTCGGCGTGTCTATACCGATGCTCAGCTAACGCCACCTTCAGATGCCGCATTGGAGCAAGTGGTCGCAGCAGGTCGCGGTAGCGCCAGATCTATCTTTACGGATGTTGTCATGGCAGCTAATCAAGCAAAGAAAGCTGGACAAACAGGCGTGTCCAACGTCGCCAATTTGCGAAGCTAGTCGTACATCTACTTTGTAAATAAAGAGAAGTCGTTCAATTAAAGGAGCGCGAAATGAAAAAATACGTTTGGGCTTGGGCTGACGGTGAAGGAAATTACATCAATCAAGCTGAGAACCTCAATGACATATTGAATGAGGTCCTTGAATACTATTCATGCGATTATGAAGATTTCAAAATTGATGAGAGTGGTGACAGATTTTTGATTCAGATTGACACCGACAAGCAATCACATCGATACGACATCAAAGTCGATCCCAGTGCGCTCACTGAATTTCTAAATCATCAAGCAGGATTTGTTGATCGACCCGATAAATTTGACATCTGGTCAAAGTCAACCTAATGATTGCCTTCGCTAACTTCAATGGGGGGTGAGTAAAAATCACCACCCCAAAAGCATAAGTACTTCTCTGCGATTTTTCGTAGCGAAAAATTTAAGACTACAGGACCCGATTCGGACCCAAGCATTTGCTTGTCGGTTTAACCGACATCTTTGCGTGAGCTCCTAAGTCCAGTCAAGCTAACCGCTCAGCCGCCATGGTCGCAGTCATCTTGCTGTAGTGCTGCTCCAACATGCCAACTGAAGTGCCCATCTGTTTGGCTACGGTATGCATGTCCATCTGCCCATCCATCAACGCCAATGTCGCATAGCAATGACGCAGAGAATAGAGACTTCGGTTCTTGCCTGTAATTGGATCCACCCGCATGGCACTATCTTTAAGCAGTAGCTCAAATGACGTGTGCAAGCTATTGGGTCGCTGTCCAGTGCTTAAGCTGAATACATAGCTATCGCTCTTAGTTTCAATTGCCTCATCCAAGTTAGCACCTACTCTCTGTCTTTGAGCCAGTCTAGTTAGCGCCTCCGCGGCCCGATGTTTGGCAATTAACCAACGCCCACCCGTCTTGCCACTTACCCAGATACGCAGGTAACGCACATCTGTCTTGCCGTCGGAATACCACTCGATGTGCTTCCATTTCATGTTCATGCTTTCACGCCCTGAACGCATGCCTGTGGTTAAGAGCAGTTCCACATAGTCACGCAGTAACTGCCGCATCTCAATATGGTTCTTGCGCTCAGCCATCAAACACCATTTGGGCATGTAGTCCAGCAACTTGGTCAATTCGTCTTGAGTAAATGCGGGTCTTGGGGAACCCTTTTTGCCCTTTCGACTTAGCCGTGGAATTCCAACCTTGTCACTAAGCCACCCTTGTTGGATTGCTAGGTCAATGATGCGGTTGTAGGCTGAGCTGTGATTTGCTAGTGTGCTGGATATGGGAATCCTCTTCATCTTGAGATTTCGCCATGCCTCGTATTCAGCAACTTTCTGCGGCGTGATGTTGGTCAAATTCATCTTGCCAAAGAACGGAATCAAGTAGTTGTTCATGGCCCTGATGTAGTCCATGTTGGTATTGGCGCGGATTCCACGCTCAATCTCAACTTTAAGCACTCGAATGCACTCATTCGCCAATGTGGCAAATCGCACAGACTTCTGTGGCAATCCCTCCTCTTCTCTAAAGCGTGCTCGGTCATACATTTCGACAGCGACCTTCTTGGCCCACTCCAGCTGTCTGTGCTTAGTACTGACACATCGCCACTTGCGATCAAACAGTTTGTAACGAACCTGCCAAACCTTGCTATCAGGTCGCAAGTACAAAACCACTTCACCGTCTCGCATGTGGTGCGTGGTTTCTTTTCTGGCAGTTATGTGGAGCTTCTTGATTAAGGGCTCGGGGTCGATGTAATCGTTTGGTTTTTGTAGTCTATGAGCTAGCTGCAAAAAACCTATCTGCGTTTGCTTCAACTTTTAGTCCAAAACGCAAAGCGTAATTTCTAAATTTGTGCTGAGCAACCTAAGTCAGAGCAAACTGTCGGGAATTTTTTGGCAGTAAAGAATTTGATGCCTAGATTAGCCTAACCAAGGCTTTTGAGAATGTGTAGGCATATGACTGCAGACTTCTAACAACCAACCGTTGCGTTGAGCAGCTGCCCATGCCCCACGATGCTTTAACTTAAATTCGTTTCTGGTCTTGCATTCCAAAGCTGCGGCAGTCACATATTCCTTCGTGTACTTTCCGTGTTCAGTGACACGCTTTAGTGGCTTGCTTAACTCTTCCCAGATGCCGTTGAGTAATGCGTAGCCATGCCCACCGGGATATTTCTCACGAAATTCTTTAACTGACTTGCATTTTGAAATTGCCTCTTTCAGTGACTCAGTATTCCAAACAAATGCAGTCTCAAGACTCTTCAGCTCTGGCTCAGTTAACTCTCTGGATGCCAAAGAAAAATTAACCCCATTGCGACCGGCTAAGCGAACAAGCTCCAACTCAAGGGCTTTGAAGAGTTCCTCTTTATTGGTTTGATCTAGTTCTAAAAAGTTAATGCTGTTTGCAATGGCGAAATCTTTTTTGATTTGGTCACGTGCTTGAATGGCTGCAGCGTCTTTTTTGTCGTTCAACCATCCATCTTTATGCTGACGCCCTTGGTACTCAATGACTAGATTGAATTCAGGCAAGTAAAAATCAAACGGGTACTTGGCGACTTCTTTATGCTGTTTGAACTTGTGTTCCAACTTATAGACAACATCATGTGACATCAGGTATTCCCTAATTACACGTGGCCCAAACCATGGGGCTTTATTAAGCATGTGTTTGCACACATCATCCAACCACCCTTTGTTCAGTGCAATCGTGTAGGCACTGGCATAGGTTGACCTGAACTCACCTCGGGTTGAACATTCTTTTGCAACCTTGGCTATATTTGCTTTTGTCCATTTGCCATGCTCCAGTCCACGGGTCATCTCTGGTGGGACTAGTTTTCTCTTTTTTGCTACTTGATACGACGATGGACTTTCTTGATTCCATTGAGCGGTAGATTCGTACTTCTTTGACTCTTCAATTATTTTTTCGTCAGTCCAGTAACCGTTTGCCTGCTTGCTCCTAGCCATATGAGCACAGGCTTCATCGTTCCATTTATTTCTACAACAAACAGCGTACGCACTGGTTCCACTATGTCGCCACTCCGCGACAGAGTTGTACTTGGCTGCATCAGCTAATACAGCAGCTTTGTCCCACAGTTTTCTGTTCATGTTTAGTAAATCACTCCAAGCTAACACTCATTTAGAGAGTACAGATGACCGAACACACAATTAGTTAGACCACCCGTTATTCTCTTTGTCAATTACTAGCCTCTGGATATAGCTCGTTTAGTAAATTCAACGAGATCGCCTATATCTTCCGGCCACAAATCAAACGTTGCAGAGTATGCAGCACGATAGTCATCGTACGTAAGGGCCCCATCATCAAACGGTCCATTTCTAGAAAATGGAAACAGACGGTTAATCATGGCTTGCAACTTACCCAGGCTATAGAAATATGACATCACATTAATTGGCAACACCATCATTGATGATTGAGGATCAGACAGAGTCTGACTCATATCTGACAACCTAGCAATGTGAATTTGGAGGCCTCTCACGACATCAGCGAGATATTCCGCGACATCTGGTTCTGCGTACTTAATGCATTCCTTAAAGATTGGTTGATAGTTCTTGGGAGGATTTGGAAGGGGAGTTTGGATCACAGGTCTTGCGTTTGGATTTGAATCCAATTGATCCCACACATCCTTAAGGAATACTGAAGACTCTTTGAAATACTTTGTTAGCTCACTAAGTGCATGCGGAAGAAGTGCCTTGGCCGCGACAAACTCTCTCTCTCGTTGCTTATGTTCATTAAACCGGCTAATGTTGAATGCGATTAAGCTGGACACGAAAGCAATCACTGCAGCATTGAATGTCTGCCACCGATCCCACACTGCTTGCACGTAATCCCAAGACTCAACATTACTTACGAACCACGGCTCTATGAGCATTGCGCCTACATAGATAACTATTGCAGGTGTACCAATCCAATTCAGTATCAATACCCAAGTATCTGATTTGATTACGCCAAGATTTTTCATCTGTAATGATCTTAGAGATAAAGTAAAGATTTGCCACCATTGTTTACGAAGAATTATCAAAGACGATAACTCTTTCACGAATCTTTGAGAGTCACCAAAGTAATTTGGGTACGCTCTTTTCAAGGCATGAAAAGACTCAGCGACGACGAGGACTAAGACATCCCCCCTTCCTAGGCCATGTCGGTTAAACCGACATCCTCACGCCACACCCAACCCGATACAAGTTTTCTCCGTGAGAGCCAAAAGCCTTCAAAACTGTGTCATAATATCGGTCTCTCCAGTGCCCGGGTGGTGAAATTGGTAGACGCAGGGGACTCAAAATCCCCCGCCGCAAGGCGTGCCGGTTCGATTCCGGCCCCGGGCACCACTGGTTAAGTAGTCAACTGACACCTTGTCAGATCGCCTTTAAGCAAGACATGCAAGACGACGACTCATCAGACATCATCCACAGTGGTATCTCTCACCGAGTGTCGGTCTCAGAGAGAACCGGCAACGCCAAAACTCCTAAAAATGTTGTTGGATTGCGTGAGGATGAGTCAAAACCCCAAAAAACCAGCTACGAAAACGCTTTAGACAAAGCATTGAATGAAGCTGCGCCTGTAGACGTTTCTCAAGTCCATATTGAGCAACTCAATCAGGAGCTGGCTGGATCAGCCAATATTCAAAACCTAGCCTCGAACGACAACCAAGCCAACATTCAAAGCATAGGCACTGATCGGCTCGCCGACAACCTGCAAAACGTGGCTTCTGGCGGTGCTATCAAAGACAATCGGCAAGCGGTGGGCAAGGATGTCATTCAAGACAATGTCCAAGGCATTGGCGCTGACAAAATAAGCACCAACTCCCAAGGCCTCGCAAAAGAGCCCATCGTTGACAACCGCCAAGGTCTCGGCCAAGAAGCCATCAAAGACAACTTACAAGGTTTGGGCAAAGAAGGTTTCAAAGACAACGTTCAAGGCTTGGGCAAAGACAGTCTGAGCAACAACCGCCAAGGTCTCGGCAAAGAAGCCATCCAAGACAACTTGCAGGGCTTGGGCAAAGAAGGTTTCAAAGACAACGTTCAGGGTTTGGGCAAAGACAGTCTGAGCAACAACCGCCAAGGTCTAGGCAAAGAAGCCATCCAAGACAACTTGCAGGGCTTGAGCAAAGAAGCCATACAGGACAACTTGCAAGGCTTGAGCAAAGAAGCCTTCAAAGACAATGTTCAGAACTTGGGCGCTAGCAGTTTTCAGTCGAATAACCAAGCGGATCAAGGCCCCAAAGCCTTTACTGACAACCTTCAAAACCTACAGAACAAGGGTCTCAAAGATCATTTAGAAAAGCTGCCACAGCAAAAAAATGAACTTTCAAGCGCTAACTTTGCGGCTGACAGCGCTCGCGCCAAGCCAGAGAGCCCAAATTCCCAAGCGAGCAAGCCCGCCGCGCCACAAGCCTTGCCATCACATTTGTCCTTGATCTCTAAACACGACAAAGCGATGGACGAGTTTCATGGCCGGCTCAAGGGCATCAAACAAAACGTAGATGTGCTCAACCACCGTTTGAGCGACTTCGAAGAAGAAATCGCCAAAAAGGCAAGCGACGACTAGGCCTTGTCGCGCAAATTACCCTCCTCAAGCCACAAGACTCGTTAGCATTCCGCGATTGATCATTCAACCGCTGGGAGTTATCTTGAGTTCACTTTTTTCCGAATTCACGCTGGGTTCGCCCCGTGGGCCACTGACTTTGTCTAACCGCGTGGTGGTCGCGCCGATGTGCCAATATTCGTCGCACGACGGTTTGGCCAACGACTGGCATTTGACGCATTGGACGAATTTGCTCAACAGCGGTGCGTCTTTGTTCATCATCGAAGCCACGGCGGTGACGGCGCGGGGGCGCATCACGCCGGGTTGTTTGGGTTTGTGGGACGACGCCACGGCTGCGGCTCTGAGCGACAACTTGCAGCGCGCGCGCCGTTTGGCTCCTGCCACGCCGGTGTGCATTCAGTTGGCACACGCTGGGCGCAAAGCATCGAGCGCCGTGCCTTGGGAGGGCGGGCAGTTGCTGGACGCGGCGCACCTCGGCTGGCAGCCCGAAGCACCATCGGCCTTGCCTCACTTCCCAACGAAACACCACCCGACGCCATCAGCGCACAGGGTTTGCACGATATTTGCCAAGCCTTTGTGCACGCCGCGCAACGTGCTGACGCCATGGGCATTGATGCGGTGGAATTGCATGCGGCGCACGGTTATTTGCTGCATGAGTTTTTGTCGCCTTTGTCCAACCAACGCAGCGACGGCTATGGCGGCAATTTTGAAGGCCGGATTCGTTTTCCGCTGGAGGTGTTTCAAGCGGTGCGGGCGGTTTACAAAGGTTCTTTGGGCATGCGTATTTCGGCCTCCGATTGGGTGGAAGGCGGCTGGACGCCCGAAGAAACCGCCGATTTCGCGCTGCGCCTCAAAGCCGCAGACGCTGACTTTGTGCACATTTCCAGCGCAGGCGTGTCGCCTTTGCAAAAAATTGCGGTCGGCCCCGAGTACCAAGTGCCGTTTGCCAAATTGGTCAAACAAAAAACGGGCTTGCCCACGATTGCTGTGGGTTTGATCACCGACCCGCAACAAGCCAACGACATCGTGGCGCGTGGCGACGCCGATTTGGTGGCCTTGGCGCGTGCTTTCATGTACAAGCCGCGCTGGGTGTGGGAAGCGGCAGCCGCTTTGGGCGGCACGGTCAAAGCCAGCCCGCAGTATTGGCGCTGCTTGCCACGCGAAGCACAGAGCGTGTTTGGCGATGTGCGCATTGGCATGCGTTGAACAACACAAGGAGACAGCATGAATACTTTGTCCACACAAGGCCGCAGCAATTTGGCACGCCGCTTAAGTTTGCTGGGTTTTACCGCCTTGAGCCTCGTCACCACTGCCCTGCCCCACGCGGCTTTGGCCGACAGCTATCCGAGCAAGCCCATCACCTTGGTCGTGCCCAACCCGCCGGGTGGTTTGCTCGATACCTCGGCGCGGCTCATCAGCGAGCCGCTGTCGCGCATGACGGGGCAATCGGTGGTGGTGGACAACAAGCCCGGTGGCAGCGGCAACTTGGCGTATGCGACTGTGGCGCGTTCGGCCAAAGACGGCTACAACGTGTTGGTGTCTTATTCGGGCTATCACATTGCCAATCCGATTTTGATGGACAAACTGCCGTGGGATTTGAAAGACCTCACGCCGATTGGCCTCATCACCGTGGCGACCAATGTGATTGCGGTTCATCCTTCGGTGCCAGCGAACACGCTCAAAGAATTCATCGCTTACGCCAAACAAAATCCGGGCAAGCTCAACTATGCCTCGCAGGGCAATGGCTCGGTGTCGCACATTGGCACAGAGATTTTCAAGCAACAAACCGGCGTTGAAATGACCCATGTGCCTTACAAAGGTTCGGGCCAAGCGATTCAAGATGTGCTGGCCGGACAAGTGCAGGTGTTCATCACCACGCCGCCTTCTGTGATGGGACATGTGTTGAGCGGCAAACTCAAGGCTTTGGCGGTGACGGGCAAAACCCGCCATCCGCAATTGCCGCAAGTGCCCACCGTGGCCGAAGCGGGTTTGCCCGGTTTTGAGTTGGAATCGTGGGTGGCGCTGTATGTGGCGGCTGGCACGCCTGCTGATGTGATTCAAAAACTCAGCAACGATGTCAAACGCAGCCTCGAATTGCCCGAAACCAAACAACACGCCGACGCTGCGGGCGTGGAAGTGCGCTATTTGCCGCCCGCTGAAACCACCAAGCTGTTAGAGCGCGACACGGCGAGTTGGGCCAAGGCCATTAAGGCGGGCAACATCAAGTTTGACTGAGGCCTTGCGCCGTGTGCGGATAGCGCAAACGCAGGCGCAACTCGCGCTTCATGCGGGTGTTGTCTAAGCGGCGCGATTCGCTCATGAAGCTCAGTTGCATGGCGGGCAAACGGGTGTGTGCCTCGGCGCGGCTGATGCGCGGGGGTTGGGGCAAACCCAAAATATCGGCGGCCATGTCGAAATAATCGCCCATTTTGAGTTGGGTGTCGTCGTTCACGTTGTAGCTGCGTTGGGGTTTGCCGCGCCACAGTGCGGCCAAACAAGCACGCGCCAAATCGTCGGCTTGGATGTGGTTGGTGAACACATCGTCTTCGGCCTGGAGCACGGGTGTGCCGCGCAACAAGCGTTCGCGCGGTGTGCCGCCTTCGCGGTCGAGGGCGTAAATGCCGGGAATGCGCAAAATACTCAGCGTCGCCCCACTGCGCAGCGCCCACACACGCAGTTGCGCTTCGGCGTCTACTCGGCGCAAAGCGCGTGGGGTTTGGGCGGCGAGGCTGCGGGTTTCGTTCACCCATGCGCCTTGGCAGTCGCCATAAACACCGCTGGTGGAGCCGTACACCAAGTGTTTGGGCGCGGTGCGCAGCAACAAAGCACGGCTCAGGTGTTGGCTGCGCATATCTGTTTGGCCATGTTGCGCGGGTGGTGCCAAATGCAGCACGCGGGTGGCCAATCCTGCCAAACGGCGCACACTGGCGGCATCGTCCAAATTGCCTTGCAAAGGCGTGATGCCTTGCGCTCTGAGCTGCTGCACCCGCTCGGGGCTGGAGGTCAAAGCCAGCACGCGCACATGGCGCTGAAATCGTGCGGCACGTAAGCCCACATCGCCGCAGCCCACAATGAGCAAGCGCTCGCGCCGAAAGCGGGCGGGCAATGCGCCCAGCGGGGTTTGGTTGGAGGGCAAAATACACCTTTTGGAAAATGTTCAAGGATACCCAAAGATGAGTTTCAACATCTCGGTCGAGCCCAGTGGCCGCACATTCACCGCCACCGACAGCGAAACCTTGCTCGCCGCTGGCCTGCGTCAAGGCATTGGCCTGCCTTATGGCTGCAAAGACGGCGCGTGCGGTTCGTGCAAATGCAAAAAAATATCGGGCACCGTGAGCCACGGCGAACACCAAGCCAAAGCCTTGAGCGCCGAAGAAGAAGCCAACGGTTTTGTGCTGACTTGCTGCGCCACCGCGCACAGCGATGTGGTGCTGGAATCGCGCCAAGTGGCGCAAGAAGGTGCTTTCCCCATCAAAAAAATGCCCGTGCGCGTCATCTCGCTAGAAAAAAAATCGGCCGATGTGATGTTGGTGAAGCTGCAATTGCCCGCCAACGATGTGATGCAGTTTCATGCGGGGCAGTACATCGACTTTTTGTTGCGCGACGGCGAGCGCCGCAGTTACTCGATGGCCAATGCGCCGCACACCTTGGTGGCGGGCAGCCCGGCGGTGGAATTGCACATTCGCCACATGCCCGGCGGCAAGTTCACCGACCATGTGTTTGGCGCCATGAAAGAAAAAGAGATTCAACGCATCGAAGGCCCTCAAGGCAGTTTTTATCTGCGTGAAGACAGCGACAAGCCCTTGGTTTTCTTGGCTTCCGGCACGGGCTTTGCGCCGCTCAAAGCCATTTTGGAGCACATGCAGCACAAAGCCATCACGCGCCCCGTGCGCTTGTATTGGGGCGGTCGCCGTCCAGCCGATTTGTATTTGAACGACTGGGTGCAAGCGCAATTGGCGCTCATGCCGCATTTGCAGTTCATCCCCGTGATTTCAGACGCTTTGCCTGAAGACGCTTGGACGGGACGCACCGGTTTTGTTCACCTCGCGGTGTTGCAAGACACGCCTGATTTGTCGGGCTATCAGGTGTATGCCTGTGGCGCGCCCATCGTGGTCGATTCCGCCCGCGCCGCTTACACCGCTGCGGGCTTGCCTGCGGATGAGTTTTACGCCGATTCATTCACCAGTGCTGCTGACAAAGCGGCTGCTTGAGCAAGGTTTTTTTATGTTGCATATGGTCAAACGCCGTGGGTTGATGCACCGCTTGGGGCTTGCAAGCCTATGCGTCGCCTGTCTGGGCGTCGCTTCTGTGGCGGCCACATTTTCTGCGCACGCAGACACTTGGCCAAGCAAGCCGATTCGCTGGGTGGTGGTGGCGCCTGCGGGTTCGTCGCTCGACGTGATTGCCCGCGCCATGCAGGACAAATTGCGCGACAACTTGGGGCAATCCATCGTGATTGACAACAAGCCGCAAGCGGGCGGCACGCTGGGAACCAACGAAGTTGCCAAATCTGCGCCCGATGGCTACACCTGGGTCATGTCTTACAACGGACCACTGTCGTTTGGGCCCTATTTGTATCCCAAGCTGCCATATCAGCCGCTGCGCGATTTGCAGCCCGTCATTACCACCACCTCGCAGCCCAATGCCATTGCGGCTAATGTGCAATTGCCCGCCAACAACATGCGCGAGTTGGTGGCTTTGCTCAAATCGGCACCGGGCAAATACAACTTTGCGTCGGTGGGCAACGGTAGTTCGTCGCATTTGACGATGGAATACATCAAGGCCGTGACCCAATCGTATGCCACGCACATTCCCTTCAACGGCAGCCCACCTGCGGTGATGGCCACCATTGCGGGCGACACGCAAATTTTGGCGTCTGTGCCCACCGTCATCGCGCCGCAAGTACAACAAGGCCGCTTGAAATACTTGGCTGTGACCAGCGCGCACCGCTACAGTTTGCTGCCCAATGTGCCCACCGTGGCCGAGAGCGGTTTGCCTGAACTCAAAGGTTTTGAAGCGCTGGCGTGGAATGGTGTGTTGGTGGCCGCAGGCACACCGCGCCCGATTGTGGAGCGCATCAACAGCGCCATGAATGCCGCCTTGAACGACCCCGCCGTCAAAGAACGCCTCAAAACCGCAGGGCTTGAGCCCATCGGCGGCACGCCCGAAGAATTTGGCAGGCTCATTGCCGATGAGTCCAACAAATGGGCGCCCATCATCAAGCGCTCAGGCGCTCGCATTGACTGATTTTTGATTCACGCAAAGACGCTATGACAGAAGAACAATTCGCCCACTATGGCCTGACCTTTGGCGTGGGAGGCTTCATGCTTTTCATGCTGTTTGTGATCTACCAACTCGCCAAAGAATCCAAAGCCGGAAAATTCGGCACCTTTGTGCTGTTTTTGGTGCTGGCGTTTGGGATGATTGGGTTTGTGGCTAAGGAAGTGATGATTTGGTATATGGAGAAGTGAGGGGGCGTCAAATCGACTTTTTAATTTGCGATTTGCGATAACTCAAGCGGTTTTGTAGATAAATTTCGGCGCTTGCTCAGTTTTACCTGTTGAACAAAGCGTGTTTTGAGAAAAAACACGAAGTGTAAAATCGATTTTACACTTTGGTTTTTTGCTGGATTTGCGCGTTGAAGTGGCTGTGTGACGAAGCTGAAAAACGGCGTATTACGGATTTAGACAATATTCAGTTCATGCTCGTTAGCAAGGTTAGTAGCATTTTTCATATTTCAACCGCGATTTTGTCGAGATGCTAAAAACCGAAGTGTCCATTCGAATGGACACTTCGGTTTTTAG
>CAILCI010000003.1 GCA_903832625.1 uncultured Burkholderiales bacterium | reverse complement strand
GATGGCATATCGGCGACTTTGCGAGCGAAGCGAGTGCGAGCCGATATGCCATCGCCGAGCTCAAACACCCCTTAAAAAATGGCGAACAACGAAATCAAACCAATTCGTCAGCGCCAGACACCAAGCGCCGAACCACCTCAGCGCCAAACCCGCGCGTCAACAAAAACCGCACTTGCTTGGCGCGTTCTGATGCATCGGCGGGCGGAGCGCCAAATTTTTTGCGCCAAACCTCGCGGCCACGCTCAAGCTCGGTGCTGCGCAACTGATCGACCGCCAAAGCCACTGCCTCTGGGGGCAATCCTTTGGCGAGAAGCTCTTGCCGCACCCGGGATGCACCGAGCTTGGCGGCGCGACGGTTGACCACCGACTCCACCACACGTTGTTCGTCAATGAAGCCCTTGGCCTGCAAAAAATCCAAGGCTTGCGCCAACTCGCCCGGCGTTTCTTCATAAGCCGCGAGTTTGCGCTCCAACTCTTTGCGCGAGTGCTCACGCAAGGACAGCAACTGCAAAGCGCGTCCTTTGAGTGAGCGTTGTGTCGCAGCCACGTTGCTTACAGCTCGACTTCTTCAGCCGCTGCGGCAGAAGCTTTGGGAGCTTTGGGCTCTTTGGCTGCCTTGGGTTCTTTCGCGGCTTTGGGCTCCTTGGCGGGCGACTCGTTGCCGTTGCTCGGCAGGAGAGAGATGCCCAAGGACTCGCGCACTTTGTTTTCGATTTCGAACGACAACTCGGGGTTTTCGCGCAAGAACTCGCGGGCGTTGTCGCGGCCTTGGCCGACTTTTTCGCCTTGGTAGGCATACCAAGCGCCCGATTTTTCGATGATCTTGGCTTCTACGCCCATGTCGATGATTTCGCCGTGGCGGCTGATGCCTTCGCCAAACAAAATGTCGAATTCAGCGGTTTTGAAGGGCGGCGCGACTTTGTTTTTCACCACTTTGACTTTGGTTTCATTGCCAATCGCTTCCTCGCCTTTTTTGATCGTTCCGGTGCGGCGAATGTCTAAACGCACCGAGGCGTAAAACTTGAGCGCGTTGCCGCCAGTGGTGGTTTCGGGCGAGCCGAACATGACGCCAATCTTCATGCGGATTTGGTTGATGAAGATGACGGTGCAATTGGTCTTTTTGATGGACGCTGTGAGCTTGCGCAGCGCTTGGCTCATCAAACGCGCTTGCAGGCCGGGCAAGGAGTCGCCCATGTCGCCTTCGAGTTCGGCCTTGGGCGTGAGCGCCGCCACCGAGTCCACCACCACCAAATCGACCGCGCCGGAGCGCACCAAGCTGTCCACCACTTCCAGCGCTTGTTCGCCGGTGTCGGGTTGGCTGATGAGCAAGTCTTGCAAATTGACGCCGAGTTTTTGGGCGTATTGCGAGTCCAGTGCGTGTTCGGCGTCGACAAAGGCGCATGTGCCGCCGAGCTTTTGCATTTCGGCAATGACTTGCAAGGTGAGGGTGGTTTTGCCCGATGACTCAGGGCCGTAAATTTCGACCACGCGGCCACGGGGCAGACCGCCGACGCCCAGCGCAATGTCCAGCCCCAAGGAGCCGGTGGAGACGACTTGGATGTCTTCAATCACCTCGCCTTCGCCCAAGCGCATGATGGTGCCCTTGCCGAATTGTTTTTCGATCTGCGCCAAGGCGGCTTGCAGGGCTTTGGCTTTTTCGCTGTCGGGGGCGGCTTTCATGTTCATGTACAAATCTCCGTGGAATCAAGGACTTACCCAAAATGTCCAATCACTGTGTTTAACAACAACTGGATGCTTGACCAGTACTTTACCGCAAAGTCAGAGCTTGTAAATAGAATTTTTGGTCAGTTTGCCTGATTAAATTAAGGGGGTGGAAATAACGGCTTTGATTGCACGAAAGGCTGCTGCTGATCTAATCATTGATGATCTCTAAGAAGCGCAACTTAGCAGTCATTCTTGACTGTTAATCGGATAACGGCTAGAGTTGAAATATGGCAATTCAATCGTTCGGGTGTGCTGATACGCAAGCCCTGTTTACTACTGGGCGTTGTCCTCGTTTTGCAAACATCAAAAAGGTAGCCGAACGTAAGCTGGCTCAATTAGATGCAGCACCCTCAGTTCAATTCATGCGAGCCCCGCCGGGCAACGACCTGAAAAAATATGCCGGATCTTGGCACATTCGGATAAACGACCAATGGCGATTGACTTTTAAATGGGGGTCAAACGGCCCCTTTGACGTCATGATTGAAGACCCACATTGATGAAATCTTGGAGGAACACCCATCATGTTTAAAAATGGAATGCGCCCCGTCCATCCTGGCGAGATCTTGCTAGAGGACTACATCAAGCCCATGGGCATTAGCGTGCGTGCGCTGTCCATTGCATTGCATGTCCCATATTCACGTTTGCGTGAAATCGTGGATGGAAATCGTGGGGTATCTGCTGATACCGCCTTGCGGCTCGAGCGCTACTTTGGCAGCGAGGCACAGGGTTGGCTTGCCTTACAAGCTGCATTTGACTTACGAATGGCAGAGAAGCAGAGCGCAAAAATCATCAAGCGTGACATTGCGCCCTATGCCATGGCCTCCGCGTAAATGAACCCTCCACCAACAACACACAATGTGGAGTGAGCTTCAGCAATTGAATGTCAAGCCATAACACCACCCACAAAGACTGGCGCCAAGCCCACTTAGGCCGGCTGCTCGGCCACGCCATGCGCCGCTTTGACGACCGGGTGCTTTATTTGATGGCGCACAACGTCGATGTGCCGCTGGCGCTCTCCAACCTCGCGGCCAGAGCGCAGGTGAGCGCGGCGCATATTCACATTACGCGGCATTTGGGCTTGAATGGCTCGCGTTTGAGCGATTTGGCCGCCAGCGCCGGCATGACCAAGCAAGCCATGGGCGACTTGGTCACGCAATGCGAGGCTTGGGGCTTGGTGGCGCGAGAAAACGACCCACAAGACGCCCGCGCCAAGCGCATCGTTTTCACGGAAACTGGATTGGCGTGGTTGCGCGCCTTTGAGCAGGCCGTGGCGCAAACCGAGGCAGAATTTGAGCAAGAAGTGGGCAAAGACGTGTCTACGGTGATACACCTAGGGTTGGAGGCGTATGCTGGCGCTTACACGGTTCTAAAATCTAGCTAACAAATTTGCCAAGTCTTGATAAAGTTGGAGACAAAATGCGTATCTTGATTGCTGAAGACGATCTGGTGTTGGCCGACGGTTTGCTGCGCACACTCCGCGCCTCAGGCGCAGCCGCCGATCATGTGGCCAGTGGCACCGAAGCCGACGCGGCACTCATGACCACCGACGAGTTCGACCTGCTCATCCTCGACCTCGGTCTGCCCAAAATGCACGGCCTCGAAGTGCTCAAGCGCTTGCGCTCGCGCGGCTCGTCCATTCCCGTGCTCGTCCTCACCGCTGCCGACAGCGTGGAAGAGCGCGTCAAAGGCTTGGACTATGGCGCAGACGACTACATGGCCAAGCCCTTTAGCCTGCAAGAGCTCGAAGCCCGTGTGCGAGCACTCACACGCCGTGGCATGGGCGGCACGTCGTCGCTCATCAAACACGGCCCGCTGGTGTATGACCAAACTGGACGCGTCGCCACCATCGACGGCAAGATGGTCGAACTCTCCGCCCGCGAGTTGGGCTTGCTCGAAGTCTTGTTGCAACGCGCAGGCCGCTTGGTCAGCAAAGACCAGTTGGTTGAGCGCTTGTGCGAATGGGGCGAAGAAGTGAGCAACAACGCCATCGAGGTCTACATCCACCGCCTGCGCAAGAAAATCGAAAAAGGTCCCATCCGCATTGCCACAGTGCGAGGCTTGGGCTATTGCTTGGAAAAAATTGCGGCTTGAAAGGGCAGGTCGCTTATTTAGCAGAGTGGCTTGACATATCATAATTGGTATGTTCATAATTTGCCATGTGGGAAATTCAAGAGCATCGTCGGGTTGAAAAACAACTGGCAAACGCCGTGCCTGTTGAGGTTCTCAAGCGCTACGAAAAATGGAAAGACATTGCCAGAGTTTCTGGCCCACAGGGCTTGCGGCTGATCAAAGGCTTTCATGATGAAGCGCTTTCAGGCATTTGGGCAGGCCATAGATCGTCTCGATTGGGTCTGCAATGGCGTGTGATTTATCAAATCGTTGCCAATGTCTTATTGATTCAGGTGGTGCAAGTGACTGCACACGATTACAGGAAAACATGACATGAAAGAATTTCGACCCGCCAAACAACGCATTGAAGTCTCGGTGGGCGAGTCTGTGCGCATTGTGCGCGAGCTGCAAGAGTTGACGCAAGATCAGCTTGCGGATTTGACGGGCATTCCTCAGGCAACTATTTCCGCCATCGAAAACGGGCGCGTGAATTTGGGCGTTGAACGCGCCAAAGTATTTGCCCGTGCCTTGCAATGCCACCCTGCGGTGCTCGTATTCCCAGGTTGGGAAACGCCCGTGGCCAAGGCGGCTTAATCTAAAAGCCAAAGGCGCAGTTTGAAAATCTTCCAACGCGAACAGCATTCGCTTTTTGGCGAAATCCTCGATTGGATGCTCACGCCGCTGCTGCTGCTGTGGCCTGTGAGTTTGGCGCTGACGTGGTTGGTGGCGCAAAACATTGCGGGGCGGCCTTTTGACCGGGGTTTGGAGTACAACGTGCAAGCGCTGGCGCAGTTGGTCAAGAGCGACGCCCAGCACGTCAGCTTCAACTTGCCTCAACCCGCTCGCGAAATTTTGCGTGCCGACGATGCCGATTTGATTTACTACCAAGTGCTGGGCGCGCACGGCGAGTTCATCAGCGGCGAGCACGATTTTCCGAAGCCTGCGTTTGACATCAAGGTCGTGCCCGGCGAGGTGCGCTTGCGCGACGACGAAATTCGCGGCAACGATGTGCGTGTGGCCTACACCTGGGTGGCGGTGGACATGCCCGGCGCCAAGCCGGTGTTGGTGCAAGTGGCTGAGACTTTGGAAAAGCGCTCGGTGCTGGCCACGGAAATTATCAAAGGCGTGATGTTGCCGCAGTTTGTCATCTTGCCTTTGGCGGTGCTCTTGGTGTGGTTGGCGCTGGCGCGGGGCATCAAACCGCTCAACCAATTGGAAGAGCGCATTCGCCAGCGTTTGCCCGACGACTTGAGCCCGCTGGACGAGCACAGTGTGCCGCTGGAAGTTGCGCCCTTGGTGGCGTCGATCAACGATTTGCTCACGCGCTTGAAAGAATCCATCGCCACCCAAAAACGCTTTTTGGCCGATGCTGCGCACCAGCTCAAAACGCCGCTGGCGGGCTTGCGCATGCAGGCCGATTTGGCGCAGCGCGAGAGCGCCAGCGCCGCCGAACTGAAACAATCTTTGCAACTGATTGGCCGCGCCAGCATGCGGGCAACGCACTCGGTCAACCAGTTGCTGTCGCTGGCGCGAGCCGAGAGCGGGAGCACCCACATTGCCCGCGCACCCTGCGATTTGGTTGAGCTCGCCAGCGATGTGATTCAAGATTCGCTACACCGCGCTTTGGACAAACACATCGACTTGGGTTATGAAGGCGTCCAGCCGGGCAGCCCCGATGTGGTGATCAACGGCAACGCCACCTTGCTCAAAGAACTGATTCGCAACTTGGTGGACAACGCAATCAACTACACGCCCTCCAGCGAGGAACAACCGGGGGTGGTGACGGTGCGCGTGTTAGCCGACCGCCTGGGCCGCGTGGTGCTGTTGCAAGTAGAAGACTCAGGCCCGGGCATTGCCGAGTCGGAGCGCGATTTGGTGTTCCAGCCCTTCTACCGCGCCTTGGGCACAGAAGCTGACGGTTCAGGGCTAGGCCTGCCGATTGTGTTGGAAATCGCCCACCAACACGCGGCCACCGTCACGCTAGAAGACGCCACACCCGGCAGACCGATGCCCGGTGCGCGCTTTACCGTGCGGTTTCATTCCTGAAGTCTTGGTTTAGCTTTTGAACAAATTGAGCTGCAACCGCTCGCGCTCAATCACCGCGGCCACCGGCGGGTGCTGCGCCACACGCTCCACAAACGACCACAGCACGGGGATGTTGGCTGGGTTCACACCCGCCATCGTGCCCCAGCGGGTGAGGGTGAGGGCATAGGCGTCTAAGGGGCCAAAGTGTTCGCCGCCCAGCCATGCGTGGCCCTTGTTGTGTGCGGCTTGCACCAAGTCTTGCAACTCCAGCATCAGTTGGGCATAGCTGTCTTGGGCGTGGGCTTTGATGTCGGCCTGTACTTCAGCCGAGTGGCTGAATTTGTTGGGCATGAACACATGGGTGAAGGTGGGGTGAACCGTGTTGTTCATCCACATCAAGGTATCCAGTGCTTTGGCGCGTGCCACACCAGACTTGGGCAAAAAGCCCAACTCTGGGAATTTTTCATCTAAATGCGAGCAAATAGCCGCAATTTGCGTGATCACTGTGCCATCTTCGACCAAGACGGGGACTTGGCCGCGTGGGTTGATGGCTTGGTAAGCGGCTTCGCGTTGCTCGCCTTTGTGCAGCTTGACCATTTTCGGCTCAAACGCCGCGCCGCTGGCTTCAAGCAAGGTGTGCGGCACAAACGAGCAGGCGCCGGGGGAGAAATACAAGGTCAAACTCATGGCAAAGTCTCCAGAAATGGTTCAGTGTGATTCGCGTGACGCGGAAGCTTGCGAAGCAGGCGCGTCCAGCATGATGGCTTTGGGCAGCACTTGCATGTCCAGCCGCTCAGGTTCGCTCACATCTTTGGCGCCCAAGCCCAAAAAGGCCAAACCGCCGTGCATCCACAGCGCCAAAAAAATATTCAAGGCAAACAAAATGAGCGCGGTTTTGCGCCAAGTGAATTTAGACGGCATGAACACCTCGTTCGGACAATGTGTGGGGGCGCACGCTGACTTCAGCGCTGGTGATGACTTCGAGCCCTGATGCGGTCTGCACGCGCAAACCGCCTTGCGCGTCTACGCCGCAGGCCAAGCCGCTGCGGCCATCGCTCAAGCGCACTTGCGCGTTGTTCAAGGCGTCGCGGGCGTTGAAGGCATTTTGCAAGGGCGCAAAGCCTGCGCGTTCAAACGCCAGCAGGGTTTGGAGCACCGCAGGCGCACACCGCAACAGGGCTTGGCCTGCGCTCGCGTGGGGGTCGAGTTCGCACAAGCCCACAGGCGCTGTGGAGAGGTCTGCGGCCACAGGCGGTGCTAGGTTGACGCCCATGCCGACCACGCAAAAACGCGCCGCTTGCGGCTCGGCAGGTGTGGTCAGCGTGGTTTCAATCAAGATGCCGGCCAATTTGCCCCAGCCGCTGGCTGGGTCGGGGCGGGTGACCCAAATGTCGTTCGGCCACTTGAGGCGCAAGCCCAAAACACCTTGCGGATCCAAGCCCCGCGCCAGCGCCAAACCCACAGCCAAGGACAGACCTGACCAATCGGCGGGTTTGAGCATCAAACCCAATGAAAACGTGAGCGCGTCCCCCGCTTTGCCATGCCAAGCACGCCCCAAGCGGCCTCGGCCAGCGGTTTGGGTTTCGGCCAGCAACAGCACCGGGTCGGTTTGGCCAGCACGGGCGCGGCGCATCAGCTCGGAGTTGGTCGAGTCGATCTCGGGCAGCACCTCCACCGTGATGCCCGCGCAATGCGGCACCAAGGCTTGCCAAAGTTCTTCTGCGGGCCAATTCATGGGCTTATTTCTTTTTGCCGTGCTTGGCTTTTTTGAGTTCGCGGCGTTCGCGTTTGTTGGGCTCTTTCATTTGGCTTGAGGCCAGCAAGGTGCCACGGCATTTTTTCGCGCCGCACCAGCAGGGGTACTCGGCCTTGAGTTCTGCGGTCAAGGGTGCGTCAATCACCAGCCCGTAGTCGTAGTTCAACTCTTCGCCAGCCTCGATGTTGCGCAGGGCTTTGATGAAGACGCGGCCCTCGACTTCGTCAGGCTCGCAATTGGGCTTGCAAGAGTGGTTGATCCAGCGTGACGAGTTGCCGCCATAGAGGGCATCAATCACATGTTTATCATCTAAATGAAAATAAAAGGTGTGATTGGGGTCTTTGGGGTCATGGGGATGGCGGCGTAGCGCTTCCTTCCAGGTGATGATTTCACCCACATACTCGATGATGGTCTCGCCCTCGGCGATGTCGGTCAAGGCGAAAACGCCTTTGCCGTGCACGCCAGAGCGTCGGGTTTGAATGCGGCGACCGGAGGCTGGAGCGGGTGTATTTTTGGACACAGGATTTTTCTGTTAACTTAAATGCATACGCACGTATGTGCGCACATGTGCGTGCGCGCACGCGAGAGACGCAAATTGTAGTGGTCAGTTTTCTAAGGAACTTGAAATGAGTAAAACCCTCGTGATTGCCGAAAAACCTTCGGTCGCGCAAGACATTGTTCGCGCGCTCACGCCAGTGGCGGGCAAGTTCGAAAAGCACGATGAGTATTTCGAGAGCGATTCCTATGTCGTCTCCAGTGCCGTCGGCCACTTGGTGGAAATCCAAGCGCCCGAAGAATTCGATGTCAAACGCGGCAAGTGGAGTTTTGCCAATTTGCCGGTGATTCCACCCTATTTCGATTTGAAGCCGGTTGAGAAAACCAAAACGCGCTTGAATGCCGTGGTCAAGCTGGCCAAGCGCAAAGACGTGAGCGCCCTCATCAACGCCTGTGACGCGGGACGCGAGGGCGAGTTGATTTTCCGTTTGATCGAACAATACGCGGGCGACAAAAAGCCACTCAACAAACCCGTCAAACGGCTCTGGCTGCAATCGATGACGCCGCAAGCCATTCGCGACGGCTTTGAATCGCTGCGCAGCGAGCAACAAATGCAAGGCTTGGCCGACGCCGCCCGCAGCCGCTCCGAGGCCGATTGGCTGGTGGGCATCAATGGCACGCGCGCATTGACAGCCTTCAATTCGCGCGAAGGCGGGTTTTTCTTGACCACCGTGGGGCGTGTGCAAACGCCCACCCTGAGCGTGGTGGTGGAGCGCGAGGAGCAAATTCGCAAGTTCATCAGCCGCGACTATTGGGAAATTCACGCCAGCTTTGCGGTTGAAGCGGGCGAATATCCCGCCAAGTGGTTCAACCCCGAACACAAAAAAGACGCCGACGCCGAGAAAAAAGCCGACCGCGTCTGGAGCGAAGCCGAAGCCTTGGCCATTGCCCATGCGGTGCGCCACAAAACCGCCACCGTCACCGAAGAAAGCAAACCCACCACCAAAGCCAGCCCCGGCTTGTTTGACTTGACCTCGCTGCAACGCGAGGCCAATGGCCGCTTTGGTTTCTCCGCCAAAACCACGCTGGCGCTGGCGCAAAGCCTGTACGAGCGCCACAAAGCGCTGACCTACCCGCGTACCGATTCGCGCCATTTGCCCGAAGACTATGTGGCCGTGGTCAAAGACACCTTCACCATGCTGGCCGACAGCGGCATGCGGCATTTGGAGCCGCACGCGCAAACGGCCCTCAAAAACAACTACGTGCGCAAGCTTCCGCGTGTGTTTGACGACAAAAAGGTCAGCGATCACTTTGCCATCATCCCCACGCTGCAAGCGCCCAGTGGCTTGTCTGAGGCCGAGCAAAAACTCTACGACTTGGTGGTGCGACGCTTCATGGCGGTGTTCTTTCCCAGCGCCGAATACATGGTCACCACCCGCATCAGCACAGTGAGCGAGGCAGGCCAACACCATGCGTTCAAAACCGAAGGCAAGGTCTTGGTCAACGCAGGCTGGATGGCCGTTTATGGCAAAGACGCGGCGCAAGAAGCGGCGGACAACGAGGAAGAAGGCAAAACCCTGGTGGCCTTGAAGCCAGGCGAATCTGCGCGCAACGAATCGGTGGACGCCAAAGGCCTCAAAACCCGCCCTCCGGCACGCTACAGCGAAGCCACGCTCTTGGGCGCGATGGAAGGCGCCGGCAAGTTGGTCGAAGACGACGAACTGCGCGAAGCCATGCAGGAAAAAGGCTTGGGCACGCCTGCCACGCGCGCGGCCATCATTGAAGGTTTGATCAACGAGAAATACATCTTTCGCGAAGGCCGCGAGATGATTCCAACCGCCAAAGCCTTTCAGCTCTTCACCTTGCTGCGCGGCTTGGGCGTGGAAGAACTCTCAACCCCAGAACTCACAGGCGGCTGGGAATACAAGCTCGCGCAAATGGAGCAAGGCAAACTCAGCCGCGAGGCTTTCATGCGCGAAATTGCCGCCATGACCGAGCACATCGTCAAAAAAGCCAAAGAGTTTGACCGCGACACCATCCCCGGCGACTACGCCACCTTGCAAGTGCCTTGCCCGACCTGCGGCGGTGTGGTGAAAGAAAACTACCGCCGCTACACCTGCGTGGGCAAAGACGGCGCCAGCGAAGGCTGCGGTTTTTCGATCAGCAAAATTCCCGGCGGGCGCACGTTTGAGTCGTCTGAGGTGGAGCAGTTCATCCGCGACAAAAAAATTGGCCCCTTGGAAGGCTTTCGCTCCAAAGCGGGCTGGCCGTTCACCGCAGAAATCGCCCTCAAATTCGACGAAGAAGAGAAAAACTGGAAACTCGAATTTGACTTTGGCGACGACAACGCCGACTCCGGCGAAATTGTGGAATTCGACGCCAGCTTGCCCGCTCTGGGCAATTGCCCCAAATGCAGCAGCCCCGTGCACGAACACGGCAGCAACTATGTGTGCAGCAAAGCCGTGCCCACGCATGAACAAGCCACGCCGAGCTGCGACTTCAAGAGCGGCAAAATCATCTTGCAGCAACCCGTCGAGCGCGAGCAAATGCAAAAGCTGTTGAGCGAAGGCAAAACCGATTTGCTCGACAAGTTTGTCTCCATGCGCACACGCCGCGCCTTCAAAGCCTTTTTGCAGTGGGACGCCGAAGCGGGCAAAGTCAACTTCGCCTTTGAGCCACGCGCCAGCAAATTCCCACCCCGCCCGGGCGGCAAAACGCCGACCACCAATGCGCTCATCAAGGCAGCAGGTAAAACTGTGCCGGCTAAAAAAGCCGCAGCCAAAACCACCAAGGCCAGCAAAGCCGCCAAAGCCGAGGCCAAGCCCAAAGCCCCGCGCAAAGTTAGCGCAGGCTTTTTGCCCAGCGCCGAGTTGGCCCATGTGATTGGCGCCGAAGCCGTGGCGCGCACCGAAGTCATCAAAAAAATCTGGGACTACATCAAGGCCAATGGCTTGCAAGACGCGACCAACAAACGCGCCATCAACGCCGACGCCAAACTGCGCCCCGTGTTTGGCAAAGACCAAGTGACCATGTTCGAGCTGGCGGGCATTGCGGGCAAACATTTGCGCCCAGTGGGTGAATAAGGCGACGGCTGATGACAGACCCCATCCTCATCGCCCAAGCGCAAAGCATGCACTTTGCCGAGCCGCTGCAGCTGCAAAGCGGCGCGTCAATCCGCGACTACTCGCTCACCTTTGAAACCTACGGCAGCTTGAACGCCCAGCGCAGCAATGCGGTGTTGGTTTGCCATGCGCTCAATGCTTCGCACCATGTGGCCGGCGTGTACCCAGGCCAAGACAACAGCGAAGGCTGGTGGGACAACATGATTGGTCCGGGCAAGCCTTTGGACACCAACCAATTCTTTGTGATTGGCGTGAACAACTTGGGTTCTTGCTTTGGCTCCACCGGTCCCATGCACTTGCACCCAGACACGGGTCGTGTGTATGGGGCAGATTTTCCGGTCGTGACGGTGGAAGACTGGGTCAACGCCCAAGCGCTGTTGCTTGACCGTTTGGGCATTGCGCAACTCGCTGCGGTCATGGGTGGCAGCTTGGGCGGAATGCAGGCGGTGAGTTGGACGCTGCAATACCCCGAGCGCGTCAAACACGCCGTGGTGGTGGCCAGTGCACCCAATTTGACAGCGGAGAACATTGCGTTCAACGAAGTGGCGCGACGCGCCATCGTCACCGACCCGGACTTTCATGGCGGGCATTTCTACCAGCACAACGTCGTGCCCAAGCGCGGCTTGCGCATTGCCCGCATGGTGGGCCACATCACCTATTTGAGCGACGATGTGATGAACACAAAATTTGGTCGCCAACTGCGCGATGCTGTGGCAGACAGCGCCACGGGCTACCGCTATTCCACGCAAGACGTGGAATTTCAAATCGAGAGCTACTTGCGCTATCAGGGCGATAAGTTCAGCGAATACTTTGACGCCAACACCTACTTGCTCATCACCCGCGCCTTGGACTATTTCGACCCAGCCGCCGCTTACGGTGGCCATTTGTCCGCCGCTTTTGCGCGCACCCAAGCCAAGTTCTTGCTGGTGAGCTTTACCACCGATTGGCGTTTCTCGCCCGAACGCAGCCGCGAAATGGTGCAGGCCTTGTTGGACAACCAACGCGACGTGAGCTATGCCGAAATTGATGCGCCCCACGGCCACGACGCCTTTTTACTCGACGACAGCCGCTACATGAATGTGGTGCGCTCGTACTTTGAGCGCATTCAGCACGAACTCGCCGGAGGTTCAGCATGAAGCCCGCCATTGCTTTGTCTTCGACCTTGCAGGCCATTGCCAAGCTCGTGCCGCACGGCAGCCGCGTGCTCGACTTGGGTTGCGGCGACGGCGCTTTGTTGGACTATTTGCAAACCCACAAAGGCTGCAGCGGCTACGGCGTGGAGTTGAGCGACACCAATGTGCTGGCCTGTGTGCAGCGCGGCGTGAATGTCTTGCAACTCAACCTCGACCAAGGCCTGCGCGTGTTTGGCGACCAGTCGTTTGACGTGGTGCTGCAAATCGACACCTTGCAACACCTGCGCAACACCGAAACCATGTTGCGTGAAACCGCCCGCGTGGGGCGTGTCGGCATCGTCGCCTTCCCCAACTTTGCGCATTGGCCCAATCGTTTGAGCGTCTTGCTGGGACGCATGCCTGTCACCAAACGGCTGCCCTACCAGTGGTACGACACGCCCAACATCCGCGTCGGCACCTTTGCCGACTTTGAAGTGCTGGCGCGAAAAAACGGCTTACACCTCCAAGACGCCTTCGGTTTGCACGGCGGCAATCGTGTCAATCTGTGGCCGAACTTGTGGGCGGGTACGGCGGTGTTTAAGTTGCAAGGA
Source organism: uncultured Burkholderiales bacterium (assembly GCA_903832625.1). Lineage (GTDB taxonomy): Bacteria > Pseudomonadota > Gammaproteobacteria > Burkholderiales > Burkholderiaceae_C > Limnohabitans. The sequence continues at coordinate 35,920 of CAILCI010000003.1, read as the reverse complement.
GCCAAGCCATGAACGCAAGAATCCCCACACCAGCCCTCAACCCCCAAACCCTGCTGCAATCCGTCACTCAAGTGTGGGACGCAGACATCGTGGGGCAGTTGAGCGACTACATTGCCATTCCTGCCAAGTCGCCAGCCTTTGATGCGCAGTGGCAGCAAAACGGACACATCGCATGTGTGGTGCAACGCGCTGCCGATTGGGTGTTGGCGCAAAAAGTGGCAGGGCTGACGCTGGAAGTCATCCGCTTGCCCAACCGCACGCCCGTCATCTTCTTTGAAGTGGCCGCCACTCGCGACAACTCGGCCAGCAGCCAAACCGTCTTGATGTACGGCCATTTGGACAAACAGCCCGAATTCAATGGCTGGCGCTCAGACTTAGGCCCGTGGACGCCCAAGTTGGAGGACGGCAAGCTGTACGGGCGCGGCGGCGCGGACGACGGCTACGCCATTTACGCCAGCATTGCTGCCATCCAAGGCCTCAAAGCGCAGGGCGTGGCGCATCCGCGCATCGTGGGCTTGATTGAGACTTGCGAAGAATCGGGTTCTTACGATTTGCTGCCCTACGTGGACGCGCTGCGTTCGCGCTTGGGCGATGTGGGCTTGGTCATGTGCTTGGACAGCGGCGCGGGCAATTACGACCAACTCTGGCTCACCACCAGTTTGCGTGGCATGGCCAGTGGCGTGTTGAAGGTAGAAGTGTTGACCGAGGGCATCCATTCGGGCGACGCTTCGGGCGTGGTGCCATCGAGTTTTCGCATCATGCGCCAAGTGCTCGACCGCTTGGAAGACAGCGCCACGGGTCGTTTGCTGCCCGCGAGTTTTCATGTGCAGGTGCCGCCCGATCGTTTGGCGCAAGCCCGCGTGACCGCCGCGCTGTTGGGCGACGAGATGTTCAAGCGCCTGCCTTGGGCGCACCACGACTGTGGCGGCGCCAGCCTCTCCACCCTGCCCATGACCGATGATCCGCTGCAAGCCCTGCTGCAACGCACTTGGTCGCCGACCTTGAGCGTGACGGGCGCAGAAGGTCTGCCCGCCCTCAAAGACGCAGGCAATGTGCTGCGCCCTTACACCGCCTTCAAGCTCAGTTTGCGCTTGCCGCCTTTGCTCGATGCCGCCCAAGCGGTGCAAGAACTCAAAACCTTGCTCGAAGACAACGCGCCTTACCAAGCCCATGTCACCTTCCACCCCGAAGGCTCGGCCAACGGCTGGAATGCGCCCACCTCAGCATCGTGGTTTGAACAAGCCTTGAACGAGGCCAGCTTGGCGCACTTTGGCGCGCCCTGCGCCACCATCGGCCAAGGCGGCACGATTCCACTCATGAACATGCTTAGCCGTGGTTTTCCCAAGGCACAAATGATGGTCTGCGGCGTGCTCGGCCCCAAGAGCAACGCCCACGGACCCAACGAGTTCTTGCATGTGCCTTATGCCAAGCGCCTCACAGCGGCGGTGGGGCAGGTGATGGCGGCGATGCCTTGAGAGCTACAAGCGCTCAATTTGAGAAGTCAACCAAGCCCATCAACCCCGCCAAAGCCGCTGTTTCTGATCGCAGCACCCGTTCGCCCAAGCTCACGGCGGCAAAGCCGTGGCTGCGCGCCAAGGCGTCTTCGGAGTCGCTCAAGCCACCTTCGGGGCCATTGAGCAGCAGCCAGTTGTTTGCGGTGTTCGCCAGACCGACGTCATTGCCAGCGCCAATCGCTCCCGCCGCGCTCAAAGTGACGGGCGCACAAGACGCAGCCCATCCCCGCAGCCCCTGCGTGCTGTCATGCAGCGATAACACGGCCTTGTGCGCTTTCAGCGCCGCGACAGAGGCCAGCCAGGCATCCAAGCGCTGGGGTGCGTCGATGGTGGGCACACGGTTGCGGCCACATTGCTCGCAGGCGCTGGCTGCGATGGCTTGCCAATGGGCTTGTTTTTTGTCGGCGCGCTCGCCGCTCAGGCGCACCACGCTGCGCTCGGTCATGAGCGGTGTGATGCGGGCAACGCCCAGCTCGGTGGCTTTTTCGACCAGCCAATCCATGCGCTCATTGGCGGGCATGCCGACGGCCAAATGCACAGTTTGCGCGGCTTCGCGCTCAATGTCGGCGTGCGCGCCAATGAAGACGCGCACATCGCTGCGCCCCATGTGTTCGACCTCAGCGCTGAACTCGCCGCCTAGGCCGTTGAAGAGCGTCAAGGCATGGCCGGGTTGCATTCGTAAAACCTGCACATGCCGAGCGGCCACGGCGGGCAAATCGAGGCTCAAGCCCGTGGTCAAGGGCAAAGGGCAGTAAAAGCGCGGCATGGCTAAGCGCGCCCTTGCGTGCCAAGGCGTGGATAAGCGAGGTTGATGCCCGACTCCAGCCCCTCGACTTGGTCGATGAAGCGCAGCAACGGCTTGAGCTCCACATAGCGGCTGGCGGTGGCGCGGATGTAAGTGATGAAACGCGGGGCATCGGCCAAGTACTTGGGTTTGCCGTCGCGCAAGGTCAGGCGGGCAAAAATGCCAGCGACTTTGAGGTGGCGTTGCAAGCCCATCCATTCCACAGCACGCCAAAATTCGCCAAAGTCTTGCGACCAACCTTCAAAGTCGATCATGCCGGTTTTACGAATGCGCTCCCAGTAGCGGATGGTCACTTCCAGCACAAACTCTTCGTCCCAGCTCAAAAAAGCGTCGCGCATGAGGCTGGCAATGTCATAGGTGATGGGGCCGTAAACAGCGTCTTGAAAATCGAGCACACCCAAACGCGGCTCGGAAGCATAGCGCGGCATCATCAAATTGCGCGGCATGAAGTCGCGGTGCACATAGACCTTGGGCGCGGCCAAATTGCGTTGGAGGATGGTCTTGAACGTGGTGTCGAGCATGTGTTGCTGATCAACGCTCAAGCTCAGGCCTCGGTGCTGCTTCAAATACCAGTCGGGAAAGAGACTGAGTTCGCGCGCCAGCAAGGCCTCGTCGTAGGCGGGCAAGGTCTGGGGCTGGCTGATGCTCTGCCAGGCTTGCAAAGCGTCTAGAGCACGCAGGTACAGGCCAAGATTGGCTTGCGCTTGTTCGGGCTGGATGACGTCCATCATGGTCTGATGGCCAAGGTCGTCCAAGAGCATGAAGCCCAGCGCTTCGTCCCAAGCCAACACACGCGGCGCGAGCAAGCCCGCTTGCTGCATCAAGGCCGCGACCTGCACAAAAGGCTGGCAGTTTTCTTTGTCGGGCGGGGCGTCCATGATGACAAAGCTGCTGGAAGCCCCGTCAATCCTGAAGTAACGCCTAAAACTGGCGTCGGCAGAGGCGATGCGGACAGTTTCTGGCTGCAGGCCATGCTGAGCGGCGATGTGGGTCAGCCAAGACGCAAAGGCGGCGCGGCGCTCGGGCTGGGCCCATTCGATGGGGTTGAACACAGGCTCGGCTGAGGCCAGGCCGTCGGTGATGGGGGGGGGTGAGCTGCTCATGGATAATTCAAATTTTACAAACCATTGGTTGATGCCTGATTGATAGGCAAATTCGCTAATACTCAAGGTTGCTTTGCGTTGATTTTTTTGTCTCGCTTTTTCCGCTGGCCTCAACAATTCGTGCTGTATGGCGTGGGTGGTGCTGCGCTGTGCGTGTGGTTTCCCGCTGCATTTGCGCAGCAAGCCAGTGCGCCGCCTTTGGTGCTCAAGCCCAGCAGTTTGCTGCAAGAGGCCATTCCGCAAGACATCCGCAAACAGTTGCCCACCTTTGTGCAAAGTGACGCCATCAGCGGACAAACCGATGTTCAAACGGTCTTGGATGGCCATGTGGTGATTCGACGTGGCGACTTGTTGATCAAAGCCGATCATGTGGATTACGACCACCAAAGCGATTTGGCCAAAGCCACAGGCAACGTCTACATCAATCGCGCCGGCAATGTGTATCAAGGCCCCGAGTTGAATTTGTATTTGGACGCCTTCGAAGGCTTTTTCACCCAACCCACGTTTGACAATCCCAAATACGGCGGACGCGGCACAGCCGATCGCATCGATTTTGTGGATGATGCCAACAGCAAATTGCACAACGCCCAGTACACCACCTGCCAGCGAAAACCCGGCCCCAGTTGGCTGCCCGATTGGCTGATTCGCGCCGACACCATCAGCTTGGATTCAGATCGAAACATAGGCGTGGCTGAAAACGCCAAACTCAAATTCAAAGATGTGACTTTGTTGTCGTCTAGTTCGATTGAGTTTCCCTTGGGCGACACGCGCAAATCTGGTTTGTTGCCGCCTTCGATTGGCGTGGACAACATTGGTGGCGTTCAGTATTCGCAGCCCTACTACATCAACTTGGCGCCCAATCGGGATGTGACGCTCACGCCCACTTATTGGAGCAAACGCGGCATCCAAGGCGAAGGCGAGTTTCGATATTTGGAAAGCTCGACCAATCCCTTGTTGCCGGTTCAAGGATTGGCGCGGATCGATTACATGTCCAACGACACTTTGCGTCAGCGCGATCGCTGGGGCTATCAGTTCAGCCAAACCGGCTTGCCGAACCCAAGCTTTGCAGGTGGCAATTTGGGATTTGGCTTGCACTTGAACCGAGCCAGCGATGACAATTATTGGAAAGATTTTTCACTTTCCAACAACACGGGTGTTCAACGCTTGTTGTCCAACGATGTCAACTTGTCGTGGTCCAACGGTGTGGTGAGCACAAGCTTGCTGACTCAGCGTTGGCAAACTTTGCAAGATTTGGCAGATGTGAGCAACCGCATCACACCGCCCTTTGATCGTGTGCCCCAACTGGGATTGCAATACATGCGCAGCAATGTGGGCGGCTTTGATTTCACAGCGACCACGCAAATCACGCGTTTTGAATCCAATCGCACCTACGAATGCGCACAGACCGACGCCACCAATTTGGCCAACTGTGCGCCCAACGGCAACCGTGAAGTGATGAACTTGCAACTGAGTCGCCCCTTTTTAATGCCTGGGGGCTACATCACGCCCAAGGTTCAGTTACATGGCGCAAGCTACCAATTTGACACCGCATTGGCAACAGGTCAAACCAGCGCCAGCGTGATGGTGCCCACTTACAGTCTTGACAGCGGCGTGGTTTTTGAGCGCAACAGTCACCTCTTTGACCGCGCTTGGACGCAGACTCTGGAGCCGCGTGCCCTGTATGTGCAAACGCCGTTCAAAGATCAAAACTATCTGCCCAATTACGACTCAGGTTTGAACAGCTTTAACTTTGCCAGCATCTTCAGCGAAAACGCTTTTTCTGGGCAGGATCGCGTTGCCGACGCCAAATTGATGACCTTGGGTGCGACTTCCCGTTTGATCGACCCCGCCAGTGGTGCGGAAGGTGCGCGATTCGCGGTGGCTCAACGCTTGCGCTTGCAAGACCAGCAAATCTATTTGCCCGGCGGCTCAGTTCAGCAAGATCGATTCAGTGATATTTTGGTGGGCGCGAGTGTGAACCTTACCCGAAGCTGGAGCGCTGAAACCGTGGTTCAGTACAACCCGAAATTGGGTAACTCAACCCAAGGCATGATTGGCGCGCGCTACACACCAGGCTCCTACAGAACCTTGACAGCCGCCTATCGCACCCAAGATGACCCAACCACCAATCTGCCCATCACTCGGCAAGTGGACATGGGCTGGCAATGGCCCTTGAGTGACTTGTTTGGCGGCAAAGCCGATCAGTCGCTGGGCAGCGGTCGAGGTTTGGGCGAAGGCCGTTGGTTTGGCGTTGGGCGGGTGAGCTACAGCACCTTGGATCACAAGCCGATCGAGTCAGTTCTTGGTTTCGAATACGATGCAGGGTGCTGGCTGGGACGCATCGTCAACGAGCAACTTCAAATTGCGGACGGCGTGTCGCGCCAAAGAATTTTGTTCCAACTTGAATTGGTTGGTTTCTCACGTGTTGGAACCGGCGCATTGAGTTCTTTGAAAAGCAATGTGCCGCGTTATGAACCCTTGCGCCAACCCGCGGCCAACCCCAGTCGCTTTGGTGGCTATGAATGATCTTTTTTATGTTGATGCTTCTTTTTAGTCCTTTGTCGATCAAGCGTTTTCTTTGCGCGGTGCTGTGTCTGTGCGCGGTGTCGGGCGTTCTGGCTCAGAAAAAATCAGTTCCTAAAAACACGCTCAATGGTGACTACATCGTTGCCGTTGTCGACTCATTTCCCATCACCAATCATGAGGTGCGCTCTCGCGCCAACCAAATTCGCTTGGAATTGGTGACCAAAAACGGCACAGCGCCTAGTGCTGATTTTTTGCTCAAAGATGCGCTCGAAAAACTGATTGAAGAAAAAGCGCTCCTGCAAAATGCCAAAGACACGGGCGTAGATGTCGATTTGCTTGCTGTTGAACAATCAGAAATTCGCAAAGCCGCTTTGGCGCAAATGAGCGTTGAACAATGGCGCAAATCAGCCATGAGCGAAGGCAAAACTTTGGCCGAAGTCCAGCAAGGTCTGCGCGAGCAATTGACCTTGCAAAAACTGACGGAACGCAACGTTCCCGCCCGCATCAAGATCAGCGACAAAGAGATTGACGAGGCCGTCAAAGCCCAGCAAGGTGCAAACAGCAGCCCCAATGTCGAGTTAGAGCTTGCCCAAATTTTGGTTGCCGTGCCGGAGTCAGCCAGCGACTCTCAGGTGCTGGCTTTGCAAAACAAAGCCCGGATTATTTTGAGCCGCCTCAAACAAGGCGAAGATTTCTTGGCGGTCGCGCTCAAAAGCTCAGACAGCCCAGACCGCGAAAAAGGCGGCAACTTAGGTCTGCGCCCAGCCGACAAATACCCCAGCTTGTTTGTAAATGCCACGCAAAAATTGGGTGTGGGCGAGCTCAGCGACGTGGTGCGTTCTGGCGCGGGATTTCACATTCTCAAAGTCATCAACAAGCGCAGCAGCAACAAAGTCGCCATCACCGAAACCCATGCACGACACATTTTGTTGCGCATCGACAGCAAACTCAGCCTGATTGAAGCGCGTGGCAAATTGGCCGAATTCCGCAAGCAAATTTTGGCGGGCAAGGCCAATTTTGCGCAACTCGCGCGAGACTATTCCAGCGACGCCAGCGCACCTGCGGGTGGCGATTTGGGCTGGGTGGGGCCGGGCAATTTTGTTCCAGAGTTTGAAAAAGTCATGGATGCGCTGGCAGTGGATGAGATCTCAGACCCCTTGGTTTCGCGCTTTGGCGTTCACTTGATTCAAGTGTTGGAGCGGCGTCAAGGCGTTATGTCTGAGCGTGATTTCAGAGAATTAATGCGCAACAATTTGCGCGATAAAAAATACGAAGAAACCTACAGCCAATGGGTTCAAGAGGTGCGTGGCCACGCTTATGTGGAATACCGCGATTCACCTCAGTAAGAAAGCAAGAGTTTGAAACACATTGCACGCAAGCGCTTTGGTCAGCATTTCCTGACCGACGGCGGCATCATTGACGCCATTGTTCGCGCCATCGCTCCGCAAGCGGGGCAGCCCATGGTCGAAATTGGCCCCGGCTTGGCCGCGTTGACCCAGCCACTGGTGGAACGCTTGGGGCATCTGAACGTGATTGAACTCGACCGCGACTTGGCTGCTCGGCTGCGCGAGCATGGTCAGCTCAACGTGATCGAGTCAGACGTGTTGAAGGTTGATTTCACAGCGCTTGCACACAGCCTGAACGCGCCCAAGCTGCGCGTGGTGGGCAATTTGCCCTACAACATTTCTTCGCCCATTTTGTTTCACCTGATCCAGCATGTGAACGTCATTGAAGACCAACATTTCATGCTGCAAAAAGAGGTGATCGATCGCATGGTGGCGCAGCCCTCGACCAGCGACTTTGGCCGCCTGAGTGTGGTGCTGCAATGGCGCTACGCCATGGAAAATGTGTTGTTCGTGCCGCCCGAATCCTTTGATCCGCCGCCGCGTGTGGACAGCGCCGTGGTTCGCATGGTGCCGCGCAGCGATGTGGACGACATCAGCTTGCCCTTGTTTGAACAAATGGTGCAAGTGGCCTTCAGCCAGCGGCGCAAGCTGTTGCGCCACACTTTGGGCAAATGGCTAGAAGACAAGCGCTTCGCAGGCCATTTTGATGTGCAACGCCGCGCCGAAGAAGTGCCTGTGAGCGAGTATGTCGATTTGATGCTGGCGTTGAAGGCCAGTTAATGCGCCAAGCGACTGTCGTCGTCGCACAACTCGTCTAAGACCAGCGCATCGGGCTCCAAGCCAAAGCTCCAATACACCATGAGCACAATGATTTTCAAGTCATCGAGTGCAATCGGGCTGGCCGGAACGGCCATGGCGCGATCAATCACAATTTCGCGCATGTGGGCTGACAACACACCCGCCGACTCAAGAAACTTGATGAAGCCCAAGCAAGCTGCTCCCAGTTGGTCTTGCTCTGCTGCACTGTAAACGCGCAAGCTGTAGATAGACGCAGGGTGTTGTTCGCTACGCGCAGGGCTGATGTCGATCAACTGGGCTTGGTGGGAGGCAATGTTGAGATCGGCCAACCAATGCAGAGCTTGGCGAATATCGTCAAGTTCAAAGCCGACGGCGCTGAGCTTGCGCCCCAACTGTTCAAGCTGAGGGCAGGCATTGCCTTGCCAATAGTTTTCGTAGACGAATACGAGTACTTCAAACATGCTTTCAATATAACTGGTTTTTGTGATCATGCAAGATCAGCCGTTGTTTAAACGTTGAAATAAACCGCCCGGCAAACGCGCAATCTGGCCGCTGAGTTCTAAGCCCAGCAACTCCGCTTGCAGCGTGGCGGTGTCTAGGCTGTTGCGCAGTAGCAAGGCGTCAAGGCTCACTGGCGTGAACCCCATGCTTTTGAGTAGTGGCGAAGCATCATCTTCATGCGTTGAGTGGGCTGGAGAATCCACTGCCGAAGACAATTGCAACTCTTCCAGCACATCGTTGGCCGTTTCAACCAACTTCGCACCTTGGCGAATCAAATGATGGCAACCATGCGATTGCGGTGAATGGATGGAGCCTGGAATTGCCATCACTTCGCGCCCCAATTCCAAAGCCATTTGCGCGGTGATGAGTGACCCCGATTGCTTGGCCGCCTCCACCACCAAGCAGCCCAAACCCAGCGCAGCAATGAGCCGATTGCGCTGCGGGAAATGGTGCGCATGAGGCTGCGAGCCTAAAGCGTATTCGCTCATCATCACACCCTGTTCGCAAATTTGTTGCGCCAGCGCATGGTGTTGGCGCGGATACACCCGGTCTAGCCCCGTGCCCACCACGGCTACGGTGCGCCAGTGGTCATCGTGCGCAGTTTGTGGCTGGTCTGAAAAGCCGCGCAAGCCCTTTGTTTGTGCGCCTTGCAGAGCGCCTAAATGCGCTGCACCATCAATACCAAGCGCCAAACCAGAGACGATGCACAAGCCTTCGCTGCTCAAGCTGTGCGCAAAGTCTTGTGCGGTTTGAGCGCCCTGAGGTGTGGGGTTGCGGCTGCCCACCACCGATAAAGCGTTGCCCAGCGTGCGCTCAAGTTGACCTTGCACATAGACCATCAGCGGCGGATCGGCCAATTGCAGCAAGGCTTGCGGATAAGCTGCATCGCCCAGGCACCAAATGGCGCGGCCTTGCGCAGTCGTGCTGCCCTTGAGCCATTGCTGGGTGCGGGTGATTTGCACCCGCAAGTCGTTGGGTTCGGTCAACAACGCAAGGCTTTGGTTTGCGCTGACGACTTGGCGCAAGCTGGCCTCGGTTTGTTCAAACACTGCCTGCGGGCTGCCAAAGGCATTGAGCAAGCGCCGCGCTGCGTCGTTGCCAATGCCGTGGCTCAAGCTCAGGCGCAGCCATGGGGTGAGATCGTCCAAATCCATAAAAAACTCCTTTGAATACTATTGTGCTAATTTGCGCTCCGCAAAGCCAGCGCTGGCGCTCAGAATTTTCAAAAGCAGGGACAATAGAGGGATGGCAAAGCTAGACATATTGAAATACCCCGATCCGCGCTTGCATACCGTCGCCAAACCTGTGGCTGCGGTGGATGCACGCATTCAAACCCTCATCGCCGACATGCTGGAGACCATGTACGACGCCAATGGCATTGGCTTGGCCGCGACGCAAATCGATGTGCACGAGCGCTTGGTGGTGATTGACGTCTCGGAAGACCGCAACGAACCGCTGGTGCTCATCAACCCCGAGATTGAGTGGATGGGCCAAGAGCGCGTCAAAGGCGAAGAAGGTTGTTTGTCCGTGCCCGGCATTTACGATGGCGTGGAACGCGCCACGCAAGTCAAGGTTCGCGCCTTGGACGGCAAAGGCCAGTCACGGGTGATCGAGGCCGAAGGCATGTTGGCGGTGTGCATGCAGCATGAAATGGACCACTTGCTGGGCAAAGTGTTTGTGGAATACCTCTCGCCTTTGAAGCGCAATCGCATCAAAACCAAGTTGCTCAAAGCGCAACGCGACAACGAATAAACGGCTTCTTCAATGCGCATTATTTTTGCGGGCACGCCCGAATTTGCCGCCACCGCGCTGGAGCGGATTGTGGGGGCTGGCCACGAAGTGGTGTTGGTGCTGACCCAGCCCGACAGACCCGCAGGGCGCGGCATGAAACTGCAAGCCTCTGCCGTCAAACAAGTGGCACTCAAACACAACATGGCGTTGGCACAGCCTCGCAGCTTGCGCTTGGATGGCAAATACCCAGAAGACGCGCAGCGCGCCCAACAAGCCATTGTCCTTGCGCAAGCTGACGCGATGGTGGTGGCCGCTTATGGACTGATCTTGCCGCAGTGGGCTTTGGATGCGCCGCGTTTGGGTTGCTTGAACATTCATGCGTCTTTGCTGCCGCGCTGGCGTGGTGCTGCGCCCATACACCGTGCCATTGAGGCGGGAGACGCGCAGACCGGTGTGACCATCATGCAAATGGACGCGGGTTTGGACACGGGCGATATGTTGCTGCTGGCGTCTGTGCCCATCGAAGTCACGGACACCACCGCCACGCTGCATGACCGCTTGGCCGCGCTGGGCGCAGATTTGATTGTGCAAGCCCTGAGCGACGCACAGGCTGGCAAGCTGCAAGCGCGCCAGCAACCCGAAGCGGGCGTGACCTACGCCCACAAAATTGAAAAACACGAAGCCGCCCTAGACTGGCGCATGACTGCGCCAACGCTGGACCAGCGCATTCGCGCATTCAACCCGTTTCCGGGCGCGACGCTGCAAGTGGCGGGGGAAGTGGTGAAGGTGTGGCGGGCTTGTGTTGAGAGTGGCGAGCCCGTCAAGGCAAGTGCTAACGCAAGCGCAGGTTTGGTGTTGCAAGCCGATGCACACGGCGTGAAAGTTGCCTGCGGCAGCGGCGTGTTGTGCTTAACCGAGTTGCAACGTGCAGGCGGCAAGCGTTTGAGCGCAGCAGATTTTTTGCGCGGTTTCGAATTACCCGTGGGCACCCTGCTTGACGCACACCCCGACGCCATTCATTCGAACGCCCAGAAAGATCCGGCCTGATGTTTTTCAGTCCCCGCTTGATTCAACATCCCGACTTCAAAGTGGGCATGCGCGAATTGGCACCGCAGTCGTTGGGCATTGCCGCTTGGGGTTTGATGACGGGCGTGGCCATGCTCAAGTCGGGCATGAGCGCGTTTGAAGCGGTGGTGATGACGCTGGTCGTCTTTGCAGGCAGTTCGCAGTTGGCGGCGATTCCGCTCATCGTTGCGGGTGCGCCCATTTGGGTGATTTTGGCGACGGGCTTTTGCGTCAATCTGCGCTTTGTGGTGTTCAGTTTGCACCTGCGTCCGTTTTTGATGCATTTGCCGCGATGGCAACGCATGGTGCACGGCTACACCACGGCAGATATCAGCTATGTGCTGTTCACCCGCCGCTATCATCAGCCCGGCCAAACCGAGGCTGAACGGCTGAGTCAAGAGGCTTATTTGGCGGGCAACAACTGCTTGAACTGGAGCAGTTGGATGATCGCCAGCTTGGTTGGCATTGCCCTGGCGAATTGGATTCCGCCCGCATGGGGCTTGGGCTTTGCGGGCATTTTGTGCTTGCTGGGCATTCAATGCTCGCTGGCGAGTTCGCGCATGCGCATCGTCGCGTCATTGGTGGCAGGCGTGGTGGCGGTGTTGGCGTATCACATGCCGCTCAAACTCAACATCGTCACGGCCATTGCGGTGGCGGTGGCGCTGTGCATGACCTTGGAGCGCGAATGAACGGCACCGATGTGTGGACGCTGTGCGTGATTGCGGGATTGGCCGTGGTCACGGTCATCACGCGGGGATTTTTCTTGATGTCTAACCAAGCGTGGCAACTGCCGCGTTGGGCGCAACGCGGGCTGCAATATGCCCCCATCGCCGCCCTCTCAGCCGTGGTGATTCCCGAGGTGGTGATGAGTCACGGCGAGTTGATCGCCACATGGCAAGACGCGCGCTTGTTTGCTGCGCTGGCGGGTGTGCTGGCTTATCGACTCAAACGCAACGTCTTGCTGACCATTGTGGTGGGCATGGGGGTTTATTTGCCCTTGCATTTGATCGTTGGTATTTGAATGAGGTGATTTCGGGCTGATTTTTTATTCGAACAAAGCCAACAACCGTCCTAGAGCCTCATCAACAACCTCTTGTGGAACGCGTTCAATTTTCTTCGCTTTGCGTGCTGCCAAATCCATCATTCGGCACTTGTTCACCAAAGCGACACCTTGCGTTTTGCAGCCCGTATTCATGAGCGAGATGGCGAAGCCTGCAAAGCGGGCGTGATCGCCGCCTTGGGTAATCGGTGCAATCAGCACATCGCCAAGAGCATTAAATTCTTTTGTGGTCAGCACCAGAGCAGGTCGACGTTCACCTTGCATTTCGCGCCCGACAACGGGCTCTAAATTCACAACGACTATGTCACCTCTATCAAACACAGCTATTTACAAAATCTCCTGCCCCACTGGACGTGCAGCATCCCAAACTGCCATGTCGGCAGGAGGCGCAGCTTTGGGGTTGCACTGGGCAATCAAGTCGGCGAGTTTGTATTTGCGCTTCGGCGTTAGGGTAATTTTGCCGTCGGCAGTTGTATCCATCGTCAAAGCTTGACCTGCTTTTAATCCAAGGTCTTTGAGTACCGAAGGCGGAAAAGCCGCCCCGGTGCTGTTGCCAAATTTGCGTAAAACGATTTCAACTTGCATGACGCCCCCACTTTCAAACAGAGTTGTTTCGAATTGTAGAAAGCGCTGTTAAATTCGTCAAATAATGTTTCACATGGGTGGTCGTCCGCAACTTACCAAGAGTAAGGGGATGCCCTCAATACGTCGACCGCCCGCCAGTAATATCAAACACCGACCCCGTGGTGAACGAGCAATCCTCGCTTGCCAACCAAGCAATCATGGCAGCGATTTCTTCGACTTCTACAAAACGACCCATCGGAATTTTGCCCAGCATGTAGGCAATATGGGCTTCGGTCATTTGGGCGAACATGGCGGTTTTGGCGACGGCGGGCGCGATGGCGTTGACCAACACGCCTTTTGTCGCGACTTCTTTGGCCAGCGATTTGGTCAGGGCAATCACCCCGGCTTTGGAGGCGCTGTAATGGCTGGCGTTGGGATTGCCTTCTTTGCCTGCGACCGAGGCCACGTTGATGATGCGTCCCCAACCCCGCGACACCATGTGCGGCGTGACAGCGCGGCAAGTCAGGTAAGGTGCAATCAGGTTGACCTCGATCACACGACGCCACACGTCGGGGTCTAAATCCCACGTAGGCGCGTTGCCACCGGTGATGCCCGCGTTGTTGACCAAGATGTCGATGTGTCCGTTGGCTTGGATGGTTTTGGCGGTGGCGGCGGCCACTTCGGCGTCGTGGGTGAGTTCCACCACATGGCCGCTGACTTTGCCAAACTGGCTCAAAGCTGTTTGCGCTTCTTGGAGCTTGGCCGCATCCATGTCCCACATGACCACCGATGCGCCGCTTTTGAGCAGGCGTTCAGACACCGCAAAGCCAATGCCTTGCGCGCCTCCAGTGACGACGGCGACGCGGTGGTTTAGATCGATTTGGTTCATGGTGCGAGTCCTTTCAGGGCTTCTTGGGCATGGGGGCTGGCTTGGCAGTCAGCAATGTATTGGCGAATAATGTCTTCAAACGATTTTTCAGCAAACAAGCCCAAGGCATTGGCGCGGGGCGAGACCGAACCTTTGGGCCAGCGAGCCACGATGCCAGCAATGGTTTCGTCGCGCTCAAACACGACGCGCTCGCGCACATGGCGGCCAGCCACGTTTTCCAAGGCTTGCAGCATCTCGCCAACGGTGACGTTGATGGCGGGTAAGTTCAAGGCGGTGCGCCCACCATAGGCTTGGCGGCTGCATTCAAACACGGTGATCAAACCCTCCACCGTGGCGCGGGGCGACGTCAAAGGGTGCGACACATCGGCCGACACTGGGCAGACCGATTTTTCGCCCGCCAAAGGTTCGCGGATGATGCCGCTGAAAAACGAGGACGCTGCCCCGTTGGGTTTGCCTGGGCGCACCGCCACAGTCATCAGACGGGCGCTACGGCCATCGATGTAGCCTTTGCGGGTGTAGTCGGCCACCATGTGTTCACAAATATGTTTGTGCATGCCGTAAGAAGTTTGCGGTGTGGGCAGCGTGGTGTCGCTCACCAACTCGGGCATAGGCACGGCGTCGTCGGGGCCAAACACGGCTACTGAGCTGGAGAACACAAACCGCGCAGGCGCTGCGCCCGCAGCCGTTTGCGCGCGCAGCATGTCGAGCAAAACACGGGTGCTGTCGATGTTGGAGCGCAAGCCGAGGTCGAAATCGGCTTCGCATTCGCCCGACACCGCCGAGGCCAAATGGAACACGCCGTCGAAATGGCTGTGTGCCAACTCAGCGCATTGCGACAACAAAGTGCCGGTGTGCACCACCACGCGCGGGTCTGCGGCCAAGTCTGGCGCAGCAGGAAATTGGTCGCACAGCACCAGTTGCGAAATGGTTTGGCCGTTGATTTGGCCACGCGACAAAAGCGTGCGAGCCAAACGTGAGCCAACAAAGCCGGCACCTCCGGTGATGAGCAAGCGCATGTTGATGTCTCCTTGATGCGGTGTTTAAAGTGAATTTAAATAAAAAAGCTGGCGTGTTCAACGGTCCAATCGGTTCAAGCCGCTTTGGCGGCCGTGCGAGACGCCATGGCTTTCGTCCGAGGCGCACGCAATTGGGGTGCGGGTGAGCTCAGCGAGGGCAGCTTGCGTTTGGAAGTCAAGACCAATTCAATGTCGTCCCGCGCGCCGTCAATGAGTTTGAGCACGGCGCGTTCGGCTTTGTCGGGTGCTTTGGCAATCACGGCGTCCAACACGGCGCGGTGCATGGGCAAAGACAACGCGGGGCCATTGGGTTTGCTGGTCGATATTTCAAAGCTGGTGCGCAGCAGCGCGCCCAGCGCCTTGCTCATTTGCACAACCATGCGGTTGTGACACGCCTTGAGCAAGCCTTGGTGAAACAGCAAATCGTGCGACACATAGTCGCCGCCAAACTCAATGGCTTGCTTCATGCCCGCGTAGGCGGCTTCGATGTCGGCAATGTCTTGCGCCGTGGCGCGTTCTGCGGCCAAACGCACCGCCGCAGGTTCGACCACGCGGCGCAGCTCTTGCAAGTCGCGCAAAAACTCACGCGACAAACCAATCTTGGAATTCCAAGCCACCAACTGAGGGTCAAACCAATTCCATTGATCGGCGGGCAAGACCCGTGTGCCAACTTTAGGGCCCGTGCTGACCATGCCTTTGGCGACCAAGGACTTGATGGCTTCGCGAATCACCGTGCGACTGACGCCGTACTCGGTGCACAAAATGTTTTCTGGCGGCACAGGACTGCTGGGCGGATAGTGACCCGAGACAATCGCCTCGCCCAGCAAGTCCAAGGTGTGGCCGAGCATGTTTTTCACAGCCATAAATCAACCACGTACAAACAATGTCACCAAAGGATGTTGGCCAACTTGTCGGCTCCAGTGGCCGTGCACCTTGGCGTCAAAGCTCGCGCCTTGGGGCAGCAAATCGACCGAATAAAAATGCTCGCCCGGGCCAAACACCCGCGAGCTGCCGTCTTGCAGGCCAATTTCCATGAAGCCGCTCAAGATGAAAACCCATTGCGGGTTTTCTGAGCAATGAAATTCGCTGCGAAAACCCACGGGGCTTTCGCGCAATTGGTAGCCGCCGCTTGACATCAACGACGACAAACGCGCTTGCGGTTTGCCTTCGTTCAGGGGCAGGGTTTCGGTGCGAAAGCGGGCAAAGCCGTCGGTGTCGGTGAAGAGAATGGTTTTTTCAAAGGTGTTCATACAAGGGTATTTTCCGCGCCAAAATTGATTTGGACTTTCATGGCTTGCGATTTGTCGCAGGCCATCTCAAAGGCTTGTTGGGCGTTTGCCAAATCCATCACATGCGAAATGACGGGACGGCCATTGATGAGGCCTTGGTTCAAGAAGCGCACCGCCACGGCAAACTCTTCGTGAAAGCGGAATGTGCCGCGCAACTCCAGCTCTTTGGCGACCAATTGGTTGAACGGAATTTGCGCATCGCCGCCCAAACCAATCGACACAATCACGCCGCGTGGGCGCACCACATCGAGTCCATTGCGCAAAGCGCGGTCGCTGCCGGAGGCTTCAAACATCACGTCAAAGCTGCCTTTGTTGACTGCGTAGGCTTTGAGCGCATCGGGGTCGGTGCTGAGGTTGAGCGTCACGTCTGCGCCCATGTCGCGGGCGCAGGCCAGTGGCTTGTCGCTCAAATCGACTGCCACGATGTGCGCCGCACCGGCACGGCGCAGACCCGCAATCAGCAAGGCACCAATCGGGCCGCAGCCTGTAACCAACACCTGTTGACCAAACACCGAGTCCGCGCGTTGGATGGCATGCAAGCCGACCGACAAAGGCTCGGCCAGCGCGGCTTCGGACAAGCTCAGCTTGTCGCTCAACAGATGGGCTTGGCTGGCGTCAATCACCAAGTGTTCGCGAAATGCGCCTTGGATGTGAGGAAAGCGCATGGCGCTGCCGTAAAACCGCATGTCCAAACAATGGTTGTGATGGCCTTTTTGGCAATACATGCACTGGCCGCAAGGCCGCGAGGGTGAAATTGCAATGCGCTGCCCCGCCACAAAATTCGTCACGTCTTTGCCCACGGCGCTGACGATGCCCGAAACCTCATGCCCCAAAGCCATGGGCTCTTGAATGCGCACTGTGCCAAAACCGCCGTGTTTGAAGTAATGCAAGTCTGAGCCGCAAATGCCACCGTAAGCGACGCGCACCGCCAATTGGTGTGCGCCCAGTGGCTCGGCTTCAAACGACTCGACGCGCAAATCTTCGGGGGCGTGGCAGACGATGGCTTTCATGACATGTTTCCTTAGAGTTGAGCGGTCACGCCGCCATCCACATACAAAATATGGCCGTTGACAAAACTCGATGCGCTGCTGGCTAAAAACACCGCTGCGCCCGCCAGTTCCTCCACATTGCCCCAACGGCGCGAGGGCGTGCGGTTGATGAGCCAGTTGCTGAAGGTGTCGTCCTTGACCAGTTTTTCGTTGAGTTCGGTTTTGAAGTAGCCCGGCCCAATGCCGTTGACGTTCAAGCCCAACGGACCCCAGTCGATGGCCATGCCTTTGGTGAGCATCTTGAGCGCGCCCTTGCTCGCCATGTAGGGCGAGATGCCGGGACGACCCAACTCGCTTTGCACCGAACAAATGTTGATGATGCGGCCTTGCTTGCGCGCAATCATGTGCTGCGCCACGGCTTGCGCAACATAGAACACGCTGTCCAAATTGGTTTGCATCAGCTCGCGCCAGTCTTGGTGGTCAAAGTCTTGCAGGGGTGCACGGCGTTGAATGCCAGCGTTGTTGATGAGCACCGTGATCGCGCCCACCTCGCGCTCAATGGCGTCGATGTGGGTTTTGACGGCAGCAGCATCGGTCACATCAAAGCAGCGCTCGTGCACGGTAAAGCCTTCTGAACGCAATGTGTTGGCGGCCTCATGCAGCTTTTGTGCTTGGCGGCCATTGAGCACAAGGTGTGCGCCGGCCTGCGCCAAGCCGCGTGCCAGCCCCAAGCCAATGCCTGCGGAAGAGCCAGTGATCAAAGCCAGTTGGCCGTCGAGTCTGAAGGTGTGTGCGTCAATCATGCGAGGTGGTCAGTGCGTGTTCGATGTGGTGGAGCAATTCGTCAATCGGCAAGGCCATGTCCAGTTCAAGGGCGTGCTCGTCGGGCGTGGGCGATTCGAGCGTGGCGAGTTGGCTGTCGAGCAAGGTCGCTGGCATGTAGTGGCCGGGGCGCTGGCGCAGTCGTGCATCAAGCAGGTCACGCGAACCTTGCAAATGCACAAACTGCAATTCGGGGCAAGCAGAGCGCAACCTGTCGCGGTAAGCGCGTTTGAGCGCAGAGCACGACACGACCACGCCTTGATCGGCGGGCGTGTGTTGCAGTTGGGCGGCAATCGCATCTAGCCAGTCTTTGCGGTCGTCATCGGTCAGGGCAATGCCTGCTGCCATGCGGGCCACGTTGCGCGGCGAATGCAAGTCGTCGCCCTCCACAAAACGCAGCTGCAGACGTTGCGCCAAGCCTTGCCCGACGGTGCTTTTGCCGCAACCGCTCACTCCCATGATGACAAGCCGTGGTGGTTTCATGCGCTCACAAACGAAGTTCGGTTTGGCCGTCAAACAAGTGGGCTTTGGCGACGTCAAATTGCAGATGCACCGTGTCATTGGGTTTAACTTCGGTGCGTCCGTGCATCACCAAGGTGAAGCGCTGGTCGCCAATTTGCAGCAACAGTTCGGTTTCAGCGCCCGTGGGTTCGATCACCACCACTTTGGCGGCCACGCCTGTATCGGCCAAATGCCAATCGGTGGGGCGAATGCCGTAATGCACCGCTTGACCTTCGTTGACGTCATGCGTGTGCGCGGGCATGGGCCACTGTGCGCCCAAGGCTTGGACGCCGCCGTTGTGAACTTGACCTTTGAACACATTCATGGCGGGCGAACCGATGAATTGCGCGACAAACAAATTGCCGGGTCGGTCGAACAATTCGAGTGGTGTGCCAATTTGCTCCACGATGCCGTCGTGCATGACCACGATGCGGTCGGCCATGGTCATGGCTTCGATTTGGTCGTGCGTGACATACACCGTGGTGGTTTTCAAGCGTTGGTGCAGCGCTTTGATTTCAGCACGCATGGCCACACGCAGTTTGGCGTCGAGGTTGGAGAGCGGTTCGTCAAACAAAAACACCTTTGGGTCGCGCACAATGGCGCGTCCCATCGCCACGCGCTGGCGTTGACCGCCCGACAGCTCACGCGGGTAGCGGTCGAGCAGCTTGTCGAGGTTCAAAATTTTGGCGGCATGCGCCACGCGATCTTCGGTGGTTTTGGCGTCGGCCTTGCGCAGGCGCAGCGAAAACGCCATGTTCTCGCCCACCGTCATGTGCGGATACAGCGCATAGCTTTGGAACACCATCGCAATGTCGCGGTCTTTGGACTCCAGATCGTTGATGACTTTGTTGTCAATCATGATCTCGCCGCCCGTAATTTCCTCCAGCCCCGCCAACATGCGCAGCAAGGTGCTCTTGCCGCAGCCCGAGGGGCCGACCAAGACCACGAATTCGCCGTCTTGAA
Source organism: uncultured Burkholderiales bacterium (assembly GCA_903832625.1). GTDB lineage: Bacteria > Pseudomonadota > Gammaproteobacteria > Burkholderiales > Burkholderiaceae_C > Limnohabitans. The sequence continues at coordinate 16,438 of CAILCI010000003.1, read as the reverse complement.
TGTCAAAGCTGATGCCGTGGATGACCTTGACTTTTTCGCCGTAGGTTTTTTGAACGTTGTGAAAAGCAACCGATGCCATGCTAGTGTTTCCTTAAATGTTCAGCTCTTGACCGCGCCAGCCGTCAAGCCAGAGACCATGTAGCGTTTGAAGGTGTAATAAATCGCAGCCGGAGGCAAGGCATAGACCAAGCCCGTCGCCATGAGCAGCTCCCAAGGCGAATCGTCTGCCGACAAAAAGTTGCCCAAGGCCACCGACAGCGTGACGTCGGTGTCTTTGGACAGCAGCAAGAAGGCGTACAAATACTCGTTCCACGCCAACAGCAGCGCATACGTGCCGACCGCTACCAGCGAAGGCACCATGAGCGGCAAATACACCATCCAAAACAATTGCAGCGGTGTGGCGCCGTCCATGCGAGCGGCTTCGTCCAACTCAAACGGCAACTTGTCGCTGGCTTGTTTGAGCACCCAAATGCAATAGGGCGAGGCAATCGTCACCATGGCCAAAATCAAAGCCCAATGGTTGTTCAACATGCCGTAGAGCCCCATGGTTTTGTACATGGGAACCGCCAAAAAAGCCGCTGGAATGAAGTAAGTGAACAAGGCCAAATTCATGACCGTGCGCCCACCGCGCACCTTTAAGCGGCTGATGGCAAAGGCTGCGCAGGTGGAGACGATCAAGGTCAGCGCGCCCACCGACAAGGCGATGGTGAGCGAGTTGGTGATTTGCGACCAAAAATGGTCGAGGTAGAAATGCTCACGGTGAAACACGATGTGAAAGTTTTGCAGCGTCGGGTGTTCCGGCCACAAAGCGCCACTGGTGGCGGTGTCTTTGGGAGACACCGCAAACAAGACCATGTGGTAGATGGGCAGCAGCGTCCAAATCGTCAATGGAATGCCGATCAGCAGCAGCTTGGCTTCGGTGGTAATTTTTTTCAGGCTCATTTGGACAGCCTTTTCATCATGAAATACACCAAGGGCAAGACAAAGGGCAGCGCGACCACGATGGAGGCCATCGCCAAATCGACTTGGTCTAAGCGCAAATAACGGATGCCCAGCGTGGCCAACACATGCGTCAAATCAGCCGGGCCACCACCTGTGAGCAAGTAGACGCTGTTGAAGTCGCCCAGTGTCCAAATCATGGACAAAATGGTGGACGTCAAGTAGAGCGAGCGCATCGACGGCCAAGTGATGAATTTGAATTTTTGCCAATTCGTCGCGCCGTCTACGGAAGCCGCTTCGTATTGTTCGCTGGGAATGGCCAAGCGCGCCGAGACCAAAATCAGCGTCCAAAACGGCAGCGATTTCCAGATGTGCATGAGGATGGCGAACATCAAGGCCAAGGTCGGGTCGTTGAGCCAGTTCGGGCCATCGATGCCGGTCCAGCGAAAAATCGCGCTGTTGATGATGCCCCACTCGGGGTTCAGCATGAAGCGCACCGACAAAATGGTCGGAATAGAGGGCACAGCCCAAGGCAAGATGAACAGCGCCGCCACAATCTTGATCCACCAACGCTGGGTGACAAAAAAGCCCGACAGCACCAAGGCCACCACCATTTTGAGGTTGATGCCGATGACCAGAAACACCAAGGTGTTGATGCAACTGCGAAAGAAAATGGGATCGTTGAACAAATCCACATAACTTTGCGGATGCCGAGCCAGCCACAGCCCGTAAAACACGGGATAGACCACGAACACCACGAACACCAGCAAATAGGGTACGACCATGACGCGCCCCCAAAAATCCCAGGGCGTGAGGCGTTTGTGCGGCGGTGTGAGCGAAAGAGTTTGAGCAGTCATGGGCAACAGTCACCTCAAGCGCTGCGGTTGTGAGACCGAAGCACTTCAAACAAACGAGAGAGAGAAAACCAGCGCCCACCTGGTGAGGCGGCGCTGGTGCTGGTCGCAGCTTAGTTGCTGGCGACTTCTTTGATGCGCGCGATCAACTCGTCCACGGCTTTGTCGGTGGGCACTTTTTCGTTGATGATGCGGTTCATCGCTTTGGCCCAGACGTTTTCGTTGTTCAACACCGTGAACTTGTAGTTCTTGGTGAACTCAAACGGCACGGTGCCCGACATGTACTGGTTGTAGACCGACAAACGGTGTGGATCGGCTTTCCAGAAGGGGCGTTGTTGCGCTGCTTTGGTTACAGGGAACCAACGACCCAAAGAGCCTTCCACATACGGCGTCAAGTTTTGTTCTTCCAGCAAGAAAGCGACAAACTTTTTGGCGGCTTCTTTGTTTTTGGCTTCTTTGAAAATCACGCCGGTTTTCACAGCGGTGCGATAGATCATCTTGGTGCCATCAGGTTTGGCTGGAAAGCCTGCGGTCAAGATGTTGTCGTAGTAGTTCTTCTTGCCCAAATCACGTTGTTCTTGGGTCAACGCAGGGTTGTTCATGTCATCCAACCACTTGGCCGCAATAGAAATTGTGGCGTTGTGCGTCATGATGGTGGTGCGGTTGTGGAACGCGACGTTGTTGTCCGGGTCTTTCCAGCTGGTCGATGACGGTGGTGTGCAGCCTTTGGTGTAAGGCGTCACATAGTCATTCATGGCGTTGATGAGGCCTTGACGAACAGAAGGATCGTCCACCAGCAACTTGCCTGAATCGTTGACCAGTTTGACGTTGTAGGCGTCCATGAAGGTCAAGAATGAGAAGAATGCGTCGCTCGAATCCACGCCCATCGGAAAGCCCGTGGCAAATCCGCGTTTGCCTGTTTTTTGGCGGTAGGCGGGTTGCACTTTGTCACACCAGAAATTCCAATACTCTTTCCAAGTGGTGGGAATGTCGCTGGACTGAAAACCTGCCTCGGCCAGCATGTCTTTCCAATACACGATGTGCATGGTTTGCTGCTTGATGGGGTAGGCGTAGTAAGCGCGGTTTTTTGCCACGTTGTTGTAGAGGAAGGTGGTCGAGAGCGCAGCGGGTTCGAACTGGTTGCGCACTTTGTCGATCACGCTGGTGATGTCTTCGAGCTTGCCGTCATATGCCCATTTGGCCGTGACTTGGAAGTCGTAGACATCGGCATAGGCCACATCGGGTGGGCTGCCCGAATCGAGCGCCGCCACGGTTTTGGGGATCATGTCTTGAATTGGGTACTGCGACAAGTCGATCTTGATGTTTTTGTTTTTGTCTTCGAATTTTTTGATCGCGGCAAACAAAGCATCGTCTTCGGCTTTGTAAAAGCCTTTGACCCACCAGACGGTGAGTTTTTGTTCCTTGTCTTGCGACATGGCCGGCCCCGCAGCCGTCACCAAGCCAGCGGCAATGAGCGCGCCGGTGAGCCAAGTTTTGAGTTTCATCTGTTGTCTCCTGAGTGTGTAGGAAGTCGGCCTATGCTGACCAAGGTGCTATCGTATGATGATTGAATAGGTCTGAAATGCGGAGTTTCCCGAGGTTTTGGGTTAACCCTTGGGCGCACATTCGGGCACGGGCGTGAGCACCGCTTTGCCAGAAAAATGGTGGTGCATGTTGTTGAACGCCAAGTCACCCATGGCTTGACGGGTGTTGGTGGTGGCGCTGCCAATATGGGGGGCAAGCACCACATGCGGCATCTGGCGCAAAGCCTCGGGCACGTTGGGCTCGTTTTCAAACACGTCCAAACCCGCACCGCCAATCACACCGTTTTGCAAGGCCTCAATCAGCGCGGCTTCATCGACCACCGAGCCACGCGCCACGTTCACCAAAATGCCTTTGGTACCCAATGCTGCCAACACCGCGGCGTTGATGAGCTTGCGTGTGCCTGCGCCGCCGGGTGTGATGACCACCAGGTAATCGCTCTCAGCCGCCAAGGCGGTGGGCGTGGCGACATAGCGATGCGCTATGTCTGCCTTGGCACTGCGTGCGGTGTAGGCGATGTGCATGCCAAAAGCCTGGGCGCGTGCAGCAATGGCTTGACCAATGCGACCCATGCCCACAATGCCCAGCCTTGCGCCCGACACTTTGCGCGCCAAGGGCATGGGGCCGTTTGGCCATTTGCCGTCTTTGACATAGCGGTCGGCGGCGGGCAGTTGGCGCGCGGCGGCGAGCATGAGCCCCATAGCCAAATCAGCCACGTCGTCGTTGAGCACATTGGGTGTGTGCGTGACCATCACGCCACGCGCTTTGGCGGCTTGGGTGTCAATACCGTCATAGCCCACACCAAAGACGGAGATGATTTCTAAAGCGGGCAATTTCGCCATCAACTCCGCGCTGACCTTGGATTCGCCGCTGGCCGCAATGGCGCGGATTTGTGGCGCAATCTTCGCAAACGCTGCGGGGTCGCTCTCGTGCAGGCGGTCGTGCAGCGCAAAGTGTTGGCGCAGATGAGCCTCGTAAAAAGGCGAAAGTTTAGTCACGGACAAGACATCAATGGAAGACAAATCGGGCTCCTAGGGCTTTCACGGGTTGGGTTTTCAATCGTCATACCATAATATGCTCGCTTGCCGCGAAGACTGCTTCGGGGAAACCAGTAAAAAGAGACAAGCCATGAGCCAATCACCCAAAAAACGTCCCGAAGACCTGCGCAGCCAGCAGTGGTTTGGCCGACAAGACCGCGATGGTTTTGCCTACCGCAGTTGGGTCAAAGGCAAAGGCGTGCCGCATGACCAGTTCGATGGTCGTCCTGTCATCGGCATCTGCAACACCTTCAGCGAACTCACGCCGTGCAACTCGCATTTCCGCACTTTGGCCGAGCAGGTCAAGATCGGTGTTTACGAAGCGGGCGGTTTTCCGCTGGAGTTTCCCGTCATGTCGTTGGGCGAAACCTTGTTGCGTCCCACCGCCATGCTGTATCGCAACTTGGCGTCCATGGATGTGGAAGAGAGCATTCGCGGCAACCCGATTGACGGCGTGGTGCTGTTGATGGGCTGCGACAAGACCACGCCATCGCTGTTGATGGGCGCGTCCAGCGTGGACTTGCCGACGATTGGCGTGAGCGGCGGCCCCATGCTCAACGGCAAATGGCGCGGCCAAGAACTCGGCTCTGGCACAGGCGTGTGGAGCATGAGCGAGCAAGTGCGCGCAGGCACCTTGAAGCTGCAAGATTTTTTCGAGGCTGAGAGCTGCATGCACCGCAGCCACGGCCACTGCATGACCATGGGCACCGCCAGCACCATGGCCAGCATGGTTGAAGCTTTGGGCGTGGGCTTGCCCGGCAACGCGGCCTACCCGGCAGTCGATGGCAGACGCAATGTGCTGGCGCGTGAAGCAGGACGACGCATTGTGCAAATGGTGCACGACGACGTGAAGCTCTCGCAGATCCTGACCCGCGAAGCCTTTGAAAACGCCATTCGCACCTTGGCCGCGATTGGTGGCAGCACCAATGCCGTCATCCATTTGGTGGCGATTGCAGGGCGCTTGGGCGTGCCTTTGAGCATCGACGACTTTGACCGTTTGGCCAGCGAACTGCCGTGCTTGGTGAATTTACAGCCCTCCGGCCAATACCTGATGGAAGACTTTTGCTACGCGGGCGGCTTGCCCGCAGTGATGAAAGAGATTGTGCACTTGCTGCACACCGAAGTCATCACCGCCAACGGCAAAACCGTGGGCGAGAACGTGGCGCAAGCGCAAAACTACAACCCCGAGGTCATCAAGTCGTTCGACCAGCCGTTCAAAGACAAAGCAGGCATTGCTGTGCTGCGCGGCAACTTGGCGCCACGCGGTGCAGTCATCAAACCCAGTGCGGCCACACCTGCGCTCATGACGCACACCGGACGCGCCGTGGTGTTTGAAGACAGCAACGACTTTCATGCCCGCATTGACGACGAAAACTTGGACGTCGATGAACACTGCATTTTGGTGCTCAAAAACTGCGGCCCCAAAGGCTATCCCGGCATGGCCGAAGTCGGCAATATGCCGCTGCCGCCCAAGGTGCTGCGCAAAGGCATCACCGACATGGTGCGCATCAGCGACGCCCGCATGAGCGGCACTGCCTACGGCACGGTCGTGCTGCACACCGCGCCCGAAGCCGCCGCTGGTGGCACGCTGGCACTGGTGCGAAACGGCGACTTGATCACCTTGGATGTGCCCAAGCGTTCACTGCATTTGCATGTGGACGACGCAGAGCTCGCCCAACGACGCGCCGCATGGACAGCGCCCACGCCGCCCATGGACAGCGGTTATTGGAAGCTCTACATCGACCATGTGCTACAAGCCGACGAAGGCGCAGACTTAGACTTTTTACGCGGCAAACGTGGCAGCGCCGTACCCAAAGACAACCATTGAGGAACACATGACAACACAAGTAGCAGTCGTCACGGGCGCGAGCTCGGGCATTGGCAAAGCGTGCGCTTTGGCGCTTTTAAAAGACGGCTGGAAGGTCGCACTCGTTGGGCGTCGCGCTGACGCCTTACAAGCCACCATTGCCGAAGCGGGCGAGCACGCCAGCCATGCACTGGCCGTGCCCACCGATGTGTCCAAAGACGCAGAAGTGGCCGCCTTATTTGCCACGGTGGTCAAGCACTTTGGCCGCGTTGATTTGTTGTTCAACAACGCCGGCATTTCGCTGCCCTACACCTTGCCCGGCGACATGGCCGCAGACACATGGCGACAAGCCGTGGATGTGAACTTGAACGGCGCGTTTTATTGCCTCTCGCACGCCTTCAAACAAATGCAAGAGCAATCCCCACAAGGCGGGCGCATCATCAACAACGGCTCAATTTCGGCGCATGTGCCGCGCCCAGGCTCTATCGCCTACACAGCCACCAAACACGCCATCAGCGGCTTGACCAAAGCCGCCAATTTGGATGGTCGCAGCATGAACATTGCCGTCGGCCAAATCGACATTGGCAACGTCGCTAGCGACATGACTTTGCGCATGACCCAAGGCGTTCACCAAGCCGATGGCAGCATCAAACCCGAAGCCCGCATGGACATGTCGGCCGTGGTTGACACCTTCATGACCATGGCGCGCCTGCCCTTGTCGGCCAACATTCTGACTGTCACCGTCATGGCTTCGCAAATGCCCTACGTTGGCCGTGGCTGATTCAGCCCTTGAACACAACAAAATACAGGAGACACCCATGACAAGCTCACACCGCCTCGCAGGCAAAACCGCCTTGGTCACCGCTGCGGGTCAAGGCATAGGCCGCGCCACTGCACTGGCCTTTGTGCAACAAGGCGCAAAGGTCATTGCCACCGATGTCAATGCGCAAACCTTGGCCTCGCTGCAACAAGAATGCGGCTGCACCACCGAGTTGCTCGATGTGATGAACCCCGCTGCCATTCAAGCCGCTGCCGCCAAATACAGCCAAGTCGATGTGCTCTTCAACGGCGCAGGTTTTGTGCATTCCGGCACGGTGCTCGATTGCACCGAAGAAGAATGGGACTTTGCTTTCACCCTCAATGTGCGCTCGCAGTTTCGAATGATCAAAGCCTTTTTGCCCGCCATGCTGGCGCGCGGTCATGGCTCCATCATCAACGTGGCTTCGGTGGCGGGCAGCATCAAAGGCGCGCCCAACCGCTTTGTGTATGGCGCAACCAAAGCGGCCATCATTGGGCTGACCAAAGCGGTCGCGGCGGACTACATCACACGCGGTGTGCGTTGCAACGCAATTTGTCCCGGCACGGTGGAATCGCCTTCGCTGCGTGAGCGCATCGCGGCGCAAGCCCAAGCCAGCGGTCAAACCGTTGCCCAAGTCGAGGCTGCCTTTGTGGCGCGTCAACCCATGGGTCGCGTCGGGCGGGTGGACGAAATTGCCGCCTTGGCGGTTTACCTCGCCAGCGATGAATCGAGCTTTACCAGCGGCACGGCGCAAATCATTGACGGCGGCTGGTCAAACTGAGGCCACCACCATGAACACGCCCAGCCTTTCCCCCGTCATCCGCATCCACCCACAAGACAATGTGGTCATCGCCCGTTCGCAATTGATTGGCGGCACGCACTTGGCCGAGTTCAATGTCAGCGTGACAGGCTTGGTGCCTGCGGGTCACAAGCTGGCGATTGCCGCCATTGCCCAAGGTCAACCGGTCAAGCGCTATGGACAAATCATTGGTGTGGCGACCAAAGACATTCGTGCCGGCGAACATGTGCACACCCACAACCTGGCCTTCAGCGACTTTGCACGTGAACACGCCAGCGGCGCAGATGCCAAGCCCACGGCCTATGTGGCGCAGCCGCTCACCTTCGATGGCATTGTGGGCGCCGATGGCCGCGTGGCCACGCGCAACTACATTGGCGTGCTGACTTCGGTCAACTGCTCGGCCACCGCAGCGCGTGCCATTGCCGACCATTTCAGGCGCGATGTGCGTCCCGAGGCCTTGGCGGCGTTTCCCAATGTGGACGGCGTGGTGGCGCTCACCCACGGCATGGGCTGCGCTACCGCCAGCGATGGCGAAGAATTGCAAGTACTGCGCCGCACCTTGGGCGGTTATGCGCGTCATCCCAACTTTGCAGCGGTGCTGGTGGTGGGCTTGGGTTGTGAGACCAACCAAATTCAAGGCCTGATGGCGCAAGAAGATTTGCACGACAGTGCCAAATTGGTGAGCTTCAACATCCAAGACACAGGTGGCACAGCCAAAACCGTGGCCAAAGGCATTGAGATCATCCAAAGCATGTTGCCCGAAGCCAACCGTGTGCAGCGTCAAGCCGTGCCGCTCAAGCACTTGACCGTAGGTTTGCAATGCGGCGGCAGCGACGGATATTCGGGCATCAGCGCCAATCCGGCCTTGGGCGCAGCGGTCGATTTGCTGGTGCGCCACGGCGGCACAGCCGTGTTGTCGGAAACGCCCGAAATTTATGGCGGCGAACATTTGCTCACCCGCCGCGCCGTCAGCCCAGCCGTGAGCGACAAACTGCTCAAACGCATTGCGTGGTGGGAGGCTTACACCGCGCGCAACCACATGCAAATGGACAACAACCCATCGAGTGGCAACAAAGCTGGTGGCTTGACCACCATCCTCGAAAAAAGCTTGGGCGCGATTGCCAAAAGCGGCACCACCAATTTGGAAGATGTCTACGAATACGCCCAAACCATCACCGCGCACGGCTTTGTTTATATGGACACACCGGGCTATGACCCGGTCTCGGCCACCGGACAAGTGGCGGGCGGCGCGAACCTGATTTGCTTTACCACTGGACGCGGCTCGGCCTATGGTTGCGCGCCCTCACCCAGCTTGAAGTTCTCCACCAACACCGCCTTGTGGCAACGCCAAGAGGACGACATCGACCTCAACTGCGGCGGCGTGGTGGACGGCACAGAAACTGTGCAAGAAGCGGGCGAGCGGATTTTCAAACTCATGCTGCAAGCCGCATCGGGGCAAAAGACCAAGAGCGAGTTGCATGGCTACGGGCAAAACGAATTTGTGCCTTGGCAACTGGGCGCGGTGATGTGATTTAGTTTTGATATCAATCACGGATGGATGGGGTAAAATAGAACTTTAGAAGTAATCAAGGTCTGAGTTTTGCGCAGTTTTTTCAGATTGCGTTCAGACCCGACTTTTACAATGAGTCGTCTTCATTTTTACTTGAGTTCCCCATGAACGTGATTCGTTTTGCCGATCTGTGTGCCTCTGGCCGTGCCAAAGGCCAACGTGTGTTTATCCGTGCTGACCTGAATGTCCCGCAAGACGACGCAGGCCGCATCACCGAAGACACGCGCATTCGCGCCTCTGTGCCTTGCATTCAAATGGCGCTGGACGCAGGCGCGGCCGTCATGGTCACCAGCCACTTGGGACGCCCGACCGAAGGCGCGTTCAAGCCCGAAGACTCACTCGCCCCAGTGGCCAAACGCTTGGGCGAATTGCTGGGCCGTGACGTCCCTGTGATGGCCAATTGGGTGGACGGCGTGCAAGTCGCGCCCGGCCAATTGGTGCTGCTGGAAAACTGCCGCGTCAACGTGGGTGAAAAGAAAAACGCGCCCGAACTGGCCAAAAAATTAGCCGCGTTGTGCGATATTTTTGTGCACGACGCCTTTGGCACAGCGCATCGCGCCGAAGGCACGACCTACGGCATTGCCCAATACGCGCCCATTGCCTGCGCCGGACCTTTGTTGGCCGCAGAAATCGACGCCATCCACAAGGCCTTGGCCAATCCCAAACGCCCATTGGCCGCGATTGTGGCGGGCAGCAAAGTGTCCACCAAACTCACCATTTTGAAGAGCTTGGCCGCTAACGTCGATCAACTCATTGTCGGTGGCGGCATTGCCAACACCTTCATGTTGGCTGCGGGCTTGAACATCGGCAAAAGCTTGGCTGAACCCGATTTGTTGGACGAGGCCAAAGCCGTCATCGCGCTCATGAAAGCACGCGGCGCAGAAGTGCCCATCCCCACCGACGTGGTGTGTGCCAAAACTTTCACCGCTGATGCGCCCGCCACCGTCAAAGCCGCCACCGATGTGGCCGACGACGACCTGATTTTGGACATTGGCCCGCAAACCGCCGCCCGCCTCGCCGCGCAACTCAAAGCCGCAGGCACGATTGTGTGGAACGGCCCCGTGGGCGTGTTCGAGTTCGCCGCGTTTGAAAACGGCACCCAAACCATCGCCCACGCCATTGCCGAATCCAGTGCTTTCAGTATTGCTGGCGGTGGCGACACCTTGGCGGCCATTGCCAAATATGGCATTGAAGACAAAGTGGGTTACATCTCCACGGGCGGCGGTGCTTTCTTGGAAGTTTTGGAGGGCAAAACCTTGCCCGCATTTGAAATCTTGACCTTAAGGGCTAATCACTGATGAGCATTGAAATCGTTGCCACCATTTTGTTTGCGCTTGCGCTGATTCACACCTTTGCCGCCAAAAGCTTCGAGCGGCTGTCGCACCGTTACCCCGCACACGCGGGCGTGTTTCACCTCTTGGGTGAAGTCGAAGTGGTGTTTGGCTTTTGGGCCTTGGTGTTGGTGGTGGCGATGGCGCTCATGCAAGGCAGCGATTCAGCCATCGAATACGCCGAGTCACGCCACTACACCGAACCCCTGTTTGTGTTTGTGGTGATGGTGGTGTCGGCCTCACGCCCGATTTTGAAGTTCGTCAACGCCGTGGTGCTGGGGCTGGCGCATGCGCTGCCGATTCGCAGTGTGGTGGCGCAGGTGTGGTTGTGCTTGGCTTTTGTACCCTTGCTGGGTTCACTCATCACCGAGCCTGCGGCCATGACGATTGCTGCGCTCATCTTGGCGCCGCTGGTGTTTCGCTCTGAAGTGCCCGAGCGGGTGAAGTATTTTGCGCTGGGCTGCTTGTTTGTCAACGTCTCCATTGGCGGCACGCTCACCTCATTTGCCGCGCCACCCGTCTTGATGGTTGCGCAAACCTGGAACTGGAGCAATGCCTTCATGGCCGCCACTTTTGGCTGGAAAGCTGCGCTGGCGGTGTTCGTCAACGCCACGCTGGTGGTGTGGGTGCTGCGCAAACACTTGCGCGATGCTGCGGCCTCAGACGCGCAAGACGAGGCCATTCCATTTCCCGTGACCTTGGTGCATTTGGGCTTTTTGGTTGCCATCGTCTTGTTGGCGCACCATGCAATTTTGTTCATCAGCTTGCTGCTGCTGTTCATGGGTTTTGTGCAAGCCTACGAACGCTACCAATCGCCTTTGATTTTGAAAGAGGCTTTGCTGGTCGGCTTTTTCTTGGCGGGCTTGGTGGTTTTGGGTGGTTTGCAGCAATGGTGGTTGCAACCCATCGTCACAGGCTTGGAGCCCGTGGCCTTGTTTTGGGGCGGCTTGGGCCTGACCGCCGTGACCGACAACGCAGCCTTGACCTATTTGGGCTCTCTCATCGAGGGCTTGAGTTTTCCGGCGCAGTACATGCTCATGGCGGGCGCGGTGACTGGCGGCGGTCTCACCGTGATTGCCAATGCCCCCAACCCCGCAGGCGTGGCCTTGTTGCGCCAAGGCTTTGAAGACCAATCGGTGGGTGCAGGCGGCTTGTTTCTGGGCGCTTGTTTGCCCACGGCCATTGCGGCGGCGAGTATGTTGTTGCTTTAAAGCAATCTCACCAAGCACAAGCAAACGAATACAACTGACGGCTCATCGCATCTTGTGAGATGGGCTTCCAGCCTTCTGGCACAGGCAATGATTTCAAGACGGGACCATTGCCCATTTTGTTGGGGTGGCTTGTGGCGCTGATGGTTTTGTATTTGAACTCGGCGCAGTCGTATTCCATGTAGGACTTGACCGACATTTGTCCAGACCTGTCGACTTCTTTCAAGTCGTACACCACCCAAATGCGTTTGTTTTGCCCGATTTTGACGATGGATGCAGAGTCCACGAAGACGGTAGCGACTTCGTTTTGCGTCACCGTCACCCACATGGCATGGGCTTGCAGACACACAAGGCTTGAGAGCACAAACAATCGTTTCATACGCATCAAGAAAAAGCCCCGCAAGCGGGGCTTTTTGTCAGGTGTTAGGCAGCAGCTGTTGCTGCGGGCGTGCTGGTGGGGCGACCGTCATAGTCGGTCCAGCAGCGTTGGTTGAAGTCATACAGCTTGCAATCGCGCGCGGTTTGGAAATACCAGGCCCAAGAGAAAGGCTGAATCACAATGCGCTCGGGCAACAGCTCTTCGAGCTTGGCTTGTGCATTTTTGAGTTTGTAGAGCGGAATGCTCATGTCCAAATGGTGGGCGGTGTGTTCCATGATGTGGTGCATCAAGGCGCCAATGCCAAGGGGGAAAGTCAAGTGAACCGTGGTGGACACAAAAGGTTGAGCCTTAGACCAAGCACTGCGCTCGTCGTGCCAAGACACTTTGACATGGGTGTGGTGCACATAGACCACAAAACCAATCATCGACACCCAAAAGAAGAACGGCACCACCACGCCCATGAGCAACATCAGCGCCACCGATTGGTCGGTGGCCAAGGCTGCCCAAGTCATGAAGCCGATCCAAGCCGCGCCAAAAGCGGTGATGAGCCAGCAGTCACGCGCAAAAATAGGGCGACGCGTGGGCATGTATTTTTCGCTCGGGAACACCATTTTGTTCCACCAAATTTCAATCATGTAATACAGGCCAGGCGCCCAGCCGCTGCGGTAGATGCGGTCAATCAGGCGTTGTTTGGGCGTGAGGGCGGTGAATTCTTCGGGTGTGTAGGGCGCCCAAACAAAATCAAAGCCTTTTAGGTTGGTGTAGCCGTGGTGCACCACATTGTGACCAATGTCCCACAAGCTGTAAGCGGTGAGCGAGGGTAAAAACGCGATACGACCCAACCATTTGTTGAGGTTGCGGTGTGGCGTCAGGCTTTGGTGGCAGGCGTCGTGACCGATGATGAACAAGCGGCCAATGACAAAGCCCGCGGCCAATCCGCACAACAGCTTGGCCCACCAAGCGTCCAACAAAATCGTGCCGGCCAACAGACCAGCCCACAAGGCGTAATCGATGAAAAGCAACACAAAAGCACGCACCGTGGTGCGTTCGGCCAAGGGAACCAACCACTCGCGCATGATTTTGCGGTGTGGCATGGGCTCGTTGGGGGAAATCGGTTGAATCGTGGAAGTTGTTGTCATAGCTCAATCATCAGGGCAGCTGACCACAAGGGCAGGCTGCCATCTGGCAAAAAGAATTCAGGGCAATCTTAGGGGCATGCAAAAACCCCAGCCCTGACATGTATCAATACATCTGAATATTTTAGCTTTTCCAAATGACAAAGCGGTTATGAAACCGTTGAACTTGTAGGGGTGAACTGTTTGTAGGCCTTGAAAACACGGTTTGTTCTGGACAAATCATCGTAATTAATTACGAAGGCAAGGTGCCTAATTCCTAAGAAAAGTAACTTAAACATGTAAGAATTCAGTCAAGTTACAAAAACAACATAACTGGAGAAGTCATGGTTCGTCGCGCCACCAAAATAGTTGCCACTTTAGGCCCCGCTTCCAGCGATCCGGCCTTGCTGGAGAAGATGATTCGCGCAGGCGTCAACGTGGTGCGCTTGAATTTCAGCCACGGCAAGGCGCAAGACCACATTGACCGCGCCCGTTTGGTGCGCGAGGCCGCACTCCGCGCAGGCCGCGAAGTGGCGATCATGGCCGATTTGCAAGGGCCCAAAATCCGCGTCGGCAAATTTGCCGATGGCAAGGTGATGCTAGAAAACGGCGCCAAATTCATCTTGGACGCGTCGCGCACCGAGCTGGGCGACTTGCAAGGCGTCGGCTTGGACTACAAAGAGTTGCCCCGCGACGTCAAACCCGGCGACTTGCTGCTCTTGAACGATGGCTTGATTGTCTTGACCGTGGAGCGCGTGCAAGGCGAACAAGTGCACACCAGCGTCAAAATTGGCGGCGAGTTGTCCAACAACAAAGGCATCAACAAGCAAGGCGGCGGCTTGACCGCACCCGCCTTGACGGCCAAGGACATGGAAGACATCAAAACCGCGATGAGCTTTCAGGCCGACTATTTAGCCGTGAGCTTCCCCAAAAACGCCACTGACATGGAAATGGCACGCCAACTCGCCAATGTGGCGGGCGAGCCGTTCAAACACAAACCTGGGCTGATCGCCAAAATTGAACGCGCCGAGGCAATTCCGCATTTGGAAGAAATTTTGCGTGCCAGCGACGGCATCATGGTTGCGCGTGGCGACTTGGCGGTGGAAGTGGGCAACGCGGTTGTCCCTGCTTTGCAAAAACGCATGATCAAACTGGCGCGTGAGCACGACAAAGTCGTCATCACCGCCACGCAAATGATGGAAAGCATGATCACCAACCCCGTGCCCACCCGCGCCGAGGTCAGCGATGTGGCCAACGCAGTGCTCGATGGCACAGATGCCGTCATGTTGAGCGCCGAAACCGCAGCCGGCAAATACCCGCTCGAAACCGTGGAAGAAATGGCCAAAATTTGCAGCGCCGCCGAAGCCGCCGAAGTGGTGGAGTTGGACGGAGATTTCACCGGAAAAACCTTCACCCGCATTGACCAAAGCATTGCCATGGGCGCTTTGTTCACGGCGCACCACTTGGGTGCAAAAGCGATTGTGGCGCTCACCGAGTCCGGCTCGACCGCGTTGTGGATGAGCCGCCACCGCATTCACATTCCTATTTATGCGCTGACCACCAAGCAAAGCAGCCAACGCCGCATGGCGCTGTATCGCAATGTGCGTCCGTTGCTGATGGACACCAGTGCCGATCGCGACACCGCCTTGGTGCAAGCTGAAACCCACCTCAAAACCCGTGGCATTGTGGAGTCTGGCGACGTGTACGCCATCACCTGCGGCATGCCCATGGGCTCACCTGGCGGTACCAATATGCTGCAAATTTGCCGCGTGGACTGAGCTGCGGCATCTGTAAGCAAGCACAAACCTCGTCGCCATTAAAATTTCGCGCAGTTGTACAGGTTTTTAACTTTGAGGAAATCCCCCCATGGCACTCGTCTCGATGCGCGAACTTTTGGACCACGCCGCTGAATGCGGCTACGGCATCCCCGCTTTCAACGTCAACAATTTGGAGCAAGTCCAAGCCGTCATGGCCGCTGCTGACGAAGTGGGCGCTCCGGTCATTTTGCAAGCCAGCGCAGGTGCGCGCAAATATGCGGGCGAGTCTTTTATCAAGCATTTGATACAAGCCGCCACCGAAGCCTATCCCCACATTCCTTTGGTCATGCACCAAGACCACGGCACATCGCCCGATATTTGCCAAGGTGCGTTGAACCTCGGTTTTGGCTCGGTCATGATGGACGGCTCTTTGATGAGCGACGGCAAAACCCCCGCCAGCTTTGACTACAACGTCAAAGTCACCCAAGACGTGGTGGCCATGGCGCACAAAATTGGCGCAACTGTTGAGGGCGAACTCGGCTGCTTGGGCTCACTCGAAACCGGCGAAGCGGGCGAAGAAGACGGCGTGGGCGCAGTCGGCAAACTCGACCACAGCCAAATGCTGACCGATCCCGAAGAAGCCGCGCAGTTTGTCAAAGCCACCCAGTTGGACGCCTTGGCCATCGCCATTGGCACCAGCCACGGCGCTTACAAATTCAGCCGCAAACCTACGGGCGACATTTTGGCCATCAGCCGCGTCAAAGAAATTCATGCGCGCATTCCCAACACGCATTTGGTCATGCACGGCTCGTCCAGCGTGCCGCAAGACCTGCTGGCGCTGATCAACCAGTTTGGCGGCAAGATGAAAGAAACCTACGGCGTGCCGGTGGAAGAAATTCAAGAAGCCATCAAATACGGCGTGCGCAAAATCAACATCGACACCGACATTCGCTTGGCCATGACAGGCGCTGTGCGCAAATTCCACGCCGAAAACCCCGACAAATTCGACATGCGCGAATGGATGAAGCCCGCCCGCGAAGCCGCCAAAGCCATTTGCAAACAACGCTACCTCGAATTCGGTTGCGAAGGTCAAGCCGGCAAAATCAAAGGCCTGAGCTTGGCCTTCATGGCTGCGAAGTACGCCAACGGTGACTTGGCACAAGTGGTCAACTAAAGCCTTGCGATAATCTGCAACTTGGCGACACCCCAGCCCGTTGAGCGTTCAGCGGGCTTTTTGATTTTTGAGATTGCTCTATGTCCACCGCTTTGCACACCTCTGCCCTGACTTCTTTGCCCTTGCT
>CAILCI010000002.1 GCA_903832625.1 uncultured Burkholderiales bacterium | reverse complement strand
GTGGGGTGTGTAAATGGCTTTGTGTTTGCCGCGCAAACGGAGAGCAACTTCGCTGGCTACTCGTCCGAGCACCTTATCGGTGGCGTCAATCACAAACCACTCATGCACCACGTCAGCGGGTTTTGCGCTGAATGTAGACATTGTTTTTCCTTGAGGAATGAGTTGGTTTGTAGGGTTCTTTTCCACGGTCGGCGTTCTTCTTCTGAGAACCTCTTAGGTGGCGAATGCTGTGTTGAGCAAATCAACCCAGCCCCTGCCGCGGAACCACTTTGCGCTGCAGAGCCGAACATTATAGCCAGAAACGCCTCTCAGCACTTGCAATCAATAGAAAGTATTTTTTAGTATGCGTAAAGTTGCACTTGAGCAACACAGCAAATAAAAAAAGTGAGGTTGAGTTTAGTATTTAGCTAAATATAGTTAAATATTGATCGATATGACCAAAGCAACATCCCCCGAACCACTTATCGACTCTGTTGAGTCGTATTTGCATACTATTTTTGAATTACATCAGATTGAAAGAAATTCTGTCAGGTGTTTTCGAGGACAGGGAGATAGTACTTGGAGCCTGAGCCCAACCATCATGCATGGTAATTTGGTCTCAAACGCTGAAAATCAAATTATTAGCGAATTGATGATGGAGACTCCAGATGCATTCGCTAACGACAAATATATGTTTGACCGACTTGTACGAGCACGACACTACGGACTTCCTACGCGCTTATTAGATGTATCGCTAAACCCGCTTGTTTCGCTTTATTTTGCCTGCTCAGACGAAAGCACACGAGATAAAGAGTCACTGGTTGTATGTCTCGATTTCGATCGTTCAAGAGTTAAATTCGCCGACAGTGATGTAATTAGTTTAATTAGTAATCTCTCTAGACTTTCCGATGATGAACGTTATGCAATTCGTGAGGGTAAGGAGCAATACAACACAGACCGGACTACCAACAAAGACGAAGGATTGACTGCCTTTAGAGGTCTTCCAGCCGTAAAACGATTGATACAGTTTGTTCGCGAAGAAAAGCCTTATTTTGAAAACGCTATCAATCCAGACGATTTGTTCAAATACTTTTTTGTATACCCCAAAAAAAGTAATGTGCGGCTCATTGCACAGTCTGGTGTTTTTGTAGCTGCCGGATTGATGGAGTTCAAACGATTAAGCTCTGGAAAAATAAAGAAAACCAACATAAAAATTAAAACAAACTCCAAGCAAGCAATTATTAAACAACTCGACTCAATAAATATCAATCAACGCACAATTTATCCAGAGATTGATTCAATTACAAAATATATTCACAACAACTGGAAGAAATCATAATTTATTCAAAAGAACTCATTGACACAAATTATCAGTGAGAATATTCTGGACTATTGGAGACTCAGACATGACTTTTGACAACCCGACCCTGTGGTGGCTCATCGCCGGGTTTTTGGTGATCGCTGAATTGCTCAGCGGTACGTTTTATTTGCTGATGCTGTCCATCGGTGCGGCTGCGGGGGCTTTGGCGGCTTATGCCGGGGCTGACGTGACTTGGCAAATCGTGATCGCGTCGTGCGTGGGTGGCGTTGCCGTGGTGGCTTGGCATTACAAACAACGCCATGCGCCCCGCTTGGCGGCGCACACAGATTCCTTGGATGTGGGCGAAACCGTGTCGGTGGACGCTTGGGACAGCCAGGGCACGACCTCGGTGAAATACCGTGGCGCGCAGTGGGCGGCGCTGTGCGCTTCTGGCGCGACGCCCGAACCCGGCTTGCATCGCATTGCCGATGTGGTGGGCAGCCGCTTGGTGCTCGAAAAAATTTAATTTCTCTTTCAAAGGTGTTTTATGGAAATCGCATTGCTTATTTTGGTGATTGCTGTCTTGTTCGTCATCAAAACCGTCAAGGTCGTGCCGCAACAAAGCGCGTGGGTGGTGGAGCGTTTGGGCAAATACCACGCCAGTTTGTCGGCGGGGCTAAATTTTGTTGTGCCCTTCATTGACAACGTGATTCAAAAGCACAGCCTGAAAGAAATTCCGCTGGACGTGCCGAGCCAAATTTGCATCACACGCGACAACACGCAACTGCAAGTCGATGGCATTTTGTATTTCCAAGTGACCGACCCTCGGCTGGCGAGCTATGGCTCGTCCAACTACATCATGGCGGTGACGCAATTGGCGCAAACCAGCTTGCGCAGCGTGATTGGCAAGCTGGAACTGGACAAAACTTTTGAAGAGCGCGACATCATCAACGCGCAAGTGGTGGCCGCAATTGACGAGGCCGCGCTCAACTGGGGCGTGAAGGTGCTGCGCTACGAAATCAAAGACTTGACGCCACCTGCCGAAATTTTGCACGCCATGCAAGCGCAAATCACCGCCGAGCGCGAAAAACGCGCCTTGATTGCCGCGTCTGAAGGCCGTCGTCAAGAGCAAATCAACATCGCCACGGGCGAACGCGAGGCTTTCATTGCCCGCTCCGAGGGCGAAAAACAAGCCGCCATCAACAAAGCGCAGGGCGACGCAGCCGCCATCACCGCCGTGGCAGACGCTACCGCGCAAGCCATTGAACGCATTGCCGCCGCCATTCGTCAACCCGGCGGCGAGCAAGCGGTGCAGCTCAAAGTCGCCGAACAAGCGGTCGAGGCCTACAGCAAAGTCGCCAGCAACGCCAAAACCACCTTGGTCGTGCCTAGCAACATGACCGAAGTGTCTGGCTTGATTTCTTCGGCCATGCAGATGATTCGGTTGAAGGCGGATTGACCCACGGCGGCGGTGTTGGCCTAAGGCATTACCATCACCCCCTATGTTCAGTTACCGACACGCCTTTCACGCGGGCAACCATGCCGACGTGCTCAAACACCTTTGCTTGATTGCCACTTTGAAGCATTTGATGCACAAAGACCCTGGCATTCAGTTCGTGGACACGCACGCCGGCGCGGGCTTGTACCGCTTGGATGGCGATTACGCCGAGAAAAGCGGCGAGGCCGCAGACGGCTATTTGAAGCTGCGCAATTTTCAGCCCGAAACGCCTGTGGCGGCTTTGGACGACTATTTGCAGATGGTTGCGAGTTTCAACGAAAAAAACAGCACCCGCGTCTATCCCGGCTCGCCTTTCATCATTCAGCGTTTGATGCGCCATGAAGCACGTGACCGCTTGAAATTGTTTGAGTTGCATCCGACCGACCACAAATCGTTGGTCGGCAATGTGGCGCAGCTCGAAGCGGGTCGCACGGTGACGGTGACGCGCCAAGACGGTTTTGAAGGGCTCAAGGCCTTGCTGCCGCCGCCTGCGTCGGGCAGTGGATCGCGCCGTGCCTGTGTGTTGATTGATCCGAGTTATGAGGTCAAAACCGATTATTTCCGCGTGACCGAGTGCATCGAAGACAGTTTGCGCCGTTTTGCCACGGGCACGTATTTGGTTTGGTATCCCATCATCGCCCGCGCTGAGGCGCACGACTTGCCGCGCCGCCTCAAAGGGCTGTGTGCGCCGCTGAAAAAACCTTGGCTGCACGCCAGCTTGAACATTGGCCGCGCTGCTCGCAGCGAAGACAAAGGCCTGAGCGCCAGCGGCATGTTCATCATCAACCCGCCGTTTACCTTGAAGCCCTTGCTCAAAGAGGCTTTGCCTGTGTTGGAGCAGGCGCTGGGGCGTGGTTTGGGGCAGGGGTTTGTGTTGGAGTCGGGTGGGTAATAGAAAACCCCTAATCAATTAACCGACCAGTCGGTCGGCTAATTGATTACACTCTGCTTATCGCGCCTACATCGCAGGCGCAGGAGTGGAGTTTTATGTACACCCAATCGTTCAGCGTGCCCGATGGCGAGCAGCCCCAAGCTTCGGCGGCAACTTCAGCAGCTTCTTCGGGCAAGGTCAAACCCATCAGCGCCCAAGAAGTGGCTTTGCAGGCTGCGTTTGATGCGCGCATTGACGCCGATGGTCGCATTGAGCCGCAAGACTGGATGCCCGAGGCTTATCGCAAAACCTTGGTGCGTCAAATCAGCCAACATGCGCACAGCGAAATTGTGGGCATGTTGCCCGAGGGCAACTGGATCAGCCGTGCGCCCAGTCTCAAGCGCAAAGCCATTTTGTTGGCCAAGGTGCAAGACGAGGGCGGCCACGGTTTGTATCTCTACAGCGCAGCCGAAACGCTGGGCACCAGCCGCGATCAAATGCTGGACGCGCTGCACACCGGACGCGCCAAATACAGCTCCATCTTCAACTACCCCACGCTGACGTGGGCCGACGTGGGCGTGATTGGTTGGTTGGTGGATGGCGCGGCCATCATGAACCAAATTCCGCTGTGCCGCTGTTCGTATGGGCCTTATGCGCGTGCGATGGTGAGGGTTTGCAAAGAAGAGTCGTTTCACCAACGCCAAGGCTACGAAGCCTTGTTGGTGATGATGACGCAAGGCACACAAGCACAAAAAGACATGGTGCAAGCGGCCGTGAACCGCTGGTGGTGGAAATGTTTGGCGATGTTTGGCCCGCCCGACGCCGACAGCCCCAACAGCGCGCAAGGTATGCGCTGGGGCATCAAGCGCATCAGCAACGACGATTTGCGCCAAAAATTTGTCGATGCCACCGTGCCACAAGCCAAGGTCTTGGGTGTCACCCTGCCCGACCCCGATTTGAAATGGAACGAAAGCCGCCAACACCACGATTACGGCTCCATTGATTGGGACGAGTTTTGGGCCACGGTCAACGGCAACGGCCCGTGCAACAAAGAGCGCTTGAACACCCGCGTCAAAGCTTGGCAGGAAGGCGCTTGGGTGCGCGACGCCGCCCTCGCCCACAGCCGCAAACAAGCATTGAAACATCACAAGGAGGCCGCATGAGCCAAGCAACAAATACCAAAGCTTTGAGCGAATGGCCGTTGTGGGAAGTTTTTGTCCGCAGCAAACAAGGGCTGGAGCACAAACATTGCGGCAGCTTGCACGCCAGCGATGCGCAGCATGCGCTGCAAATGGCTCGCGATGTGTACACGCGCCGCCAAGAAGGCGTGAGCATTTGGGTGGTGCCGTCCAACCACATCACGGCCAGCGCGCCCGAGGACAAGGCCGAGTTTTTTGAACCCGCCAGCGACAAAATTTATCGCCATCCGACCTTCTACACCATCCCCGACGAAGTGGGGCACATGTGATGGCGCTCGATTATTTGCTGCATTTGGCCGACAACGCGGTGGTGCTGGGTCAGCGCAATGGCGAGTGGTGCGGCCACGGGCCCGTGCTGGAAGAAGACATTGCCATGGCCAACATCAGCCTCGATTTGATTGGCCAAGCCCGCCTGCTCTACCAACATGTGGCGCACCTGAAAAACGACGGCAGCACCGAAGACAGCTTGGCGTATTTCCGCGATGCGCATGAGTTTCGCAACTACACCTTGTTGGAGTTGCCGCACCACGGCGCCTTGGTGGGCTATGCGGTGGACAACCGCGACTACGCCATCACCATCGTGCGCAACTTTTTGTACAGCGCATTGATGGCCTTGGTGTGGGAAAAATTGCAACAGTCCAACGACGCGCAACTGGCCGCGATTGCTGCCAAATCGCTCAAAGAAGTGCGCTACCACCTGCGCCATTCGCACGACTGGTTGGTGCGTTTTGGCGATGGCACCGACGAATCGCACCAACGCGCCCAAGCAGCGCTCGATCACCTCATGCCCTACACCCAAGAGTTTTGGAGTGCCAGCGATTTTGAAACCCAAGCCGCGCACAGTGGCGCGGGTCTTGTCGCGTTGGATGTGAAAAACGATTGGGGCAGCCTGGTTGACAACGCCTTGCAAGCCGCAGGTTTGCAGCGCTCCAGCAGCGAAGGCTTTGTGACCACTGGCAAGCTGGGCGTGCATTCGGAGCACTTGAGCTATGTCTTGGGCGAAATGCAAAGCTTGGCACGCGCACATCCTGAAGGTGTGTGGTGAACCTCACACGCGACACCGTTTGGCAAGCGCTCAGTGCCTTGAGCGACCCAGAAATTCCTGTGGTCAGCTTGCATGAAATGGGCATTTTGCGCGATGTGCAGCTTGGTGATGCTCGCTCCAACGCGCCACCATTTGTCACCGTCACCATCACGCCCACTTACAGCGGCTGCCCGGCGATGGAACAAATTCATGACGACATCGTGGCTGCGGTGCGCAACTTGGGCGCTGAATGCCAAGTTGTGACCCAACTCGCGCCTGCATGGACGACCGATTGGATGAGCGACGTGGCGCGTCAAAAACTGCACGATTACGGCATTGCGCCACCCTCGCGTTGCAGCGCCAGCGCCTCGGTGGTGCAATTTGCCGCGCAGCTTGATATGGACAGCGTGGCCTGCCCGCGTTGCGGCTCGGACAACACCACGCAAACCTCGCATTTTGGCTCGACCGCATGCAAAGCACTCTACAAATGCTTGGCCTGCATGGAGCCTTTTGACTATTTCAAACCCTATTGAATTCCACCCCATTGAATTGCGACACACCCATGTCTACCAGCACACAGTTCCATGACCTGACGGTCTCGCACATCAGCCCCGAAGCCGAAGGCGCGGTGGCCGTGAGCTTGAGCATTCCCCCTGCTTTGCGCGACACATTTGCGTTCAAGCCCGGCCAATACCTCACGCTGCGCGCCACAATTGACGGCCACGATGTGCGACGCAGTTATTCCATTTGTTCGTCACAGCAAATGTTGACCCAACAGGGACAACTGCAAGTGGGCATTCGTGCGGTGGCGGGTGGCGTGTTTTCTAACTGGGCGGTGCAACAACTCCAAGTGGGCGATGTGCTGCGCGTGATGCCACCGCAAGGGCGTTTTTGTGTGCAGCGCGAACGCGCGATTCACCGTGTGGGGTTTGCAGCGGGTTCGGGCATCACGCCAATTTTGTCCATCATGACGAGCACGCTGGCCGAACAGCCGGACTCTAAATTCACGCTGGTCTATGGCAACCGCCGCATGAGCAGCGTGATGTTCAACGAAGCCTTGCAAGACCTCAAAGACAGCTACCCCGACCGTTTGACGCTGATTCATATTTTGTCGCGCCAAGCGCAAGAAGTGCCCTTGCTCGAAGGCCGCATTGACGGCGACAAAGTGCGGGCGTTGATGGACGCCTTTTTGCCCGTGCCGAGCATGGACGAGGTGTTTATTTGCGGCCCCGAAGCCATGATTGACGCCACCGAAGCGGCCTTGCTGCAAGCGGGCGTGTCAGACAAACGCATCCACACCGAGCGTTTCACCAGCAGCACGCCAGCGCCTGTAAAATCCGAATTGCGCAGCGACGCAAGCGAAGCACAAAAACCGATTGCTCTGCGCATCGTGCTCGACGGCAAACCCTATGACATGCGCATGAACCCCGACGAACATGTGCTGGACGTGGCCTTGAACCACGGGCTGGATTTGCCCTATTCCTGCAAAGGCGGCGTGTGCTGCACCTGCCGCGCCAAAGTGATGCAAGGCACGGTGGAGATGAGCAAAAACTTCACCCTAGAACCCTGGGAAATGCAGCAAGGCTTTGTGCTGAGTTGCCAAGCACGGGCGACGAGTGATGCTGTGGTGGTGAGTTATGACGAGCGGTGAGGTTTGGGGGTTTTTGCATTTCGTTAGCGATATTGACGAGATGCTAAAACACGAAGTGTCCATTCGAATGGACACTTCAGTTTTTAGCATCTCACCAAAAACATCAAAATCCAAAGCATTTAGAGATTTTTTGCGGCATTCAAAACCCTTCGCCGCGCATTTACCCCTGTTTTTGAGCAAATTCCGAAAAGATGAAAAAAACCGAAGTGTCCATTCGATTGGACACTTCGGTTTTTTTCTGGATTTGAGCGTTGCACACCGCACACGCCCAATCACAAATTGAGCTTTAACTTTAGCTCTACACCAACCCCAAGTTGCCACAAATCGCCAACGTCGCCACGCTTTGGTTCATGGTGTAGAAATGCAGCGCAGGTGCGCCGCCCAAGAGCAATTGGTCGCACAAATCGGTCACCACTTCTAAGCCGAAGGCTTTGATGGATGCTGTGTCGTCGCCATACCCTTGCAAGCGGTGGCGAATCCAGCGTGGAATTTCTGCGCCGCACGCGTCTGAAAAACGCATCAACTGCGACGAGCTGGTGATGGGCATGATGCCCGGCACAATCGGCACGTCTGCGCCCAGCGCCAGCGCTTCATCGACAAAGCGGAAATAAGCGTCGCTGTTGTAGAAGTATTGCGTGATGGCCGAACTCGCGCCTGCTTTGACCTTGGTGGCAAATGCTTGCACATCAGCCTGTGCCGATTTGGCTTGCGGGTGAATTTCTGGATAGGCCGCCACTTCAATCTCAAACGCATCGCCTGTTTCGGCGCGAATGAACGCCACCAAATCGCTGGCGTATTGAAACTCGCCTGCTGCGCCGTAGCCGCTGGGCAAATCGCCGCGCAAAGCCACCAATCGGCGCACGCCCATGGCTTGAAAATCGGCCAAATGTTGGCGCACGCCCTCGCGGGTCGCGCCAATGCACGAATAGTGCGAAGCGGCCTGATGGCCTTCGTTCAAAATTTCTTGCACGGTGGACAAAGTCCCCGCTTGGGTTGAACCGCCTGCGCCGTAAGTCACCGAGCAAAACGTGGGGTTTAGGGCATACAACTGTTGCCGCACCGCACGCAGTTTGTCTGCGCCTTCGGGCGTTTTGGGTGGAAAAAATTCAATGCTCAAGGGTGTGTTCACCACGCGCTCCTATCCAAAATTCTTGATTGCCATCGCCCCCGGCAATGGCGCTGGGCCAATAGCCCAACACGGTCAATTTCAAGTCGGCACAAGCCTGTTTCAAGCGGGCTTGCACACGTTCATAACTGGCGGGGTCTTTGACCAAACCGCCTTTGCCAATGTCTGCCGGTTGCAATTCAAATTGCGGTTTGACCAACATCAGCACCACGCCGCTGGGTTTGACCAAAGGCAGCAAGGCGGGCAGCACTTTGGTGAGCGAAATAAACGACAGATCGCCCACCACCACATCAAAGCCTTGTGCTGCATGGGGCACACGTTCGTCCAAGGGTTGCAATTCGCGGGCGTTGAGGTGTTCGATGCACACCACTCTGGCGTCTTCACGCAGGCGCGGATGCAATTGTCCATGCCCCACATCCACGCCCACTACTTGGGTTGCGCCGTGTTGCAGCAAACAGTCGGTAAAACCGCCCGTGCTTTGTCCCACGTCCAAACACCGTTTGCCCGCCACTTGCACCCCGCTGTCGCGCAAGGCGCCTTCGAGTTTCAAGCCGCCCCGCGAAACATAGCGCGATTCGGCGTTGTCGAGCAACTGCAAGGCGCAAGCTGCGGGCAAGACATCGCCATTTTTGGTGATGCGCTGCCACGCGCCTGCGCCCACGCGCCATTCAACGCCTGTCGCAATCAGCCGCTGCGCTTGTGAGCGCGTGGCGGCCAATCCTTGTTCGACAAGCAGTTGATCGGCGCGCACGTCGGCTTAGTAGCGGTAAGTGTCGGGCTTGTAAGGGCCGACTTTGGGCACGCCAATGTAGGCGGCTTGTTCGTCGCTCAATTCGGTCAACATGGCGCCGACTTTTTTGAGGTGCAAACGCGCGACTTTTTCGTCCAAGTGTTTGGGCAACACATAGACCTTGCCCACGTCGTAGGCGTCTTTGTGGGCGAACAACTCGATTTGCGCAATGGTTTGGTTGGCAAAGCTGGCAGACATCACAAAGCTGGGGTGACCCGTGCCGCAACCCAAATTCACCAAACGGCCTTTGGCGAGCAAGATGATGCGTTTTCCGTCAGGGAAAATCACATGATCGACTTGGGGCTTGATTTCTTCCCACTTGCATTTTTCTTCCAACTTGGCAACTTGGATTTCGTTGTCGAAGTGACCAATGTTGCAGACGATGGACTGGTCTTTCATGGCCGCCATGTGGTCGTAGGTGATGACGTCGCGGTTGCCGGTGGTGGTCACGAAAATATCGGCTTTGTCTGCCGCGTATTCCATGGTGACAATTTTGTAGCCTTCCATGGCGGCTTGCAGGGCGTTGATGGGGTCAATTTCGGTCACCCACACTTGGGCGCTCAAAGCGCGCAAAGCTTGTGCCGAGCCTTTGCCCACGTCGCCATAACCGCAGACCACGGCCACTTTGCCAGCAATCATCACATCGGTGGCGCGTTTGATGCCGTCCACCAACGATTCGCGGCAACCGTAGAGGTTGTCGAATTTGCTTTTGGTCACCGAGTCGTTGACGTTGATGGCGCGGAACATCAGCGTGCCTTTGGCTGACATTTCTTTGAGGCGGTGCACGCCGGTGGTGGTTTCTTCGGTCACACCAATGATTTCAGCGCTTTTGCGGCTGTACCAAGTGGGGTCTTGCGCGAGTTTGGCTTTGATCGAGTTGAAAAGACAGGTTTCTTCTTCGCTGCTGGGGTGAGCGATGAGCGAAGCGTCTTTTTCTGCGCGTTTGCCCAAGTGCATGAGCAAGGTGGCGTCGCCGCCGTCGTCCAAGATCATGTTGGGGCCTTCGCCATGCGTGCCAGCGGCGCCGAATTCAAAAATGCGGTGGGTGTAGTCCCAATATTCGGTCAGGGTTTCGCCTTTGGTGGCAAACACGGGAATGCCTGCTTCGGCAATGGCTGCGGCGGCGTGGTCTTGGGTCGAGAAAATATTGCACGACGCCCAGCGCACATCGGCACCCAAGTCTTTGAGGGTTTCGATCAGCACAGCCGTTTGAATGGTCATGTGCAAAGAACCGGTGACGCGCGCGCCTTTCAAAGGCTGGGCTTTGGCGAATTCTTCGCGAATGGCCATCAAACCGGGCATTTCGGTTTCAGCGATTTTGATTTCTTTGCGGCCCCAAGCGGCCAAAGACATGTCAGCGACGATGTAGTCGGCTGCGACGGATGGTTTGAGAACAGCGTTCATGAGTGAGCTCCAGAGGTTGGTCTAACCACTGCACAGCGAACGCAAGCGTCATGAAGGAAATTCACGAGGTGCTCACCTCACGTTGACAGTGGGTGAGCGCGGTTGGAAACGTGGAAATTTGCGCTGTGCAATGATTTGCAACGACACGCAAGATCCCGGTTACCGAGCCTCACCTGTTCAACAACAGGTTGCAGCGCTCCTCGGATGCGTGAATTGTAGCTAATTTCTCAGAGGGTCGTATAATTTAAACATATATTATTCTTTTTAAGTATGAATGCCAACCGAAAGATCAGCATTTTGATCCGCAAAACGCTTCCTGTGGGAATGCGCAGCAAGGTCAATGTGTTTTTTACATCGTTTAGCCTTTGCGCACTGTTGGGGCTGAGCGCGCTCACAAGCTGGTTTGGCGCCATGGGCAATGTTGTGAGTGCCGTATCCACGCTCATCGCCGCCGCGGTGGTGGCATTTTCCATGATGTTATGGCGCATGGGCGTGTCACAAGTGTGGGTGGGTTCCTTGTATCAAACGGGTTTGCTTGGCGTGATTTTGTTCAATGCCACACTCACCGGAGGCGTGACATCGCCGGCCTTGGGTTGGTTGGCAATTGTGCCTTTGTTGCCCCTGTTTACCCAGCCTCGACTGTGGGCAAATATTTGGATTTGGTTTTCTCTCATCAGCGTGTTGGCGATGTATTGCGCGCAAATCAACGGCTGGTTGCTGCACATCACCCAATTTTGGGACTTGCAACCCCATATGCAGGCGCTGGGGCACATGGACAGTTCGATGGAGGAAATGACCTTTGGCGCCAGCATGTTTGGACTGCTGGTGATTGCTCAACTGATTTTGGTGAAAACCTACGACGCCGCCAATGAGCGGTCTTTGCGTCAGCTCAGACAAAGCAATTTGCGACTTGAAACGCTGTCGCGCCGATTGCAAATTGCCAACAAACACAAAGATGCTTTTGTGGCCATGGTGAGCCATGAAATGCGAACCCCTTTGAATGCCGTCATGGGGTATTTGGGTCTGATTGGCATGGAGTCTTCACTCAACGAAAAAACCGCCGATTATGTGCAAGGCGCCCGAAACTCGGCGGCGCATTTGGTAACGGTGATCAATGATTTGCTGGACTTCTCACAAATCCAGCAGGGCAAATTGGTGCTCAACCCACACACGGTGAACTTGCGTGAGACCTTGACCTCATCGCACCAAACCTTGGCGCCTCGTGCCTTGGGGTTGTCTTTGGATTACCGGCTCGGGCTGGATGCAGGTTTGCCGGAATGGGCGGTGCTCGACAGCCATCGATTGGCGCAAGTCACCTTGAATTTGCTGGGCAACGCCCTGAAGTTCACGCAATACGGCCATGTGCTCATGCGCGCTTGGTTTGAGCCGCTGGGCGTCAGTTCTGGCAATTTGTGTATTTGCGTACAAGACAGCGGAACAGGAATTCCCAAAGAATCTTGGGAGTTAATTTTTGAGCCTTTTGTGCAATTGCAGCTCAGCAGCAACCACTTGCGTTCAGGCCACGCCTTGCACGGCAATGGCTTGGGGCTTGCCATCACACGCAGTTTGGTGCAATCTCAAGGCGGCAGCATTGAGCTCACCAGCGAAATCGGCAAAGGCAGCGAATTCACGGTGCGCATTCCCATCCTCATCGCGCAAGCGCCCAGCACACAGCTCAATGCACAACACATGTGCCACGATGCCAAGCCCAAACTGTTGATCGTGGACGACCACGCCACCAACCGCTTGGTGGCCAGTGCCACGATTCAGCGCAGCCTGCCCGATGCCCACATTGAGCAAGCCTGCAATGGCACCGAAGCGATTGAAAAAATGTCCTCCACTCTGTATGACTTGGTGTTGATGGACTTGATCATGCCCGACCTCTCAGGCACAGATGTGGTGCGGCATATCCGATCTCAATGCAAACCACCTTTTAGCGATGTGCCCGTGATTGCGCTGACCGCCAATGTGGCCGAAGAAGCCGTGAAAGAATGTTTTGACGTCGGCATGAAAGAGGTTTTGCCCAAACCTTTTGACAAAACCGCCTTGATTCATGCCATTTTGCGGCACGCCAGAAACAGCGTGACCGCTTGATTTCGCCGCAAAGGTATCATTTCGCCCTTTGACCTGTTGCCAAAGGCAGCGCCGCCGCCCTCATGAGCCAATTTCTACAAGAAGTGCAACGCCGTCGCACTTTTGCCATCATTTCTCACCCTGACGCCGGTAAAACCACGCTGACTGAAAAACTGTTGCTGTTTTCCGGTGCGATTCAAATTGCCGGCTCGGTCAAAGCGCGCAAAGCCAGCCGCCACGCCACCAGCGACTGGATGGAAATCGAAAAACAACGCGGCATTTCGGTGGCCTCGTCGGTCATGCAAATGCTCTACCGCGAGCACGTCATCAACTTGCTGGACACGCCTGGTCACAAAGACTTTTCGGAAGACACCTACCGCGTGCTGACCGCCGTCGATTCGGCGCTGATGGTGATTGACGCGGCCAACGGCGTGGAAGCGCAAACCCGCCGTTTGATTGAAGTCTGCCGTCAGCGCGACACGCCCATCATCACCTTCGTCAACAAAATGGACCGCGAGGTGCGCGACCCGCTCGACATCTTGGACGAGGTGGAGCGCGAACTCGGCATGCCCTGCGTGCCCATGACGTGGCCTGTCGGGCAAGGCAAATTGTTTGGCGGCATCATCAATTTGCGCACCCAAGCCATGACGGTGTTTGACTCCGGCAGCGAACGCCTGCCGCAAGATTTTGAAACCCATCCCCTCAGCGCACAAGAACTGCTGGCCGAGCGCTTTGGCGCAGAATGGGCCACCGCCATGGAAAGCATGGAATTGGCCACCGGCGCGTCACCCAAGTTTGACAAACAAGCCTTTTTGGCGGGACAACAAACGCCTGTGTTTTTTGGCTCAGGCGTGAACAATTTTGGAGTGATGGAAGTGCTCGACGCCTTGGTGGATTTAGCGCCCTCGCCGCGTCCCCGTTTGAGCCATTTGGTGGTGAACAAACAAGCGCAAGAAAAAACCATTCAACCCGAAGACGCAGGTTTTTCGGGCGTGGTGTTCAAAGTGCAAGCCAACATGGACGCCAACCACCGCGACCGCATTGCGTTTGTGCGGGTGGCCTCGGGGCAATACAAACCAGGCATGAAGCTCAAGGTGCAGCGCACCGCCAAAGAACTGCGCCCCACCTCGGTGGTGACATTTTTGAGCCAACGCCGCGAAGCGGTGGACGAAGCCTATGCGGGCGACATCATTGGTTTTACCACCCACGGCGGCGTGCAGTTGGGCGACACCATCACCGATGGCGCGAATTTGCAATTCACGGGTTTGCCGTTTTTTGCGCCCGAGTTGTTCATGACGGTGTTTTTGAAAAACCCCTTGCGCACCAAACAATTGCAACAAGGCCTCGACCAATTGGGCGAAGAAGGCGCGATCCAAGTGTTCAAACCCGAAGCGGGTGGCGCGATGTTGTTGGGCGCAGTGGGTCAATTGCAGTTTGAGGTGGTGCAGCACCGCCTGAAGGCCGAATACGACTGCGATGTGCGGCTAGAGAGTTGTCAATACACAGGCGCACGCTGGATCACAGCAGATTCTGCGGCAGAGTTGCGCGAGTT
This sequence comes from uncultured Burkholderiales bacterium, assembly GCA_903832625.1. Taxonomy (GTDB): domain Bacteria; phylum Pseudomonadota; class Gammaproteobacteria; order Burkholderiales; family Burkholderiaceae_C; genus Limnohabitans. The sequence goes on along the minus strand of CAILCI010000002.1, from coordinate 14,462 downwards.
CACCAACGCTTATCCCCAGCGCATGGCTTTGGATGCAGCCAACACCTTGGCGTATTTGTGTACTTCGCCGTATGACGTGCGATTGGCGCAAGAGCGGTTTCCCAAGATTCACTTCCATCCTTTGCGGGAACATGCGGGCTTGGCGCTTTCTTCGGCTGGGTGATTTTTATAGTTAGCAGGGGTTGTCTATCGCCAAGGGTAGGCGCCTGGGCACAGAGCGCAGCGATTTTCTGAGCGAAGCGAAGATGAGCAAGCCCTGTGCCCAGGCGCCTACCCTTGGCGATAGACGGGTGCGATGTTTGCGCTTAGTTCTAGGTTCGGGTGAGCCATTCATTCAGTAAGCGATCAACTGCAACCATGCCCCTCCTCTGACCAGCCGGTTGGGGCTCAGGGGTGGGCGATTTTCTGAGCGCAGCGAAGATGAGCCCGCCCCTGAGTCCCAACCGGCTGGTCAGAGGAGGGACTAAAGAAACTACCGCGCCAACACAGCAGCCAACGCCACCCCCGTATGCGTCCCCAAAGCCACAACACCCTCAGGCGTATCCGCCGCCACCACCAGACCCCCGCCATTGCCGCCCTCTGGCCCCAAATCAATCACCCAATCGGCTTCGGCAATCACGTCCAAATCGTGCTCGATCACCACCACGCTGTGTCCGCCATCGACCAAGCGGTGCAGCACACGGATGAGTTTGTCCACATCGGCCATGTGCAGCCCCACCGTCGGCTCGTCCAGCACATACAGCGTGTGCGGTGCTTTGTTGCCGCGTCGCGCCACGTCGTCGCGCACTTTGCTGAGTTCGGTCACCAGCTTGATGCGCTGCGCTTCGCCGCCGCTCAACGTAGGTGACGGTTGCCCCAGCGTCAAATAACCCAAACCCACGTCTTTCAACAACTGCAAGGGGTGGGCGATATTGGGCATGGTGGCGAAGAAGTCCACCGCCTCATCCACCTCCATTTGCAACACATCGCCAATGCTTTTGCCGCGCCAGCTCACCGCCAGCGTTTCGGGATTGAAGCGAGCGCCGTGGCAGCTTTCGCACGGCACTTTGACGTCGGGCAAAAAGCTCATTTCAATCGTGCGCACACCTTGGCCTTCGCAGGTGTGGCAGCGGCCTTCGCCAGTATTGAAGCTGAAACGTCCTGCGCCATAACCGCGTGCTTTGGCTTCCAGCGTTTCGGCAAACAGTTTGCGAATCGTGTCCCAAAAACCAATGTAGGTCGCGGGACAACTGCGCGGCGTTTTGCCGATGGGGGTTTGGTCCACTTCGAGCACACGATCTATGCTTTGGTAGCCGTCCAAGCCTGTGCAACCCACCCACACAGGATGTTTGCCCGCCTCGTCGTCTTTGCGTCCTGCTTGGGTAGACCGCTGCTGCACGATGGCAGCCACGTTGTGCAACAACACATCACGCGCCAAAGTCGATTTGCCGGAGCCTGACACGCCCGTCACCGCGACCAAGCGACGCAAGGGAATGTCCACGCTCACGTCGCTCAGGTTGTGCAGCGACGCGCCTTCGAGCGAGAGCCACGTCATGGCCTCGTCGGGCGTGGCGACCTCGCGCCGCGCCTGCAAGGGATGGCGCATGGCATGCAGCAAATACCGCCCGGTTTGCGAATCGGCCTGCGCCGTGATATCGGCCACCGAGCCCTCGCCCACCAAGCGTCCGCCGCGCTTGCCAGCGCTGGGGCCAATGTCGATGATGTGATCGGCACGGCGAATCGTGTCTTCGTCGTGTTCCACCACCACCAAGGTATTGCCTTTGTCGCTGAGCAAATGCAGTGCGTTGAGCAAAATTTGGTTGTCGCGGGCGTGCAAGCCAATCGTCGGCTCATCGAGCACATAGCACACGCCTTGCAAATTGCTGCCCAGTTGCGCAGCCAAGCGAATGCGTTGCGCTTCGCCACCGCTCAAGGTGGGTGCGCCACGGTCGAGCGTGAGGTAGTTCAAGCCGACTTGCTCTAAAAACTCCAAACGGCTTTTGATCTCGGGCAACAAGTCGCGCGCAATGTCGGCATGACGCCCACTGAGGCTGAGTTTTTCTGCCCATTGGCGAATGTCGGTCACGCTCAGTCGCGCAATGTCGGTGATGCCCACGCCCGCAAATTTCACCGCCCGCGCGGTGGCGTTCAAGCGTGTGCCTTCGCAAGTCGGGCAGGCGGTGTCGGCCAAGTCTTCAACTTCGACCTCGGCAAAGGTTTGCTCGCGGCCTTTGTCTTTGTCGTCGCGCACCGAGTCGTCCAGCACTTGGCGCTGGTCTTTGTTGAGCTTGACGCCTGTGCCCACGCAATCGGGACACCAGCCGTGTTTGCTGTTGTACGAGAACAAACGTGGATCGAGTTCGGTGTAGGACGTGGCGCACACGGGGCAAGCACGCAAGGTGGAATACACATCCAAACGACCAATGGCCGAGGTGGATTCGCCGCTCAACATGGCTTCGCGCAAGCCGTCGAGCTGGCTCAACACATGGACCACGCCTTTGCCGTGCTCCAACGCACGGGTCAGCACTTGGCGCAACAGGGTTTCGTTTTCTGGCAACACATCCAGGCTGGCGACGGGCAACTCGATGGTGTGTTCTTTGAAACGGTCCAAACGCGGAAAACCCGTGGTCGGCAAGAAATGCCCATCGACGCGCAAATGGGTGTAGCCACGCGGACGCGCCCAATCGGCCAACTCGGTGTAGACGCCTTTGCGGTTGATGACCAAAGGACTGAGCAAGCCAATGTGAGTGCCTTTGAATTCACGCATGATTTGCGCGGCAATGCTGTCGGGCGTTTGCGGCTGCACCGCTGCACCGTCGTGAATGCAATGTTGTGTGCCCAACTTGACATACAACAAACGCAAAAAGTGCCAAACCTCGGTGGTGGTACCCACCGTCGATTTGCGACCGCCTCGGCTCAAACGCTGCTCAATGGCGACGGTCGGCGGAATGCCATAGACCGCGTCTACTTCGGGGCGGCCTGCGGGCTGCACAATGCTGCGCGCATAAGCGTTCAAGCTCTCCAAATAACGGCGCTGGCCTTCGTTGAACAAAATGTCAAAGGCCAAGGTCGATTTGCCCGACCCCGACACGCCCGTGATGACGTTGAACTTGCCACGCGGAATGTCCACACTCAGGTTTTTGAGGTTGTGCTCTTTGGCGTTGACAATTTGAATATTGGGGTTGATCGCGGCATAGCTGCTGCGCGTTTCAGCGGCCAACAAGGCCTGACGCGGTGCGGCCACGGCATAGTGCGTGTCCATGGCTTCGGCGTACTCGCGCAAGGCTTGTCCGGTGTGCGAGGTGGCATGGTGGCGCAATTCTTCGGGCGTGCCTTCGGCTACCAAATAACCACCGTCGTCGCCGCCTTCGGGGCCAAGGTCAATCAACCAATCGCTGGCACGGATGACGTCTAAGTTGTGCTCAATCACGATGAGTGAATTGCCGTCTTCCAACAAACGGCGCATGGCGCGCATGAGTTTGGCGATGTCGTCAAAGTGCAAGCCGGTGGTCGGCTCGTCAAACATGAAGAGCACGCCTTTTTTGGCCAAGCTTTGTTTGCTGCTGGTTTTGGCTTTGGCTGCTGTGGCCAAAAAGCCAGCCAGCTTCAACCGCTGGGCTTCACCGCCGCTCAACGTGGGCACGGGCTGGCCGAGCTTGACGTAGTCCAAGCCAACATCGACGATGGGCTGGAGGGCGCGGATGACGTCTCGGTCGTTGGCGAAAATGTCCAGCGCTTCGCCGACGGTTAGCTCCAACACATCTGCGACGTTGAGGGAGATGCGTGTCGTCGCTGCGGGGGCAAGGTCTTGCTCCGCTTCGTTTTGCTCAGAAAGTCGCTGCGCCCTTGCCCCCGCAGCCACGCCACGAATGTCGCGCTCGATTTTGATTTCTAATATTTCGGGTCGGTACCGTTGTCCGTTGCAGTCTTGGCAGCGCAGATACACGTCGCTCAAGAACTGCATTTCCACATGCTCAAAACCAGAACCGCCACAAGTGGGACAACGGCCATCGCCGCTGTTGAAGCTGAATTTTGACGCGGTGTAGCCGCGCTGTTGCGAGGCGGGTTGCACCGCAAAGATTTCACGAATTGCGTCCCACGCACCCACATAGCTCACTGGGTTGGAACGCGCAGTTTTGCCGATGGGCGATTGATCGACAAACACCACATCGCTCAAATGGTCTGCGCCCAGCAAGCGATCGTGCGCGCCGGGAGTTTCTGTGCCGCGACCAAAGTGACGCATCAAAGCGGGCGTGAGCACGTCTTGAATCAAACTCGATTTGCCCGAGCCGCTCACACCCGTGACGCAGACCAAGCGTTGCAGCGGGAATTCGATGTTGAGGTGTTTCAGGTTGTGCTCGCTCGCGCCTTCCAAAATCAGGCGCGGCGTGTTGTCGGTCACGGCGCGTTTGAGGCCGAGACCAATGGTTTTTCTGGCGCCCAAATACGCGCCCGTCAAGGTGTCTGCGGTGCGCAAATCGGTGGGCGTGCCGTCAAACACAATGTCACCGCCGCGCACGCCGGGGCCCGGACCCATGTCCAAAATTCGGTCGGCGCAGAGCATGACGGCTGGGTCGTGCTCCACCACCACCAAGGTATTGCCGGCATCGCGCAAACGCAACATGGCTTGGTTGATGCGGTTCATGTCGCGCGGATGCAAGCCAATGCTGGGCTCATCCAACACAAACAAGGTGTTGACCAAAGACGTGCCCAAAGCCGTGGTGAGGTTGATGCGTTGCACCTCGCCGCCGCTCAAGGTGCGGCTTTGTCTGTCCAACGTCAAGTAGCCAATGCCGACGTCGTTCAAGTATTTCAAGCGCGTGCGAATTTCATCGGTCAGCAACTCCAACGCTTGCGCATCTGCGCCCGTGGGCGTGATGTGCAGGGCATTGAAAAACTGTGACAGCTTGCTGATGGGCAACATCATCAAATCGTGCAAACACAGGCCTGGCATGGCTTCGAGTTGTGCGCGGGTCCAACTCACGCCTTGGGGCATGAAGCGTTTGGCGGGTGCGAGCACGGCGTTGGCTTGTTCGAGGTTGCCAATGCGCCAGAGCAGGCTTTCGGTTTTGAGGCGAGCGCCCGCACACACACCGCAAGGCGTGTAGCTGCGGTATTTGGAGAGCAGCACACGGATGTGCATTTTGTAGGACTTGCTCTCCAAATAATCGAAGAAGCGTTTGATGCCGTACCACTGCTGGTTCCACTTGCCTTTCCACAACGGCGATCCGTCGATGACCCAGGCTTTTTGCGCATCGCTGAGTTTGTTCCAAGGCGTGTCGCGTGGAATGCCCTCGGCTTCGGCGTGACGCATCAAATCATCTTGACATTCTTTCCAAGCGGGAGTTTGGATGGTTTTGATCGCGCCCGCGCGCAGCGTGAGTTTGTCGTTGGGAATGACCAAACCGAAATCGACGCCAATCACGCGGCCAAAGCCCCGGCAGGTTTCGCACGCGCCCACCGCAGAGTTGAACGAAAACATGGACGGAATCGGATCGCTGTAACGCAAATCGCTGTCCGCGCAATGCAAGCCGGTTGAAAAACGCCACATCTCATAATTGGAATCTGACCCCAATATTTCTGCGTAGACGTTCATGCGGCCGCTGCCGCGTTTGAGGGCGAGTTCGATGGCTTCCATCACGCGGGCGGGTTCGGCGTTGCTCCATTTGAAGCGGTCGGCCACCACGTCCAGCACTTTGCGCGGTCCGGTGGGCGTGGCGACTTCGCGTTCGGCTTGCACGCGGGTGAAGCCACTGGCGCTGAGCCACTGCTCCACTTCTTGCGCCGAGGTGTTGGCAGGCAACTCCACCGGAAAAGTCACCACCAAGCGGCGTTCGGGCGAGCTGGCTTCGCAGCGTTGCTGCAACTCGGCCAACACGGTTTGCGGCGTGTCGTGTTGCACGCTTTGCGCGGTTTGCTTGTCGTACAACTGCCCTGCGCGGGCGATGAACAGCTTCAAATGGTCGTTAAGCTCGGTCATCGTGCCCACGGTGGAGCGCGAGCTGCGCACCGGATTGGTTTGGTCAATTGCAATCGCGGGCGGCACGCCTTCGACCTTGTCGACAGCGGGGCGGTCCATGCGGTCTAAAAACTGACGCGCATAGGCGCTGAAGGTCTCGACATAACGGCGCTGGCCTTCGGCGTACAAGGTGTCAAACACCAAGCTGGATTTGCCCGAGCCGCTGGGGCCGGTGACCACCGTCAGCTCGCCGGTGCGAATATCTAAGTCGAGGTTTTTAAGATTGTGCTGGCGTGCGCCGCGAATACGGATAGAGCCTGACATGGCTGAGCCTTTTGGTAAGTGCCCAGCATTCTAGAAAGAAAGCAGCGCCCCCTTCAGTCGTGGGCATAAATGTCAACGTCCTTGGTTTCGCGCAAAAAGGCCATGCCAATCACAAAGCATCCACCTGCAATGGCAACTGGATACCAAAGTCCATTGAACATATTGCCCGTGTGCGCGACCACGGCAAAGGCCGTGGTCGGCAGCAAGCCCCCAAACCAGCCGTTGCCAATGTGGTAAGGCAGCGACATGGAGGTGTAGCGAATGCGCGTGGGGAACATTTCCACCAACATGGCGGCAATAGGCCCATAGACCATGGCCACCAAAATGACCAAATAGCTCAGAATAATGACCACCTTCACGCCATCGACCTTGGTTGGGTCGGCGCGTTCGGGGTAGCCGGCTTGGCGCAGCGCGGTCGTCACGTCTTGCTGAAATTTCTCGATCTTGATCGCGCTGTCTTCGTCAAACTTGTCGTTCACCACCACCGCTTGGGGTGCGGTGATGGCGACTTCGCCCACTTTGACCACCGTGGCCTTGCCCGCCTCGCCATGAACATTGGTGTAGCTGACCGCATTTTGTGCCAAGAAGTTTTTGGCAATGTCGCAAGAAGTTTTGAAATCGGTGTCGCGGGCAATGGGGTTGCCTTGGAACGAGCATTCGGCGTTGTCGTGAATGACGGTCACTTGTTCCATCGCTTGCGCTTTGACCAGCGCAGGATTGCACGCCTTGGTCAAACCTTGAAACACCGGGAAATAGGTGAGCGCGGCCAACAAGCAGCCCAGCATGATCACCGGTTTGCGGCCAATCTTGTCAGACAGCGCGCCGAACACAATGAAAAACGGCGTCCCGATGAGCAGCGCCAGCGCCATGTAAATTTGCGCCTGCGAACTGTCCATCTTGAGCGATTGCGTCATGAAAAACAGCGCATAAAACTGCCCCGTGTACCAAACCACGGCCTGCCCCGCCGACAAGCCAAACAAGGCCAGCAGCACAATGCGCAGGTTTTTCCATCGGCCAAACGATTCCGACAAGGGCGCTTTGGAGGTCTTGCCTTCGGCCTTCATGCGGGCAAAGGCGGGCGATTCATTGAGCGACAAACGGATGTAGATCGACACCGCCAACAACACAATGGACAAGATGTAAGGCAAGCGCCAGCCCCAGTCGCCAAAGTCTTTGTCGCCTTGGGCATTGAGCGAAAAATCACCCAAGAAGTACCGTGTACCCAACACCACCACCAAGGAGAGCAGCAAACCCAAGGTCGCCGTGGTTTGAATCCACGAGGTGTAGGCACCACGCTGGTTTTGCGGCGAATGCTCGGCCACATAGGTTGCTGCGCCACCATACTCGCCGCCCAAGGCCAGGCCTTGCAACAAGCGCAGGGCAATCAAAATAATCGGAGCGGCCACGCCCACTTGCGCATAGGTTGGCAAGATGCCCACCAAAAAGGTGGACAAACCCATGATCAAAATGGTCAGCAAAAACGTGTATTTGCGCCCAATCATGTCGCCCAAGCGGCCAAAAAAGATCGCCCCAAACGGACGCACCAAAAAGCCCGCGGCAAAACCCAGCAAAGTCACGATAAAGGCCGCGTTGCTGTCTAAGCCACTGAAAAACTGTTTGGCCATGATATCGGCCAAGGCGCCAAACAGATAAAAGTCATACCACTCAAACACCGTACCTAACGAAGACGCGAAGATGAGCTTTTTCTCCTCCAAAGTCATGGGTTTGTCGTCTTCAAATGTGGCCATATTCAATGCTCCTGCGCGCAAGATTGTCGTCGCTGTGGGCTCAGCGTTTCTGGTGAGCGACTATCTGCGGAGAGCCTGACCTCACTCTGACGCATGCTTTCATGCACGGGTTAACGCTAGGAAATCAAATAAACCAAGGGTTTTCTCTAGCAAAAAGGAGCTAATGATTTGGTTTTGTCGAGTAAAACGTAAGGAGTTGGTCAGTACGTCTCAACAGAATCGCCTGCACCAACGAAGGAGCACCCTTCTTGTGTTTTTTTTCAATAACCCTTTTGGGAGACTTTCATGCGTGACCCAGTGATCGACAAGATCCAGAGCCACCCCAAGTACCACGAATTGCGCAAAGCACGCGATGGTTTTGGCTGGCTACTCAGCGTGTTGATGTTGATCGTTTATTACGGCTACATCTCACTGATTGCTTTTAACAAAGCTTTCTTGGCTCAACCCATCGGCGAAGGCGTGACATCGCTGGGCGTGCCTCTTGGCATGTTCGTGATTGTGTTCACTGTGGTGATCACGGGTCTTTACGTCCAACGTGCCAACAACACGTACGACGCGCTGACCAAAGAAATTCTTGAGGACGTCACGAAATGAAAAAAATCTCTTCTATCTTGATTGCGTTGCTGGGCTTGGCTGCCTGCGGCGCAGTGTTTGCAGCGGGTGGCGACTTGGGCACCACCGCCAAACAAGAAACCAACGTGACAGCCATCGCCATGTTTGGTGGCTTTGTGCTCTTAACACTGTGGATCACCAAATGGGCGGCTGCTCGCACCCGTTCTGCGGCTGATTTCTACACCGCAGGTGGCGGCATCACGGGCTTTCAAAACGGCTTGGCGATTGCGGGCGACTACATGTCTGCTGCGTCGTTCTTGGGTATTTCCGCTGCGGTGATGGCCACGGGCTATGACGGCTTGATCTACTCCATCGGCTTTTTGGTCGGCTGGCCCGTGATCACCTTCTTGATGGCTGAGCGTCTGCGCAACTTGGGCAAATTCACGTTTGCTGACGTCGCAGGCTATCGCTTCAAACCCGGTCCTATCCGCGCCTTTGCTGCCTCTGGCACTTTGGTGGTGGTGGCGTTCTATCTGATTGCTCAGATGGTGGGCGCAGGTCAGTTGATCAAACTGTTGTTCGGTTTGGACTACTGGATGGCCGTGGTCATCGTGGGCGCTTTGATGATGGTCTACGTGTTGTTCGGCGGTATGACTGCTACCACTTGGGTGCAGATCATCAAGGCCGTCATGTTGCTGTCTGGTGTGACCTTCATGGCTTTCATGGTGTTGGCGCAATTCGGTTTCAGCCCTGAAGCTCTGTTTGCACAAGGCGTGGCTGTGAAAACCGCCATCGCAACTGCTGGCAAAGAAGCTGCCATTGCAGCGGCTGCGGCCTCTGCGGCTGCTGCCACCACGCCAGAAGCTGCTGCGGCTGCCTCTGCCGCGGCTGATGCTGCTGCCAAAATCGACCCCGCCAAAGTCGGCTTGTCCTTGATGGCTCCTGGTGGCTTCATCAAAGACCCGATCTCTGCCATTTCTTTTGGCATGGCTTTGATGTTCGGTACCGCGGGCTTGCCCCACATCTTGATGCGCTTCTTTACAGTGCCTGATGCAAAAGAAGCACGTAAATCGGTGTTTTGGGCAACCACTTGGATTGGCTACTTCTATGTGCTGATCTTCATCATCGGTTTTGGCGCCATCACTTTGGTGTTGACCAACCCCGAAATGGCTGACACCGTCAAAGGCGTCATCAAAGGCGGCGCAGGTACGGCCAACATGGCTGCGGTTCTGGTGGCTAAATCAGTCGGTGGCAACGTGTTCTACGGATTCATCTCTGCCGTGGCCTTCGCGACCATCTTGGCTGTGGTGGCTGGCTTGACCTTGTCAGGCGCTTCTGCTGTGTCACACGACTTGTACGCCACCCTGTGGAAAAACGGCAACGCAGACAGCGCTGCTGAATTGCGCGTGTCTCGTATCACTACCGTGGCTCTGGGCATTGTGGCTGTGGCTCTGGGCATCGCCTTTGAGAAACAAAACATCGCCTTCATGGTGGCCTTGGCCTTCGCGATTGCGGCATCTGCCAACTTCCCTGTGCTGTTCTTGTCAGTGCTGTGGAAAGGCTGTACCACACGCGGTGCTGTGATTGGTGGTTTCTTGGGTCTGATCTCTTCTGTGGGCTTGACCGTTGTGTCACCTGCGGTGTGGGAAGCGACTCTGGGCAACCCCAAAGGCTCTGCTTGGTTCCCTTACAGCTCACCCGCTTTGTTCTCGATGGCCATTGGCTTCGTGGGCATTTGGTTGTTCTCCATCTTGGACAACAGCGAAGATGCGAAAAACGAACGCGCAGCTTTCGACGCACAACGTGTGCGCTCCGAAACGGGCTACGGCGCATCAGGTGCTTCTGGCCACTGATCGTCCACCACGCATCAGCGCCTTGTGTGCTGATGCGTATGCGTCAAAAAAACCGGGCTTTACGCCCGGTTTTTTTATGCCTGTCAGTCTCAAAGCTGCCGCAACTTGATGAATGCCAACGCCGCCATCACCGCGTCATTGAGCGCATCGTGGGCGTCGCGCACAGGCAATTGCAAGTCGGCCATGAGGCGATCAAAGCGCAAATCGATGTCGGCGTTGTCGTGCTGCTGGTAGGGCGGTAGTTGTTTGAACTTGTGCTCGTAGTAGAGCGCCGACACCTCGACTTTGGGTTGCGGCAAGCCAATGCCCAGCAAAGGTCGCACAGCGCGGTTGAGCATGGCCACATCAAACTCAAGGTAGTAACCCACCAAAGGACGGCTGCCAATGAAGTGCAGCAACTGTTTGACGGCTTCTTCCACCGGCAGGCCTTGCGCCACGTCTTGTTCGCGCAAACGATGAATGCGCACGCTGCCCGCCGACACACCGCGTTCAGGGCGCACCAGCAATTCCAAGCGCTCGCTGGTCATGATGCGTTGTCCCACAATGCGTACCGCGCCAATGGAAATGATTTCGTCGCGCCCCACGTCCAAGCCCGTGGTTTCGCAGTCCAAGGACACCCATTCGTCGGGCGGCGGCGTGTCAAACACAAACGCAAATTCCGGTCGCTTCAAACGGCGCATGGCTCTGGCGCGTTGTTGGTTGCGCCACCATTGCAGGGGTTTTGTCCAAAGGGCGATCACAGCGCATCGAGCTTGAAGCGCATGCGCAACAAGGCTTTGAATTGTTTGACCACGCTCAGGGCGTCTTTGAGCAAATCGCGCTCCAGCGCCGAGAGTTGGTTGACCTGCACATTACCGCTGACGGGTTTTTGCAAAGCCATTTCATCCAAACCTGCTTTGAGTTTGAGCCCCATCAAAAAGTGCAGGCTTTGGCTCAAATCTGCTGCCATGCTGGGGGTGAGCACCGATTGCTCCACCAGCGCGTCCAAACGCGCCACGGTGCTGGTTTGCGACAGGCGTTGCGCCCACGCCAAGCTGCGCACGCCATGCACCAGCGGGAAGATGCCTTCTTTTTTCAAGTTCATGCCGTGGTCGGTTTCCAAGCCGAGCAAACGGTTCCACCAGCCTTGGCTGCTGCCAAAGGCGTCGATGGACGCCGCAAAACGCGCCAGCATCGCATCGTTGTCTATGGCCAAACGGTGCAGCACTTGCTGGGTTTGGGTGAGCAAATCGGGGTCGCCGCACACCGCGTGGGCGTCAATAAAAATGGCCAAGTTCATCAAACCCTCGGGTTCTGCGCCGAGCAACCAATGCTGCACCATTTGCCCAAACTCGTAAGCCGTTTTGCGCCACATGGGGTTGTTGACCATGATGTGACCCGGGCATTCGGGATAACCAAAGCTCAACAACGCTTGCGAGAAGCGTTCGCAAATCGCCGCCAAATCGGCGGGTGGCGTGTAACCGTCGCGCAAAATCAAGCCATTGTCTTGGTCGGTTTTGAGCAATTGTTCGCCACGCCCTTCGCTGCCCATGACGAACAAGCAACTGTTGCTCACCAAATCAGGCGGCGCAATCAACTCCCACGCGCGGGCAAACAAACTGGCGTTGAGGTCTTGCACCAAACGCGCCACCAACCCAACGCGCATTCCGCCTCGGTACAAGCTGTTGACCATGCGGGTGATTTTTGTTGACGCCTGCGCCAAACCATTCAAATCGAGGGCAGATTCAATTTGAACGCCTATCAAATGCGAGTGGTTGGACAAAAAGCTGAACACATCCAAAGACTCCAACACGCCCACCACCTGCGCATCTTGCGCGACCACCAAATGGTGCACGCGATGGCGCATCAGCACCGCCAATGCTTCGCCCATCAAGTCAGAAGGTTTGACCGTGATCAGGTCGAAGTTGCACCACCGCCCGACCGCTTGTTGCGAGAGCGGCTCTCCACTCAAAATCGCGTGCTGCAAATTGCTCGACGTAAAAATACCCATGCGCTCGGGCTGTACGCTGGTGTCTCGCACCAACACATGGGTGGTGCGGTGCTGTCGCAAGACTTGCACCACGCTGAGCACATCGGTGTTCACATCGACCACTTGCGCGGGACGCACAAAAGCTTCGTCCACCCTTGACAAAGTAAGCGACTGCAATTCTTGCTGGCTTTGGCGCTGCGACAAGGCGCTGAGTTTGTCGCTCAACTCGGAGAACAACAGCGCGCCGAAGGTGGCGTTGTCGGCAATCAACTCCATCACCGTGCTGCGCGCCAGCTCGTAGGCCACCACTTCTTCGGCGGCGACAAAGCGGTGGCTGGCTTTTTGCGCCACCAAGCCGCGTCCGTCAAAGGTGTCGTCGCGCCCCAGCGTGGCAATCACCTCGTCGCCCTCAAACTGGGTGACAAAACCTTTGATGATGATCCACAAATGGCTGGGCTGGCTGCCCACATCCAAAATCGTTGCGCCTTTGGGGTAATAGACCACGTCCACGCTGCCGCGCACACGGCGTTGTTCGTCGGGTGTTAAGCAGTCAAAAGGCGAGGCAGAAAAGTTAAAGGCGTTGGGCATGTGAAGAAAGCCAAAGCTCCATTCAACGCTTGACGCCTTGCGCCACGCTTGCAGCCGAATGCCAAGCGCCGTCGAACCATGGGTCGCCTTCTAAGTAAGCGCGCAGCATGGGCAAGGCGTCAAAACCCCAAAACAATTTGTCGTCCACCGCAAAAGTGGGGACGCCAAATAAGCCGCGCGCAATGGCTTCTTCGGTATGGGCTTTGAGTTGGTCTTTGACGGACGCACTGTTTGGATCGCGCGCAGGTTGGAGTTGTTCGCTCAAAGCTTGCACACGCGCTGCGTCATCGGCGGGTGCGCCGCCGTGCCAGACGTGACGAAAAATACTTTCGCACACATAGCGGTTGGGCAAACCTTGGGCATCGCAGGCCACGGCCAAGCGCAACAAGGCCAAGGGATTGAAGGGATGCGCTTGCGGCATGTCGAGTTGAATGCCGTGTTGCTTGGCCTGCCACAGGACTTGGCGGTAAGTCCAATCGCGCTTGCCAGCAATTTCTGCGGGCCCCAACTGGCCATGATGTTTGAGCAGCGCCGCGAACAAAATAGGTTTGTAGACCATCACATGGCTGATGCCTTGCAGGCTTTGCGGCGCAGCCTCGAAGGCCAAGTGCGCGTAAGGTGAAATAAAGTCGAGGTAACAGGTGATGGTTTTCATGAGCCTGCTTTCTGAGTCAACGCGCAGCGTCTATGCGCTGTGCAATGTTGCGCCACACGCCGCGTTTGCTGTCGGGGCTGGAAGCCGCCCATTGCGCAATTTCTTCCAAGCTGCGCCAGCAGCCGACGCAAAAGCCCGTGTCATCCGACATGCGACACACCGACACGCAGGGCGAGGCCACGACGTCTGCGGTTTGCGCAGGTGCGTTGACAATGCGCCGCGCCTGCGCGAGCAAATGTTTGTCGGTGGCCGTGAGGCCTTGGGGTTTGGGGATGAGTTCGCTGCCACACATCCAAGCATTGTCCGTGATTGGCGCGGGTCAGGCGCCGCGCTTGTTCAAGACCGCCGTGGCAACGCGGGATTGGCTTTTGCGCCCCAGCGCTTGGCTGATGAAGGCGCCTGCATCGATGAGCTTGTCCAAGTCGATGCCCGTCTCAATGCCCATGCCGTGCAGCATGTAGACCACGTCTTCGGTGGCGACATTGCCTGTGGCACCTTTGGCATAAGGGCAGCCGCCCAAACCCGCCACCGAGGTGTCGAACTGCCACACACCCAACTGCAACGCGGCCAAGGTGTTGGCCAAGGCTTGGCCGTAGGTGTCGTGAAAATGCCCCGACACGTCTTTGAGCGCGAAGTGCTTCAAGGTCGCTTCCATCGCTGCTTCGACCTTGCGCGGCGTGCCGACGCCAATGGTGTCGGCCACGCCCACATGTTGCACGCCAATTTGTTTCATCAAGCCTGCGAGGTAGGCCACTTTTTCCGGCGCCACATCGCCCTCGTAAGGACAACCCAACGCACAACTCAAAGCACCGCGCACATAAATGCCGGCATCGCG
>CAILCI010000001.1 GCA_903832625.1 uncultured Burkholderiales bacterium | reverse complement strand
GGCGTTCATGGCCAGACACATGGAGCAGCCCGGTTCGCGCCACTCAAAGCCAGCGGCTTTGAAAATCTCGTGCAAGCCTTCGCGTTCGGCTTGTTCTTTGACCAAACCTGAACCGGGCACAACCATCGCCAGCTTGATGTTCTTCGCTACTTTTTGACCGAGTTTTTTGACCACCGCAGCGGCTTCGCGCATGTCTTCGATGCGGCTGTTGGTGCATGAACCGATGAACACTTTGTCCACAAACAAATCGTTCAAGGCTTTGCCCGGCTCCAAGCCCATGTAAGTCAAAGCGCGTTCGATGGCGCCGCGTTTGTTGCTGTCTTTTTCTTTGTCGGGGTCGGGCACGATGCCGTCAATGCCCAGCACCATTTCGGGCGACGTGCCCCAAGTGACTTGCGGCAATATTTGAGTCGCGTCGAGTTCGACCACTGCGTCAAAGTGGGCGTCGGCGTCGGAGTGCAAGGTTTTCCAATAGGCAATCGCGTGTTCCAACTCCACGCCTGTGGGCGAGAGTGGGCGGCCTTTGACGTATTCAATGGTTTTGTCGTCCACAGCCACAAGACCCGCACGAGCGCCGCCTTCAATCGCCATATTGCACAGCGTCATGCGGCCTTCCATGCTCAGACCACGAATGGCCGAACCAGCAAATTCAATCGTGTAGCCGGTGCCGCCGGCCGTGCCAATGCGGCCAATGATGGCCAAGACCACGTCTTTGGCCGTCACGCCTTTGGCCAGTGCGCCTTCGACCTTGACCAGCATGTTCTTGGCTTTTTTGGCCAACAGCGTTTGCGTGGCCATGACGTGTTCGACTTCCGAGGTGCCGATGCCGTGTGCCAATGCGCCAAATGCGCCGTGGGTGGAGGTGTGGCTGTCGCCGCACACCACGGTCATGCCGGGCAGTGTGGCACCGTTTTCAGGGCCAATCACATGCACGATGCCTTGGCGCTTGGACATGAAGGGAAAGAAAGCCGCTGCACCAAAGGCCTCAATATTGCTGTTGAGTGTGGTGATTTGTTCTTTGCTGATCGGGTCGGTGATGCCGTCATAGCCCAATTCCCAACCTGTGGTGGGCGTGTTGTGGTCGGCCGTCGCCACCACCGAGCTGACGCGCCAAAGCTTGCGGTTGGCCACGCGCAGGCCTTCGAAAGCTTGCGGGCTGGTGACTTCGTGCACCAAATGGCGGTCAATATAAAGAATGGCCGTGCCATCTTCTTCGGTATGGACGACGTGCTCGTCCCAAATCTTGTCGTAGAGGGTGCGTCCCATGGCTCAAATCCTTAGGTGAACCTGCGATTTTAGTTCGCGCAGCTCGGTGCGAAACTGAGGTCGACTAAATGCTTATAAATATACAAATAAATCTTGAAAAATAACAATAAAATGAATGACTTATGACATTTTTATGACGTAAAAAATTACAAATTAATATTAACAAAAGCTGCTTTCAGTGCCATACTTCGACAGCTGAAAACAATATTTTTTGGAGTTTCAAGTGAGAGCCATCAAGCAAGCCAGAAAAATGATTGAACAAGATCCCAGCCAAAAAAGCGCTAAAATCTTAGCCCAATTGGTCTTGGCTTTGGAGTCTGACGCGGAGTTCAAGTTAGGTGAACTGTACGATTTGCGCCATGACGACTTTCAATTAGCCATCGAAGTTTTGAAAGACTGGCGTCTTGACCGATACTATGAGGGTAAGGCCAAACTCTTTGACGTGTCTGTGCAAGTACAGGAGATGGGCAAAACTTAATTAACCCCAGAAGGGAAATTTCTCATGGCAGAACAAATTGCAGCTCCCAACAATCTCATCATTGGTGAGGGCGTGACGTTCAAAGGTTCTATTGCTGCCCCCGGCAAAGTGTCCATCAATGGCACGGTGTCAGGCGAGCTCAAAGCAGATGACCTGATGATCGGCAAACAAGGCAAAGTCACAGGCGATGTGCAAGCCCGCGAAATAGATGTTCACGGCGAGCTGAACGAAAAAATCGATTGCAAAGAGCACATCATGATCCACGGCACTGGCAAAGTGACAGGCTCTATGGCGTACTCAGAATTGGAAATCGAGCGCGGCGGCAAGTTCGCTGGCGATATGAAACAACGTTGAGTGCGCGGGCGCGGTTCACGCGCCAAGTGCGATCAAATCGTTGGCACAAATGGTTGCGGTTTGGGTTTCGATCCAACGCAGCCATTTTTTTTGCCAAGCGCGATAGCGTTGCGGCGCACGCAACAAGGTGTATTCCAGATGCGGTATGGCACCGCGTTTGCGTTTGAAGTCACCCGCGCCCGAGCTGTAGTTGAGCAGCAGCTTGTGCTGCAACGTGTGCTGATGCACGGCGGCAAACAACATGCGGTAGAGCCCAGCTTCTTCCATGGTCCGGTTGTAGCCCAAGGCTGGCACAGTCAAAGTTTCGCCCACAGGGTAGAGCATGGCGAAGGCTTGAATTGCGCCCTCAGCATCGCGCAGTTGCAAGCATTGCATCACGCCGGAGTGAAGCATGTCAGCAAAAAATTGCGAGGTGTATTGCGGGTTGAACTGGCTGTGTTTGTCGATGTAAATGCTTTGGTACAAATCGCGCAAGATGCTGGTGTCGGCGTTTGAGATTTCGCTGCGCACGCTTGCAAGCAGCCCCGACTTTTTGAGCGCCGAGATGTCGCGTGACAAATGCGAATGTTTTTTGGCCAAGCCCTCGCGCAAGTCAAATTCGTAAATCACCCGCGCTGGAATGGCCACAAAACCTGCGTTGCGCAAGTCGTGCATCAAGGTGCCATGTTTATGCGGCAACACATTGCGCACAGCAACAAAATGATCTTCATAGCGTTCGCCCATGTCGCGGCAAAGTTGAGTCATCTCGTGCGCCAAATGCGGTAAATGCTCGTTGGTAGACACTGGTAAATTTCCAACCAACACCAACTTATCGAGTCCCGCCCATTTCGCGACGCCGCCTAGGGCAAGCACACCAGCGGCGGCGATTTTGCGCTGTCCCAACTCCTGCGCCGCATAATCAAACCAACCACTGCGCAGCGATGTGAGGTAAGTCGCATCTGGGCTGCGTTGGGGCGAGCTGCGAGTCACGGCAATGTGCGACGCGCCATGCCATTGAATGTCCGCACTGGCGTTGTGCATCCAAATGCCGAGTGATTCGCGCGGCCAAGCTGCCATTTTTAACCTTGAAAGCGGTACAAATGGAACGCACCGTAAATGCCTGAGCGATCGAGGGGGCCCAAACTGTCGGACATTTCGTTGTCGCGCACCCACAACTTGCCTAACTCGCCAGTCAAGCAAGGATCAACAGGAGATGTGGTGCCAGCGGTGCGGAAAATCACCCGTGCGCCTGGTTTGGCTGTGCGTGTGATTTCTTGCCACAAGGCCGTGATTTCGTTGTCTGACATCCAGTCTTGGGCGTCGAGCAATACCACCGCATCGACCGATTGGTTGTCCATGCGCAGCAAGGCGTCACGGATATTGCTTTGTTCGATGGAGAGTTTGCCCACGTTGCGGCGCAATTGCGCGTAGTTGGCCTGCATCAAATAAGGCGGCAAGGCGCTTTGCTGGCTGGCGTCGTAGCAGCGACCATAGGCTTGCCATGCAAAGTAGTTGTCTTTGATGGGCACCACGGTGGCGAGTTTTCGAGCGCGTTCTTTCAACACTTGCGCCATGTTTTCTGGGCGTTGATCGCACAGCGCATGGTGCTGGCTGGGTGGAATGCCCAAGTTGTAGAGCGCAAAAGGGCTGCTGCACATTTTGGTGATGAGCTTGGAGTCAAAGATTTTGGCGACGTTGGCATCAAACCATTTTTCTTGCGCCTCTTGCGTGGGCTGCTCAAGCAATTCTTTGAGCTTGACGCCATGGAGCTTGGCGCCCCAGTGGATGATGCCAATGATTTGCCCCAACAAACCGTAGTTGTAAAAGCCTTTGGCAAACATGCGGATGCGGCGAAAACCGATGGGGCCGCCTTCCCAATATTGGCGACTGTCTAAATCGAGTTGTGGCGCAATCACGTTTTGATACAACCGCACATTGCTTGACGATTTGGCAATGCCAAAGAAGTTGAAAAAGTCGTCGTGCGTTTGCAATGCTTTGACTGCTGCAATTTTCAGCTTGACCAATGAGACGTGCGCATGGTTCAAATCAACCGCCGTCACTTGGGCTGGGTTGTCCAATAAGTAGGACAAGGCATTGCAGCCACCCGAGGAAATCGTGACCACATGGTCTTGTGCTTGAAGGTTTAAGGCGCGCATGTCCACCACAGGGTCTTCCCAAATTTGGGTGTAGACCAAACGTCGAAACCACAACGCAAACAAACGCTCTTTGAGGGTGGCTTTGGATTTGTGACCATAGACCGCATTGCTCAGCAGTTCTTTAGAGCGACTTGCTGAAGCTTTGGCGGCGGGAAGCGTGTGTGCATATTCCATATTCAAATATCCTTATGAACGAATCATGGAATGGTGCAATACCGTTGTGAAAAAACAGTGATGTTTTCGTTGCGGTTAGATGACAAAAATGTCACATCATTCAGTGAAAATAGCAATATGAGAGTTTTTAATATTCAATCCCAGACCGTTGTTGAGGGGGCGCAGCTGCCCCAAGAACTGCCCGCAGAGGGTTTTGTATGGCTAGCATTTGGCCGGCGCGAGTTTGAGTTGATGCAATCTCAAGTTCAACAGTTGTTGGACAATGTGTGTCACGCGCAGATTGTTGACTTGCACCTGCAAGACATCCTCAACAACCAACTGCCTTCGCATTACGACTTCACCTCCAACTACAACCTGATGGTGTTCAGGCGTTTAGCCGCAGGCCACAGTGAATCAGACCTGTCCAGACCGGGTGAAATTTTGCATCGCACCCGCGAGCGCGGTGGGCCACCCGTGCTGCATCGCATTGACACCAGTCCAGTTGCCTTTGTGGTGTTTGAGCGTGTGTTGATCACGGTTCATCCGGTTGATTGCGCGGTGTTGGAGTCTTATGCCTCCAGATTGTTGAGCGCAGCCAGCATCCACACGTCGCATTCAAGTACTCGATTACCCAGTGGCCCAGCGGATTTGATGCTGCGCATCATCAGCCAAATGGTGGATGGCTATCTCAATTTGCGCCGTGAGCTCACACGTCAGCTAGACCATTGGCAAAGCGAGCTGCTCAACCCTAAAACGCGATTTAACAATTGGAGCGCTTTGCTTGATGCGCGTTTGTCGCTGCATTACTTGGACGAAATTTGCGAAGACCAGCGTGCTGCGATTCAAGACTGGATTAACGCTTTGGATGGTTTGCCTTTGTATGTCAACGACAGCAACCATGCGTTTGAGATGCTCAAAATCAGAAGCCGCGATGTGTTTGAGCACATCGAGCGGGTGGTCCACCATGTGCGCCGTTTAGAGCAAAGTGCTGAGACTGCGGTGCAAATGCATTTCAACGTGCAAAGCAACCGCACCAACGACGTGATGCGCACTTTGACGGTGTTGACCGCTATCTTTTTGCCGCTGAACTTGATTACCGGATTTTTCGGTATGAACTTCGAGAGCTTTCCAGCAGTTCATGAAGAAACCGGTTTGTTTTGGACCGAGGTCAGCATGCTGATTCTGGGGCTTGCGCTCTTGTTGTTTTTTTGGCGCAAGCGGTATTTGGGTGAATCCAGCTGAAAGGTTTTCAGTATTTCTCGGGCACGATCATGTCGTTGGGGACAGGATGGCGGATGTAGTCGGGGTTGCGTACTCGCGCTGGCATGCTGATTTGATCGTGTGGGATCTCTTCGTAATCGAAGTGCTCCAGCAAATGCGCAATGCAGTTGAGGCGGGCTTTTTTCTTGTCCACCGCTTGCACCACCCACCAAGGCGCTTCTTGAATGTGGGTGCGCTCAATCATGGTTTCTTTGGCGCGGGTGTAGTCTTCCCAACGACGGCGGCTCTCCAAATCCATCGGGCTGAGTTTCCATTGTTTTAAGGGATCGTGAATACGGCCTAAAAAGCGGGCATGTTGCTCGTCGTCGGTGATGGAAAACCAGTATTTGATGAGGTGAATGCCGCTGCGTACCAGCATTTTTTCGAACTCAGGCACGGAGCGGAAAAACTCTTCGTATTCGTCGTCGGTGCAAAAACCCATGACGCGTTCCACCCCAGCGCGGTTGTACCAACTGCGGTCAAACAACACGATCTCGCCAGCAGCGGGCAAATGTGAGACATAGCGCTGGAAATACCACTGGGTTTTTTCGCGGTCGTTGGGTGCGGGCAGCGCAGCCACACGGCACACGCGAGGATTCAGGCGTTGGGTGATGCGTTTGATGACACCGCCTTTGCCTGCTGCGTCGCGGCCTTCAAACAAAATGACCACACGTTGTTTGTTGGCCACCACCCAGTCTTGTAATTTGACCAATTCGCCTTGTAGACGCAGCAGTTCGCGAAAGTACAGAGCGCGAGACATGTCTTGCGAGGTGCTGTGGCTGTCTTCGGCGATGTCTTCTAAAGCAAGCTCCAGCTCTTCGTCGATGGAGTCCAATAAATCTTCGCGCAAGCGGCGAATTTGGTCGTTGTCTAAGGTTTGTGTGGTCATGGTTGAAATTCCTTGACTTTCATCATGTCAAACAATTGTGGCGCGATTGTGACGATTCACACAAATGTCACAGGTAATTCACCAAAATTTGTTCTAGTAGCGGGATGAATATTCAGACCGAGAACGCGGCCAAAGGTATCAAGTCTTTGCTCGGCGCTCAATTTTTCTCAGCGATTGCAGACAACGCCTTGCTCATCGTTGCCTTTGCCTTGTTAGAAGAAGGCGCACACGACCCTTGGTGGATGCCCGTGCTCAAGGGCTTGTCTATTTTTTCCTTCGTGGCCTTTGCGCCTTGGGTGGGCGTGTGGTCTGACCGCTGGCCTAAGCGCCAAGTCATGATGACGGCCAATGCGATCAAAGCCTGCGCTTGTTTTGGGCTGCTCTGGGGCGTACATCCGTTTTTTTCGTTTGCTTTATTGGGCATAGGCGCGGCTTTGTATTCGCCCGCCAAATATGGCTTGATCACCGAGCTAGAGCCGCAAGACCGTTTGGTCAAAGCCAATGCGTGGATTGAGGTCAGTACCGTGGTGGCAGCGGTTGTGGGCGTGGTCTTGGGGGGCTGGTGTGTGAGCGAGCGGGTGCAAGGTTCTGATTTTTCTGAATTTCTCAGCACTTGGTTGGACTTTGAAACACAGCTCTTGCCAGCGTTCATGGTGCTGTTGTGTTTGTACATGGCGGCAGGTTTATTGAATTTGAAAATTCCCGAAAGCGGCGTGACCTACGAGCGCAGAAGCGATGCGCTCAAAGGCGTGGCGCGGTTTATTCAAAGCAATAAAACCTTGTGGCTTGACCCCAAGGGACGTTTGTCCTTGTCGGTCACCACCTTGTTTTGGGGCGTAGGCGCATCCATGCAGCTCATGACCTTGGCTTGGGCTCAGGCGCATTTGGGGGTGTCGCTGGAGTTGTCTTCGTATATCCAAGCGATGTCGGCCTTGGGTGCTATGGCTGGCGCTTGGCTGGCAGCGCGTTTTTTGCAAATGCACCACGCCAAGCATTTGCTGTGGGTTGGGTTGTTGCTCGGGGCCTTGTTGCCCGTGCTCAACTGGGTTCATTCTCTAAGCATGGCTATGTTGCTGATGGGCTTGGCTGGATTGCTCAGCGGCTTGTTTGTGGTGCCTATGAATGCATTGCTGCAAAGCCGTGGCCGCGAATTGTTGTCGGCGGGCGAGTCGATTGCAGTGCAAAACTTCAATGAGAATTTTTGTGTCCTCTCCATGATGGGTCTCTACAGCGTTTTGTTGGCTCTACAAATTCCAGTTCAGTCTTTGCTCAATATTTTGGGCGCTTGCATTGCGGTGTGCATGGTGTGGATCATGTGCGAGCAGGCAAAGATATCTTCTCAAAAATCTGTCACTTCAAACCAGGAAAAAGCATGAAAATCATGATCGTCACCGATGCGTGGGAACCTCAAGTCAACGGCGTGGTTCGCACCCTCAAAATGACGCAGCGCGAGCTGGAAAAACTCGGTCACCAAGTGGCGTTTCTTACGCCTTTGCAGTTTCGCTCTATCCCTTGTCCGACCTATCCTGAAATTGCCTTAGCGCTTTGCAGTACGAAACAAGTTGCCGCAAAAATCGACGCCTTTGCACCCGACTGCTTGCACATTGCCACCGAAGGCCCTCTGGGCTGGATGGCGCGTTCTGTAGCGCTCAAACGTCATTGGCCTTTCACAACCGCTTATCACAGCCGTTTTCCTGAATACATTCATGCACGTTTTCGTGTGCCTTTGTCGTGGAGCTACGCATTGCTGCGCAAGTTTCACAACGTCGCCAAATTCACCATCACGCCCACACAGGGCATTGTGGATGACTTGAAAATGCGCGGCTTTCACAACCCACGCTTATGGACGCGCGGGGTGGACTCGGTAGTTTTCACGCCAGAAGGTGCGACCATGCCGCGCACCCACAGTCCTGTGTTTTTGCATGTAGGCCGCTTGGCGGTAGAGAAAAATGTGGAAGAGTTTTTGAAGCTCGATTTGCCGGGTGAAAAATGGGTGGCTGGCGACGGCCCAGAGCGCAAACGCTTAGAAGCCAAATACCCGAACGCCAAATGGTTTGGTGTCTTGGACGGCCAAAGCTTGGCCAGCCTCTACCGCAGCGCCGATGTGTTTGTTTTCCCCAGCGTGACCGATACCTTTGGTTTGGTGATGGCCGAGTCCATGTCGTGCGGCACACCAGTGGCGGCTTTCCCTGTGCCAGGCCCGATTGATGTGGTGAAAAATGGCGTCTCAGGTGTGCTGAACAAAGACCTCAAACAAGCCTGCTTAGACGCCCTGAAAATGTCGCGCCCCGACGTGATTGCGCACGCCGCTGGCTTTAATTGGACTACAGCAACGCAGCAGTTTTTATCGGCATTGCAACCCATTCCTCATTCGACGGCGCAATGACGGGGTGAGCGCTTCGGCCAACGCCTTCGTAATGGAAACCCGCGTTGGCCATCATCTCAGGTTCGTACAAGTTGCGGCCATCAAAAATCACCGGTTGCTTGAGCAAGCGGTGAATGGCTAAAAAGTCTGGGCTTTTAAAAGCCTTCCATTCAGTCAAGATCAGCAATGCATCGGCTTGCTCCAATGCGGGCATGGCTTGGGAGTGAAAGCGCAGGCGCTCTAACAGCTTAGGCGAATGGTGGAGGTCTTGCTCAAAGCTCAATCTGGCCGCGTGGTTGGCGACCGGGTCGTGTGCCACCACGTGCGCGCCCAGTTGCAGCAACTCTTGAATGACCACCCGGCTGGGCGCTTCGCGCATGTCGTCCGTGCCGGGCTTGAAGGCCAAGCCCCAAACCGCAAAGCGTTTGTCGTGCAAATCACGGCCAAAGCGCTTGATGAGCTTTTGAACCAGCACGTGTTTTTGAGTTTGGTTCACGGCTTCTACGGCGTCCAGTAGCCGAAGATGAATGCCGTTGTCAGCGCCTGTTTTTTGCAAGGCCTTGACGTCTTTTGGAAAACAAGAACCGCCATAGCCTGTGCCTGCATAGAGAAAACTGTAGCCAATGCGCGGATCTGAGCCAATGCCTTGGCGCACAGATTCGATGTCAGCACCTACATATTCGGCCAAGTTGGCAATTTCATTCATGAACGAAATGCGCGTGGCGAGCATGGCATTGGCTGCGTATTTGGTGAGTTCGGCGGAGCGAATGTCCATCACCAAGGTGCGGTCGTGGTTGCGGTTGAAGGGCGTGTAGAGCTGGCGCATGAGTTCACGCGCTTGCTCGTGTTGCGCGCCTTTGCCGATTCCCAAAATGATGCGGTCAGGACGCATAAAGTCTTCAATCGCCGCGCCCTCTTTGAGAAATTCGGGATTGGAGATGACGCAAGCCTGGGTTTGCTCAGACATTTGATCTGTCAGATCACAACGCTCGCCCAAGGTGTCGTCAATCAAGCGTTGCACTTTTTCGGCAGTGCCGACGGGCACGGTTGATTTATCAACAATGACTTTGAATCCCGTCATCCACTGACCAATGCTTTGCGCTGCTGCTAAGACATGGCTGATATCGGCACTGCCGTCTTCGCTGGGCGGTGTTCCTACGGCGATGAACAAAATATCGCCGTGGTGTATGGCTTCCTCTATGTGCGTTGTGAATCGAAGGCGGGCTGAGGAGAGGTTGGCACGAATCATTTCGGTCAGGCCTGGCTCGTAAATGGGGGACTCGCCTTTGTTGAGAAGTCTGATTTTTTCCGCATCCACATCCAAGCAAATGACTTGGTTACCCAACTCGGCCAGACATGTGCCTGTGACCAACCCAACATAACCTGTGCCAATGACGGTGACTCGCATGATGACATCCTTTTTGTACGCCTAGAAGGATGTCGTGCAGTGATGAAAGGTGTTTGACGGTTTGATGAAGTCTGTGTGTCAGGCATCTTTTGTCATCAAATATTCATGACTTTTTCTTGGTCTTGTCATGCAGTCTTTCCAGAATTCAAGCTATCAATCGAATAGCTGTGATATTTAATTCTCAAAGGACTCATCATGAAAGAGCTTCCCAACCCCACCATGCCTCTGTCAATGCTTGATTTGCCCAGGGGGTCACTTCATCGACACGATCATCAAACTCAAAAAAATGTTGTCCCGACCCCAAGCACCCAAAATCGTTCGGGTCTGATTGTTGAGTGGGCCAAGCACTTAGACGAAGTGCGCGAGGCGCAGCGTTTGCGCTATGACGTGTTTGCGACCGAAATGGGCGCACGTTTGAAGGAAGAAATCGCAGGTCACGACATCGATTTATTCGACGACTTTTGCGAACACCTGTTGGTGCGTGATGAAATGACGGGGCAAGTAATTGGCACTTATCGCGTCCTCACACCCGCACAAGCGAAGCGTATTGGCAGCACTTACTCTGACCTTGAATTCGATTTGACCCGTCTGCGCAGCCTGCGCGAACGCATGGTGGAGCTCGGTCGCAGCTGTGTTCATGCCGAGCATCGTCATGGCGGCGTCATCATGGCCTTGTGGGGCGCATTGGCTGAGTTCATGGTGCGCAACAAGTTGGATGTGATGATTGGATGCGCCAGCATTCCCATGCTGCACCAAGGTGTGGTGAGTGGCGAAGTGGCAGCCAGCATTTGGCACCAACTCAAACAAACGCATTTGGCCGATTTCGAATACCAAGTGCGTCCTCGCCTAGCTTTGCCAGTGGAAGAGTGGGAAATCAATGACGCTTTTGAGCCGCCAGCATTGATCAAAGGCTATTTGCGCTTGGGAGCCAAAGTGCTGGGCGCACCTGCTTGGGATCCCGACTTCAACACTGCCGATTTGCCTATGCTCATGAAGATCAACGATTTGCCACCGCGCTATCGCAAGCATTTCTTGGGTGCTTGATGCATTACCGCGCAGTTTTCATCTCTGATCTTCATCTTGGAACGCCAGGTTGTCAGGCCAATGCTCTGCTCGATTTCTTAAAAGATCACACGAGTGACTACCTGTATTTGGTGGGCGACATTGTGGACGGCTGGCAATTGCGCCGACGCTGGTATTGGCCGCAAGCGCACAACGATGTGATTCAAAAACTCTTGCGTCGAGCACGCAAGGGCTGCCAAGTCATTTACGTGCCGGGCAATCATGACGAGTTTGCGCGTCATTTTTTAGAACATCAATTTGGCGGCATTGAGGTGGTGCATGAGGCCACTCACACGACTGTCGATGGTCGTCGTTTTTGGGTCATCCACGGCGACTACTTTGATGCCGTTGTTCAGCAAGCCAAATGGCTGGCCTATGTGGGCGACTACCTGTATGAGTTCACGCTCAAAATGAACCGCTATTTGAACAACTTGCGTGGCCGTTTGGGCATGCCTTATTGGTCACTGTCGGCTTATCTCAAGCACAAGGTCAAAACTGCTTTGAACTATGTGATGGATTTTGAAAACGCAGTGGCGCATGAAGCCGCCAAACATGGTTATCAAGGGGTGGTGTGCGGTCATATTCACCGTGCTGAAATCCGTGAAATCGAAGGCGTGTTGTATTGCAACGATGGCGATTGGGTGGAGAGCCGTAGCGCCTTGGTTGAGCACGTGGATGGTCGGCTTGAATTGATATTTTGGAAGCCTGAATTGAATCTCGCCAAAGACTTTGAAGTGGCTCAAGCGATATGAAAATTGCGCTGGTTACCGATGCCTGGAAGCCGCAAATCAACGGCGTGGTCACCACCTTGGTGGAATTGATTGAGAAAGTGCAGGCGCAAGGTCACGAGGTTGAGGTGATTCATCCTGGTCTGTTCAAAACTCGTCCTTGTCCAGGTTACGCGGGCATTGATTTGGCGGTACGTCCAGCGAAAGAATTGAAACACAGACTAGACGCTTTCGCCCCGCATGCCATTCATATTGCGACCGAAGGGCCGCTGGGCTGGGCAGCACGGCGTTATTGCATCAAACAAAAATTGGCCTTTACCACTGCGTATCACACGCGTTTTCCAGAAATTTTGAAAGCTGCGCTGCGCATTCCTTTGTGGATGGGGTATGCCTTGTTCCGTTACTTTCACAAGCCTTCTGCAGGAGTGATGGTGCCAACACAAGGGGTGCTTGAATTGTTGACATCGCGTGGCTTTGGGCAATTGCGTCGCTGGACGCATGGCGTTGATACCGATTTGTTTGGTTTTTCAGCTCAAGCCGTTGAACATGAGTTGCTCGCAGGTCTGCGCAGACCCATTGCTTTGTATGTGGGACGCGTGTCCTACGAAAAAAACATCGAAGCATTTCTGAGCATGCCATGGCACGGCAGCAAGGTGGTTTGTGGCGTGGGTCCATTGGAGAGTTCACTCAAAGCACGCGATGCGACAGTGCGTTGGCTGGGAGTCTTGCCCAGAGGTGTGTTGGCAGGTGTGTATGCGGGTGCTGACGTATTTACTTTTCCAAGCCGCAATGAAACTTTTGGTTTGGTGATGCTCGAAGCCATGTCGTGTGGCACACCTGTTGCAGCCTATCCGGTCGATGGTCCCCTAGAAGTATTGGTAAGACCCACGGGAGATGATCCGCAAATTTATGGCGGTGTGCTGTCTGAAGATTTAGGCAAAGCCAGTTTGGAGGCATTGCACATTGAGCGAACCCAGCCTAGAGCACATGCAGGTTTGTTCAGTTGGTCATCTTCTGCGCAATTGTTCTTGAGCCATCTGGTTGTGAATCCACACAGTGACGCAAAGCTGTCATAAAAGTGTCATTGTTTGAGGTCGTGATGAGTGGTAAATTCACTCTCTTATGTCAGCAAGCAGTACACCTACAAAAATCGACATTAAATTACAAGAGCCCATCGAATGGCTTGACCGTGATTTAAGTCTTTTGTCTTTCAATGAACGCGTTCTTGATTGGGCAAAGCGTCCAGAAGTTCCTTTGTTAGAGCGCTTGCGTTACTTATGTATTGTTTCTTCTAACCTCGATGAATTTTTTGAAGTACGTGGCGCATTGCACAACAGTGTGATCCATGAAAAACAAAAAATCCTGAGCGAAAAAGCCCATGAGTTGGTGCAAAGTCAATACGCGCTCTATAACGATGTGTTGTTGCCTGCGTTGTCAAAACAAGGCATTCGATTGCTCTCGCACAGCGAGCGAACCTTGGCACAGCATCGCTGGGTCAAGTCCTTTTTTGAAAGCGACGTCAAGCCCTTGCTGTTGCCTGTGGGCTTAGATCCTGCGCATCCGTTTCCTCAAGTGGCCAACAAGTCACTCAACTTTATTGTCCGCTTGTCGGGTCAGGATGCTTTTGGTCGCGACAATGAAATTGCGATTGTCAAAGTCCCTCGAAGTTTGCCGCGTGTGATTCAGTTGCCTGAAAAACTGGCCGGCAAACGCAAGCTGTTTGTTTCTATCTCAAGTGTGATTCGTTCGCACTTGAAAGATTTGTTTCCTGGACGCGTGGTTGGCCAGTTCTCGCAATTTCGTGTCACCCGTCATTCCGATCTGGCCGTTGATGAAGAAGACGTTAAAAACTTGCGCACCGCATTGCGCCAAGAACTGGTTCAGCGCAATTACGGTCAGGCGATTCGCTTGGAGGTGTCTTCCGGCTGCTCTGAGCATTTGTCGGAGTTCTTGCTCAAGCAGTTTGAGTTGCCGCATAGCTCACTCTACCGCGTGCAAGGCCCCGTCAATTTGGTTCGCTTGACACAGTTGATTGACTTGATGAATGACTCCAAGTTGGTCTTCCCAAGCTACAAGGCCAGCTATCCTGCGCAGCTCAACAGCAGCGATCCCATTGTGGATCAACTCCACACTCAAAGCGTTTTGATCCATCAGCCCTATGAGAGCTTTGATGCCGTGCTGACGTTCTTACGAGAAGCCGTGCGCGACCCTAAAGTGTTGGCGATCAAGCAAACCATTTATCGCACAGGGACGGACTCTGAGTTGATGAGTTTGTTGCACGAAGCGGTGCAACGTGGCAAAGAAGTGACGGTGGTGGTGGAGCTCAAAGCGCGTTTTGATGAAGAGGCCAACATCAATTGGGCAGAAAAACTAGAGCAAGTGGGTGCGCAAGTTGTCTATGGCGTGGTGGGTTTGAAAACGCACGCCAAATTGTTGTTGGTCACGCGCAAAGAAGGGCGATTGATCAAGCGTTACGCGCATTTGTCTACAGGCAACTACAACTCAAAAACAGCCAAGCTCTACACCGATTTGAGCTTCATCACTTCAGACGTCAAGCTCACACAAGACGTGGAGAGTGTGTTCAATTTGCTGGCCAATCAAAGCCGAATTCCGCGCTTGAGCAAGCTGTGGATAGCGCCTTTCAATTTGCAGCGCAACTTGATTGACATGATTGATAAATTGGCTTTGGCCTCTTTGCAAAAAAAACCAGGTCGCATTGTCCTGAAAATGAACTCGTTGACCGATGAAAAGCTCATGGAGGCGTTGGTTCGAGCTGGCAAGGCGGGTGTTGAGGTGGATCTCATCATACGAGGCGCATGCATGTTGCCCGCCCAAAAACCAGGCGTGACAGACAACATCCGTGTGCGCTCCATCATTGGTCGGTTTTTAGAACATTCGCGTGTTTTTTATTTCCGCAGCGGCAATGAAGAAAACCTGTACCTGTCCAGTGCCGATTGGATGAATCGCAACATGCTGCGTCGGGTTGAAGTGGCTTGGCCGATTGAAGACCCGCAATTGCGACAACGCGTTGTCAACGAATGTCTGATTGCCTACTTAGGGGATAACGCCGACGCATGGCTGATGCAGCCCGATGGGCAATATGTGCGCAGTCCGCATCCGAAAACCCGCGCCAATGCAAAAAAACCTGTGCAGCCGCACAGTGCCCAACAGGCCTTGATAGAACTCTATTCACATCGCAGCGAAACGAGGTGACGCATGGATTTGATTTTGTGGCGACATGCTGAAGCAGAGCTTGCAATCGAGGGGCGCGACGACATGTCCCGCCAACTCACAGCAAAAGGCGAGCGACAGGCCACGCGAATGGCGGTTTGGTTAGACCGACATTTGCCCGAAGGCACGCGCGTGTTGGTCAGTCCCGCACGCAGAACGGATCAAACTGCGCAAGCCTTAGGCCGTAAATACAAGTTGCGTGATGAATTGGCGCCCCACGCACAAGCCAGCGATGTGCTGTCGCTCTTGAAATGGTCGCCAGAGACCGGGCCTCAAAACAAGGGTACGGTGTTGATCGTTGGACATCAGCCCTATTTGGGGCAAGTCATTGCGCAGCTTTTGGGGATGCGCGAAGACATTTGCGCCGTGCGCAAAGGCGCAGTTTGGTGGCTGCGCACACGTTTACGCGAGGACAAGCTGCAAACCGTCTTGATGACGGTTGCAACGCCTGATCTTATTTCGCGTTCGTGGGACGACCCGTCTTGATGGTGGGTACGTTGCTCAAGGCTGCTTTGAACTGAATATCGCTCAAGCCAGTGAGGGCTTTGATGCCAGCACGCAACAATTCGCTTTTCTTGGCCACTTGGCCGAGTTTGATGGCGCGTTGTTTGAGAGCATCAATGGCAGCGTATTCATCTTTGGGCATGGTGAAGCTGTCACGCACCAGTTTTGGTTTTTTGACTTTTTCTACTTTGGCGGCTTTGACCGCTTTCACGGTTTGAGGCGCTGGTTTTTTGGCCGCTGGTTTTGGGGCTGTTACTTTTTTGACGGCTGCTTTGCGCGGCGCCGCCTTGACAGGCGCTGCCACTTTACGGGTGGGTTTAGAAGCTGAGACCACTGATTTGGTAGTAGTTGCCATTGCTGATTCCTTTATAAAAGAAAACAGTGTAAACCGTTTATACCGATTGATCAAGTCAGGTTTAACTCAAAACTCCAAGGTGTTTTTTGCCAGGATTGCTCTTCGATTTTGAGCAAATGCGTGGATTGCGGGTGCTCTGCAGCCCAAGTTGAATCAAGACTTACTTTAAAAACTCGGCGTGCGTCAATTGCCAAAACCTCCAGACCTTTGAAGTCAGGCTCTTGCCGGGCATGGCACAAGATGATCGCCAAACGCAACGCCATCAGAGACTTGACGAAAGTGGTCGATTCAAAATCGGTCTCAAGCTTTTT
The DNA here is from genome assembly GCA_903832625.1 of uncultured Burkholderiales bacterium. Taxonomy (GTDB): domain Bacteria; phylum Pseudomonadota; class Gammaproteobacteria; order Burkholderiales; family Burkholderiaceae_C; genus Limnohabitans. The sequence continues at coordinate 35,948 of CAILCI010000001.1, read as the reverse complement.
CAATTTGCCGCGTTGCCCCAAGACCAGCAGCCCCAGTTTGTGTAACTCGGACATGCTAAAGCCCAGCATGTCCGCGTTGTCCAAAATGTAAGCGCCGTGCTTGTGGTAGTCGCTGTGCGAGATGGTCATGCCAATTTCATGCAGCGCCGCAGCCCATGAGAGCTTGCGCTGCGTACGAATCAGCACCGCGTCTCTGTTGGGCATGAAAGCATTTAAGAGATGCTGCGCAGTATGTTGCACGCGCTTGGCTTGCTCGGTGTCGATGGCAAATTTCTGCGCCAAACGCTGAATCGAAATATCACGCGCATCGGTGGCGTCGCTGTCGCGCTCCAGCATGTCAAACAACACGCCGTGGCGCAATGCGCCTTGCGCGACATGCAGCGTGTCGATTTGCAGCAAGTCCATGATGGCGCGAAGCACACTCAAGCCGCCGCCAATCACGCTGCGACGGTCATCTTTGAGGCCTTCTAGTCGCACCCGCTCGGCGCTGCCTGCACGCAACAAAGATTTGACCAACCATTTCAGCCCGTCGCTGGTGATTTCGCCGGAGCGCCAGCCCGCCATCTCCAAAATTTCAGCCACGGCGCCCACTGTGCCGGATGCGCCGTAGGCCAAATCCCATTCGTTGCGCGGGTAGTGGGTGAGCGCTTCTTCGAGCACGGCCTGCGCCGCAATTTCCGCGCGGTAAAACGCTTGCTCAGTGAACTCTCCTTGTGCGAAATACTTCATCGACCAAGCCACACTCCCCACACGAAATGAAGCTGTTTCGTGGGCTTGTTTGCCAGTGCCCAAAATCAATTCAGTGGAACGGCCACCAATGTCGATCACCAAGCGCCGTTCGGTGCTGTGCGGCAACATATGCGAGACGCCTTGGTAGATCAGGCGAGCTTCTTCAGTGCCTGCAATGACTTCGATGGTGTGACCCAAAATTTCTTTGCCGCGCTTTAAAAACTCGTCGCGATTTTTGGCTTCCCGTAAAGTTTGTGTGGCCACCGCGCGCACTTGTGTTTTTGAAAAACCGCTCAAGCGTTCGGCAAAGCGCGCCAAACATTCCCAACCCCTTTGCATGGCTTCAGGCGATAAATTGCGCTCTTCGTCCAAGCCGTTGCCCAAGCGCACGGTTTCCTTGAGGTATTCAACTGGCTGAATTTGACCGTGGTCGAAGCGACCAATTTCGAGACGAAAACTGTTGGAGCCGATATCAATCGCAGCTAATTGGGTGCCATTTTGCATAGAAGAGGATATTACGTAATCTTTGTGAAGCTGATGTGTCACACCGCTGTCATTGGAGCGAATTAAAGTGCATATTTTGCCCCGCTCTGGGGGTTTAATTAGCTTAATTACAATTCTGTATGCGATTTTCTTTGTTTCGTGGGTGCTTTATGTGTTGGCTGGGCTTGTGCGTTTTGACGACACATGCCTTGGCATCCGACGATGACTACGAAGACACCACGGCCAAATACCAAGCCACTTACAACTGGCAACGTCATCCAGCTTTCAACAGTCCGCGTGGGGACGGCCCCAACAGCCTGAGTTCTTCTTCCAACACCATGTACACCTTCAGCGCCACTGCGCATTGGGGCATGCGTCCTTGGCAGGGCGGTGAGTTGTATTTCAACCCTGAGGTGGTCACGGGTGTGCCGTTCACAGGTGCATTGGTGGGTTTGGGCAGTTTCACCAATGGTGAAATTACCCGCGCCGCAGGCAGCAAGCCGAGTTTTTACCGCCAACGCTTGTTTTTGCGCCAGACCTGGGGCAATGGCGGCGGCGAGGAAAAGGTGGAGAGCGATTTCAACCAACTCGCCGGCACAGTGGACAAAAACCGTTTTGTGCTGACGGTGGGCAATTTTTCAACCTTAGATGTGTTTGACGACAACGCCTACGCCAAAGACCCGCGCACCCAATTCATGAACTGGGGCAATTGGACGTATGCGTCTTACGACTATGCCGCCGATGCGCGCGGCTACGGCTGGGGTTTTGCTGCCGAGTGGTACCAAGACAATTGGGCCTTGCGCTTGGGTCGCATGAGCACACCTGTCACGCCCAACGTAGAAGCGGTCGATTTGGCGTTGGCGCAGCATTTTGGCGATCAAGTCGAGTTTGAACGCAGCCATTTGTTGGGCGACCAACCCGGCAAAGTGCGCGTGCTCTACTACCATGACCGCGCCATTGTGGCGAGTTTCAACGATGCCACGCGCTATTTACAAAATCTTGGCTATCCCACACAAACCGGTCCTCAAGCTTTGATCAATGTGCGTGCAGGCAACAAAGACAAAACAGGCTTGGGCGTCAACATTGAGCAAGCCATCACGCCCGATGTCGGTTTTTTCTTGCGTGCCATGAAAAGCGATGGGTTGACCGAAACCTTGGCTTTCACCGAAGCCGATGGTTCGTTGTCCACTGGATTTTTGGTCAAAGGCACAGCCTGGGGACGCGGGCAAGACACGGTGGGCGTGGCCTTTATGCGTGACACCTTGTCTGACCAACGCATCAATTTTCTGAAGGCGGGCGGCGTATCGTTTTTCATTGGCGACGGCTCTTTGAACTATGCGCCTGAGCGGGTGTTAGAGAGTTTTTACAGCTACGCTCTCAATCGCAATGCGTGGGTAACCTTGGATCACCAATACATTCAAAACCCCGCATACAACGCTGACCGTGGGGCGGTCAAGGTGTATGCGGTGAGGTTGCATCTCGAATACTGATGCGCTCAATCGAAATCGTAAATACGGTGTAAATCCAATTCGATGGTGGTGCGCAACTCCAAAACCTCTAGGTGCATGAGGTCTGCGGCCAAGCGTTGGTCGTTGGCCAGCCTTGCGCTTTGCAGCATCTCCGTCATGCTGTGTTCGCCCAAGCTGAACGCGGTGCGCGATTTTTCAGCCGCCTGAGTTTGGCTGTGTGCAGCCTCGCGCAGTTGTAAAGCGGCCGTGCGCTTGTATTGGTATTGGGTGAGCAAGCCTTCAAACTCTGCGCTCAGAGCGCGTTCGCTGGCTTGTACTCTGTCTTGCGCCGCCAAAGCTTGCGACAAAGCGGCTTGTGCCAAGTGGCTGCGCGCCGCACCCGGAAAAGCAAAGGACACGCTCACGCCGGTAATTTGCTCTGCCCCATCGCGCTCGCGGGTGGAGAACACGCCCAGCGTTGGGTCTGAGTACCGGTCTTTGTCAGCGCGTTGACCTTGCAATTGCAGGCGCTGCGCATCTTTGCGCAAATACATGAGTTCGTGGTTGGAAGCCACAAAATCTTCACGCAACACAGTCGTGTCGCCCAACTCGCTGGGCATGTCTTGTTGGCGCAAGACTTGATCCAAACCGGGTGCGGGCAAACTCAACTCGGGATAGCGCCGCTGTAAATTGGCGCGGCTGCTCAGGCTGTCGGCTTGGCTGGTTTGCCACGCGGCTTGCGCACGCAAGAGTTCGGCGTGTGCCAAATCGGCGTCGAGTTGAGAAATCTCACCATGTTTCAAGCGCGTGTTGGCCAAGCGGGCGTTGTGCTGCGCAATCTCTAGCGAGGTTTGTGCATTGGCAAACTGGGCTTGTGCCCGCACCCAAGCAAACCAATGCTTGAGGAGGGTACGGCTGGCTTCGTGGATGGCATCGGCGTATTCGATGTCGGCCAAGCTGGCGGTTTCAATCGCCAGTTTTTGATCGAGATCGCGTTTGCCCCATAAACGAATGGGGCGTTCAATGCCAAAACTCGATTCTGCAAAACGCTCCGAGGTGGAAGGCACGAGTCTGCGTTGTCGCAGCGTGTGAAAGCTGAACTCGGCGTTGCCCGCATCAATGGCTTGGGCGTGCGAGGCATTGGCTTGCTTTTGTGCTCGGGCGCGCTGGATTTCGGGGGAGTTGAGCAAAGACTCTTTCACCGCATTGTCGGGCGGTAAAAAGTGGTTCAACACCTCGTCGGCATGGGCAAACGACGCGGCAAAGCTTGCAGCCAAAGCTGCGATCAATAGACGTTGTCTCATGTGTTTTCTCCCTGACGGGCGGTGCTTTGGCGCATGAGGCGCAGCGCATCGCGCAGGCTCAGTGCGCTGCCAAAGCGTTCAAAAATTTTCGGCAACAACAGCAAGGTCAACAAGGTGGAGGTGACCAAGCCGCCTGTCACCACAATGGCCAAGGGACGTTGAATCTCAGAGCCTGGACCGCTGGCAAAGAGCAGGGGAATCATGCCGAGGGCGGTGATGACTGCCGTCATCAACACCGGACGCAAACGCCGCTCGGTACCGCGTCGCACCACGGTGGCGAGGTCTTCGCCTTCCATCAAGCGCTCGTTGAAATGCGTCACCATCACCACGCCGTTGAGCACCGCAATGCCCAGCAGCGCAATAAAGCCGACCGAGGCAGGCACAGACAGATATTCACCCGAAATACCGAGCGCAAAAATGCCGCCGACCAACGCAAACGGAATGTTCAAGAAAATAATGCCAGCTTGCACCACCGAGCCAAAGGTCATCACCAAGATGATGAAGATCAAGGTCAGCGCTGCCGGAATGACCAAAGCAAGCCGCGCCGAGGCGCGTTGCTGGTTCTCAAACTGACCGCCCCAGACCACGCGCAAGTGAGCGGGCAATTTGAGTTGCGCCACGGCTTGCTGCGCTTCTTGCACAAATCCGCCCAAGTCGCGGCCTTCGACCGAAACCTGCACGCTGGTAAAGCGCGCACTTTGTTCATGGTTGACGCGAATGGGGCCATCGACCGAGCTGAAGTCGGCCAAGGTCTCGGCGCGCCACGCATGACCGTCTGGTGCCAAGAGTTGCAGGTTTTTAAACGCCTCGGGGCTGTTGCGCAGTGCTTCGTTGCCTTTGAGCGTGAGCGGTACGCGCACGCCGTCTTGCAGCACATAGCCAATGGATTCGCCTTCAATTTGGTTTTTCAAGGCCTGTTGAAATGCTTCGACGCTAAAGCCCGATTGCCCCAGCAAGGTTCGATTCACATTGACCGTGAGGTATTGCAAACCGTTGCCTTTGGGCGCGATCACTTCAGCCGCGCCGCTCACATGACGAACGGCATCGGCAATGCGCTGGGCTGCGTCTTGAATTTGCTCAAGATCAGTGCCGAACACTTTGATGGCCACGTCGCCGCGTGTGCCTGTGAGCATTTCCGAGACGCGCATTTCAATCGGTTGGGTAAAGCCGTAGACCACGCCCGGAAAGCCTTCCAGCACTGTGCGAATGCTGTCCACCACATCCTCTTTGCTGCCACGCCACTCGGACTTGGGTTTCAAGATGATGAAGGTGTCGCTGTCGTCAAAGCCCATGGGATCGAGCCCGAGTTCGTCCGAACCTGTGCGCGCCACAATGGTTTTGACTTCAGGCACATGTTGCAAAATGGCTTGTTGCACGCGGGTGTCGATGTTGAGCGAAGCATCGAGCGCAATGCTCGGTGTTTTCTCAAGCTGCACAATCACGTCGCCCTCGTCCATGGTGGGCATGAAGGTTTTTCCTACCCAGCTGTAGACGCCCACGGCCAGCACCAGCGAGGCCAGCGACGCACCATACAGCCAGCGCGGGCGCTGCCAGACGGCGTCGCGCAATCGCACATAGCCTCGGTGAATGGCTTGCATGGCACGCGGTTCGGCGTCGCCATGCGAACGCAGCAGCCAACTCGACAGCGCAACCACAATGGTGAAGGCAATCAACAAAGAAGCCGCCAACGCCATGATGATGGTCAAGGCCACGGGCGCAAACAACTTGCCCTCCAAGCCTTGCAAACTCAGCAAGGGCAAAAATACCACGCCAATGATGAGCACCCCAGCCACCACAGGCTTGACCACTTGGCGCACGGCGGTGAGCAGCACCTCGCCCTTAGACAAACCTTGTGCATGGCCTTGTTGTGTGGCATGTGCAGCCAAGGCGGTTTCAATGTTTTCCACCACCACCACTGAGGCGTCCACCAACATACCCAGCGCAATGGCCAAGCCGCCCAAGCTCATGAGGTTGGCGGTGAGGCCAAAAAACTTCATCATGACGAAGGTGCTCATCAAGGCCAGTGGCAACGACACCGCCACCACCACTGCGGCGCGGATGCCACCTAAGAACACATACAACACAATGCAGACCAAGACAGCGGCTTCTACCAAGGCTTCGATCACGGTATTGGCAGCGCGTGTCACCAATTCGCCCCGGTTGTAGAACACGCGGGTGCTCATGCCTTGCGGCAAGCGGGCTTGAATTTCTTGCAGTTTGGCGCTGACTTGCGTGACCAAGTCGCGGGCATTGGCGCCGCGCATACCCAGCACCAAACCTTGCACGGCTTCGCCTTCGCCGTTTTGCGTGACGGCGCCGTAGCGGGTGAGTGCGCCTAAGCGAACCGTGGCCACGTCGTCCAAATAGACTTTTTGATCGCCGTGGTGGGTGGGCAATCGGATGCTGCGCAAGTCGTCCAAGCTTTGCACCGCGCCGACCACGCGCACCACAAACGACTCTTCGCCGTTGACGATGCGGCCTGCGCCGTCGTTGCTGTTGTTGACCTCAAGGGCTTGGCGTAAATCGGCCATGCTCAACCCCAAAGCCGCCATGCGCGCGGTGTTGGGCACAACTTCGAAGCTTTGCACTTCGCCGCCCAAGGAGTTGACATCGGCCACGCCTGCAATGGTGCGCAACTCGGGGCGAATCACCCAATCGAGCACACGGCGCTTGTCGGCCAAGCTAAAGCCTTCGCCTTCGATGGTGAACATGAACATTTCGCTCAAAGGCGTGGTGATGGGCGCTAAGCCGCCCGTCACGCTGGGCGGTAAATCGCGCATCACGCTGGCCAAATGTTCTGAGACTTGTTGCCGCGCCCAATAAATGTCCACGCCTTCTTCAAAGTCAATGGTGATGTCAGCAATGCCGTATTTGGACATCGAGCGCACCACTTGCTTGTTGGGAATGCTCAGCAGTTCTTGCTCGATGGGTTTGACCACACGTTGCTCAATCTCCACGGGCGTCATGCCGGGAACTTTAAGAATCAGCTTGGCTTGTGTGGGCGAAATGTCGGGAAAAGCGTCGATGGGCAAATTGAGCCAAGCGTTTGCGCCTGCCAACACAATCGCCACAGCCACGCCCAGCGTGAGGTTGCGGTAGCGCAAACTCAGTCGGATGAGGGCTTCAAACATCATTCCTCCCCGAGCAGCATGGCGCGCAGCGAGGCCAAACCTGTTTGCGCCAACACACTGTCAGCGCTCAAGGGGGCTTCGATCAGGCTGGCGTCGTCGTTGCTGGAGATAACTTTCACAGGGGTCGGCGTGAAGCCTTTGGCATCGCGCACAAACACCAAGGTTTGACTGCCCAGATGAATCACGCAGCGCGCTGGCACCAACCAGCGCGGGGTGGCATGGTTCGCCGCTTTGAGTTGCGGCTGGGCGGTGACGGACACCCATTCGCCGACTTGCAAGCGCCCGCGTTGCAGCACCACGGCACGCGCTTTGGCCGATTGGCTGGCGTCTGCGGCGCGGCTCACGCCCAAGATTTTGGCTTGCGCTTGACGGCTGGGAATGTTGATCAAGTCGCCCGCTTGCAGCAGTGCGGCTTTGTCGGAGGAGAGTTGAATGTCGAGTTGCAAGGCGCTGTCGTCAGCCAGTTTGAACAACTGGGTGCCTGCGTCCACGCGCTGCCCCACCGCACCCAGCGCTTCCGTGATGACGCCACCAATGGGCGCTTGCAAGTGACCCGTGGCAAAGTTTTGCTCGCCGCTGACCGACAAGCCACCTGCCTTGAGTTCGGACTCGCGCGCAGACAGCGTGGCTTGCGCAGCGGCTAACTTGTTGCGCGTGATTTGCAAACGCACGGCTGGAATGATGCCCTCGTCGAACATGGCTTGGTCGCGCTGCATGGCGCTGCTGGCGTTTTGCAATTCCAGCTTGGCCTCTTGCAGTTGCCGCCTCGCATCGCCCAATTGCGGGCTGGTGAAATCGGCCAAGTTCGCGCCTGCTTTGACGCGGTCGCCCACGCCCACATTCAAACGCGAAATTTGTCCGGCATAGGGCGCTGAAATGGTGATGTCTTTGCCCGGCTGGGTGCTGACTTGGGCGCTGGCCAAAATTTGTGCGGTGCCAGCGGCTTGCACCTTGCTCACCTGAATGCCTAAAGCCGCCGTCTGTTGCGTGCTCAAGCTCAGAAAGGGCAGGGCGGGTGCGGATGTGTCGGCATACGCCTGAAGCGCCAAGGCACAGACCCCAGCGAAGAGAGAAATTTTCAATGATTGGGTCATGCCCAGCTCCTTGATTGACTTAAAAAAACATGCGCAGCAATGCGCCCAGAATTTAAGCAAACAAACAAGGCGGGGCTAAGACAGGCGGATTGAGGCTTTGTGCTCGACTTCGCGCATAGTTGTGTGGCAGTCCAGCCCAATAGCGCAAAGCCGTTGCGTCTTGGATGGGAGAAAGCGCAGAAAAACTTGGTGTGGGCGGGGCCGAGGGCTCAAAGCGATCGGGCAGCCGTTCAGTCAAACTGGGTTTTTTCAGCCGCGAGAGCGAGGAGCCCACCACCATCGCTGGCGATTCAGGTTGCTCCGAGGTCTCAAGCACCAAATCATGGGGCGTGTGCGTGCCAAGGCTTTGCAGTTCCAGCGCATGGCGCTGGCTGTGCTCCAAAAGCGAGGCAACACGCTCAATGGAATCCTCATGAAAGCCCGTGCCAATGCTGGGGCCGAAATGGGCGTGCAGAAACGGCCCCAAGGCCATGAGCAGCCACAAGGCTTGCACCAGCAGCAAGCGCAGACGAGGAATGAGGGTTTTTGCGGTCACTCAGCTATTTTAGGGCGACAAATGGCGGGCGCATTTGGTGCACACTTTAGGGCATGAACTCTGTCAGCTTTTCCCCCAGTACCGGACCCCTGAGCGGTTTGCGGGTGGTCGAACTCGGTCAACTCATTGCCGGCCCCTTTGCCGCCAAAACCTTGGCCGACTTCGGCGCCGAAGTCATCAAAATTGAGCCGCCCGGCAGCGGCGATCCCTTGCGCCAATGGCGTTTGCTCAAAGACGGCACATCTGTGTGGTGGCAAGTGCAGTCGCGCAACAAACGGTCCTTGGCGATGGATCTGAAAACGCCCGAGGCACAAGACATCGTGCGTCAACTCGCACGCGATGCCGATGTGTTGATCGAGAACTTTCGCCCCGGCGCCATGGAAGCTTGGGGCTTGGGTCCCGACGACTTGCTCGCCCTCAATCCGCGTTTGATTATGCTGCGCATCAGCGGCTATGGGCAAACAGGGCCTTACCGCGACAAACCCGGCTTTGGCGTGGTGGCTGAGGCGATGAGCGGCTTGCGTCACCTCACCGCAGAACCTGGCCGCGTGCCTGTGCGCGTGGGCGTGAGCATTGGCGACACCTTGGCCTCGCTGCATGGCGTGATCGGGATTTTGATGGCCTTGCATGAACGCGAACGCAGCCACAAAGGACAGGTGATCGATGTGGCCTTGTATGAAGCCGTGTTCAATTGCATGGAAAGCCTGCTGCCCGAGTACAGCGCATTTGGCGCGGTGCGCCAGGCCGCAGGCAGCGCCTTGCCGGGCATTGCGCCGAGCAACGCTTACCGTTGCAACGATGGCTATGTGCTGATCGCAGGCAATGGCGACAGCATTTTCAAACGCCTCATGCACGCTTTGGGACGTGATGATTTGGGCTTAGACCCCGCTCTCAAAGACAACGCCGGACGGGTGCAGCGGGTGCAAGACATAGACGCAGCCATTGGCGCGTGGACGGCTGAGCGCAGCGTGACGCAAGTGCTAGAGGTCTTGGACCAGGCCGAAGTGCCCGCAGGTCGCATCTACACCGTGGCCGATATTGCGGCCGATCCGCATTACCAAGCCCGCGGCATGATTGCGCAAGTGCAGATGACTGACGGCTCGCCACTGGCTGTGCCGGGCATCGTGCCCAAGCTCTCACGCACGCCGGGCAATCACCGCCGTAACGCGCCTGCTTTGGGACAGGACACGGTCGAGGTGCTGTGCGGCATGGGCTTGAGCATGGATCAAATTCAAAGCCTCAAAGACAAGGGCATCGTGGCTTAACAGGCATTGAACGGCGATCAAAGTTGATAGCCGTAAGCCTTGATGATGGCGCGGGCTTTGTCGCTTTTTAAGTAGGTCAACAAGGCCGCAGCCGCTGGATTACTTTTACCCGAGTTGAGCAACACCGCGTCTTGCTGAATCGGGTTGTGCAGCTTGGCGGGCACCACCCACGCCGAGCCTTGTGTGATTTTGCCGTCCGCAAATACTTGCGACAAAGCCACAAACCCGAGCTGCGCGTTTTCGGTGACGAGGAATTGGTAAGTTTGCCCAATGCTCTCGCCCATGACGATTTTGGGTTGCAACTCTGACAGCAAACCCAGTTGGGTCAAGGTTTCTGTAGCGGCTAAGCCATAAGGGGCTAATTTGGGGTTGGCGATGGCGAGTTTTTGAAATTTGCCACTGCGTAACACCTCGCCTTTGTCATCCACCAGCCCGGCTTGTTTGCTCCACAACACCAATTGACCAGTGGCGTAGGTAAAGCGTGAACCGACCACGCTCAAGCCTTCTTTTTCGATCTTCAATGGGGTGTCGTCGTCCGCGGCCAAGAGCACGTCAAAAGGCGCGCCGTTTTTAATTTGGGCATAAAAACTGCCAGTTGCGCCAAACGATAAAACCGCTTTATGCCCTGTGTCTTGCTCGAAGGCTTGCGCTATTTTTTGCATGGGCGCGGTGAAGTTGGCCGCAACGGCCAGCAACGCATCGCCAGCCTGAGCTTGTGCCATCAAGCTCAAAAAACTTAAAAATCCCAAACAAAAACGCCGCATCATGCACCTCACTGTGGGCATTTTATGCAGGCGGATTTTGAAAACAACTAGGGTTATGGAGCGGCAAATTGCTCAGTGCCCACAATGCCAAGCTTGGTCAAGCCCATGCGTTGGGCGCTCGCCATGACGCCCGCCACAGCCGAATACTTGGTGGTGGCTTGCGCTCTGATGTGCAGCTCGGGCTGCGGGTTCTGAGTTTTGGCATCGGCCAGCGAGGCTTCTAAAGCGGCGCGATCAGTCAATGCTTTGCTGTTCCAGTGCACCACGTTGTGCGCATCAATGTCGATGCGCACGATGTTGGGCTTTTGCTGCACAGGCGGTGGTGTGCCCGTGGCCATGTCCAGATTGATGGAATGCAATTGCGCCGGAATGGTGATGATGAGCATGATCAACAGCACCAACATCACGTCAATCAATGGCGTGGTGTTGATGTCCATCATCACCTCAGGTTCGTCGCCGCCGCTGGTGGGGAGATTCATGGCCATGCTCAGTCCCCCACAGGTTCGGTGACAAAACGCACCTTGGTCAAACCCGCCATTTGCGCGGCATAGAGCACGCGCCCCACGTCTTCAAAATTGGCATTGGCATCGCCGCGAATCTTCACTTCGGGCTGCGGTTTTTTGTCGGCAAAGCCTTTGAGTTGCTCGATCAGCTTGGCGTTGCTCTTGACCGGCGCGTCGTACAAAAACGCTTGGCCGCTGGCGTTGATCGACAAGATCACGTTATCGGGTTGGGTTTCTTGCGGCTGTTGGGTTTCTTTGGGCAACTCGACCTTGATGGAGGTGGTGACCACCGGAATGGTGATCAAAAAGATGATGAGCAAGACCAACATCACATCCACCAAAGGCGTGGTGTTGATGGTGGTCAACAGCTCGTCGTCTGCCTCGCTGGAGCCCAGATTCATCGCCATGATTTACTTCTTCGCAGAGCCAAGCAAGACGGCGTGCAAGTCAGCGCCAAAGGCATTGACGTCTTCCATCGCGGCCTTGTTGCGACGCACCAACCAGTTGTAACCGAGCACCGCTGGCACGGCCACGGCCAAGCCAATGGCGGTCATGATGAGCGACTCGCCCACGGGTCCGGCCACTTTGTCGATGCTGGCCTGACCCGACATACCAATCTTGACCAGCGCGTTGTAAATGCCCCAAACCGTGCCGAACAAACCGACAAACGGTGCAGTCGAACCGACGGTGGCCAGCACGGCCAAGCCGTCTTGCAGGCGGCTTTGCACTTGAGAGATGGCGCGTTGAATGCTCATCGTCACCCAGGTGTTGAAGTCCACCGCACCCAGCAAACCATCGTGTTTGCTCGCGCCCTCCAAGCCTTTTTCGGCAATGAAGCGAAACGGGCTTTGTGCGTCCAAGCCGTCTGCGCCTTGGCGCACTGTGCCGGCGTTCCAAAACGTGGCTTGTGCGGCCTTGGCCAAGCGCAGCACGCGCGATTGCTCGATCAGCTTGGTGATGATGACGTACCAACTGCCCATGCTCATGAGCACCAAGATCAACAAGGTGCTTTTGGCCACGATGTCGCCTTGCGCCCACAAAGCGGACAGGCCGTAGGGATTGTCCAAGGTTTCTTCGGTAGCGTGTGCGCCCAAGGCCAGCAAGGCAGCCAAGAGGCCAAAGCCAATGCGTGAAAAGTATCGAGTGTTCATGGTGTGCATTTCGAGGTTATTCGAGTTTCCAGGTATAGCGAATCGTGGCCCAACTTTCTTCAGGCTTGCCGTCCAACGTGCCGGGGCGGAATTGGCATTTGGACAAGGCATTTTTGGCGGCTTCGTCCAAGCGGTTGAAACCAGAGGTTTTTTCGACCACAGCCTCTTTGACCTTGCCTTCTGTGCCAATCAAAAACTTCAAGGTGACGGTGCCTTCTTCTTCCATGCGGCGTGAAGCACTGGGGTAGCTGGGTTCGGCGCAACTGCCGCCCGCTTGGCGTACCGCCGAGGTTCTGACGGGATTGGCTGGCGCAGCAGGCGCCGCAGGTGCGGCGGCAGGCGCTGGCGGCGCAGAGATGGCGGGTGTGTTGGTGCTTGGCGTCGGCAGCGGCGCAGGTGTTGGGGTGGGTGCGGGCGTCGGTGTCGTGGCTTTGGGTGGTGGGGGTGTTTTTGGCGCGGGGGGCGGTGGCGCAGCAGGTTTGTTCTCGGCCAACAGCAAGGCCTCGACCGTGTTTTCGCTCACCTGAACCACTTTCAGGCCCAGAACAGAGGCAATCGCCCACAACAAAAGCGCGTGCAACACCACCACCAGCGCCATGCTGGTGAACGACTTTTGGGTTTTGAACGAGGATTGGAGCGAGGTAGACAAGCGGGTGAATCTATAACAACTGTGTAAATTCTAAGTCGCTCGCGTGTCAAGAAATGTTGGAAATACACCGGCAACAGCGCAGAATTCAGAAAATCGCCACAATTGGCAGGACTTTCGGCTTATCAATTTCTATACAGGAGCAAGGCGCACCATGTTCACCCACCTCAAACAGCGCGATGTGTTGTTCACCACCCTCATGGCCGCCGCCATTTTGATGATCACCATGGGCACGCGCCAATCGATGGGCTTGTATGTCGGACCGCTCAACACCGCGACGGGCTTGGGCATTGTGAGCATCAGCTTGGCGCTGGCGATTGGGCAGTTTGTGTGGGGCGCGGTGCAGCCCATTGCCGGCGCGGTGGCTGACCGATTTGGTCCGCGTCCTGTCTTGATGGGTGGTTTGCTGCTATTGGCTTTTGGGACGGCGTTGACGCCTTGGATGGATTCGAGTTGGGGCTTGATTGCCACCATGGGCTTGCTCACCGCTGCGGGTTCTGGTTCCTGCAGTTTTTCGGTGCTCATTGGTGCGGCGGCACAGCAAATGCCTGCGCAGTCTCGCGGTGAAGCGTCGGGCGTGATCAACGCGGGTGGCTCTTTGGGACAGTTTGTCTTTGCACCGATCAACCAGGCCTTGATCCAAAGCATAGGCTGGATGGGCGCGATGTGGACCATGGCTGTGGCGACTTTGGCCGCCTTGCCCTTGGTCAGCCAAATGACAAAGCAAACCCGTGCCGCGCACACAGCGCCCGCCGCCGGTGATGGCTTGGGTCAAGCGGTCAAAGATGCGCTGAAAACTCCCAGCTATTTGTTGTTGCATCTGGGCTTTTTTACCTGCGGTTTTCACATCGCTTTTTTGGTCACGCATTTGCCCACCGAGGTCAATTTGTGTGGCTTGCCGGGCAGTGTGGCGAGTTGGTCGCTGGCCATCATTGGTTTGGCCAATATTGTGGGCAGCTTGACGGCGGGGTCGTGCGTGAACAAATTCCGCAGCAAATACATTTTGGCGGCCATGTACGCTTCGCGCGCGGTGCTGATTGCTTTGTATTTGCTCGCGCCTAAAACCGATCTCACCTTCTACCTGTTTGCTGCAGGCTTGGGCGCGACTTGGCTCTCCACGGTGCCACCCACGGCCGCTATTGTGGGCAAACTGTTTGGCGTGCGTTACATGGGCACTTTGTTCGGCTTGACCTTGTTGTCACATCAAATTGGCGGCTTTTTGGGCGCGTATTTGGGTGGTTTGGCTTTTCATGCCTTTGGCGACTACCAATGGATGTGGTGGGCAGATATTGCTTTGTCTGGCATGGCAGCGTTGGTGAACTTGCCGATCAAGGAAGCCAAACCGCAACTGGCTGCGGCTTAACGTCGCTTGGTGCTCAGTACATCTTGATCTTCTCAGTGAAGATGATGATCAAGCTCAAAAACAGCAGGTTAATGAAGACGCTCAGAATCCCCTCTAAAAAGGGAGAAATTCTTTTGGCGAGATGGAGCGTCTTCAAATTATTCGGAATAAAAATTTCGATCAAAGCGTAAATCACGTCGCCCAGCAAAGTGGACAACTGAAAACAGGAGATCAACAAATAACCCGACGTGACCACAATCAAAATATAGAGCGGGATATGCATCAAGCCCATGAGCCAAGGATCGACGTTGGTTTTGGCCGAGCTCAAAATCCCCAATCCGGAGTTGAGCAAGCCAATGAACAGCGAGTCGGTGATGAGGCCTTTGAGTGTCTCAGAGAAATTTTTGGCTGTCGGGCCTTGCTCTTTGATAGAGTCAATTTCGCCGATCTTTTTCAGAAAAGCGGCCAGTTCTTTGTTGAGCAAAACAGCCATACTCAAAACAATGGCGGTGGCAATGAACAAGATGCTGCCGATGGAGCTTTTCATAGGGAAAGTGGCGCCTATATAGGCTTTGGCGGAAGTGTAAAAACGAATGCTAATGGGGTTTGATGCTGTAAAAGAAAGTAAGGTAAGCATCTTGCGTGAGTCGTGCTCTGTGGCTCAGCCCGCAAATAACAAACCCCGCATCTAGCGGGGTTTGTGTTGTCAGATCTTCAAATCAAAGATCAGTGGTTGTCCGTCAACTGATCCAAGATCGCTGGGTTTTCAAGCGTTGAGGTGTCTTGCGTGATGGCTTCGTTTTTCGCCAGTGAACGCAACAAACGACGCATGATTTTGCCAGAGCGGGTTTTGGGCAAGTTGTCGCCAAAGCGGATGTCTTTGGGTTTGGCAATCGGGCCAATTTCTTTGCCCACATGGTCGCGCAAAATTTTGGCGATGGCTTTGGCTTCGTCGCCGACTGGACGAGGACGCTTCAAGACCACGAATGCGCAGATGGCTTCGCCCGTGGTGTCGTCGGGACGACCCACCACGGCGGCTTCGGCCACCAGCTCGGTGCAGCTCACCAAGGCAGATTCAATTTCCATCGTGCCCATGCGGTGGCCGGAGACGTTCAACACATCGTCAATGCGGCCGGTGATGGTGAAGTAGCCAGTTTTTTCGTCGCGAATCGCGCCGTCGCCTGCCAAGTAGTACTTGCCTTTGAAGTCGTCGGGGTAGTAGCTTTTCTTGAAGCGCTCGGGGTCGCCCCAAATGGTGCGAATCATGGACGGCCAAGGACGCTTGACCACCAAAATGCCGCCTTGACCGTTGGGCATGTCTTCGCCAGTTTCGCTCACGATGGCCGCTTGAATACCAGGGAAAGGCAGCGTGCATGAGCCGGGCACCATGGGCGTGACACCGGGCAGCGGGGTGATCATGTGGCCGCCGGTTTCGGTTTGCCAGAAGGTGTCCACGATGGGGCAACGGCTGCCGCCCACGTGTTTGTAATACCACTCCCACGCGGCAGGGTTGATGGGCTCGCCCACCGAGCCGAGCAAGCGCAGGCTTGAGAGGTCGTAGCTCTTGGGGTGCACAGCATCATTGGCTTCGGCCGCTTTGATGAGCGAGCGAATGGCAGTGGGCGCGGTGTAGAAGATCGAGACTTTGTGGTCTTGGATCATTTTCCAGAAACGACCTGCGTCGGGGAAGGTGGGCACACCTTCGAACACGATTTCTGTGCCACCCAAAGCCAAAGGGCCGTAGGTGATGTAGGTGTGGCCTGTGACCCAGCCGATGTCGGCGGTACACCAAAACACGTCGTTGTCTTTCAGATCGAAGGTCCATTTGGTGGTCAAGGCTGCATGCAGCAAGTAGCCGCCTGTGCTGTGTTGCACACCTTTGGGTTTGCCGGTGGAGCCTGAGGTGTAGAGCAAGAACAAAGGGTGTTCAGCGCCCACCCATTCTGGCTCGCAGGTGGTGGCTTGTTTAGCCGCCAAGTCGCCCAACCATTGGTCGCGTCCAGCGGTCATGGCGATGTCTGCGCCCGTGCGTTTGACCACCAACACGTTTTTGACCGAGTCGCAGCCGCCCAAGGCAATGGCTTCGTCCACGATGGCTTTCAAGGGCAGGCTCTTGCCGCCGCGCACTTGTTGGTCGGCGGTGATGACGGCCACAGCGCCCGTGTCTTCAATGCGGTCACGCAGCGATTGGGCGGAGAAGCCGCCAAACACCACCGAGTGGGTGGCGCCAATGCGTGCGCAGGCTTGCATGGCGGCCACGCCGTCGATGGACATGGAGATGTAGATCATCACGCGGTCGCCTTTTTTGACGCCGACAGATTTCAAGACATTGGCGTATTGGCAGGTCTTGGCCAAGAGTTGGCTGTAGCTGATCTTGGTGACTTCGCCACCGTCGGCTTCAAAGATGATGGCGGTTTTGTCGCCCAAGCCTTTGTCGATGTTGCGATCTAAGCAGTTGTAAGACACGTTGAGCGTGCCGTCTTCGAACCATTTGAAGAAAGGCGCATGGCTTTCATCCAAAACTTTGGTGAAGGGTTTTTTCCAAGTGATGAGCTCGCGGGCTTGTTCGGCCCAAAAGCCTTCGTAGTCGGTCTCAGCTTTTTTGCACAAGGCGTCATAGGCGGCCATGCCAGCGACGTGTGCTTGTTTGACGAATTCAGCCGAGGGCTGATAGATGTGGTGGTCGCTCATGGAAACGGTCTCCTCTTTTATGGAAGGCAATGATCAAAACCCCGCCACTGTCGCGCGAGGCTCTTACAAGGGTCTGACTTATCGTAGGCTGACAAATATCAGTTTTGAGCAGTATCGCTGGGCATGAGGTCAGCCAAGCTTAGGTGTATTCCCAAGTGTTGCGCGATAAACAGTCTCGCCGTGTCTTGCCAAACGCCGTTTTGTGAGTCAAGGTGGAGCAACCCAGGGTCGTCCGAAGTGCCTTGATTGAAGTCCAAAGTGGTGGGAAAGCGCAACTCAAATAATTCGTATTCGGGTTTGTAGAGCTTGGGTGCTTGTTTGCTGGTGACCGAAATAGCACGCAATCGCCCTTGATGACTCCAGTCGCAAAACAGCAGATGTCCCATTTGAACCATGAGCACGCACTGGTTGGGCGCAATCTTGCCCAAAATTTTGGCGTAGCCGAGCGCGCCTTCGGGGTCTATGGTTTGCAATGCCTGCGCAGCTTCTTCGCCCAAAGCGACCCAGGCTTGCACGATATGACCGGCCTGAAAATAAGCTTCCCAAAAACGACGGCGGTAGACGCCAATCTCGTCTTGGGTGTGGCGCAAGATTTCAAAAAATGCGTCCATCGTGCGCCCGCTCATCCAGCGACTGGCCAAATCCATGGCTTCTTCGCGCACACCTAGCCAGCCCGCGTGGTCATGGCGCGGATCGCCCAAGACGCGCAGCAATTCGCTCAGCAAATGCTGGCGCAGTTCGGCTGGAGGCGTGCGACTGAACCACGGCGAGAGCAAGCTGTAGGCAAATTCGTCGCGAAAAGTGGGGTAACGAAAACGTTGCATCGCAGTGCCTGGGTCGTGCACTGCCCATTCACAAAGTCGTTTGACGTAGGGCAGGCTGGCGCGAACTTCCTCAGGGGCGAGCAGTGCTTGGGCAAAAGCTTGCTGGGCAAAGGGGTTGAGCCAAAAACCGTTGGCCAGCGCGTGACGGTGTTGCCAGTCGCGCAAAGTTCTTTCGGCGGGCATCCCCAAAATATCGTTGGCAACTTGGGTGGGGCCGCGTTGCGGATCCAAGGCTTCGAGTGTGGTGATGAAGCGCTCTAGCCCAAACGCCTCGGTTTGGGTGAGTGCACCCAAAACACGCGGGTCTAAAAAGAAATCGTGGGCTGCGCCTGCCAATTGCACAAACACGTCGTTTTGCGGATTGAAGTTTTGCAAATAAGTGTGCAACAAGCCCCGTCCCCATTTGAGCGGTCGGCGTGTGGCCAAGGCGTTGGGGACGGCAACTTCAAAGTAATGGTTGGCGAGTGGTGGGTGTTCCGCCAAGCCCTTTTCTTCAGACAGCCACAAGGCATAAGGGATGAGCCGCCAATCGCGCTGGCGAGGCTGTTCGCTGCTGGGCGCGAAGTTGACTTCTTCAAAGGCGCTGTACGTGCGTTCGCCCACCGTGCGCAAATCCGGGTCTTTGCCAAAGCCCGTGCCGCGTTTGGCGCTGGCGGCCAGAGCCAGTTGCTCAAAATCGGGTGGCAGCGGAGTGAAGAATTGTGGCTTGCTCATGCAGTGCTCAAACGCTCAGGGGCGAACGCTCTCTTGCAGCTTTTTGAGGGTGCTGCTGGCGCCTTTGCCATTGTTGTCGTTGGGTTGAAAAGCCAAGACAAAGCGCAGCTCCACTCTGCGGTTGAGCGCGTCATCGATTTTGCTCTGCGGACGTTCATCGGCGTAGGAGCTGATGCCAAACACGGGCTGTTCGCGTTCGTTGCGAAAGCCTTGCATCAGACCCGCATTGAGAACTTTATAAACAGCGCGTGCGCGGTCTAGCCCTAAATGCCAGTTGGTGTAATCGCCCCGGTGCAAGGGTGCGGAGTCGGTGTGGCCTTCGATCAAAACGGTTTCGATCTCCACCGCTTGCGGGTTGGGCGGGCAGTCGCTGGGCAACTTGTGGCGCTGTGAATAGATGTAGCAAGGCAAGATGCTTTGCAATTGTTCGGCCGCTTGGCGCAGCGTGGTTTGGCCGTTGAGTTGCAAGTCGGGTTGCCCGAGCGCAAACAAGGTATCGGCGGGCAAGGTAATCACGCCCGAGGCTTGGTTGATCGTGACCGGCACGCCCGCCGATTGCAGCCGACTGCCAATGGCTTGCACCACGGCAGCCAGTGGATCGGGCGGCGGCTCGGGCGCGGGATCGGGCTTGCGTGCAAGCAGCACCATGACCATGACGATGAAGATGAACAAGAGCCCAATCATCAAGTCGCTGGCCGAGGCCATGTAGCCCGATTCTTCGACCGATTCGTGGCTGGCTTTGGGGCGACGGCGTGGGATGAACATGGTTGAAGCCATCACGCTTTGTTGGGCAGGGCGTCGATGAATTCGTCGAGCACTTCTTCCAAGTTGGTGATGCTGCCGCTGAGTTGGTTGACGGCGCTGGCCAAATGCTGGTCCATTTTGGTGTGCAACTCAGCCACTTGGCCGCTGTAGCTGGCCACGCCTTGGGTCAGCGAATCGACTGTGCTGGTGAGTGCTTTTTGTGCTTCTTGCAAATGGGTTTTGACATGGCCGAGGGCTTGGTCGGCGCTGGAGGCGCTGTCTTGCAAAGTTTGCACCGTTTGACCCAGAGCTTGGTTCATGGGAACCAGCGCGTCTTTGAAATCGTTGGCCGCCGCGCGTTGTAGGCTGACGGCGTTTTCGATGGCGCTGGCGCTGTGCTGGAATTTGTCCGCCGTCTGGTTGATTTGCGTGACGGTGGCTTGCAAACCTTGGGTGATGGTTTGAACGCTGGCCATGGCGTGCGCAAAGTTGTCCACCAAGCCCGACATTTGCAGCGCGCTTTGGTTGCTGTGATGGGTCGAGCGTGACAAGCTGGCATCCATTTCCACGACGGTGGCGCGGATGGTCTCGATGGTGCTGCTCAGGCCTTGCGTGGCTTGGTGGAAAGACGCCAAGCCCGACTCAAAGCCTTGGCTCAATACAGCGCCGGCTTTGCTCAATTCGCCTGCAGCTTGCGAGCCAGCATTGCCAAAGCTTTGGCTGGAGTGCTGAATGCTGTCGGCCAACACGGCCAGTTTTTCGAAAGCGGGCTGCATGTGGCTGGCCAGTGCAAGACCGATGGCATTGGCAAAGTCGCCCTCAAAGCGACGCAGTTGGCCGACTTGCGAACGGTTTTCGTGCAGCAAATCTTGTGACAAGCTGATTTGCAGGCGCACACTGGCTTCTGCCGCGTTGTCTGGAATTTTGCTGCGCAGCGTGTGGCACAGCGTGTCCAAGCTGGACTGCACGTTTTCCAGCGCCACCTTGGCGCGCCAGTTCCATAACAGCGAGCAAAACAAGCCCGCAATAGAGGTGATGAACTTGCCGCCCGCCGTGGCAATGAGCGATTGCAGTGCTTGGTCTTGTTGACGCGCCGACACATCCAGCGCATTGAGTGCCAAGCCCGCTTGCTGCAAAGCCACCGCCAAGAAAATGAAGGTACACATCAGCCCAAAACCAATCAACAAATTGGGCATGGTTTCAAACAAGGCCAAATTCAGGCGCGTGCCGGCCAAGCTGCGCAACTCCCAAGTTTCTGAATGAGGGCGAAAGCTGTAGCTTTGCAATTCGGCGCTGTGTGCGCTGGCAGGTAAATCGATCAAGCCGGCCTCGGTTTCACGCAGCAGGAACTTCAATATGCTGTCTTTGAGCGTGTTTTGTGCAGACTCAAGCCCTTCGCGGGCGCTACCGCTGTGTTGCTTTAGTAGCTTGTTGAGCGCATCGACCGAGCGACGAATTTTGCGCAAGCGCGCGGCCCACACACCGAAGCAAAGAATTGAAAAAACAAAGATCAAACCCGCAATGGCCAGCGGAATAGCCAGCGTTTCGAGTTGAGCGAGGTAGGGTTGGAATGGCATGGGGCTATTGTGATGCAAGAAAAAAGCCCTTTGAGCCTAAAACTCAAAGGGCTTTTGGGGAGCAAGCGCAAAGGCTTATTGGGTCAACGACTCCAGAGCCTTGTTGAAGGTCGCGCTGGGGCGCATGATAGCTGCGGTTTTTTGCATGTCGGGCAAGTAGTAACCGCCGATGTCAGCGGGTTTGCCTTGCACGGCGGCGAGTTCTTCCACGATCTTGCTTTCGTTGTCGCTCAAGGCTTTGGCCAAAGGCGCGAACTTGGTGGCCAAGGTTTTGTCCTCGGTTTGCGCGGCCAATTCTTGTGCCCAATACAGCCCCAAATAGAACTGACTGCCACGGTTGTCGAGCTGGCCTGTTTTGGGCGATGGGTTTTTGTTGTTGTCCAACAATTTGCCGGTGGCTGCGTCCAGTGTTTTGGCCAAGATTTTGGCTTTGCTGTTGTCGTTTTTGATGCCCATGTCTTCCAAGGACACGGCCAAGGCCAAGAACTCACCCAGCGAGTCCCAACGCAAGTGGTTTTCTTCCACGAGTTGTTGTACATGTTTGGGGGCAGAGCCACCCGCACCGGTTTCGTACATGCCGCCGCCAGCCATCAAAGGCACAACGGACAGCATCTTGGCCGAAGTGCCCAATTCCATGATGGGGAACAAGTCGGTCAAGTAGTCGCGCAAGATGTTGCCGGTGGCGCTGATGGTGTCCAAGCCGCGAATCACGCGCTCGCAGGTGTAGCGCATGGCGCGTACTTGCGACATGATTTGAATGTCCAAGCCCGTGGTGTCGTGCTCGTGCAAATACATTTTGACTTTGCGGATGAGTTGCGCTTCGTGGGGGCGGTAAGAGTCCAGCCAAAACACCACGGGCATACCGGAGTTGCGTGCGCGGGTCACGGCCAACTTCACCCAGTCGCGAATGGCGGCGTCTTTGACTTGGCACATGCGCCAAATGTCGCCTTCTTCCACGTTTTGGCTCAGCAACACTTCGCCTGTTTCGAGGTCGGTGATGTTGGCCACGCCGTCTTCCGCAATTTCAAAGGTTTTGTCGTGCGAGCCGTATTCTTCGGCTTGTTGCGCCATCAAACCGACGTTGGGCACGGTGCCCATGGTTTTTGGATCGAACGCGCCGTGCCATTTGCAGAAGTTGATGATTTCTTGGTAGATGCGCGCGAAGGTGGATTCGGGCATCACAGCCTTGACGTCTTTCAGGCGACCATCGGCGCCCCACATTTTGCCGCCGTTGCGGATCATGGCGGGCATGGAGGCGTCCACAATGATGTCGTTGGGCGAGTGGAAATTGGTGATGCCTTTGGCGGAATCGACCATGGCCAGCTCGGGGCGGTGTTCGTGGCAAGCGTGCAAGTCGCGTTTGATTTCGTCTTGCTGGCTTTGTGGCAGGGCGGCGATTTTGTTGTACAGATCGACCATGCCGTTGTTGACGTTAACGCCCAATTCTTTGAAAGTTTTGGCGTGTTTTTCGAACGCTTCTTTGTAGAAAATCTTGACGCAGTGACCAAACACGATGGGGTGCGAGACCTTCATCATGGTGGCTTTGACGTGCAGCGAGAACATCACGCCGGTTTTGTGCGCGTCTTCGATTTCTTTTTCATAGAAAGCGACCAGTTCTTTTTTGCTCATGAACATGCTGTCGATGACTTCGCGGTCGAGCAAAGAAACTTTGGATTTCAAGATGATGGTTTTGCCGCTCTTGGTGAGGAGTTCCATCTTGACGTCACGCGCTTTGTCCAGCGTGAGCGATTTTTCGCCGTGGTAGAAGTCGCCCGCGTGCATGTGCGAGACGTGCGAGCGTGAGGCTTGGCTCCACTCGGCCATGCTGTGTGGGTGTTTGCGGGCGTATTCTTTGACGGCACGGGGGGCGCGGCGGTCAGAGTTGCCTTCGCGCAGCACGGGGTTGACGGCTGAGCCTGTGCATTTGGAGTAGCGCACGCGCAGGGCTTTTTCTTCTTCGGTTTTGGGGTCTTCTGGGTAGTCAGGCAGCTTGTAGCCCTTGGACTGCAGTTCTTTGATGGCGCTGACCAATTGCGATACCGAGGCGCTGATGTTGGGCAACTTGATGATGTTGGCTTCGGGCTTCAAGGTCAGTTTGCCCAGTTCGGCTAGGTTGTTGGGCACTTTTTGATCGTCGCTCAGGAATTCGGGGAACTCACCCAAAATGCGGGCTGCCACGGAAATGTCGCTGGCAACCACATCGATGTCGGCTTGTGCGGCAAAGGCTTTGACCAAAGGCAGGAATGCGGCGGTAGCCAGCATGGGCGCTTCGTCAGTGAGGGTGTAGATGATTTTGGATTTATCAGCGGCCATGGTTGTCTTCTCTCAGAACTGTAGGAATAGGTTGGAACGAAGTCGGGTTGGCTTGTGACCAGCCCAGCCCTCTATTTTGACATCTTCACCCCTGCGTAAAAATTACAAAGTTTCAACCCAAACCGCCACTGCGCAAAACCCGTGCTCCGCAAGCCCGAATCAGAACCTCGGCACGAGGAGCCCACAAGGTGAGGCGCTCTTTGGCGCGGGTGATGCCTGTGTAAATAAGTTCTCGTGTCAAGACGGGGGCGTCTTGTGGAGGCAGTACCAGCAAAACATGCCGGAATTCTGAACCCTGAGATTTGTGCACCGTCATGGCAAACACCGTCTCCACACTGTCCAAACGCGAGGGGTTGATCCAGCGCACGGCGTTTGCGCCATCGGCAAAGGCCACCCGCAAGCCGCCTTGTGGGCTGGGCAGGCACATGCCGATGTCGCCGTTCATCACGTCCAGCGCATAGTTGTTGCGCGTGACCATGACGGGGCGACCGACATACCACGCGCCTTCGCCCATGTGCAGCGCCTGTGCAATTTGGGCGTTGAGCTGGTTGACGCCAAAGCTGCCTTCGCGCAAGGCGCAAAGCACACAAAAGTGGCTGAAGCTTTGCAGCAAAGCGAGGGCTTGGGCGTTGTCGCACGCTTGGCCTTGTTGGTGGGGCGCGAGCTGGTCGAGCCAAGGCTGCCACGCTTGGCGCACACCTTGCGCAAAACCGCTGTGGTGCAGTTGGGCGGCGCTGATGCGGGTGACGTTGTGTGTGGCGGAGACAAAGCCTTGCGGAGTGCTGTCCCACAGAGCGTTGACCGCGCTGGCGTTGTGGTCGGCGTTGACGGTTTTTGCCCATTGTCCAATGCCACTTTGTGCGTCAAAGCGGTGGCTGTGCGTGAGCGTGACGGTTTGTTCGCGCAAAAGCGAGCCACCACACAACTGCGCCATGACCGCGCCGGCTTCGACCGAGGCGAGTTGGTCTTTGTCGCCAAGCAAAATCAGACGCGCTTTGACATCGACCGATTGCATGAGCCGCGCCATCATTTCCAAATCGATCATCGAGGCTTCGTCGATCACCACCACATCGCTGGCCAGTGGCTCCACCCGCCGGCTGTTGCTGTTGAGCAAGCGGTGCAAGGTTTGTGTGTGCGTGGGGATGTTGTCTTGCACCGCGCTGAGCGCGTTCGACAGCGCATTTTGGATAGATTCGCTCAAGCGTGCGGCGGCTTTGCCTGTGGGCGCAGCCAAATGGATGCGCAGGTGTTGACCCGCAGCATGGGCTTGCCTGACCAACAAGGCCAGCAGCTTGACCACGGTGGTGGTTTTGCCCGTGCCCGGGCCGCCTGTGATCAGCGCCATGCCCTGCGTGGCGGCCACTTCGCAAGCTTTGCGCTGCATGTCGTCCGAGGCAACATTGGGAAACAAGTCGTCCAGCTGCTGTTGCAGATCGGCTGCGATGGTGTGTGGCTGTGCCAAACGCTGCGCAATGCTTTGGCGAATGCTTTGCTCTGCCCGCCAAGCACGGCGCAAATACAGCAAGCCTTGCCGATGCTCGGTGCTGGTGTGCAAGACCAAAGGGCTGGTTTCGTGGTGCGTCCAAGGCAATGTGCTGGCGGCTTGTGCAAGTTGGGCGGGCAGTTGCTGGGCTTGTTCTTGCGTCCAACCCAAGACTTGCGCTGGCAGCTCGTGCAAAAGTGCCAAATCAAGGCAGGCGTGACCGCGTGTCCATTGGTGGCTGGTGAGCGCAGCTAGCCATAAGTGGCGTGGCTCGTCGCTGGGTAATTGCTTGTTCAGGAAATGCGCAAAAGCACAATCCAAACTGCTCAAGGGTGTGGCGGCTTTGCCAAACACCGCGTCGGCGGTGGGGCTGGGCAAGAGGTGTTGCAAGCGGTTCATGCCGCCACTCCTGCAAAGGCGTTGTCGAGCGCGTCGATCAACTCAAACGGTGGCCTGAGCGCGTGAACGCCAGCGCCGATGTCGTCAATGCCGCGCAAAAACAGATACACCGCGCCGCCCATGTGTTGCTCGTAGTGGTAATTGGGCAGGCGCAGTTTGAGCAAACGATGCAAGGCCAAGGTGTAGAGCACGTATTGCACGTCGTAGCGTTTGTCGAGCACGGCGCGCGCCAACTCTGCTTGGCTGTAGCCCGCGAGTTTGTTGGATTTGTAGTCGATCACCCAGTAACGACCGTCATGTGCCACCACCAAATCCATGAAGCCCGTCAACATGCCGTTGAGCGTGCGTTCTTGCAACGCAGGGCGAGAGGCTTGGGGTAAAACGTGGGCTTGAATGAGCTGGTCAATGCGTTGCGCCGAGAGTTGGTGCGCTTCAATATTGAATTCCATCTCGGCCCACAGTTGCTCGCGTTGCACATCGCACAAACGCAAATCAGAGCCTAGGCCTGCCAGAGGCAAAGGCGTTTGCAACAGCTGAGTCATCCACGCTTGCAATTGCCCGAGGTGATGCTCGGGCAGCTGCAACCATTGCGCTTTGCGCTCCAGCAGCTTGTGCCATTCGGTGTGTTGCCAGCCTGTGGTGAGCGCAGCGTTGGCTTGTGCCGCAGGCCACTGGTGGAGCGATTGCCATTCCAGCAAGTCGTGCAACAAGGTGCCGTAGCGCGCGCCTGCGGGAAAGCTTTGCCAAAGATTGGACGCGGTGGAAGCAAACGCGGGCAATTGTTCCGAGTCAGTGTCTGCATCCAGCGCTTGTGCATCGGTGAGCGCATCGTCCACCTTGTCGTCTTGTGAGGACAGCGACACCAAGCCGCGTGTGAGCGTGCTGAAGCTGGCTGTCCACCATGCGCTGAGGTGGCTGCGTGTGGGACGCAGCGCGGCTTGTGGCTCGGGTGACTGGAGCGCATGGGCAAACAGGATGTGCCTGACTTCGGGCATTGGTGCCACTGAAATGTCTGGGCATTCGTCCCACAAGGCCTTGAGCTGCTTTTGTAAATCGCCTCGTTCTTGGCGCTTGAGCAGCTTGGACAAGGCGCTGAGTTTGCCTTCTTTGCTCAGGTCGTTTTTGGTTTCGGCCACGCCCAACCACAGCGCGTGTTGGGCACGGGTGAGGGCCACGTAGAGCAAGCGCATGTCTTCATCGACCGAGGAGGTGGTTTCGCTGTCGTCAGAGGCTTGGGCATCGTCGTCATAAAGCTGCGCTTTGGCCTTTTTCTCGAACGCAAAGCTGCCTGCAAACGGCACAAACACCAGCGGATATTGCAGCCCCTTGCTCTTGTGATAAGTGATGATTTGCACGCACTGCGCATCGGTTTCAAGCCGCGCTTTTTGCGCGTCGCTGTCTTGCGGTGGTTGCACAATTTGCAGCTCAAGAAAACGCACCACGCTGTGGATGCCTTGCAGGCTTTGCGATGCGTGTTGCAACAACTCGCCCAAGTGCAGCAAGTTGCTCAAGCGGCGCTCGCCCTCTGGGCTGCGGAGCAAGCGCTGCGCCACACTGGCGCCCAGAATGGGCGTGTGCATGAAGCTGTGCAACAGCGGCAACACGCCACGTTGTTGCCACAGCTGGTGCCACTCGTGGAACTGCTCGACCCAGTGGTTCCACTGCACTTCGTCGTTGAGCAGGGTTTGCAACTCATCCATCTGCAGACACCACAAGCGGCTGGCCATGGCGGCGCGCACATTCGCCAATTGGTTGGGCGAAGCCATGGCGGTGAGCAAACGCCACACATCGGTGGCTTCGGGCGCCGCATAAACGCTGCTGCGGTCCGACAAATACACGCTGGGAATGCCGCGCTGGCGCAAAGCGGCTTGCATGGCATCGGCGTGAGCTTGACCGCGCACCAGCACCGCCATGTCGCCGGGTTGGGCGTCTTGGGCATTGAGCAATTCAGCCATGTGGTCGGCGAAGACGTGTGCGGTGTGGTGCACATAATCGCCAACGCGAACGACGGGTTCACCCTCGGGGTCGTGCATTTGCCACACGGTCATGCTGGGGTTTTGCGCGCTTTGTCGGCGCTTGAAGGCCGCGACCTTGCCCGCAGCTTCGACTTCAACAAACTCAATCGAAGAGGCGCTTTGTGCGGGGCTAAATGGCGCTTCAATTTGCTTGAACACATGGTTGACGGCGTTGACCAAACCCTGACTGGAGCGGTGGTTGGTGTTGAGCGTGTGCAGCGATTGCGCGTCCAGCGCCAGCGCATCGGCGCGGGCTTGCAAGTAGGTGTTGAGGTCGGCACCACGGAAGCTGTAAATGGCCTGTTTGGGGTCGCCAATCATGATGAAGGCGTTGCTGGCATCGCATGCGCTGGCGTCGTAAATGCGGTCTAAGCTGCCGTATTGCCAAGGATCGGTGTCTTGAAATTCATCCACCAAGGCAACGGGGTATTGCGTGCGAATGGCTTGGCTCAAGCGGCCATCTTCCATTTGGACGGCGTGGTAGAGCTGTTGCAGCAAGTCGGAGAAATCAAAAGCACCGCGTGTTTCTTTGGCCTCTCGGTAGCTTTGGGCAACTGTGGTGGCCGCATGTTCTATGAGCGCGCTTTGGCTGTCAGGTGGCGCGGCAAGGGCGCTGAGGTAGACGTCGAGCTGTGTGGCAAAAGCCGCATGTGCGTCGAGTTGGGGCCAGGCTTTGGTGTGCAAATTCGAATGACCAAAACGCGCCAGCACATCGATGTTCGGCGGTGTGTTGGCGTCGCTCACCCATTGACACAAGTGTTCCAGCCAATTGGCATAGTGTTTGGCTTGTGCGCCTTTGATGCGGTTGTCTTGCAAGTCGCGCAAGAGCGCCTCGTTCCACAGCGCACGGCTTTGCTCGGCCAGTGCGTTGCAGCGGGTTTTCCAAGACAAGCGCTCTGTGCCAATGTCTTGGGGCGCAGCGGGCTCAGGACGGGGCGCGCGAGGTTTGCGTTCTTCTTTGCGCCAATAGGTGCGCAGTGTCTCCAAGGTGTGGTCGGGCGAGTTGCCCAAAAACGGCAGCAACTCCTGCAGCATGTCTTGCGACAGAGGATAAAGCCAAGTGCGCCAATAGTCTTGCACCAACTCAAGCTGCAATTCGGCGGCATTGTCCAAATGGGTTTGCTCAAACAAGATGCGGCTGTCCAGCGCGTGTTGGCTCAACATGCGGCGCGACCAAGCGTGGATGGTGTAGATGGCGGCGTCATCCATCCAATCGGCGGCGAGGCTCAATTGCAGGGCGCATTGCGGCCATTGCGGTTGGGCGTAGTCTTGGCGCAGGGCTTGCAAAAAGGCATCGGCTTCAAAGCCCGCTGGCATGGGCAGGCCACGGGCGCTGTGGTCAAACCACAGGGCGGCGTCGCGCAGGCGGTTGCGTATGCGCTCGCGCAGCTCGGCGGTGGCCGCCTCGGTGAAGGTCATCACCAATATTTGCGATGGCAACAGCGGCTGTGCATTGGGTCGCAAATGCGCCAAGACCAAGCGCACATAGAGGGCAGCCAGCGTCCAAGTTTTACCAGTGCCGGCGCTGGCTTCAATCACTTGGCGGCCTGACAAGTTCAGGCGCAAGGCATCGAGTTTTTGGGCGGTGTGGCTCATGGGGCTTCACTTTCGTGCGAGACCACTTGGACTGAGCGAATCATCTGGCCGTACAAGGCCTCAGCCCAGACGGGCTGCTCGGCGCGTAAATCGTCAAAGCGGGTGAACACCCGCTGCAACACCGCATGTTTTTGCAATTCGCCGGTGCGTTGGCGGTTGCCTTCAAAGCATTGTTGGGCTTCTTGCTCGGGGTTTTTGGCGTTGTAGACAGTGGCGACCCACCAAGCGCAGGCGCTGTCGCGCGCCACGGGCAACGCACGCTGCCAAGCTTGTTGGTAGAGGCCCACCAGTTGGGTCAGCTCATGCTGCGCGGCTTGCGCAGACATGGGTTCAAACCGGAGTTCGCCCTTGAGCCCCAGTTGCACGCTGGTGGTGCTCAGGCCACCCGCGCAGGCCACCAAGTGGTAGAGCCAGACATCGCACAAAGTGTTGCCGCGCGGCTGCGGTGCATCGTCTTTGCCTTGCACCACGCTGCCTGCACGAACATCCAATTGCAAGCACGACTGGCCATCGCTGCTCATGCGCCAGATCTGCTGACTTTGCGGCCATTGTGCGCACAGCGTGAAGGTTTCGCCTTCGATGTGCATGGGCAATTCGATGGATTGCAAAGGCAAAGCCAGTTGCTCGGGTTGAAGCCAATGCGCCATGCGCTCTCTCAAGCTGTCGCTGTTTTGGCGCAGGGCTTGGGTTTGTTGTTCACCCAAACCCGCCAAGGCGAGTTGACCACTCATGCGCAGCAGCGACAACATGTGCTCGGGTTGCTCCGAGGTGGCGACAGCGTGGGTGAGTTGGTAGCGTAGCAATGCGTCGAGGGCAAACGGCTCGCTCTCTTGCACATCGGCTTTTGGGCTGGTGAGTCGCACATTCAAATGGTCGTTCAAGTACACGCTCACGGGCTGGCGCAATAAACGCGAGAGTTGGCTGAGTTCAATGCGTGGGTTCAGCGGCTTGTGAACGGCAGACGTAAGAGACAAATCCTGACGAGAGTTGTCGCTTGTGGTGGGCGGCGCATAAGCACTTTGCCATTCGCTGGCATAGGTGAAAAATTGGCTCGGCGCTTGAAAATATTGTTTAGAAAACGCCTGCAAGGGCTGTAAGGGCGCAACAGTGGGCGTGCGCCAAGCGAGGTTCAAATAATCCATCAACTGCGCCACCAACACCGAGGGCGGCAGGTCTTGGTGGTCGTGGGTGCGCTTGCCTTGCCAGCTGATGTAGAGCTTTTCACGCGCTGACAACACGGCTTCTAAAAACAAGTAGCGGTCGTCCTCGCGTCGTGAGCGGTCGCCCGCACGCCACAGCGTGGGGTCGCGCATCAAATCAAAATCAATCGGACTTTGCTGGCGCGGGTAATCGGCGTCGTTCATGCCCAGCAGGCACACCACCTTGAAAGGAATGGAGCGCATGGGCATCAAGGTGGCAAATTGCACACCGCCTCCAAAAAAGCGCTGGTGCATGGCGGGTTGCTGCAATTGGTTGAGCCAATGTTCCCGCACCACCGCCAAGGGCAAGGGCGCGTCCATGCGTGCCAGCTGGCATTCTTCGAGCCAGCGCTCCAGCGGCGCCATGACGCGCTCTAGCAAACGTTCTTGGGCATCGGTTTGGGCTTTGAAAAACTGCGCCATCAATTGCTGCAACAGCGCCACCCATTGCGCGGGCGTGTGTTCTTGTTGTAGCAGCCGGGTCTGCGTTTGCACCTGGCGCAGCCATTGCAACAAGCCTTCCACCAAGCGGGTGTGCAAGCCGCCCACGCCGAGCGACGCGGCGGTGTCGCCCCACACCTCATCGGCCAAGCCGCTGGCATAACCCAGCAGCAAGCGTTCCACGCCAAACAGCCATGTGTTTTGGTTGGCGTGGTCTATCTCTGCGGCCATGCCCCATTGGCTGCGGTGTTGGGCATCCAAGCCCCAGCGCACACCTGCGTCTTGCAGCCACGTATTGATGAGTTGCACATCGGCTTCGTCCAAACCAAAACGCTGGCGCATTTCGACCACTTCGAACCAACTCAACCATTCCAGCCGCGTGAGGCGTAGCTGGGGCAATTGCAAGAGGCTGTCGAGCGCTTGCACCAGCGGTTCAGTGCGCGGCGTGGTGTCGGCGACCGAATACGCGACGCGACTGTCCTTGCGGCCAAACACCGCATGGATGTTGGGCGCAAAGCGGCTCATGTCCGGCACCATGACCATGATGTCGCTGGGCTTCAAGCTGGCGTCGCCTTCCAGCCAATGCAAGATGTGGTCGTGCAACACCTCCACCTCGCGTTGCGCCGAATGGGCTTGCAGCAGTTCAATGCTGAGGTCTTGCGCCGCATGTTCGCGTGGGGTGGCGGGCGGGGGTTCGAGTTGTAAAACGTCGGATTGCAGCCACTCCAGCCGCGTGGGTGCGCGGCCTGCTTCTTGGGCGTCGTGGGCGGGGTCTATGAATGCATCGACACGGTTGAACTGCGCGCGGTAGCGGTTGACATCGTCAAACGCGTCGAGCAAGTGCAGGTAGTCACGCCCATGTTTGCCCCAAGCGGCGAGCAAAGGATTGGTTTGGGTGTGCAGCAAAAACTGATCATCCAGCCCCAAGTGCTCGGCAGGCGCAGGCAAACCGGCTTTGAGGTGTTGGCGGCGCTTGGCGAGTGCGGCCAAGGGACGATGGCTTTCCACCACATGGCCCCAGTGGTGTTGACACGGGTTTTGCACCCAGAGCAGCACTTGGCAGACTTGTCCCAGCGCGGCCAAGGCTTGCACGGTTTGCATGGGCAGCGAAGTCACGCCAAACACCATCAGGCGTTCAGGCACGCCCTGCGGACGTTGCTCAGGCGAGCATTGCGCGAGTTGTTGGACAAATGCATCGTGCACCTCGGAGCGCGATCGAAAGGCGCTGGCTTGCGGATCTTGTGCCAAATCGGCCAGCACATCGCGCCACAAAACGGCTTGCCAGCGTTGTTCTGGCGGCAGCACATCGTCTTGGTTTTGCGCCCATTGGGTCAGCCAATCGGCGCGGTAGTTTTGGTAGCCGTCAAACACGTCGGCCACTTGCTGGGCGAGTTGGAACAGGCGTCGGGTTTGCGGCTGGCCTTGTTCGCCTTGGACATAGCGTTGCAAGGGCGCAAATTCAGACTGTTCCAGCAAAGCCGGTAAACGGCGCATGAGTCGCCAGGTGAGCGGCGATTTGTCCAAAGGCATGTGCGCAGGTACAGCGTCTGCGCCCAAGACTTGGCGGTAAATCTGCCACAGCGCGGTGGAGGGCAAATCGATTTGCGTGGCGGCACAAATGCCCAGCTCTTGGGCCAGCGTCAACTCCAGCCAATGCTTCATGCCGTTGCTTTGCACCAGCAGCACTTCGGGCTGCAAGGGGGCGAGCGGGTGATTTCGGATGAATTCGACCATCAAGTCCCGCAAGCCTTCGAGTTGGTTGCTGTGCAGCACCATGAAGCCAGTGTTGGGGGAGTGAGACATGTCTGAAAGAGAGCAAGTAAAAACAATGCTTGAGGATACTGTGTAAAGTGGAGCCTATGAAAACCCCTCTGACCCATTTATTTTCGCAATCGCGTCGTGTTGCCCTCAGCCTGAGCCTGCCCCTGTTGGCGATGGCTTGTCTTGCGCCCAGTGCTGTGTTGGCGCAGGCGGCATTTCCCAGCAAAACCATCAAAATTGTGGTGCCTAACGCCCCTGGCGGTGCGGCTGATATTACCGCCCGCACCGTGGGGCAAAAGCTGTCCGAGGCCTTGGGCCAACCCGTGGTCATTGAAAACAAGCCCAGCGCAGGCGGCATTGTGGCGGGCGAGCAAGTGGCGCACGCCGAACCAGATGGCCACACGCTGTTGCTCATTTCCAGCGGCACGGCGGTCAGCGCCTCGTTGTTCAAAAGCCTGCCGTTTGATACGGTCAAAGACTTTGCGCCGGTTTCTAAGTTGGCCTCGTTCGATTTGGTGATTGCCGTGGCCGAAGAAGGTCGCTTCAAAAGCTTTGCCGATTTGCTGGCCTATGCCAAAGCCAACCCAGGCAAGCTCAACATCGGTACACCGCAAATTGGCACGACCCAGAATTTGGCCGCCGAAATGTTTTTGAGCGCATCGGGTTTGCAAGCGCAAATCGTGCCTTTCAACGGCACACCGCCTGTTATCACTGCATTGCGCGGCGGCAGCATAGACGCGATGGTGGAAATCTTGGGCCCTGTTATGCCGCAAATCAAATCGCAGGCATTGCGACCTTTGGCTGTCTTGAGTGACAAGCGCAGCTTGGGCTTGCCCGATGTGCCGCTGGTGCGCGAGGCGGGCGGCAGTTTAGCGAAGTTTCAAGCTGCGTCTTGGAATGGCTTGGCTGTGCCGGCGCATACGCCCAAAGCCGTGGTGTTGCGCTTGAACAAAGAGTTGCAAACGATTTTGAAAATGCCCGATGTGGTCAAACGCTTGAGTGACGTCAGCCTCTACGCCGAAGGCAGCACACCCGAGCAAGCAGGCGAATTGCTGGCTTTTGACATCAAGCGCTGGGCAGACGTGATTGCCAAAGCCAAGATCGAAAAACAATAAAACCTTAGCGTGGACGCCACATTTGGAACAACTGATCGGGGCCCACGCTGAAATAGTCGGCGGGGCCGCCACCGCGCAAAATATGGCCGGCGTTGGCTGTGTCGTACACGCCGTCTTTGAGCAGCGCCTCGTCAATGTGGATGCCCACCACCTCGCCCAAGACCAACCAGCTCTCGACCTTGTGGCCGTCTAAGCCTTGCAATTGAATGATTTGCGTGCTGCGGCATTCGAACGCCACAGGGCTTTCAAGAACGCGCGGCACATTCACCACGCGCGAGGGCGTGCGGGTCAAGCCCGTCAAATCGAATTCGCTCACTTCAGGCGCAACTGCGGCGCAGCTTTGGTTCATGGCCTCGGCCAAAGGGCGCGTCACCAAATTCCAGACAAATTCACCTGTTTCTTGGATGTTGCGCAAACTGTCTTTGGCGCCAATGCTGGAAAACCCAATGATGGGTGGCACATAGTTGAAGGCGTTGAAAAAGCTGTAAGGCGCCAAGTTGTCCACACCCGAACTGCTTCGGCTGGAAATCCAGCCGATGGGACGTGGCCCCACGATGGCGTTGAAGGGGTCGTGCGGAAGGCCGTGGCCGTCTTTGGGTTGGTAGAAATAGGTCATGGCTTGATTTTGGCTGCTTGTGTGTGTTTTTATCAAATTATGAAATCTTTAATTAAATAAATAGTGATATTTTTTAAAGATATTAATTTCTGGTGAATTAAGAATGGGGTGATCATATGAAAAAAACATTCACCCTCATCTTTCTGTGGATTCCACTTTTAGTTTCGGCTCAAGCGTTTTCGCTGGCGAGCCTGAGCGATCAAAAGGCCGCGTGGAATATTGAAGTGGGGGAAGACTTTTGGCATATCAAAACTGCGGCCACCGATGTCAGAGCCGAGATTCAACCGCGAAGTTTTTTGTTTTTGCCCGATGCCAGTCCCAAGTGGGCTTACAAAAATCCGCATACCGAAATCAAAATTGTGGGCATGGAGCCTATCACTCAATACCTGCGCTTCAACATCAAATTCAAGGCGAATCAAGAGTTCGGCGCTAAGTTGGATGAGTTGGCATTGGACTATGCGATTTCGCCCTCGTGGGGTTTGCGGGCGGGGGTGGTGGATTACAAAACCACATGGTGCCAAACTTACGACGCAGATTCGCCTTGGATCGTTGCTCCCACCTTGGCTTGTAGCAGCAGCATGTTTGTGGACACCTCGGGCGGCGCGCCGGGCGTGCAAAGCTATGTCAATCTTGATTTGAACGCCACTTACAACTTACAAGCTTTGGTTGGGGTTTACAACCCTTTGGTGCTCAATTACGCATCGGATGAGTTTGCGCAGTGGATTCCTTCTCCGCAGTACCAAGTCAAAAAGAACAACAAGGTCGGCGGCTCTTTGAATTTGTTCAACACATGGACGGGCACGGAATACCGACTCAGCTGGCTGCATTCGCAGCAATCAGCCTACAGCCCTGAGTCTGACTTTTTGGGTACGACCAATCAGTCGACCGATTTGATTTACGCGGGCGTGAACTTTGCGCTCAATGGGCAGGCTCAGTTGCAGCTCACCCGAACGCAGCAGTATTTGAGCAACGATTGCACGGCCGTTTACCAAAGCAAATGTGATGACCATTTGAAAGACACGCGCAGCACTAACACCCTCAAATTGCTCTATCACTTCACCAACAAAGATGTGTTGGGAGCCTCGTTTTCTCGCCACCAAATCAGAAGCCAATTGGGTACCAATGCGGCTTCTGGTATTCAATGGGATAGCGATTTTTACCGTGAGCACCACAATGGCTGGGGTGTGGCTTGGCGTCATGAATGGACGCCGCAGGTCTTTACAGCCGTGCAATTGCAGTTGGCCGATCAATCGTTGGGCTACTCGTCCAATGGTTACATAGGGCTCAAGCTGCCCGCCAATTCTGGTATTTACGCCTCGTCCGGCTCAGCGCTGGGTGTGCGACTGGCCTATCGTTTCAACTGATCTGCGCCATCACGCCGCTGCTTTGAGCATCCCGCGTGTCTCAATAAAACTCACCACTTCTTGCAAGCCCGTCAAGGTGCGCAAGTTGGTCATGACATAAGGTTTGACGCCTTTGGCGCTGGCTCTCATGCGCTGGGTGTCGGCTTCCATCACCTGCAGGTCGGCGCCCACATGCGGTGCGAGGTCGGTTTTGTTGATGACGAACAAATCGCTTTTGGTGATGCCGGGGCCGCCTTTGCGCGGAATTTTTTCGCCCGCCGCCACGTCGATCACATAGATGGTCAGGTCGCTCAACTCAGGGCTGAAGGTGGCGGCCAAGTTGTCGCCGCCGCTCTCGATGAAGACCACATCGGCATCGGGAAAACTCACCAGCATGCGGTCAATTGCTTCGAGGTTGATGGAGGCGTCTTCCCGAATGGCGGTGTGCGGACAGCCGCCAGTCTCCACGCCCATGATGCGCTCGGCAGGCAGCGCGCCGCTGACGGTGAGCAAGCGTTGGTCTTCTTTGGTGTAGATGTCGTTGGTGATGGCGACCAAGTCGTAGCGCTCGCGCATGGCTTTGCACAGCATCTCCAACAACGTGGTTTTGCCTGAGCCGACAGGGCCGCCAATGCCGACGCGAAGCGGTGGGAGTTTTTTGGTGCGGTGAGCGATGGTATGCAGTGCGGTCATGATCTGAACAAACGTGAATATTGGGTTTC